>NZ_JAAKGU010000018.1:0-51804 GCF_011043685.1 Paenibacillus apii | reverse complement strand
ATTTGCCGCCGCTCAACTTCTGTCAGCAGCAACTTTTATAATATATCATGTCTTACTCAGGAACGCAAGCTTTTTATAAAAAGTTTTTTTCAAGTTATCCTTAAATGCTTGTGCCTCCCAAGAGCGACTCACCTATAATACCTCTTCTCAGTGAATATGGCAACCCCCAAATCACAAAAAAACAATCCACTTATTGGTTAAGCGGATTGCTCGTGCTTAGTAATACTTCACGGCCGTATATTTACTTGCGCTTTTAATCAGGGGAGCCGTCTTGCCGCCCTTGCCCAAGCCCGCATCGACTGTTGTATCGATAGTGACCCACTTGCCCCCGATGAGGACTTCGTTCCAGGCATGGTACTCAGCTACATAGCTGCTATTGCCCATGACCAGCTTAGCCGGTACATCCACACTCCGAAGCATGGCGGCGAAAAGGGAGGCGTAGTCGTAGCAAATTCCTTTTTTAGAGGCAAGCGTATTGTCGATACTCGGCACATAGTCATTGGCTACATTAGCAGCCAGAGCGTAATCATATTTTATGTTAGAGATGATATAGTTGTAGATGGCGGTTACCTTTTCTTTGTCCGTGGCAGCATGCTGAGTCAATTGTTTCGCTTTCTGTACCGCTTTGTCCGAGGGACTCCAATTCACATTCTGCACGGAACTCAGATATACAGCGTTGGGGTCGCTTAGCGAGAGATCGACCGAGTCGGAATACACTACTTTATATTTATTGCCGCTGGTGTTCTCAAGGATGGAGATGCGGTAGGTACCGTTGCCTTGTTGAAGAGGAAAGGATTCATTAGGCTCCGATGCGAACAGATTGTAGGTATAGCTGCTGCCGTTCTTGGTGATCATCAGTTTAGTGCGCTTGTTCTGGGGAACGTTATATTGAATGCCGACAACGCCTTGGCTTAATTCCGAAGCATCCAGCCATTCGAACCCGCTGCTCGCAGCGGCTGCCGGAGTCGCTTCGGCGGAGGCGGCGACTATTAATAAAGCGAGGATCACCGCATACAACTTCTTCATGGATAAAACTCCTTTCGGTAGCTGGCTGCCATCCTGGCGGGAAGGCCCTGTAGCTTTGCGTCCCTGCCTTTCGGCAGGTTTGCCTTTGTCACACAAGCTTTATCTTTATTGTTTTTGGTATAAATACCAGAATTTATATTAAAAATCAAACAAAAAAAGCCTCTTCATTCGGCAGCTGGCTGCCATCCTGACGGGAAGGCCCTGTAGCTTTGCGTCCCTACCTTTCGATAGGTTTGCCATTTATCGTGTTTAGCTTTTCTACATATATTTTACCATATCAATATCAAATAACAATAGAATAATAGGAAGATATACCCACTCCATCCGCCTCTTTTAACATTTTTCCGCTACAGTCACGGAAGTTTTGCGTGGACAATAAGCCGATGGGTCGGGTTGGTCAGCGGATCGCAGGTAATCAGCGTCAAGATCCGGTCTTTTTTATTGCCCTCCAGCACGGAAATGTCTGTCGGATCAACGATCTGAATATCATAAACGATATAATTATAGACTTTCCCTCTGGTCTTAACGGTGATCGTATCTCCGTTCTTCACTTCGTTCAGGCGATTAAACAGTCTTCCTTTGGTATGGGCGCGGTGAGCGGCAATGGCCGCATTGCCGACTTCTCCCAGCGGAGCGGTCTCGGTCAGATGCACGGCTGAATGCCTCATATTCGCTTTGGTGGCTCCTTCAAGCACGGGAAGCTTGACATCAATCGTATCGATCTCAATCAGTCCGATCGCTTGCTCGCCGGCGTCCGAAGCCCCATTATTATCCGCAGGCTCAGACTCTTCGCCCAATGCCGATTCATCCGCAAGCAGCTGCGTCACTTTGGCGTATTTGAGCCGCAAGTCGGGATCGACAGAGGTCTGAGCCGTATTCGTTCCTTGTTCAAAGTTCCGTTCCGCTTCCTCCAGCAGCTTCTGCTGCTGCCAGTCTTCGAACCATTCGCTGGCCTTCGGATACAGCAGCAGCAGAACGCCCGCAATAATAATGATGTAGGACAGCTTGCGCAAGTTATCTCACCCTCTAACGTTGGTCCGCATCCCCTCCGGAGACCACCTCGCCCGAAACGGACAGGGGCTGCTTCGGGTTCACGAACACCCATTTTCTGCTGCCGACAAAATTGATGATGACCGTAACAAAGGTAACCAGCACCTTCGATACCAGTTCCTTCAGTCCCAGCCGGTCGATTAGCAAGCTCATCAGCAGCAAAGATATACCAAGCACAACCACATTCAAAACAATAAACCTCATTAGCTGCTTATAATCGAAACCGTCCTCTTTGGACCGCTTCCGGTCCTTGAACGTTATATTGCTGTTTAAAATAAAGCTGTTGGCCGTTCCCGCCCCATAGGAGATGATCTGGGCCACGACATAGTACAGTCCGAGCGAATTCAGCAGCGCGAACACGGCCATATCGACGAGCGTATTCAGCAGACCGACAATATTAAATTTGACGAACTGGATTATGTCGCCGCGCATATTTTTGTTATTCATGGGGCACGCCCTTCCGCGTCAGTCCGGCTTCCTCACGAAGGAGCTCAGCTTCCTCTTCTTTCAGGCTGGTATAGCCCACGGTCCGGCGGACAATATACAGCGGCCGATCCTTCGATTCGTCGTAAATCCGGCCGATGTATTCCCCGATTACCCCGAGAATCATAAGCACAATACCGTTAAACAGCAGATTCACCCCTACAATGGAGGCCCAGCCGGGCACGGTGCGGGAGGTGAACCATTTTTGCATCAAGACGAAGAACAGAAAGATAAAGCTGGAGAACGAGAGCAGAAATCCGAGATAAGACGCAATTTTGAGCGGTTTGTGCGAAAAGGACGTGATGCCGTCGAGCGCGAACCGGATCATTTTTTTGAGAGGATACTTCGTTTCCCCGGCAAAACGCTCTTCGCGTACGTACTCCACCATCGTCTGACGAAAGCCGACCCAGCTGACAAGACCTCTGACATAGCGGTTCTTCTCCTTCAGCTCGCGCAGCACATCGCACACCTTGCGGTCAATCAGGCGGAAGTCGCCCGTATCGGTCGGGATATCCACGCTAGTCATGCTGCTGAGCAGGCGGTAGAAGAGCTTGGCGGTCATTTTTTTGAAAAAGGTCTCGCCGTGGCGCTTCAGCCGTTTGGCATACACCACCTCATACCCCTGCTTCCATTTGGCAATCAGCTCCAGGATGACCTCCGGCGGGTCCTGAAGATCCGCGTCGATCACGACGACCGCTTCGCCCCGGGCATAGTCCATACCGGCGGTAATCGCGATCTGATGGCCGAAATTCCGCGAAAAATCAATAAGCTTCACATGCTCGTCCCGGACTGCAATCTCCCGGATCATCTCGGCTGAGCGGTCCCGGCTTCCGTCGTTCACGAAAATCAGTTCGTACGCATCTCCGGAACGGTCCATGACTTCTTTCAGGCGCTCATACGTATGGGAGATGACTTCTTCCTCATTATACATCGGGACGATCACGCTGTATCTGGCATTCATTTCTTTTCCTCCTAAGTTGTGGACAGGTCTGACTCTAGAAGACCCAAGTCGGGAACCAGCGCAGGACGCCCGTCACATAATCTCCGCTAACCTGCAGTCCCGACAGAACGGGATAGAACATCACGAAGAGCAGCGCCGCTCCCGCGACAAACACATAACGAATGACTCTCGACCGCGATTCCGGGAAGTATCCGTCCGACAGCTTCAGCACATAGACCAGCGCCAGAATCAGAAACGGCACCATGGCGAAATAATGGTAAAGGAACGTCTCGCGCGGAACGAGCATCCAGGGAACATACTGGGAAAAATAACCGATCCAAATGACGTACTGCTGCTTCTCCCGGCGCTTCAGCGTCAGCCAGAGCACAGCGAGAATGGCAAACACACCGGTCCACCAGATCAGCGGATTGCCCATTGTCACAATGCTGCTCACCTGTCCTGCCGGCAGGCCCTCCCCGCCGCTGAAAAACCATACCGGCCGCTTCATGAAGGGCCACTGCCACCACTGGGAAGAGAACGGATGGGTAGCCACAAGCTGGCTGTGGTAATCATACATGTCCTTTTGCGCTTGAATGAGTCCTTTAAACGTATAGCCTTCCGGTGTGACGGACAGAACGGGAATAAACGACAGACTGTAAATCACGGCCGGTATCACGATAAAAAAGACAAGGCAGCACGCCAGCGTGATGATCGTTCTGCTCCAGAACGTTCGTTCAGCCTCCCGGCAGGCGGAGAACAGTTCCGCGTCTCCACCCTTTCCGGCGGCAAGCAGGCGCCGGGCGGCCCGGTGCTGCCGGAACCGGTCAAATAGCGATATGCCAAGCATAATCGCAAGACCCGCCCCTCCATAAAGGACAATCCATTTGGAGGCGACGCCGATGCCGAAGAACAGCCCGGACCAAAAGAGCGGCCACAGCGTTTTGCTCAGCGGATCGCGGTAGAAATTCATGACGGTATAACGCTGCATGAAATAGAACATCAGCATGATGAAGAAGACGCCGTACACATCAATGGTGGCGATCCGGGTCTGCGTGAAATGCATAAAGTCCAGCGCGAACAGCCCTGCCGCAAGCGCCGCGTAGCGCGTCCGCCCGAACAGCCGCAGCGCCATCATATAAATGACAGGCAGCATGGCGATTCCAAACACCGTACCGACGATCCGCCAGCCGAACGGATTGACGCCAAACAGCGCCATGCCGACGGAAATCAGCAGCTTGCCGAGCGGCGGATGCGTGTTCTCATATGGAACGATGCCATGGGCATACTCATAAGCGGTTCGGGCATGATAAATCTCATCAAAATAGGTGCTGTTCATAAAGTCCGAGTTCGCCGGAATGAGCTGCTGTTCGTCGAACAGGTTTGCCGGTTCGCCTTTTTTGGGAGTTCCTCCCGTATCCGGCGACACATCGGCTACGGCCAGCGGCGACGCGTTGCCTTGCTCGTAAAAGGCCATCTCATGCAGGTAGAAACCCGGGTTATTCACGAAGACCCGGACGTAACGCGCCGTGGCGTTAAGCTGCTGGCTTTTCCAGATAAAGACGTTGCCGACGTCCTCCTTAATCTTGACGGGTCCGGACCAGGTACCAGGTGTGTCCCCAAACTCCAGCGTAAATTCGCCCGTGCCCACGCCGCCGAATATTCTTACCTTATCCAGCTGCTTCGCGGCTCCCAAATCCACATAAAAGCTTTCACCAGCGGCTGAAGGCGCCCAGACCGTCTGCGGCGAAGAGGACGAGCCGAGATTGACCAGAGACAGCGCGCCATAGAGCAGGGTAATGCCCCCCATCCACAACCAGTCCTTGCGCACCAGCCTCGGGAATACGCCTCCCGGGCGGCCGTGACTTGAAGGACGGAGCTCTCCGGCGAGCGCCAGGTCGGCTTCACGAAGCTGCCGGTCCGTATACGGAGGAGCAAGCGGGAGGATTTTTCCCCTAAAGTAAATATCCCACCCGATGTACAGCATGAAGAGTAGCAGCCCGATGTTGGCGATTGATGTGACCAGAACAATGCCGTCCGAGCCCGGATTCTGCCCGGCATTCAGATGCAGCAGCACATAAGCCACATTGACGTACTGGGTCAAGCTCAGGCCGAAGAACAGCGTCAGCAGCCTCCGGTCTTTGGTCTCCATAAAAGCGAACAAGCTTAGGATAAGTGCCGGGAACATGTAGCGTTCATGCATTTTGGTCCCGACGACAAACATGACCACAATCAGAACCAGACCGATAAAGAAGGACTTGGACAGATCCTTTTTGTCCTTGCGGAACGAGTAGGCCCCCGCCAAAAGCACGGCGGCGATAATCGCGATATTGCCCCAGGCACGGAAAGGGATTCCGAGCCATAACCGGTCGATCGGCGCCCAGCTCGGAGCGATAAGCATATAGAGATTAAAAGCGTTGACGGTCGAGTAAGGGTAGGAAGACAGCGTGCTTTTGTAAAGATCAATCAGTCCGCCGAGCCCCCCGTTGCCCCAAAAGAACGGCAAGGTGATCAGGGCAAACGCGGCCAGCCCGTACACCGCACCCTTTAGCAGTTCCTTCCAGGCGCGGTAGTGAAGGAGTGCAAACAGCAGCACCGGCGTAAAAATAAGCGCCTGCGGCTTCACCGCCGTGGCGACCGCGAACCAGAGCGCGGAAACGGCCAGCCGTTTATCCGAGACGGCGTTAATGCTGAGCAGCAGGAACAGTACGAAAAAGGCATCCGCCTGCCCCCACACCGCCGAATCCGTAAGTACGGCCGGGTTAAACAAATACAGCGTTGCAAGTCCGAGCGCAATCCCGCTCCCCAGCTTCTTGCTTCCGATCCGGTAAATGAGCCATCCGGCCGCAATATCCGATAGAATCGCCGGCAGCTTGAACAGCAGCATCTCTCCGGGAGAATCCGGGCTCAGGCCGAGCCCGTCCTGTATGATATGCAGAAGATACAATATATAAAGATACCCTGGAGGGTAATCCGCAAACAGGCCTTCCTGGTAAAAGCGTCCCGGGCCCACCTCGGCGAGCCGCTGCCCCCAGTACATAAAGGTCTTCATATCGTTCATATAGCCCTGCGAAGTCCAGCCGAGCCACAGGCGCAGCAGGAAAGCCGCAGCAAGAACCAGACCCAGCCATAGGCTAAAATTGTAATTCTCTCTTCGGAGCAGACGCCGGCTGCGAAGCGCGGTCCGGTACACCCACGCAAACAGGCAGGCGAACAACGCGGAGAAGAGCAAAATATCCTTGGATGAAATTTTAACCGGCTTTCCCGACGTACCCGCCGAAGACGAACCGGGATCAAGCGAGAGCACCGAAGCCCCGGCCGGGGCGGAACTCAGCTCTTCCACAGACAAATCATCGAAGTACGCTTTGCCGGTGGCCAAATTGCCGTACCCGCCGAGGGCGGCGCCGATGCCCATTTCTTTTTGATCCGGGCCCGTCTTGCCCACGAACGTGAGCTGCTGCCAGCCTCCGCCGGTATCCTTGGTGCTTGGATATCCCCCGCCTACGCCGACGACGAAGATATTGGCCCCAATGCCCTCCGCTCCCGCGTTCACCACTTTCACCCAACCGGATATCCGGTAATGGGTGTCAGGCTTGACGGCAACGGTCTGAATCCATTTGGCATGATTCGGCTGCAGGTTTTCAACAGCGGCTGCGAAACTGCCGGAATGGACATCGGTGGATTCTACAGACAGCAGGCTTGCCTGGTCGCCCTGAACCCACACGTCCTTGTTCCAGGAAGCGGGCGCATTCGAAGCCGACTCCTCAAAGCCGGAATTTTGCAAAAGATTCCCTTCCGCAAACATTGTTCCCGCAGGCAGGGCAAGCATACACAGCAGAAGCATAAACATCAATTTTGCGGCATTTGGCCACTTCTTCATCCTTGTAACCACCTTCGTATAATCGTCCGAATCTATGTATGTGAGTGTGCTTTATTTTTCCCTCATTTCAATATAATCGAATTGCCATGTGAATTAAAGTCCGGTCTGACTTCCGAAAATACGGTGAATTGCGCTCTTTATATAAGAAGAAACGGCTTCGCCGTCCTCTGAAAGAGGAAGGCATCCGTTTCTCGTAAAAATATCAGGTTAAGGGTAGGCGCGAAGCTTATACTGGCATGGAAGTCTGATATTTCAAGAAGAAACGCCTGACGGCGTCTTTCAAGACGCAAGTACGTTTCTCGTAGAAATAAGAAACGGCCCCTTCCGGTTGGAAGGAGCCGCATGGGAGCCGCCGCGGTTTAGCCCTGGCTGCCGATCAGCAAGTAACGAAGGACCACCAGTACGGCTAGGAGCCACATCATCCAGTGGATGTCGTATTTCTTTTTGCCTGCAAGGTTAGCCACAAACGCCAGGATCACGTAAGTAACGATACCGAAAGAAATGCCGTTCGCGATGTTGTAGGTAAAAGGCATAATCGCGAGGGTCAGGAACGACGGAATGGCGATAACCATATCGTTAAAATCAATCCGGCGGATGGACTGCGCCATCAGCACGCCGACAATGATCAGGGCCGCCGCCGTGGCGGAGCCGGGAATCAGAGCGGCAACCGGCGCCAGGAACAGGGCAAGCAGGAAGCACACGCCTGTCGTGACGGCGGTAAGTCCCGTACGTCCGCCTTCGGCCACGCCCGCCGCGCTCTCGATGTAAGCCGTTGTGGTCGATGTGCCCAGCATGGCGCCGCCGGCGACCGCAGCCGCGTCGACGAGCATCGCTTTGCCGACGCGTTTTTTACCCGTTTCGGGGTTGTCCATAATTCCTGCGCGCTGCGCTGTTCCGACGAGCGTCCCGAAGGTGTCGAACAGTTCGACGAAGGTGAAGGTGGCAATCGCCGAAATAATGCCGGTATGCAGAATGCCGTTCCAGTCAAACGCCAGGAAGTTCAGCTGCGTGAAATCCGGAACCCATGGCGTAGACGGATTGGACAGGGTAGCAAAATCGACCGCCCCCATCAGCATCCCGATTACCGTGGTGCCGAGAATACCGAACAGGATTGCGCCTTTGACCTCCAGCACCATCAGAATGCCGATCAGCACAAGACCGATGAGTGCCAGCTGAACATTGGTATTATTAAGGCTTCCGAGATGCAAGACCGTTTCGAAGTACAGCACATCGGTAAACGTATTGGCCGGAATCGCATTGCCCGCCTCTACGCCAATCGTCATAATTCCGCTGTTCTTCAGGCCGATTATCGTGATGAAGAGTCCGATGCCGACCGTGATCGCATGCTTGAGACTGTCCGGAATCGCATCGAGCAGAATCTGACGAACCCGGGTGACGGTCAGCAGAATGAAGATCAGACCGGAGATGAAGACAGCCGTCAAGCCCATTTGCCAAGTAAATGGATGGGCCGACGTCGCCGAGGACAGGACAACCGATGCGAAATACGCGTTAAGACCCATGCCGGGCGCAAGCGCAACCGGGAAGTTAATGAACAGCCCCATGGCGATGGTGAAAATGCCGGCGGCCAGCGCGGTCGCCAAAAATACCGAATACCAACCCATATCGATACGGCCGAAGGCGGTCAACGTGCCGGGATTCACCGACAAAATATACGCCATTGCCATAAAGGTGGTCAGACCGGCCATAATTTCGGTGCGTACTGTAGTGCCGTTCTCTTTGAGTTTGAAAAAGCGTTCCAAAATGTTCTCCCCCTGTTGTAATTGTTTGAAGCAGCAGCAAAAAAGCCGGCACCCTCGCGGACGCCGGCCTGAAAAAGAGCTTCCCGAAGCAGCAGCGGAACGGGCCGCAGCTTCAAATCGGGACAGCTTTCTTAATTTCGTAGCCAGGCCATTACGGTGACCTCGTAGAAACTCCCGGGCCAATTCCCGGGATTATACGAATATCCTGTTGCTAATGCTTTCTCATTTTAGGCGTATGTGACATGGCTTGTCAATGATAAAAACGAACAATTCCCGTCATGTTCTTGTCATTGTTCGTTATTATGACAAGTTTTGCCGCAGTCCTAATTTACGAGAACGAATTGTATTGGTAGACGCGCTTCGGCGCGTGCTATAGCACTAATCATTCAATCCCTTTCCGCCCAGAATTTTCTGCATATATTTTTCAACTCTTGACACTCGGGTTTTGGATTGTTTGGGTTCAGAAAAATAAAGAATGTATGCTCTTTGCCGTCCCGGCGTCAATGCTTCAAAAGCAGTTTTCAAGTCAGGGATTTCATCGAGTCTATTTTGAAATTCTTCAGGAATGTTGAATTCCGTATGCTTTTTAAAATTTACTTCCAAACCGGCTTTTTCAACTTCAATGGCTTCATAAATATAGGCTTTCAAAATAGTTTCCATCTCGACTATTTCCCGAAAATTGGTGAACCGAATCTGGCGAGCCGCCTGCACATTCTCCGTTTGTTGGATTAGAATCCCATGGGTATCCTTTAACAAGGCACCTTTGTGAAACAGAAGTGCACAATATTCTTTAAATCCATGTATTAGAACTATGTTTTTTTTCTCAAACGTGTAACAGGGATGCATCCACTTAAAATCTTCGGTCAGCTCACAGTCAAGAATGATCATTCTCAATTTCTCAAACTCTTCCTGCCACTTTTTAGCTTTACTTAAAAATTCATCAACCTTAGGATTCATTCTGCTATTGGTCATCAAAGAACACTCCTTTTCATCATTTCCATGTCAGTATGTCATAAAAAAATTACCCCTTCTATTGCTCAGAACAACGCAATAAAAGAGAGTAATTTTTACAGCAGGCCTATTCCCACTCGATGGTGGCCGGCGGCTTGGAGTCGTTGTGGCACCAGGTAAGTTTGGTGAGAACGATGAACGAGTTGCCCTTGGAAACTTCCGCAGACTGTTGTAATTCTTTACTGCTTTCCCATAATAAAGTTATAATAAGTGTCCTTCATACACATCAAAGATATACCTGATTTCTTCATTAAATTCGATAAGTTTCATGATCATCCCCCCTTATTTTTTTCTAAAGTCAAAACAATGTCATTTTTTGTAACTTCACCCTTGTTTTCGATTTCAAATTCAGATAAATTATCAGAATTCGTGATTACCGCAATAACAGTATCATCTAATCCGGCTTTCTTAATGGCTGGAGACCAGAATTCAATTAGAAGCTCCCCTTGTGAAACACGTTGCCCTGGTTCGAAATAATTGATAAAACCAGTTCCTTTCATCTTAACTGTTCCAATCCCAATATGAATCAATGTTGCAATTTTATTTTCGGAGACAAGACCGACAGTATGACGCGTTGAGAATGTTGCCTCAATTACGCCATCAAATGGCGCGTAAACTCTCCCATCACTGGGTTTAATTGCGAATCCTCTCCCCATTGATCCAGTCGAAAATACTTCATCTGAAACTTGTTCAAGGGGAATCAATTCACCAGCGACTGGGGCGTAATAAGATAGTACAGCTTTGGAATTCGGTTGGCTATCAAAGTCCTTTGCCCATGTTCTCTCAAGCTCGTCAACGATTGAAGCATGCATTTTTTCATCGAGTTTCACTTTTTTGAAAAAGACAAATGCACCAACTAAAATGAATACTGCCGGGACACCAAGCATAACGAATTTAAAGATAAAGCGGTCGTGGTTCGTGATCGTTGCAGCTGTGGCTCCTGCTGTCATACTGGCTGCTACAGCCGTGATACCAACAACTAAGTTTGAAGTCGCTCCTGCAAGCTTATCCAACAATGGGCGAACAGATAAAGTCAGCGATTCATCGCGATGTCCTAATTTTAATTGACCATATTCTACTGAGTCAGTAATCGTCATCAAAGCCACTAAAAAGATTAGTGGTTGTGGAATGAAAAATAACTCCGCTGCGACAAGCACTAGAATAAGAGAGCTGTTCGCAAGACTGAATACCACTAAGCCTATCAACATTAAGGCAATGGCTACTAGAAATACATTTCGGCGATTCCATTTCTTCGCCAATGTGGGAAAAATCGAAATGGCAGCTAAGCCAACGATTGTATTTAGTAGTGCCAAAATTGAAAATTTCGATGCATCTCCTAAAATAAATGTGAAGTAGTAGAGTTCAAATGAGTTGGTTAAAGACATTCCAATGGCATAAAGACCATACGCTAACGATAACCACATAAGCTGATCGTTGTGCATAAGAACGCGGAAGACTCCTTTAAACGTTGTTGCTTCCTTGTTCTTTCGCAAATCAGAATCCACTTCTTTTGTCCCTAATCCAACTACGACTGCTGATAGAGCTGCTGCACAACCAATAATCAGCGCAAACCAGAACCATCCGCGAGAATCACCTGTTCCATCATCGGCATGGAGTGAGAACAGCAGCACTAAAGGCATGACCACAATACCAATGGTTCCTCCACCAATATTTGACCCGATTCGAGCAAATGTGGCTGTTTTTTCACGTTCACGTGAATCAAAAGACAATGCAGGAATCATGGACCAAAATGCAATATCTTTGAAACTGTATAGAATATCCATCATAATATATAGAATGGCAAACAAGATAAGATAGAGCATTGGATTGCTTTTCGTAAGTCCGCCAAAATCTGTGAATAATATGACTAAAGCCGCTGGTCCTAAGACACCTCCCACTACAACCCAAGGCTTGAATTTCCCCCAACGCGTATGGGTGTTGTCAATGGCATTCCCAATAAATGGGTCAATGGCTAATTCTACAAACCGTAACAAGAAAATAATAAGTGTAATAAATCCAATCATTTTCGCATCCTGCGCCTTATTTCCACTGTTAAACAAGTGGGTTGTCACAAACATAATGAAATATGTACTGAGTAATCCAAACAGCAAGTCATTCCCAAAAGCACCAAAACTGTAAGACAACCGTGAAACGATGTTTCCTTTTGAATTTTCCATCCTAAGAATCTCCTTTGCATGTATCCGATTTCTTTACATTTAAATAGTAAAGGTAACGTTTTCAACTTAGAATGGAATGAATTTTGTTAAATCCTACATTTTTTTAGAAGATTCCGAATTTTCGAGTAACGCTGGACTGTAATTTTATTTGGAAGATTTGAGTAATGGAGGCTTAACGATGAACAAACGGAAATATTGGAATGTATTTATTAAGGAAGATTATTTTGCTGACTTCTATTTTTTTAATGTAGGTCATGAAATTTGTGCGCCACTGCATAGCTATGGTCCGGGCATGAGAGAAAATTACGTTGTGCATTACATAGTATCAGGAGGGGGAATCTTTGAAGGAAATGGAGGAAAGAAATATTTAAAAAAAGGAGATTTTTTTGTTATTCGTCCTAACGAGGTGCATTTCTATCAAGCAGATGAAACAAATCCATGGGAATATTACTGGCTTGGGTTTAACGGAAGTCGAGCAGCGGAATTGTTGTTATGCAATGGCATCAATGGCCGTGATTCAGTTGGAACGGTTTCACCCGATAATGAGTTGCCGAAGCTATTCGAAAGAATGATGAAAATGGATTTATTTGATATGAAGGAAAAAATGAGTGTGCAGGCATTGTTTTATACGATTTTTGCTCATTTCAAAATCGAAAAAAACTATGCTCTGCTCAATCCAATGAATATAAAGCAGAAAAAGTATTGTGAATTATTTTTACTTTTCGTTCACAATAATTATTCGCGTCTCGATCTTTCGATTCAGGAAATCGCTGAGTCATTGAACCTGGCTCCAGCCTATCTCAGTCAGGTGATTAAAAAAGAAATCGGTGTTCCTCCTGTTCAATATTTAAAAGCTCATCGCCTGCAACAAGCAAGAATTGTACTGAAAACCAGTGAAAAAACCGTTTATGAAGTTGCTGAGGAAGTAGGATATTCAAATGTGGACTCCTTTTCGAGAGCATTTAAACATAAGTTTGGCGTTTCACCGACAATTTTTAGAAGCACAAAAAAAATTTGATTTTTTACTAAATACTCTTCCGTTCATCTTGATGATTTCCAAATGAAGAAAATCCCCATCAAGAAAATTTCTTGGTGGGGATTTTGAAGGGGAACCAGCAGGTTACTCCCACTCAATCGTTGCAGGCGGTTTAGAGGTAATATCGTAAACGACGCGGTTGACGTTCTCAACTTCGTTGACGATCCGCACGGAAATCTTCTCAAGCACATCCCACGGAATGCGGGCCCAGTCGGCGGTCATGCCGTCAATGGACGTTACGGCGCGGATGCCTACCGTATAGGAGTAGGTTCGGGCGTCGCCCATGACTCCTACGCTCTTCATGTTTGGCAGCGCGGTGAAGTACTGCCAGATTTCGCTCTCAAGACCCGCCTTGGCGATTTCCTCGCGGAGGATATAATCCGAATCGCGGACGATCGTCAGCTTGTCCTCCGTAACTTCGCCCAGCACGCGGATGGCGAGGCCCGGACCCGGGAACGGCTGGCGCCATACGATGGCATGCGGCAGGCCAAGCTCCTCGCCAACCTTCCGCACCTCGTCCTTGAACAGCGTGTTCAGCGGCTCGATCAGGCTGAACTTCATGTCCTCCGGCAGTCCGCCGACATTATGATGCGACTTGATCGTCTGCGCCGTGGCGGTTCCGCTCTCCACGATGTCCGTGTACAGCGTACCCTGGGCAAGGAAATCAAAATCGCCGAGCTTGGCCGATTCCTCGTCGAAGCAGTAGATAAATTCGTTACCGATAATCTTACGCTTCTGTTCGGGATCGTCTACGCCGGCTAACTTGCCGAGGAAACGATCACGGGCATCAATCTTGACGACATGAATATCGAATTTGCCGACGAACGTCTCCATTACGCTCTCGGCTTCGCCTTTGCGGAGCAGACCGTGGTCGATAAACATACAGGTCAACTGGTCACCGATGGCGCGGTGAATCAGCATCGCGACAACGGAAGAATCGACGCCGCCGCTCAGGGCGCACAGCACCTTCTTGTCGCCGACCTTCGCACGGATATCCTGAATGGCATCCTCGATAAAGGATTCCATCGTCCAGTTGCCATCGCAGCCGCAAACTTCATACAGGAAATTCTTGATCATCTCGTTGCCGTTCACGGAGTGGCGCACTTCCGGGTGGAACTGCACCGCATACAGCTTCCGTCCTTCGTGGCTCATTGCCGCGATCGGCGCGCTTTCGGTACCGGCATCCAGCTTGAAGCCTTCCGGAAGCAGGGACACGTGGTCGCCGTGACTCATCCATACAGTCTGGCTGCCTTCAAGGCCTTTGACCAGCGTCGCTCCGGCTTCGAAAGTCAGATCCGCCTTGCCGTATTCCCGCTTGGATGCTCGCTCAACCTTGCCGCTTAGCTGATGAGCCATCAGCTGCATGCCGTAGCAGATCCCAAAAATCGGCAGTCCGAGATCATAAATGGCCGGGTCCACATGCGGAGCGTCCTCGGCGTAAACGCTCATCGGGCCGCCGGAGAATACGATACCTTTGGGCGAGAGCTCCTTGATCCGGTCGACTGGCGTATTATATGGCAGAAGTTCGCTGTATACGCCCAAATCCCGAATTCTGCGCGCGATCAATTGGTTGTATTGTCCTCCGAAATCGAGAACAACGATAATTTCATTTGGCTTGTTCATTACTTGCCTCCCTTGATTGTTGGATTCATTATACGAGAACGGAATTCGCACCGTCAAGGAAAGGCGGACAGGCTGCATCGTAATCGCTTACGGATTCTTTTGGCAAAAGATTTTCACAGAAGCAGAATGTCTTTCTCAATCGAAAAATACAGCTTCGACTGACTTGTATATTGAAGTCAATGATTGAAGTCAACCATTTCGTGAGCGCTTCTCCCCCGGGGTATATGAATTCGAGATGGACTCGAAAGGGATCAATGCCAGGTTAGTTGTGATTTATAGTTCTGCCTCTTACAAAAACTACTATAGTGCAGGTTTTTCCAGCGAATACTTATGCCAGCAGGGAAATTCCTACAATTGTGCAGGAATTTTGAGGCTGTACCGGCTGCATATGAGGCTGAACGGGTAAAAAACTGTACTTTAGCACGCATATTGTTCAGTGACGACTTCCAGATGACAAAAGATGTACAATCGCAGGTTATCAGCTAGACGCCAAAAGATGTACAACCGCAGGTTATCTGCAAAAAGCAAGAGGTGGGCGTCCAGGCACCCGCCTCTTTAGCTCAAATAGAAAGCGATCCGCAGACAATCGCGCATGAATGCTCCTGCGCTCCAGTGAGCCGGCGTCCCCGGCCCTCCGGCAGCCTTCGAAGACTGGCGGAGGGCCGGGAATACCGCCGGAATGACGGAGCCGCCGGCTAAGCGGCGGATGCGCTGCGGGAGGCTGCGCGCAGGGACGGAGCCCGGTAAGCAGTCGCCAGCCGGAGCGGAGTCCGGCCCGGAACCGCCGGGCTGATGCCGCCCATGCGGAGCGGGAGCAGCCCTGCGCAGATCAGGGCCTCCCGTACCACCGTACGCCAGCGCTTCCCACTGGCGGACGAACCGCCGGACGGCTGCGCGCAGTCCGGCATCTTCAATGGGCAGGGACGCGGCATACTCCCTGCCCGTCGCCCCCGGCGCGGGCGGGCCGTACCGCGCGGCCAGCACCCGCCAGGACAGGGACGCGGCCAGCAGCAGCCGCTCCCTGCCCGCGCTGCTGCGCCCGAGTCGCAGCAGCGCCAGGCTCCGCCGCCAGCGCCACGCGGCGGCGGTAAGCAGCGCCGCCGCGGCTGCGGGCGGCGCAGGCGGGCCGCCCCCGGGCAGCGCGGGGGCGGGCAGCGTTCCCGCGCCGGCTGCGGCGGGCGCGGGGGGCACCGGCGGCGCGGGCGCAGCCGCCGCGGCGACGGGCGGCAGCGCGGCGCCCGCTGCCGAGGCCGGCGTCGGGTCGAAGGGGACCCAGCCCGCGCCGGGGAAATACACCTCGACCCAGGCGTGGGCGTCGCCCTCGGTTACGGCATAGCGCGGCGGGCCGCCTCCCGCGAGTCTTCGGCCCGGCGCGTAGCCTTGGACGAAGCGGGCCGGAATGCCTTCGCTTCGCAGCAGGACGGTCATGGCGGAGGCGAAGTGGACGCAGTAGCCCTTCTTCTCCGCAAACAGAAAATCGTCGACAAAGTCGGAGCCCGTCGGCGGCACGCGCGTGTCCAGCGTATAGGGATACGCGTTCTGCAAATAGTCGCGGACGGCCAATGCCACGTCATACCGGCTGCCGACCGAGGCCGTCAGGCTGGCGGCCAGCTTCTTTACCCGCTGCGGAAGGGTTGACGGCAGCTCAAGGTCCTTCGCCCGGACTTCCGGAGGGTCGCTCCCCCCCAGCTTCCGAAGAACCTCGGGATCGCTCTCGGGAAGCCGCGATTCGACCGTATATTCCGTCACTTTGGAGGAGCCCGCCAGATCGGGGAGGGCAAAGCTGTCCCTTTCTCCTCCCGTCAACATATAGCCGAGCCGGCTGCCGTCAAGCTGCCGGACGTCCGAGATGGACTGTACCCTGCCCGCTCCGAATACGGGTATGCCGCCCGCGGACGGTGCCGCGAAGCGGAAGACCTGCCTCAGAGTCTGTCCGCTTGATCCTGCGTCTTCCTTGGCGGAAAGCGCGGTCAGGCTGAGCGGCAAGCTCAGGCTCCCGCTCCGGGACCAGCGGCGCCCGTCGTAGCGGTCCAGGCTTTCCCCGCGCCAATAGGCGGACTCGGGGCTCTCCACCGTGAAGACCGGAGCCCCGCTTCGCGTAAGCGGACCGCCAAGCTCGCTGCCAGTGCTGTAACCGGCCGTCCCGGTTATCTCTGCCGCGCGGCTGCGCAGTCCCTCCGCCGCCCAGGCTTGCAGCCGCTGGGCGGCGGACTGCAGCGGCTCCAGCCGTCCCGGCTGCCCCCCGCTCGCTGCCGTCCCGGCCCAGGCGGCGAGCGTCAAGCCCGCCGCCAGAACGCAAGCTCCGGCTGCCCAGCGGCGAGACGGAATCCCTGCAGCGCCGCCGGCTTTGTCCAAGAGACGCGGCAGCCCGCTCATCCCCTGCATCCAAGCGATAAGCGCTGCGGAAAGCATGATGTCTGCAGACGTATCTCGCCCGAGCCCCTTGTCTAAGACCAGCAAATAGACCAGCGTCACGGACGTGAAGAGCATCGTGCTCCCTCTGAACAGCGCCAGATGCTGCACGGATGAGACAAGCAGGCTCCAGCCGGTCAGCAGCAGAAGCAGCCGGCTCTCGGCGCTTATTTCATGAATTTGGCCGGACAGGAGAAGCACGGCGTCCTTCCCGATACCCGGGAAATACTCGGCCGGCCAGGCCGTACCCGCCAGTCCCGAACATAAATAGAACCAGGACAGCGCAAAAATGGCAAACCGGACCGGAATGATCCGCCAGGATGGTACGCGCAGCATCCCGGCGGCAAGCAGCGCCGCAGCCATCAGCGCCAGTACGTCCAGCAGCTGTTCCGTCTCCGTCCCAAGGTTCATCCGGTACAGCGGATGCAGCCAGTCCGCGAACAACCCGAACAGGGACAGGGAGAACAGCGCGCGATAGGTGAGTGACGTTTCGGGTGAAGCGCAACCGGCTCCGTCTGCCTCCCGGGAAGAGACTCCGGCGACCCGAACCCCGAACTCCTTGCGGCTCGCCTGCCAAAGCGGGACACTGTACAGCGGTGCCCCGTCAGGTACGCTTTGGGGACTTCCTCCGTCCGGGCGGTACCACTCCGGTCTATCCCCCCCGGACAGCGGAAGGCAATTATTAACGGGCGGCTTAACGAGCCGACGGCTTGCGGGCTTCGCCATCCGTTCTCTCCTCCCCGCTTGAGCCGGCCGGAGGGACAGGCTCCAGGCAGTACAGGCCGGCTCCCTGACGGCCCAGACTGCCGCAGATCGTCGCGGCGGGTGCGGGGCCTGACGCTTCGCTTCCGCCAAGGCCGGACATCGGCTCCGGCGATGCGGAACCTCCGCCCTGCCCGGCTTCATACAAGGCAGTGAGCTTATCGCTCAGGACCGGAGCGGAATCGGAAACATGCGCCCCCGCTTCGGCGGATGGGCGGCGCTGTCCGGGGCCGGAGGCCGAATTCCGCTTTCCCGGGGCCTTCCTGTCCCATACATAATACAGATCCACCTTGATCCCCTGAGTGAGCAGCCGGGAGATGGTCAGCGCCGCTTCCCGGTCGGGACAGCCTGTGATCACCGCAACGCGCATGCCGGGAATCCATTGCCGGGAAGCGTCTTCGAGCAGTCTGGACAGCGAGCGCGTTCCGTCCGGCGCGATCTCCGACAGGGTATCGAGCACCCGTCCCGGGATGACGCCCAGTCCATCGTATCTGGCCATCCCTTCCGGCCAGCCCCCGGTGAACAATTGGGTGTAGGCGCCCGCGCGTTCCGCGCTAAGCAGCAGACCCAAGGCCGCCGAAACGGCCCGTTCGAAGGGCGGTTCCCCCAGCGCGGATTGTCCTCTTGGAGGAAGCGACTCCCACAGTATTTCATAGGAGCTTGGGCAGTTGTCCAGGACGACGCAGAGCATGCGCCCTTTCTCCCTTTCTGGAACGCGGCTTTGGAGGAAGCCGCGGCGGGCCGTATTTTTCCAATGCACCCGGCTCATCGGATCACCCGGCTGATAGTTCCGGATATCAAATCCTTCATCCGGTCTTTGGCGCCCTCGGCTTGGGACTTGGTCCGGGAGCCACCCGGCTCCTTCCTCAGACTGCCTCTTTCCGAGGTAAAGCGGCGACGGCAGCACTTTGAACGAGTGACCGGCCTCGGGGGCGGTTGTCCCGGTGAACCAGCCCGGCAGATCGCCCCAGCTGACGCGGCAGCAGAGCAGCTGCTGACGGCCTCTCGTCAGCCCCTCCAGACGGTACGTATACTGAAATTCGCGCCGGAATCCGGGGAACAGCAGCAGGCGGTGGTCCCCGCAGGTCCAGCGCTCTTCTATCATCAGCCAGGGAATCGGCAGACGGGAGCGAAAGCTGAGGCTGACGGCTACCAGCACGCCGTTCCCCGCCGTCGGCTGCGAAGAAGAAAGCGTATGGACCAGCTCAATCTTTCTTGGACCAAGCGTCTGCAGCAGCAGCCCGCCGAGCATGACGAGCCCGATGAATATAAGAAGGAACAAGAGGGCGGAGCCGCCAAGCGATCCGTACAGTCCGGCGACAATGCCCGCTGCGGCCAGCGCGCGCGCCCATTGGCCGGGCAGACTGATATTCGGGGAAGCGGCAGGAAGACCGGTCTGGCGAATGGATTTCATAAAGTGCATTCTCCTTCCTTATCAAGGGTTTTCTATTATTCTTCCCATGAAAAGGAGCAGACAGACCTTGCATAATGCGGCATCCCGTTGTCACTGATTCAGGATGCCTTCACCGTCCGTGCTTCCGGTTCGTTTGCCACTCCGAGCAGCGGGTGTCCCGCGGCCTCCAGCAAATCCCGCAGCGGCAGCCAAATGGCGCCGCCCTCAAGCACAACCCCCGAAGAGATCGCTTCCTGCTCCGGTCCGGCGCCGGTCAGAGTGAGCCTACCACTGGCCGTGTCTGCCGTTATTTCCCGCCCGTTCAGCTCGGCCTGGCCGCTATGGGTGCCGGCAGACCAGTTTACCCGGCCGCCAAACCGCTCGACCACGGAACGAAGCGGGACGATATACCGCCCATCCTCAATACGGTATTCCCCGGGCTGAAGTGAGGCTTGCAGCATGCCGGCTTCCACTACGAGTTTTTTTCCGGGAGCAAACAAGGCTGCGTTGGGAAGGACATTGGCTTCGATCCATGCTTCAGCCGGCTTGATTCTTCCCGAGCCGCTCTTGCCCGGATGCGTCTTGAAGACATACCCCGCCGCTTTATACCGCTTGATGATTTCAGGCAGCGCCTTTGCGCTTTCCTCATGCCCCGCGCCGTCATGCAGCAGCAGAATAACCTTGGAGGCCTTCGTATCCGGTATGGAGTTCTTCGTAATTTCCGAGGCGGGCACTCCCCGCCGCTTCGAATCGCCGCTGTCCACCGTCCAGTCCGTCACCCGGTAGCCCGCTTGCTTCATCAGTTGGAAGTAGGTATCATCAAAATGACCAAACGTTCCGCCTGGAGCGCGCACAAGCTGCGGCCGGGTCCCGGTGATGAGGCGGATGGTTTCCTCCGTTTTTTTAATTTGGCTCCAGAACCGGGTAAAGCCGCTGTATAACTCTTTATAGTTATGATCGTAGGTATGATTTCCGATAGTGCTGCCCTGCTCCCGGATTGCGTTAATCCATTCGGGATGCGTTTCCGCCTCGTTTCCCAGCACGAAAAAAGTTGCTTTTACCCGTTCCCGATTCAATATCTCAAGCACCTTGGGGGTAACGGCGCTGGGTCCGTCGTCAAACGTCAGGTAGACTGTTTTGGGCCGGGCGCTTGTCCTAACCGCCGCCGCAGCGGTCTTTACCGGACGCCCGGAAGCTGCGGAGATGCGGGAAACCGCTGACCGCTGTGAGTGAGAGGGGGGTGCCAGGTGTACGTCCGGCGACGCCCCCGCAACGCCTTCAATTGGCAAGCCTGAGATGGCCTGTCCCTTCGGAGCCCTGGCGGACGCCGGGGCTTGAGAGGAAACAGACAGCGGGCCTCTCCTGTCTATGGCGCCTCCCCCGCCGTCTGCGTCATGAAGTCCTGCGGATTCTTTTCCAAATGGATTGAGCCCCGCTTCACGGTAAATCAGGACTGCCGCGAGAACCGCGGCGGCCAGCACGAGCCGGACAGCCGTACGGCGGCTGATTCCGCGCTTTTTCCAAGCCATAATCTCGACCTCCAGCATTCTATTGGCTACCTAAGCCTTGTGCTGGATTATATGAGGACAAGCCGCAAAATAGACGTGCTCCTTCAGGGGGCAGAACGGCGTCCGCAGCCCATTGTTTTGGAGAGTGACAACAATTATGGAAATGCTGAAATGGATACAGGAATTATTCGCGCAGTATGGATACAGTGTGCTGTTCTTCGGGCTGCTGCTGGAATTTATCGCTTTGCCCTTTCCGGGGGAAACAACGATGGCCTTTGCGGGCTATCTCTCTTATACGGGGCGGCTTGACTTCATCCTGCTCATTATCGTCGCCTTCTTTGGAACGACCGTAGGGATGACTATTACCTATTTCATCGGCGTAAAAGCCGGTCTGCCGTTCATCCAGCGATACGGCCGGTGGTTCCTCTTCTCGCCCGCCAAGCTTGAGAAAACGCAGCGCTGGTTCGAGCGGTACGGCAGCATTTTGATTTCGATCGGTTATTTCATCCCCGGGGTACGCCATTTTACCGGTTATTTCTCCGGCATCATCGCCCTTCCTTTCCGCAAGTTTGCCCTGTACGCCTATGGAGGCGCGCTGTTCTGGGTCATTCTGTTTGTCGGAATCGGCCGGGTGTTCGGACCTCAATGGACCGCAGTGTTCCATCTGTTCGAGGCTTACGCCCCGTGGATCGTGCTCGCCGCCGTCCTGGCCGCCGCACTGATTTTCGCTTACCACTTCCGCTACCGCCGCAGACCTAAAGTCCTTGGCGTCATGAGGGTTAAAGAGTCCTCGAAGGAACGCTGACTGCCCCGCCCCTTCCGCCTCCGATCCATACGTATACCCCCAGCGCAATCGCAATTGCGGCAAAGCAGGCGCCCCCCGCAAATCCAAGCGTACGGGGGGCCGTTCCGTCCAGCAGCCAACCGGCCAGCAGCATGGACAAGCCTAGAAGTGTATTGGTCACCGCAGTGAGAAGCCCGAACAATACAGGCTGCCATTTGGCGGGCGTCTCCCGCATCAGCAGCGTATCGAGCGAAGCGCCTCCGATTCCCGAGGCCAGGGACAGCAGCACATACAATCCGCAGGCAGCCCAAAAGCCGCCGGCCGCGCTGATTCCCATCAGCAGCAGACCTTCCAGCAGCAGCCCTCCCAGCGCCGCCGCCAAAAAGTTCCGCTTGATCCATCCTCCGGCCCAGAAGCTGAGCGTAAGCCCGGCGCCGAGCGCTGCATAAAAAGCCCCCACACCGATATCCCCGGCTTGAAACACCTGGATGGCATACACGCTGATCAGCACATTGTCCAGCCCGTTCACTAGCGGAACAAGCAGCTCATATCCCAGTACCGTCTGCAAAACAAGGCTTCCGGCCACCAGCGAGACCAGCCCTTTCCGGTGGGATACGTTGCCGGGCTCCGGCTCATCACCCCGAACCTCCTCTTCCCTGCCTTCCGGCGCGCTGCTTGGAAACGAAATGCCGGAAATGATCGCCGCCGCAGCCAGAAACGAGCATGCATTCAGCACAAATGCCGTCTCCGGTCCGAGCCAATGGGAGACGAATCCCCCCGTCAGCGCCCCCAGAATCAGCACACACCCGGTCATCAGCTGCTCCATACCGTTAATCCGCATAAGTGCGCTCCGCTCCGCAAGCAGCGGTATCGATGATTTGCGGACCGGCGCGTAAATCGCCTCGCCCGCGGCGAGCACGAAGCTGGCGGCGTAGAGCAGCCACAGCCGATCTTCACTCGTCACCCACAGGAAAGAGAGCGCGAAAGGAATGCGGGCGATATCGGTCGCCATCATAACTGCCTTGCGCGGCAGCTTTCCGCCCAGATATCCCCCGAGGGGGGCCAGCACAAGGGAAGGAAGCAGCCGGATGCCAAGCGACAGCCCTACGGCCATGCCCGATCCGGTCAGGCTTAGAATCAGCGACAGCATCGCCACCTGGCTGAAGCGGTCCCCGATCCCGTTGATAATCCCGGCGAAGAACAGCCTGTAATAGCCGACGCTTACGCCATCACGGCCGGTCGTACTTTTTTTCATAATCTCCATCCTCTCAAACCACAAATTAAATAAATATCTAATTAGATAATAATCAAATGTACTGCTGATAGCAATCCCTCTTTCCCTTCTTACACAGAAAAAAGCCCCCTCCCAGTTTTACAACCTTGGAAGGAGCCCCTCTTACGTTATTATTCTTTTTAAGTAACAGTTTCGTTCCCGGTCTTCAGGAAATCCGGCTGCGGCGATGTTTTGCGGATGAAGAAGGCCAGCGCAAGCCCGGCCACCGTTACCCATGTCGCGATGACGAAGGCATACGTAATCCCGTGAATCATCGCTTCCTGCGAGAACCTGACGAAAGCCAGCTTGTCAGTTGGCGAGATTTGGCCGCTTACTACGGCGTCGGTAATTTCACTCTTCGTGCGGTTCGTCATCAAGGTGACAAACAGCGCCATTCCGAGCGCCCCCGCCACGGTCCGCAGCGTATTGGCCATTGCGGTTCCGTGCGAGCTGAGGCGCTGCGGCAGCTGGTTCAGACCGGCGGTGGTAATCGGCATCATCAGCATGGACAAGCCGAACATCCGCGCCGTGTAGGTCAGAATCAAATGCGTATACGTGGTCGAATCGGTCAACTGGCTGAACTCCCATGTCGTAAGGACCGTAATGACCAGTCCGACGATCGTCAGCCATCGGGCCCCGATTTTATCAAAAATCATGCCGGTGACCGGAGACATAATCCCCATCAGAATCGCTCCCGGCAGCAGCATGACGCCGGATTCCAGCGGTGTAAACCCGCGGATCTTCTGCAGGTACAGCGGCAGTAGGATCATGCCGGAATACATGCCCATCGTGACGATAATGTTAATGACGGTGGTGAGTGAATACATGTTGTAGCGGAAAATGCGGAATTCGAGCATCGGCTTATCCGCGACCAGCTCTCTCCATACGAGCAGGGCGAGTCCGATCACGCCTACAGTCAGCGAGAGGATAACCGTGATGCTGTTCCAGCCGTCGGTTCCCGCGTCGCTTAAACCGTACAGCAGTCCGCCAAACCCGAGCGTCGAGAAAATAACTCCCGGCTTATCCAGCCTGGGCGATGTCTTGACCGTCACGTTCTGCATAAACTTCACGCCCAGCAGCGTGGCGAAAATAGCGAGCGGCAGCACAATATAGAACAGCACCCGCCAGGAATAGTTCTGGACGACCCAACCGGAGAGAGTCGGGCCAACGGCCGGCGCAAAAATCATGGCGACCGCCATCAGTCCCATCGCTTTGCCACGCTCTTCGATCGGGAAGATCATCAGAAATACGATGTTCATCAGCGGCATCAGAATGCCTGCACCCGCGGCCTGAATGACCCGCCCGACCATAATGAACTCAAAGCCGGTCCCGAGTGCGCAGACCAGCGTACCGATTGAAAATAAGGACATAGCCGTAATAAACAGGGCTCGCGTCGTAAACTTCTCGGTAAGATAGGCGCTTACCGGAACAAATACGCCGTTCACCAGCATAAAGCCGGTGGTCAGCCATTGAGCCGTATTGGCCTCGATGCCAAGGCTGTCCATCATCTTCGGCAGAGCGACGTTCATCAGCGTCTGATTCAGCAGCGCGACGAACGCGCCGATCAGGAGCGCCGCGATGATCGGGCCTTTGCGGATATTTTTTGCCGCCACTGCAGCGTTTGCGGTTATCGTGCTCATAATTCTGACTGTTCTCTCCCTTGTTCTAATATTTCAATAATCCGGCCATGAATCCGGAGCAGCTCCTGCACGTCTTCCCGGGGAATGTGAGTCAGCGGAAGCAAATGCTTCCTCAGCTCCACTTCGCTCTCCTCCCAGATTTCCTTGCCTTTCTCCGTCAGCGCGAGCCGGAAAATACGGCGGTCGTCCTCCGCCCGCTTCCTTGTAATCAATTCCGCCTTCACCATCCGTTCAACCAGTCCGCTGACCGAGCTGTTACCGAGATACATCCGTTCCGCAAGTTCGGTTACCGACATCTCCGAGCAAAGCGAAAGCTTGCGCAGCACCATCAGCTGGGCGGGAGTAATACCGAACTGCTCCGCGTCCTTCCACAGCAGCTGCTGAAACGAATGGCTGATGCGCCGGAAAGAGGACACGATTTCATCAAGCTGTTCCCTGTCATCCATCTATCTTGAACCTCCATCTATTTTAAACCTATATATTTCGTATGCGAAATATTTTACTGCTTACTTAAATTTCCGTCAACCGAGCGTTGAAAGTTTCCAGGAAGAAATGCCTGACGGTGTCTTTTAAGACGCAAGTACGTTTCTCGTAGAAATACAAGGCCTTTTATAAGCGTGAAACTTATAAATTCTTTTATGAAAAAAGAAAAAGAGACCCTGTCCCTCCGGACAGAATCTCTTGATTATTTTCTCAAAAAAAAGCGAACGGTTCGCTCATTAAGTGCAGACGGTTCAGCATAAATGCCGCGCCGTCCTTTCCCTTGGCTGCTAAGCCCGGGCCGTCTTCAGCTGCGACTCCGCCTTGGGGCCGCTTGATTCTTCAAAGAACGTCCCGCCGTTCTCGAGCTCGGCCGCAATCGACATCATCAGCTTGATCCGGTTCGTCTGGTTCACGACACTGACCCCTGCATCATAATCGATCGCGGCGATATTCGCGCTTGGATACAGCTCTTTCAGGCCTTTCATCGTTCCGCGCCCGGTAATATGATTCGGAAGGCAGGCGAACGGCTGGATGCAGACGATATTGTTGACGCCGTGGTCAAGAAGCTCCATCATCTCGGCGGTCAGGAACCATCCCTCGCCCATCTGGTTGCCGATGGACACGAGCCGTTCGGCCTTCTCGGCCAGACGGTAAATATTCTTGTCCTTATGGGCGACCCCCGCCTCTTCAAGCGCAGCCGCGATCGGCTTGCGGTACATCTGCAGATAAGAAATGAGCAGCGGGTTGATCAGCCCGAGCGTTTTGTTCTTGCCGAACTGCCCCGCCCCGTAAATCGGATTGTACAAGCAGTAGAAGATGAAATCGAGGAAATCGGGCAGCACCGCTTCCCCGCCCTCGGCTTCGATCAGATCGACAATCCGGTTGTTGGCATCGGGATGGAACTTGATCAGAATCTCGCCGACCACACCGATCCGCGGCTTAACCGCAGACGTCAGCGGCAGGCGGCTGAATTCCGAAGCAATCTCGCGGGCGAGCTTCTTGTAATCGCGGAACGAGAAGGACGACAGGCTGTCCTTGCAGCGCTCCATCCCCTTCCGGAACAGCGCTTCGGCGCTCCCCGGAACCTTCTCGTAGGGTCTGAAGCGGTGCAGCAGCCGCATCAGCAAGTCGCCGTAGCACGCCGCGGCGAACATCCGGTTGATCATCTTGAGTCCGATCCGGAAGCCCGGCTGGTTCTCCAGACCCGAAGCGTTCAGCGACAGCACCGGAATCTTCTCAAGGCCCGCATCCTTAAGCGCCTTGCGCAGCAGGGAAATGTAGTTCGTTGCCCGGCAGCCTCCGCCTGTCTGCGACATGATGACCGCCGTCCGGTCGGGATCGTAATCCCCGCTCTGCAGCGCCGACAGGATTTGGCCGATCGTCACAATGGCCGGGTAGCAGGCGTCGTTGTTGACAAACTTCAGGCCTTCCTCCGTCTCCTCGGGGCCGGACTTCTCGAGCACTTTTAGCCGGTATCCGAAATCCCGGAACACCCGCTCGAACAGTTCGAAGTGGATCGGCGACATCTGCGGCGCAAGAATCGTATAAGCCGACTTCATGTCTTTGGTAAACGGCACAGTCTGCCCGGCAGCCTCGGCCCGGAGCGGCGCTTCCTCTCTGTTCTCCCGCTCGCGCATCGCCGCGAGCAGCGAGCGCAGGCGGATGCGGGCCGCTCCCAAATTGCTGATCTCGTCGATCTTGATCAGCGTGTACACCTTGCCCTTCCGCTCCAGAATATTCTGTACCGCATCGCAGGTAATGGCGTCGATGCCGCAGCCGAACGAAGTAAGCTGCACCAGCTCCAGGTCACTGCGTTCAGCAGCGAGCCGCGCGGCCCGGTAGATCCGGGCGTGGTAGGTCCATTGATTGACCACGCCCAGTTCGCCCTCGGCGCTTCCCAGATGGAAGACGGCATCCTCGGTAAGAACGGCCAGCCCCATGCCGGTAATAAGATCCGCGATGCCATGGTTGATTTCAGGATCGGCGTGATACGGATGCCCGCACAGCAGAATGCCCTTGGTGCCGGTCTCTTCCAGGAACGCCAGCGTCTCCTCGCCTTTCCGGCGCAAGTCGCTCTTCGCCCGCTCCGCTTCGGCCAGCCCGGCCTGAATGGCGGCGGCAATCTCATCCTTCGGGATATCCGGGAACGTGCGCGCCAGCCCTTTCGTCAGCGCCGAAATGTCATCAAAGGTCAGGAACGGGCTGACAAGCGGAATGCCCTTCTCTTTGAGGCCATCCATATTGTTGCGGATGACTTCCGGGTAGGAGGCCACGACCGGGCAGTTAAAGTGGTTGTCGGCGGCTTCATCCTCTTTCTTCTCATACACGATGGCGGGGTAGAAAATAAAATCGACGCCCTTGCCGAGCAGGCTCTGCACATGGCCGTGGGCCATTTTGGCCGGATAGCAGACCGCTTCGGACGGAATGGTGTCCATGCCGCTTTCGTACAGCTTTTTGTCCGACTTTGGAGACAGCACCACCTTGTAGCGAAGAGAGGTAAAGAACGCATGCCAGAACGGATAGTTCTCGAACAGGTTCATAGCGCGCGGCATTCCGACAACGCCCCGTTCGGCCTCCTCATCGGGGAGGGGAGCGTAATCCAGGAAGCGTTCGTATTTATACTGCATCAGATTCGGCAGCTTGTTCTTTTCTTTCTTCCCGCCGGCTCCGCGTTCGCAGCGGTTGCCGGTGACATGGAAGCTGCGGTCCGGGAACCGGCTGATCGTCAGCGGGCAGTTGTTGCCGCAGCGGCCGCAGCGGCCCTGCGTCACCTCGTAGGCAAAGCTCTCCAGCTCCTCAGCGCCTAGCAGCGTGCTGACGCCGCTCTCCGCAGCGTTCTCTCTGGCGAGCAGGGCGCAGCCGTAGGCTCCCATCACGCCGGCGATATCCGGGCGAATGACGGTTCTTCCCGTCAGCTGCTCAAAGGCGCGCAGCACGGCTTCATTATAGAAAGTGCCGCCCTGCACGATAATGTGTTCGCCCAGTTCATCGAATCTGCGGATTTTGATAACCTTTTGCAGCGCGTTCTTGATGACGGAGTAGGCCAGCCCGGCCGAAAGATCGGACAGGGACGCCCCTTCCTTCTGCGCCTGCTTCACCTTCGAGTTCATGAACACGGTGCAGCGGGAGCCCAGATTGACGGGCTTCTCCGAATGCAGCGCGGCCTCGGCGAACTCGGAGACGCCAAGACCAAGCGCCGAGGCAAAGCTCTCCAGAAAAGAGCCGCAGCCCGCGGAGCAGGCCTCGTTCAGCATGAGGCTGTCGATGGCGCCGCCGCGGATTTTGATGCATTTCATATCCTGGCCGCCGATGTCGAGAATAAAATCGACTTCCGGCATAAACTTGGCGGCCGCTTTATAATGGGCAACCGTCTCCACTTCGCCGCCGTCGGCCTTCAGCGCCGCCTTGATCAGCCCCTCGCCGTAGCCGGTCGCATAGCAGCCCGCAATATGGCAGCCGTCCGGCAGCAGCCGGTAAATCTCCTTCAGCGCTTCGCTAACCGATTTTAGCGGATTTCCTTGATTGCTCCCGTAATATGTATACAAGATCTCGTCGTCGCCGCCCGTAAGCACAAGCTTCGTTGTCGTCGAGCCGGCGTCGATGCCGAGATAGCACGGTCCGCGGTAAGAGGACAGATCGGCCCGTACCGCCCCGGCCTCCGAATGCCGCCGCCGGAATTCGTCAAGCTCGGCCTTCGTCTCAAAGAGCGGCGGAAGCTCGCCGTCCTCGGAGCGCTCCGACGCAAAATCGACGGCCGCGATCTTCGCCCGCCACTCCGCAAGCGGCACAGCGGCCCCGCCGCTTTCCGTCAGCGCCGAGCCGATCGCCACGAAATACTGCGATCTCTCCGGGAACAGGATGTCGTCCTCCGCAAGCTCGAGCGTCTCTACGAACCGGGCCCGCAGCTGGGACAAGTACGTCAGCGGACCGCCCAGAAAAGCGACGCGGCCGCGAATCGGACGCCCGCAAGCCAGTCCAGAGATCGTCTGATTGACGATGCTCTGGAAGATCGAAGCCGCCACATCCTCGCGGCGCGCCCCCTCGTTGAGCAGCGGCTGAATGTCGCTCTTGGCAAAGACGCCGCAGCGGGAAGCGATCGGATAAATCCGCTCGTGACCCGCCGCAAGCGCGTCGAGCCCGGTAGGGTCAGTCTTCAGCAGAGCGGCCATCTGATCGATAAAAGCGCCCGTCCCGCCCGCGCAGGCATTGTTCATCCGCTGCTCGATGCCGCCGCTGAGATATATCAGCTTGGCGTCCTCTCCCCCAAGCTCAATGGCGGTATCGCAGGACGGAAGCAGCTCGCCGATCGCTTTCGTGCAGGCGATGACCTCCTGAACAAAAGGCACATCCCCCAGCTTGGACAGGGACAGGCCCGAAGAACCGCTTACCGCGAGCACCGCTTCCCTTCCAGGAAATAGGTAGATGACCTTATCCAGCAAAGTGAGCACCGCTTTTTTGATATCGCTGTAGTGTCTGACATAATCCTGATGGACAATCTCGCTTTGCTCCATGACAACCAACTTGGCCGTAGTCGATCCGACATCCAGTCCGATCCTCAGCTGCATCCTGCAATCACCATGCCTTATTGAAATTTTTAACTTTAGGAAAAATATCACATAATAGGCTAATGAAAGCTGTTAAAAATGTAACAATTAAAAATGTAATTGACCGGAGGTAACCCCGCCTGCCGACCTATTCTCCGTTAAGGCGCGCCGCGACCGTCTCCGCATGCCCCTTTACCCGCACCTTTTTCCACATATCCGTTATCTTGCCCGACTCGTCGATCAGGAAGGTGGAGCGCACAATGCCCATAAATTCCTTGCCGTACAGCTTCTTGAGCTGCCATACCCCATACTGCTCGCTTACTTTGTGGTCTTCGTCGGACAGAAGCAGAAAAGGCAGTTCATTCTTCGCGATAAACTTGGCGTGCGACTGAAGGCTGTCTGGGCTCACGCCGAGAACGACGGCGCCCTTCGCCGTAATCCGGTCATTGACGTCCCGGAATTCGCAGGCTTCCTGGGTGCAGCCCGGGGTCATATTTTTCGGATAAAAATAGAGCAAAACCTTCCGTCCTCTGTACTGGCTCAGGCTTACCTCACTTCCGTCTGAAGCGGGCAGCGTAAATTCCGGCGCTTCTTGTCCGATGGTCAGTTCTTCCATAGTTTATGCACTCCTCCGATTTGTTAATCGTCCCTAAAGTGGGTACTGTCCCGCCAAACGGGACCTAGAATTGATTGTAACCATAAAAGAAATTATAATGTAGGGAATGCGAATGTGAAAGGAAGAGCGATTAATGCCGCCACGATCGAAACGACACGCAAAAAAGCGAAAGTCCAGGAAACCGTTGATTTGGAGCTTCAGTCTCCTTCTCCTGCTCTTGGTCGGGGGAGCCGTGTATTACTTCACTTCCATCTATCAAGGCCTTGACGGCCTGCAGAAGCAGGGCGAACAATCCCCTTTTAATAATGTGAAAACGGTAGATGCCGATACGCCCGAGCCTCCGAAATGGGAAGGTACGGAGCCGGTGAATATCCTGCTGATGGGCGTGGATGCGCGCGGTGTGAAAAAGGGTGAAATTCCGCGTTCCGACACAATGCTGGTCGTGTCCCTCGATCCGGTGAACAAGAAAGCCCACGTCTTCTCCATCCTTCGGGATACCTATGTGCCAATTCCCGATCACGGCGAGGACCGTATAAACACAGCGATCATTTACGGCCCCAACACGGCGATGCAGACGGTCAGCGATCTGCTCGGCATTCCGATTCAATATTACGTCTACACCGACTTTCAAGGCTTTATCAAGCTGATTGATGCGGTGGGCGGCATAGATTATACGGTTGAGAAGGACATGGTCTACAAGACCAAGGCCGACGGCCCCGAATACGATATCGATCTCAAAAAAGGCTATCAGCACCTTGACGGCAACATGGCGCTACAATATGTCCGCTTCCGGCATGACGCCACTTCGGACTTTACGCGCACCCAGCGCCAGCGGGCCTTCCTGAGCGCCGTGGCGGACAAGCTCAAGAGCACCACATCGCTCGTTAAGCTTCCCGGCATTTTGTCGCAGGTCAGCCCCTATATCGACACGAATCTGTCCATCAACGATATGTGGAAGCTGGCGAACGTCGGTTATGGCAGCAGCGTGGCCGGCAGCGAGCAGATCCCGCCGATGAACCTCCTGAAAGAGGAGACCATCCGGGGATCGTCCGTGCTGGGCGTCCGGGATTACGATGAACTGAAGCAGTTCGTGCAGGAAACGATGGCCAAAAAAGAACCTGTGGCCTCTCCGTCTCCATCTTCATCGCCTTCCGCCACGGCGGGAAGCGACAGCTCCCAGTAATTAGCCTGCCGCTGTCTTTTCGGCGGCGGATTGAACAATTGGCGCTTCACCCTGGCAACGGGCGGACAACGGCATGGACCGTTGTTCGCCCGTTGCCTTGCGCTATCCCTTAAAACGAAAGGATGACTATTGTTATGAATCGTTCCACCTCAGAACAGCTGTATCAAGAGGCTCTTAAGCATATTGTCGGAGGAGTTAACAGCCCCTCCCGATCCTTCAAAGCCGTAGGCGGCGGAGCGCCCGTCTTCATGAAGCGCGCCTCGGGAGCCCACTTCTGGGACGAAGACGGCAACCGCTATATCGATTATCTGGCGGCCTTTGGCCCGGTCATTACCGGGTTTGCCCACCCGCATATTACGGCCGCGATCACAAGAGCCGCAGAGAACGGCGTGCTGTACGGCACCCCGACGGCGCTTGAGATTACCTTGGCCAAAATGGTCAAGGAAGCCATTCCGTCACTGGACAAGGTACGGTTCGTCAATTCCGGCACCGAAGCCGTCATGTCGACGATCCGGGTCGCCCGGGCGTTCACCGGCCGCAGTAAAATCATCAAGTTCGCCGGCTGCTACCACGGCCACTCCGACCTGGTGCTGGTTGCCGCAGGCTCCGGCCCGTCCACGCTGGGCATCCCGGACAGCGCCGGTATTCCGGTGAGCATCGCCCACGAAGTTATCACCGTACCGTTCAACAGCCTGGACGGCTTGCGCGAGGCCTTGAACCGGTGGGGCGACGACGTCGCCGCCGTCATGGTCGAGCCGATCGTAGGTAATTTCGGCATGGTCATGCCGAAGCCCGGGTTCCTCGAGGGCATGTGCAAGCTGGCGCATGACAACGGCTCGCTCGTCATTTACGACGAGGTGATTACCAACTTCCGCTTCCACTACGGCGGCGCGCAAACTTACGCCGGACTGGACAATCACGAGCAGATCGTACCCGACCTGACGGCGATGGGCAAAATCTTCGGCGGCGGTCTGCCGATCGGCGCCTACGGCGGCCGCAAGGAGATCATGGATCAGGTAGCGCCGCTCGGACCGGCCTACCAGGCCGGCACTATGGCGGGCAACCCCGCGTCCATCTCGGCGGGCATTGCCTGCCTGGAGATACTCCAGGGAGAAGGCGTGTACGAAGAGATGGAGCGGCTGGCTATCCGGTTAACGGACGGACTGAAAGAGTCGGCCGACCGTCACGGCATTCCGCTGACGATCAACCGCATTCGCGGCGCCTTCTCCACCCACTTCTGCGATCATCCCGTGACCAACTACGATGAGGCCCAGGATACCGACGGCGAAGCGTTCGCCAGCTTCTTCCGCCATATGCTGAACCGCGGCATCAACCTGGCGGCGTCGAAGTATGAGGCGTGGTTCCTGACCACGGCTCACACCGATGAAGACATCGACGCTACGCTGGAAGCGGCGGAAGCCTCCTTCCGCGCGATGAAGGAAGAACGATAAGCGTAACGCAAGCAGCGGACGGGTTGCCGTTCAAAGGCAGGGCAGTATCGCCTTTGAACGGCGCTTTTTTGCATCCGGGTCGTCTCTAGATTAACGCGTAAAAAAAACGACCGTCGCCCCGATCGAGGATAGCTACGGCCGCCTTGCTTCTTAATCTGCACTTTTTTCTGAAAATTATTCATTGTGAATCATTTCGTTTCAAGCTTTAATCTTCATCCCGGTCGTACAGGCTGCGAATCGATACACCTTGCGGCAGCTTGAACGGATTATCTTTATTGATCCGGTCGTAGAACATCTTTCCGTCCAGATGATCCATCTCATGCTGGATGATGATTGACGTATAGCCCTTGAACCGAAGCTGGACCTCTTTGCCCGCACCCAGATCATACCCTTTTACTTTGACCGACTCATACCGCGGCACAAAGCCCTGAATCGGCCGGTCGACCGACAGGCAGCCCTCACTATCCGGCAAGTAGATCATCGACAGGGAATGGCTGACGATCTTTGGATTGACCAGGGCATGCTCGATCAGCGCGCCGGTCTCGTCATGGGAATACATGACAAACATCCGCTTGTTCAGCCCGATCTGATTGGCCGACAGCCCAACACCGGAGCGCAGCTTATACCTCGCGGCCATCTCCTCGTCCTGGCTGTTCTTCAGAAACTGAAGCATGCACAGCAGCGTTTCGCGGTCCTCCTCCGTCAGAGGCAGCTTTACCGGCTCTGTGATGATGCGAAGCGCCGGATGCCCCTCTCTTACAATATCGTCCATCGTAATCACATAATCCTTCGTAAACTTTGCGTTAGACACCGTTGCTCTCCACCTTTGCTTCACATGATGAACTTTTAATACGCGCTTGCTTGATTATTAATATATTTAAGGGTTGATAAAAGCGGTACGCAGCTGCGCGCTGTATTCCACGTCGAAGCCCAGGCCCGAGGCGAGGGCGGCCAGTGGCAAATAGGTCTTGACTTCCTTGCCATTCTTTTGCAGAAAAGCCGGAGTATCTACCGCGATCTTGCGGCCGTCCGCCAGGATCGTCTTGGAGCCGATCGTAATGACGACCGTCCGTCCGCCGTATACAATGGTCGCGCTGGACGTCTTGTTGTCCCACTTGCCGCTTGCGCCCATCGCTTTGAGAACATCCGCGAGCGCAAGGAAGTTCTGGCCGCTGCGGACGACCGGTTTGTTCGGCGTGTTCAGCTCCTGGCTGTTCACGACAATCGTCATCGGCCGCTGTGAGGCGGAAGGTGTCAGGAAGGAGGCCGGCACCCGGTAGTCGCCCCAGACCTCTTCGGTGAACGCCTTCGCAATCGTCTCGTAGCCAAGCTGGGTCGGATGGAAGTCGGAGTCAGCGATGATATGCGTCAGCGATCCCTCTTGGCCCGCAAACAGCGAGGCCGCATGGGCGACAAGCACGGGGGCGTCTGGGCGCGTCACGCTTGCGGCCAGACGGTCGGCCGCCTGCGTAAAGCTTGCAGCGGCGCTCATCAGCTTCGCGTAGCTCTGGCCGGCATAGAGCTGCGGAACCGGCTGATACTGGTCGGCGATAATAATCGTCGCATTCGGATTTATCGCCCGCAGGTTCTCCAGCGCGGCCGTGACATTGTCCGTGTAAGCCGCCAGCAGCTCTTGCACGCGAGCCTGAAGATCGGCATCCGACAAGTCCTTCGCCTGCTGCAGCAGACTGCTCACATCATTGCCGCCGATCGTGATGGTAATCAGCTTCGCTGCGGCAATATCGGCCTTGGTCTGCTCGGCTTTGGCCGCAAACGAGGGCAGGCGCGGATCGGCGATGCCGGGCTGGATGCTGTCGGCCGTAATGGCCGTGCCGTCCTTGATTGCCGCCGTAAGCTGTCGAAGTCCGGCGGTCTTCAGCCCGAGAATGCCGTAATTGCTAAGCTCTGCCCGCTTGCCGTGAAACCAGGCCTGCTCCAGCAGCCGCTCCGCGTAGCCGTAGGGCGTAGAGCTTATCGTCATGCCCGGTTCATAGCCTGCCGTAACGGAGTCTCCCAAAGCCACGATGCCGACCGTTTCCGGCTGCGGCGTCTTTGCGGCGGCTGCCAAAGCGCCCGGGGCAGAGGTGCCCAGCAGGGTGGCTGCGAGCAGCAGGAAGCTGGCGGCGTTTATCCATTTTTTCCGCAAATTGATCATCATATCCCTCCAAGTCTGCCATGATTCTTCCATTCTATCATTCCAAATCCTGTAAAGGTAGATCTCGGCGCCGAGCAAAAAAGAGCCAAGGTTCCACATCATCGCGCCCTTGACTCTTTCTCTTGATTAAATATGATATTAGCTAGCCGCGTGCCCGTTCGTCCCCGGTGCTCCGGCCTTACCGGTCGCCTTTAAGGGCTTCCTTCCTGGTCTCCCGCCGATTCGCGAGAAACGGAATCCTGCCGCTTCCGCGTCCGTTCCAGGTATTTATCGTACCGGTCGTCCAGCTCTCGGGCGATTGACCGGTACCGGTGCGTTTCCTCCACAATCGGATCAAGCGTTGTCTGAATACGGATTTCGTATTTCGGCGATATTTGGCGAAGCTCCCTTGCTTCCCGGCTGCTTTGTTCCAGCTCGCCCTCGTTCAGCAATTCGCTCAAACGGCGCTCCAGATCTTCCTTCCCGCTCACTAAAAGCCCGCCTCCTTTCGCTCTTGCTAGAATCCGGTCGCTCCCGCTTCCTTCAGCGAAGATACGATATCCTCATGGATATGCCCGTTGCTGGCCACGACATGGCGTGTGCCGATATGGTACGGGTTGCCTTGCGTATCGGTAACCTGGCCGCCGGACTCCTTGACCAGCAGCACACCTGCGGCGCAGTCCCAAGGGCTCAGGCCGACTTCATAGTAGGCGCTGACCCGTCCCGCAGCCACGTAGGCCAGATGCAGGGCGGCGGAGCCTCCGGCGCGGATCCCCCGGACCTTCGGCAGAATGTTCTGCAGAGCGGCCAGATTGGCCGGCTGCGCAACCTGCCGGTCCGGCGGGAAGCCGAGCGCGATCAGGCTGTCGCCAAGCGAAGTTTCCGAAGAGACGGCGGTCTTGACGCCATGCACGTAAGCGCCCTTGCCCTTTTCGGCCACGAACATCTCATCGCGCACCGGGTCGTAAATGACGCCGACCGTCAATTCGCCGCGTACGGCGAGCGCAATCGACACCGCGTAAAAAGGAAAGCCATGGACAAAATTCGTTGTCCCGTCCACCGGATCGACGATCCAGAGAAACTCATTCTCTTTCGCTTCCTCCAGCGCGGCGGTCACGGCATCGGCACCGGGCACCACTCCCTCCTCGCCCAGAATGGCGTGATCGGGATAATGCGTCAGCACAAGTCTGCGGATCATCTGCTCCGCGCCTTTGTCCACTTCCGTCACCAGATCCTGAGCCGATGACTTCGTTCCCAGCTCCTTGACCGTCCCCTGTCTGCTCTTGATGTACTCCCCGGCTTTAGCGGCCGCGTTGATGGCTACCGCCGTGTAACCCTTGCTGGATACGACATAGGGCTCCCGCTCATTCCTGCTATTAGGATTTAAAGAACTCATCTCTTCACTCCGCTTTCTTAAACTTGATAGCCGGGCGTGAGATCCCTTCGCAGCTCGCGGGGACCTTGCCGTCCGGCCCGCTTGCTAACCTCCGATGATGTGGTACCCGCCGTCGACATAGATTACTTCTCCGGTAATCCCTCGCGACAGCTGGCTTATCAGGAACATTGCCGTATCGCCGACTTCGGCGGCATCGGTGCCGCGGCGAAGCGGCGCCTTTTCTTCCACGACGCGCAGAATCGAGTTGAAATCGCTGATGCCTTTGGCAGCCAGGGTGCGGATCGGTCCGGCGGAAATGGCGTTCACGCGGATGTTGTCCGGACCAAGATCGCTTGCCAGATAGCGAACCGAAGCTTCAAGCGCTGCTTTGGCTACGCCCATGACGTTATAATTGCGCATCACGCGCTCCGAGCCCATATAGGTCATCGTAATGATGGACCCGCCCTCGGTCATGAGGGGATGCAGCCGCTGGGCGACAGCGACCAGCGAATAAGCGCTGATGTCATGCGCCAGCGCAAAGCCGGCACGCGAAGTGGCGGCAAAGCGGCCTTCCAGATCCTCGCCTTTGGCGAAGGCAATGCTGTGCACAATGCCGTGCAGCACGCCGAAGTTCTCTTTCAGCTCCTCCGCCAGCTTGTCAATATCCTCGTCCACCGTCACGTTGCACGGCAAAATGACCGAACCGGGAATGGTCTCGGCCAGCTTGCGCACCCGGCCCTCCACACGTTCGCTTTCATATGTAAAGGCCAGGCGCGCCCCCTGTTCCGATAAGCTCTTGGCAATCGCCCAGGCAATGCTGCGGTCGTTCGCCACGCCCATTACCACAATATTTTTTCCGGTCAGCAGTTCTCCCATTTCGTATGCTCCTTTAATTGTTAAGATATAGGGTAAACCGAAGTTTCCTTCAACGTACCGCATTTGCGGCTACTTATCAAGTCGGCAATGCCATATTTTAGGCCTCGATGCGAATGCTTGCTCCGTCCAGCACAGTAATTCCGCTCCCTGCGCCTTCCATTCCTTTTAGCGTCTCCATCAGCTCAAACAGCGCGCCGTCCTTAGCCTTGGCTTCGATCATGACATCCACCGCCGCCGTATCCGGTGCAATCCGCTTCAGAAAAGCGAGCAGCGGCGCCGGGTCCACGTTATCGGCATGGCTGCGGGGATCGGACAGGCTGCGGGGGCTTGAGACATGAATCTTGGGCGGAAGGGGCCGGTCGCTTGGGGCGTCCTTCTGAGCCAACGGCGTCTGCCAGGTCCGGCTGATGTCCGGCCACAGCTCCCAGGGAAGCTCTCCCTCGTTATTCACCCATTGATGATGGAGATCGAGCACCATCGGGAGACCAAGCGTCTTGCAGACTTCCAGCGTCTCCACCGCGTTGAACGTCTTGTCGTCGTTCTCAAGGGTGATGCGCTCCTGCAGTTCCGGCGCAAGCTCCCGGAAGTTCTGGGCGAACCGGGCCGCCGCAAGGGGCTTATCCCCGTACGCGCCGCCGATATGGATATTGTTCTTGGCCGTAGCCGGAAGCTCCATTGCGGACAGCATGTCCGTATGGTGGCGGAGGTCACGGACGGAACTGGCCAGTACCTCGGGCCTTGGCGTGCTCAGCACGGTAAAATGATCGGGATGAAAGGACACCCTTATCCCGTTCTCCTTAATATATCGGCCAACCTCGGCAAAATCCTGGGCCAGCGCGGCCAGCGCGTTCCAATCCCGCAGCTCCGGATGCGTGGCCAGAGGGACCAGCTTCGAGGTCAGCCGGTAAACTTTAATATCGGATGCCCGGTTATGCCTCAGCAGCCTGAGCGTGTTATGCAGATTGCCCCTGGCGATCGACTCAAGGCGGCGGACCGCCGCCTCGCGGTCGTCCAGCTTACTGAACGAAGCCATGGTCATCGTCTTGGACGGTGAACAATTTTTGATCACAGTGGACATTGCAACATAACCGAAGCGGACGATCATTCCCGCTCTCCGAAGAACATCTCGTCGGCCAGAGCCGTCTGTACTCTGGATTCTTCATCATTCAGTTTGCGGACCAGTTCCATCTCGACTGCGGTTACTTCATGGCCCTGGAAGTTAATCTCCGCGATGGACGCCGAGATTTTGACGATAGCCACAGCGACGTTGTCCGGCGTATAGGCAATAACCTTCTGCCCGGTCGGAAAGATGCGGAACCCTTGCTTCAGCATTTTACAGCGTCCGTATTCCAGCAGCTCATACAATTCCTGTTCATTCTTGAATTTGCATACCGAATTAAACTCTGTTTGAAATCCCATGATACCTTCTCCTTTCCGGCCGGATCATCCGCCTATTCTCTATTATTGCTCGTTATCGTATTTCAAGCCCTGCTTGAGATTATACCGCTCGAGCGCCAGCGCGATCATACGGTCCAGCAGAGCCTGATAGGTTACGCCCGTCTCCCGCCACAGCAGGGGGTACATGCTGAACGGCGTGAAGCCGGGCATCGTGTTGACTTCGTTGATCAATATTCTGCCGTCTGATTTGCGGACGAAGAAATCGGCCCGCGTAATGCCGCTGCCTTCAATTGCGCGAAAAGCGGCTATCGCCAATTCCCGCAGCCGGTCGGCGGTCTCGGGGTCGACGGGAGCCGGAATCAGCATTTGCGACTTCCCGTCGATATATTTGGCCGCATAATCGTAATATTCGCCGGAGGAGACGATTTCGCCGGGAACGGATGCCTCCGGCTCGTCATTGCCCAGCACGCTGACCTCCAGCTCGCGCGCCTCGACGAACTCCTCGATAATTACCTTGGTATCGTAACGGAAGGCGGTCTCGACGGCTTTGATCAGGGACTCCTTGCCGACAGCCTTGGAAATGCCGACGCTGGAACCCAGATTCGCAGGCTTGACGAATACCGGATACCCCAGCTTATCCTCGACCTCGATGATCAGATCATGGCTCTTGCGCTTCCATGTGCTGGCGTGAAAGTAGCAGTACTTGCACTGCTCCAGCCCCGCCTCCGCGAACAGCTTCTTCATGATGACTTTATCCATGCCCGCCGCCGAAGCCAGCACACCCGCTCCGATATAAGGGATATTAGCCATCTCGAACAGGCCTTGAATCGTCCCGTCTTCCCCGTTCGTGCCGTGCAGCAGCGGGAACATCACGTCCACCGCTCTTTCGCCGCCGTCCAGTCCGCTGAATACGGCGTTCAGCGCCTTGCCCGTATCCGCGGACTCTCCTTCCAGCTTAAGCTGCTCCAGCCGACTGAAGGGGGCCTGCAGCTTCTCCCCGATCTTCCACAGCCCCTGCTTTGATATATAAAAAGGCAGAATCTCATATTTATCGTAGTCAAAAGCGTTCATCACGGCAAAAGCGGTCTGCAGCGATACTTCGTGCTCCCCCGATTTCCCGCCGTACGCCAGGCCCACGGTCAGCTTTGCATTATCCATCCCTTAACCTCTCTCTGAATTATAAGTAGTCGTAAATGTGAAAAAAACGATAAGCCGTTCTGTCGGTCCAGGCATAGGAATCCCGATAGTCCCAATAGCGGTGGCGGCTGGGAACCGTATGCGCGTTGACAAGCGGCATGCCTCCCGCGTCAAACGCCGTAACGACGGTGCTGTGCTGATAGCGGCCGTCTCCGTCCCAGTCATACTGAATGACGTCTCCAAGCATCAGCTGCTCGGGACGCTCCACAATCTGGGCGCGCAAGCCTGAGCGCCGCTCTCCATCCAGGTAACGGCGGAGACTGTCCGAGACCGCCCAGCTGTAGCTCCACCCTTCCTGTCCGCCTACATAACCTTTGTACCACCAGCCCGTTTCTCTTTTACCAGTATAGTTGATCGGTGCTCCCCCTGCAAAGAGACATTGGGATACGTAATTGGTGCAGTCGACGGCGAAGGTTTCATATTCCGGATTAAAATCATTCCACCACCGGTCCGCATAAGCCGCGGCGTCTTCCCGCCGGTAACGGACATCGCGGGTAGCAGTGGAGAGCACCCTGCGGCTGAGCAGCGGGCCCGGAAGTGACGGCTGGCCGAACGCTTCTTCAAGGGTATGAATTTCTACGCTGGCGGCCCCCCCCTTGCCCCTTCGAAAGCCCCGCTCCGGAATGTCGCGCTCCACACCAGCCAAGGCCCACCCGGCCTCTCCGTTCCCGCCCGCAAAGATCAAGCGCTCCCGCTCCACCTTGTCCTCACGGTGCGTGATCCCGCCTTTTTCATAGAAAAAGGCGCTGTGCAGGGCGACTTCCGCCAGGATGTCCCCCTCATTCCGCTGCGCAGACCGCAGCACCTTCACCCCCGTCTCGCAGCGCCGGGGCTTAATCCCCCTGTCCTCGTACCATTTCGCCATTCTCCGGCCGCGCTCCTGTTGCCCAAGATCGAGGCCTGAGCCGCTCCCGGAGAAGACCTCGGTTTCAGGCACCACCCGGCTTTTGTTGTATTGGTCTACATATATATACAGACTTTTCTTCCATTTCTGATCCATTGCCCGTTTCCCGCCCCTTTCCGCACCAATCCAAAATTACGCCGCACTTACGCGCTGCCCGCAAAGGACTCCGATAAGCAAAGCCGGTTAAGCTCTGCCAGGGCAGTATGCTGCCGTACTATATATATGAGGCGGAACGGGCGGCTATACGGACAATAAATCGGAGGCCGAAGGGATGCGGATTTTTCGATTAAAATGAAGGAAAAAACTTTACTCCCCCTCCTGTAACCGTTATACTAAAAGGCAGAGATGAATATGAAATGGAGTTTCAACAGATGAAACAAGGAGGCAAATTCATGCCAAGCAAGGATAATTTCAATCTTGTTCGCTCGCTCACATCGGGCGGCACAACGTACCGCTACTATGATCTTCAAGCGCTTGAACAGCAGGGACTCGGCAATATCTCCTCCCTTCCTTTTTCCATTAAAGTGCTGCTTGAGGCGGCCGTCCGCCAATTCGACGGAAGAGCCATTACAGAAGAGCATGTCAAACAGCTCGCCGGCTGGGCGGGCGACATCGACCGCGGGAAGGAAATTCCCTTCATCCCGGCGCGGATCGTGCTGCAGGATTTCACCGGCGTACCGGTGGTTGTAGACCTTGCGGCCATGCGCGATACTGTAAAAAAAGCCGGCGGCGATCCGAAGCAGATCAATCCGCTCGTGCCGGTCGACCTCGTTATCGACCATTCGGTCATGGTTGACGCCTTCGGCACCAAGGACGCGTTGGAATACAATATGAACGTTGAATTCGAACGCAACGAGGAACGTTACCGGTTCCTGCGCTGGGCGCAGACGGCATTCAACAACTTCCGCGCCGTTCCTCCGGCAACCGGCATCGTGCACCAGGTCAACCTGGAGTATCTGGCTTCGGTGGCGGCCACGAAGACGGTGGACGGCGAAACGACCGTGTATCCGGATTCGCTGGTGGGCACCGACTCCCACACAACCATGATTAATGGTCTGGGCGTTGTAGGCTGGGGCGTCGGCGGCATTGAGGCGGAAGCCGGCATGCTGGGGCAGCCGCTCTATTTTGTGACCCCTGACGTTATCGGCTTCAAGCTGACAGGCAGTCTGGTGGAAGGCGCTACGGCAACCGATCTGGCGCTGACCGTTACCCAAATGCTGCGCAAAAAAGGCGTGGTCGGCAAATTTGTCGAATTTTACGGCCCGGGCCTTGCCAATATCAGCCTGGCTGACCGGGCGACAGTCGCCAACATGGCGCCTGAATACGGCGCGACGATCGGCTTCTTCCCTGTGGACGACGAGACGTTGTTCTACCTGCGCAGCACGGGCCGTTCCGATGAGCAGGTCGAACTGGTGGAGACGTATTACAAAGCCCAAGGCATGTTCCGTACGGCGGAAACGCCGGACCCGGTATTCAGCGATACGATTGAACTGGATCTGGCCTCGGTTGTGCCAAGCTTGGCGGGACCGAAGCGTCCTCAGGACCGGATCGAGCTTACACATATGAAAGAGAATTTCGAAGGCATTATCCGCACTCCGATCGACAAAGGCGGTTACGGCCTGAGCGACGAGAAAATCGCACAAAAGGTCGAGCTTCAGCATAAAGACGGCAGCAAAAGCGAGCTGTCCACCGGCGCAGTCGTCATCGCGGCGATCACAAGCTGTACGAACACCTCGAACCCAAGCGTTATGCTTGGTGCGGGTCTGCTTGCTAAGAAAGCCGTAGAGCGCGGCCTGACCAAGCCGGGCTATGTCAAGAGCAGCCTGACGCCGGGTTCGCTTGTCGTGACGGATTACCTGGTGAAGGCAGGTCTCCTGAAGCCGCTGGAAGAGCTCGGCTTCTACGTCGCCGGATACGGCTGCGCCACCTGTATCGGCAACTCGGGACCGCTTCCGGATGAGGTGGCCCAGGCGGTTGCGGCGAACGACATGACCGTGGCTTCCGTCATTTCGGGCAACCGGAACTTCGAAGGACGCGTGCATGCCCAGGTCAAGGCGAACTATCTCGCTTCCCCGCCGCTGGTTGTGGCCTATGCGATCGCAGGCACGGTCAATATCGACCTGCAGAACGATCCGCTCGGTTACGACTCGCTCGGAGAGCCGGTCTACCTGAAAGACATCTGGCCGACAAGCGCTGAGATCCGCGAAGCGATTCAGTTGTCGGTCAGCCCGGAGATGTTCCGCAGCAAATACGAGAACGTCTTTACGGCCAACGAGCGCTGGAACGCGATTCCCGTTCCGGAAGGCGAGCTCTACGAATGGGACGAGAAATCGACGTATATCCAGAACCCGCCGTTCTTCGAGCATCTGGCCGACGGACTCGGCGACATCGAGGATATCAACGATGCGCGCGTACTCGCCCTGCTGGGCGATTCGGTAACGACCGACCATATCTCGCCTGCCGGTAATATTACAACGTCCGGCCCTGCAGGCAAATACCTCAGCGAGCACGGCGTTGAGCGCAAGGACTTCAACTCCTACGGCTCCCGCCGCGGCAACCATGAAGTCATGATGCGCGGAACGTTCGCCAATATCCGGATCCGGAATGCGGTTGCTCCGGGGACGGAAGGCGGCGTCACCACCTACCTGCCGACCAACGAAGTGATGCCGATCTATGACGCTTCCATGCGTTATCAGGCCGACGGACAGAACCTCGTCGTTATCGCGGGCAAGGAATACGGCACGGGCAGCTCGCGCGACTGGGCGGCCAAAGGCACGTTCCTGCTGGGCGTCAAAGCCGTCATCGCCGAGAGCTTCGAGCGGATTCACCGCAGCAACCTCGTCGGCATGGGCGTACTGCCGCTGCAGTTCCAGGAAGGCAACGGCTGGAGCAATCTGGGGCTGACGGGCCGCGAGACCTTCGATATTACCGGCCTCGGCAATGACGTGCAGCCTGGACAAGAGTTGACGGTTACCGCCACCCGCGAGGACGGCACGAAGTTCGACTTCCCGGTCATCGCACGGCTGGACAGTATGGTTGATGTCGATTACTACCGCAACGGCGGCATCCTGCAAACGGTGCTGCGCCAGATGCTGGCGGACGCGTCTCCTACTGCTTCGGCAGCGGAGTAAAATATAAAACGGCGCGGGGCTATCCTATGATGCCATTCCAGGCATGACCCGCTTAACCTGTTAAACAAGAAGAAACGAACCCGTCCTTCCACTGATTATTGAGTGGAAGTCGGGTTCGTTTTTTTGAGTATCGGAGCTTCAAATCACCCAATCCCAGGTGAATTCCTGCGGGAATTCTTGCGGCGCCTGGCCTTTGATGATCAGTTCCGGGTTCTTTACAGTTACTTTCGCGCCGGCAGGCACGGACTTGAAGATGGAGACATTGCTGCCGATCACGACCCCTTTGCCGATGACGGTATCCCCGCCCAGAATCGATGCGCCGGAATATACCGTCACATCATCCTCAAGCGTCGGATGGCGCTTTTTCCCATACATCGAATGGCCCTCTCGGAGCGACAAGGCTCCCAGCGTCACCCCGTGGTAAATCTTCACCCGATCACCGATCTCCGTCGTTTCTCCGATCACTACCCCGGTACCATGGTCGATAAAGAAGGAACTGCCGATCTTCGCCCCGGGATGGATATCAATTCCTGTGACGCTGTGCGCATATTCGGTCATAATCCGGGGAATAAGCGGGACAGACAGCAGTTCCAGTTCATGGGCCATACGGTAGATCCCCACCGCGAATAAGCCGGGATAGGAGAAAATGATCTCGCTCAAATCATTGGCCGCCGGATCTCCGTCGAAAGCGATTTGGGCATCGGTGGCCAGCACGCTCCGTATCCGCGGTATTTCCGCCAAAAATTGATGAATGATTTCCTCCGCCTCCGGTCTTACCTCTTGGGAGGAATGGGAATTCTGTCCCCTCCGGTACAGCAGAGAGCGGCCAATCTGGTCGGACAGCTTCTCCTGAATCTGTATCAGAACAGAGCCAATGTGATACTCCATCGTCTCGTCATTCAAATCCTGCTTGCCGAAATAACCGGGAAACAGCAGTTCCCAAACCAAATGTATGCTCTCAATAACCAGCTTGCGGCTCGGAAGCAAAGAATAATCCAGTAAAGGATTAATCGGCTGTTCCCGGTAGCTGGCCGCAATCTCCGCAACGAGACGGTTCATTCGGTTGTCATTAATGCTGCTCAAGACTCAACCTCCTTTCCCCCTGCTTATATGGCATCGTCCGGCGCCGGAGATGATAGGGGATTGACGGCGGATACCGCAGCCGTTTCAGTACGCTTCAGCTATGCTTCAGCTTCAACAGCACAGACGTCAAGGCGTCAATTTCCCCGCAGGTGTTATAGAATGCCAGCGACGGTCTTACCGCGCTCTCAAGCCCGAATCTGCGGAGAATCGGCTGAGCGCAATGGTGGCCGGAACGAACGGCAATCCCTTCATTGCTAAGGGCCTTGCCAACCTCCTCCGTCGTAAACCCTGAGAGAACGAAGGACAGCACGCCCGCTTTTTCCTTTGCCGTGCCGATGAGCCGCAGGCCAGGGACGCGGGAAAGCGATTCTATGCCGTACTCCAGCAGAAAATGCTCATAACGGTTAATCACATCCAGGCCGATTGAGGAAACGTAGTCCAGCGCCGCGCCAAGCCCGACCGCATCAGCAATATTACCGGTTCCCGCTTCAAAACGGGCCGGGGCCGGGTGAACAATGGTCTTCTCGAACGTTACATCCACGATCATATTGCCCCCGCCCTGGTAGGGACGCATGGCTTCGAGCGCTTCGGGTTTACCATACAGGACGCCGATTCCTGTGGGACCAAACACTTTATGACCCGAGAACACGTAGAAATCGGCATCCAGCGCCTGCACGTCCACTTTCAAGTGGGAGACGGCCTGCGCGCCATCAACCAGCACTTTGGCGCCGTAACGGTGGGCCAGGCTGACCATCTCCGCTACCGGAGTAACCGTACCGAGCGCGTTGGATACATGCGTCAGGGAGACGAACTTCGTCCGGGAGCTCAGCAGCTTCGCATATTCGTCCAGCAGGATTTGTCCGCTCTCATCGACAGGCGCGACACGGAGCTTCGCCCCGGTCTCCTCGCAGACCAATTGCCAGGGCACGATGTTGGCATGATGCTCCAGCCACGTGATAAGAATTTCATCGTCTTTCTGCAAATGATGTCTGGCGTAGCTGCTTGCTACCAAATTAATTGCCTCGGTCGCTCCCCGGACGAATACGATTTCCTTCGCCGAAGGGGCGTTCAGAAACCGGGCCGCCTTCTCTCGGGCGCCCTCGTAAGCATCTGTGGAGCGCGCCGCCAGCTCATGAGCCGCGCGGTGCACATTGGAATTCTCATGCTCATAATAGTACTTGATCCGCTCAATAACCTGCCGGGGCTTGTGGGTCGTCGCGGCATTGTCCAGCCACACCAGATCTTTACCGTTCACCTTCTCCGCCAGAATCGGAAAATCCTTTCGCACCGCGTTTACATCAAACGCCCCGAAGGATAGCGAGGGAGCCGAAACGGCGGATGGAGCTTGGCTGCCTGACAAGAACTCAATCGACGGTGCATAGCTGCCCGGCAAAGAGCTTGTCCCCAGATTGTCCGATTCAAACGCGCCGGGAATCGCCCGCAGAAAGTCCGCCTCGGTCCATAATCCATGGTACGATGGCGCCGCAGGAGACCCCCCCTGTACGGACGGTGCAAAGGCTGGAGGCGAAGGAACCGTATTCTGTACGGACGGTGCAGATTCCGGAGCGGATGAAGCGGCCGCAGCCGCTTTCCCAGATGAAAATTCCGGAAAGTATGCACTCGCCAGCGCCGCCAGGACGGATGGGTCCGGAAGGGATGGATGATTGCTATTCGTAGTCATAGTAGTTACCTACATCCACATCTTCCAGCACGCCCACCGCGTCATCTGCAAGAATCGCAACGGAGCAGTACAAGGAGAGGAGATACGAGCCGATGCCCTGCTTGTCGATGCCCGTAAACCGGACCGAAAGCCCGCGGGACTGCTCGCCCGGAAGACCGGTTTGGTACAAACCGAGAACGCCCTGCTTATTTTCTCCGGTGCGCACAAGCAGAATATTCGTTTTGCCCGCCTTACCTTTTGGGTTCTTATGACCGTCGACGAACAGCTTGTCCGTAGGAATAATAGGGATGCCTCTCCAGGTCAGAAAATGCGAACCAAAGATCTGCACCGTTTGCGGCGGAACGCCGCGTCTTGTGCATTCCCGGCCGATGGCCGCGATGGCCCGCGGATGAGCCAGGAAATAGGAAGGCTCTTTCCACACCTTGGAGATCAACTCGTCCAGATCATCCGGCGTAGGCGCACCGTTGCGTGTCTGGATGCGCTGGGAAGGCGCCGCATTTTTCAAAAGACCGTAATCATCGCTGTTGATGAGCTGGCTTTCCTGCCTTTCCTTGATGCTCTCAATGGCAAGCCGCAATTGCTCCTGAATCTGGTTGAAAGGGCTGCTGTATATGTCCGATACGCAGGTATTGACGTTGATAATCGTCGAAATGGAATTCAGCACGTATTCGCGCGGGCTTGTACTATAATCGACAAAGCCTTCGGTAATATTCGAGGTGTCGCCGGTACTGCACAATACATCAAGCGGCGTATCGCCTTCCTGTACCTTGTTCAGCCGGTAAATCCCCGTTTCAAGTCCCTTCCATTCGAACAGCCTTGTGATCCAGCGCGGTGTAAGGGAATCGAATTGAGGTGCAGATTTGGTGACATTTGCCAGTTGATAAGCTGCCGATGAACCGAGCGCCGGTACGGCCAGATTGCCATTGTCTTGTTCGGACATAGTAAAGCCCCCTTAAGATAATAATGAAAAATATATAATATGGCCCATCGCCGGAACGGTATGTACTTATTACTAGAGCGATACGGCAAAGTCCGCGCCAAACCAACCGGTCCGGTGAGCCTTCCATGCCCGCGTGCATAAGCGCATTGGTTCGGCAATGGGCCTACTATAATGAGTTTTATAAGTCAGATATGCATCAGTACTGCGCAATCCGGGGATCTATTTCCTGCGCCCATGCGTTCATGCCGTCTTTCAAATTCAGCAGTTTGCCGGTATAGCCGGAATCCCGTAAAGTACGAATCGCCATCACGCTGCGCTGGCCGATTTTACATATGACGATCGTATCCCGCTGGGGATCAAGCTCCGCTTTGCGGCGAACGATCTGACCGAAAGGAATGGCTTTTGTTCCCGGCAGCTTCCCGATCGCAAGCTCATGAGGCTCCCGGATGTCCAGGATTTGCACCTCTTCCCCGCCATCAAAGCGTCTTTTCAGCTCGGCAGCCGTAATCTCCTCGATTGGCTCCTCTTCGGCAGGCTTCTTCAAACCGCAAAATTCTTCATAATCAATAGGGGATGTAATGGTAGGATGTGTTCCGCAAATGGGGCAGTTCGTGTCCTTGCTGAGCTTAAGCTCCCGAAACTTCATCTTCAGCGCGTCGAACAGCAGCAGCCGATTGATTAGAGGTTCACCTTTGCCAAGGAGCAGCTTGATCGTTTCATTTGCCTGAATGCAGCCGATGATGCCGGGAAGAACGCCGAGTATGCCGCCTTCGGAGCAAGTGGGAACAAGTCCGGCTGGAGGCGGTTCCGGATACAGACAGCGGTAACAGGCCCCTTCCTGCGCATAGAATACGCTGACCTGTCCTTCGAACCGGAATACGGAGCCGTACACGTTCGGCTTGCCCAATAAAACGCAGGCGTCATTGACCAAATATCGCGTCGGGAAATTATCCGTTCCATCCACGACCACATCGTAATCCTTGATAATATCGAGGGCGTTCTCGCTGGACAGTCTTTGTTCGATGGCAATGACGTTAACTTTCGGGTTAATGCTCTTGATCCGGTCTTTGGCGGACGCAATCTTCGGTCTGCCGATATCGCGCGTGCCGTGAATAATCTGGCGCTGCAAATTCGTCTCATCCACGAAGTCAAAATCGACAATGCCAAGCGTCCCGACGCCAGCAGCGGCCAAATACATGGCGATCGGCGCGCCCAGTCCTCCGGTTCCGATCAGCAGAACCCGGCTTTTCTTGAGGATGCGCTGTCCTTCCACGCCGACCTCCGGCAGAATAAGGTGCCGGCTGTACCGGGTAATTTCGTCTTTGGTCAGTTCGGGAAGCCCGTCAAGGCCCGGGCTCCCGATTCCTTCCGTTTCCGCCGGCGAGCCGCCGGCAATGGAAGGCACAAGCATGACGTCGTCTCCATCCGACAAGGCTGTCTGCAGACCGTTTTTTTGCCGGATATCCTCTTCATTCACATAGATATTCACATAGCTGCGCAGCTGGCCCTGATCGTTAAACAAATGCCGCCGAAGATCGACATATTGTTCGGTTAGTACAGCCAGCGCCTCTTCAACCGTGGCCGCCTCCAAACCGATTTCCGACAAACCGTCCGTAAACGAGCGCAGGGCGGTAGGAATAAGCAAACTTACTGTCATACGGCTAATCCTCCCTATTAATGGTTTCAGAATGGAACGCGGAACGGTCACTGTTCAGCTCCCAGGAAGTCAATTCTCCCGCCCGCCCTTGTGCAACTGCGACAATCAGGTAAGAGTAAGTCGGCCAGGCATGCTCCAAGTCGAACGCGGAGGGACGCGCAGGATGATCGGGATGCGAGTGATAGAAGCCGAGCACATCCAGCTTATGCTTTCGCGCGTACAGCTCGCTTCTCATGATGTCTTCCGAGGTGATGAGGAAGCGGTTATGCCTGGCCTGCTCTTCCCGTGAATTGGAAATCGGAAGCAGCTCGCTAACTACCTTTGACTGCTCCTCGCCCAGTCTCCCGAACACAATACCGCAGCATTCATGCGGGTAATCCTCCTCGGCGTGTTTATTGATTTGGTCGATATGCTCCCGCTTCAGATGGATCATGTCGCATCCCCCCTTATCCACAAGTCGTCGCTTAAATATCGAAGCCCGCTGTCGCATAAAATGGTAACGACGACTGATCCGGGAGGGACGGTCGCAGCCAGCTTCAGCGCGGCATGTACATTGGCCCCGGAGCTGATTCCGACCAGCAGCCCTTCTTCCCGCGCCAGCCTGCGCGTCATGGCATACGCTTCCTCGGTTTCAACCTCAATCAGCCCGTCGGCTACCGACTGGTCGTATATCCCCGGCTTAAGCGTCGTTGCCAGATGCTTCATTCCCTCCAATCCGTGCAGAGGCGAATCCGGCTGCATCGCAACGGTCTGGATCGCGGGATTAAGCTCCTTCAATCTTCTGGAGGTTCCGATAAAGGTTCCAGATGTGCCCATGCCGGCGATAAAATGAGTAACCTTATGATCCGTCTGTTCCCAGATTTCCGGGGCGGTCGTCTCGTAGTGCGCTTTCCAGTTCGCATCATTATTGTATTGATCGGGATAAAAATACCGGTCGGCCTCAAGCTCCGCTATGCGCTTGGCTTCAAGCTGAGCGCCATCCGAGCTTTGCAGCGGGTCCGTCTCGATAATTTCCGCGCGGTAAGCCCGCAGAATCCGCTTGCGTTCGACATTCGCGTTACCCGGGAGGCACAGGGTCACTTTGTACCCGAGAGCCGCGCCGATCATTGCGTAGGCAATGCCGGTATTGCCGCTCGTCCCGTCGATGATGGATTTCTCCTTGGTCAATTGCCCTGACTGGATTCCCTGCAAAATCATGGCCTTCGCGGCGCGGTCCTTGACCGAACCGCTCGGATTAAGCTGCTCGGCCTTCACATACACGCTTACGTCGGTTCGCCCCAGATCCTTCGTCACATTCACAAGACGTATAAGCGGTGTATTGCCGATAGATTCAATAATCCCGTAATGGTTATTTGCCAATGTGAAGTCCCCTAACCTGCTGGCTTTTTCGCCAGTTTCTCCGCATCCATACCATGTCCAACTATTCCGAGCAATATTGTAGGAATAAGTTGATCTCATTATAGCAGTTCGACATTTTTCTGTCTAGCCGCTTCTTTGAAAAAAAATGACATTCGTCTCCTTGAAATAGACAAGGTGCAGAGCATACAAGAAGGCGCGGGATTCCCGTGTTAGGACCCGCGCCTTTCTTTTTTAAGTAACATATATTATTAATGAACCGGATAAGCAGTAATTGAGGCTTTGCCCGAGCGGTATTCCAAAAAGTAGCTAATCCCCGCAGCCGCGTTGTAACCGGCAAACTTGGACTCGCTGTTGCCCGGCCAGGCTTGATTCATCACAATCGCCGACCCATTTGCCGAATACAAGGACCAGGTATGCTCCGCCAAATCCCCAACAAATAACTGATTGTTAATGAGCTCCGTTTGCCACCCCGAGTGATCGCCCTTGTCGGCAAAAACTCCTTCCAGCACCTTGCTCTTGATCCCCTTATCCGCATTAATGATTTGGTAGTACGGCTGGATTTCAGTAGATTTAGGCCGAAGGACATTGGGCGGAAAAGGCTGGTACACCGAATCATACACGTTGGAGGTGAACAATAACGTATTTCTTCCGCTGCTTTCAAGCTTGAAATCCGTATTAAAGTCTTTGAAAAGAGCCTCTTTCTTCGTATACAGATTCACCGTTTTCGCAAAATAAACCTGGTTCATAATGCCCGATGCCATGTATTTGATCGCCAAATAAGGATAACGCTCGAAATCCCAGTCCATCACACTGACGAACTCCCAACCGTTGTCAACGACCTTGGCGTCATAGCTGACGCTTGGCTTTTTCCAAGGAAACTGATACAGATTGAAAGCATCTAATCTTTGAACCATAATTCTTTCATTTGCTTTTCCTGCAGGAGCAACCCATTTGTTCTTATCCCCGTCCTTAAGGCTTAGCGGAATTTCTGATTTGGAGAGAACGGCTCCTTGATAAGAAAACACCGTTTTCGAGAT
>NZ_JAAKGU010000017.1:0-61904 GCF_011043685.1 Paenibacillus apii | reverse complement strand
ATCCATTTCCCGATTGCAATAGACTTATAGAAAAAAATTAAGAAACCCAGGAAATCCGGACGCTCCGCCGATTCCCTGGGCTTTAATTCTTCTATATTATAAATAGAATTCGCTCTTTATTCTCCTGCACGGTTACGCATATGCGGGAACAGCAGCACATCACGAATGGACGCCGAGTCGGTCAGCAGCATAACAAGGCGGTCGACGCCGATGCCAAGGCCGCCTGTCGGAGGCATGCCGTATTCCAGCGCACGAATAAAGTCCTCATCCATCTCATGTGCTTCATCGTTGCCCTGCTCCTTCTCCTGAAGCTGAGCTTCAAACCGCTGGCGCTGGTCAATCGGGTCGTTCAGTTCGCTGAATGCATTGGCATGCTCACGCGCTACGATGAACAGCTCGAACCGGTCGGTAAACCGCGGATCATGATCGTTCTTCTTCGCGAGCGGCGAAATTTCGACAGGATGTCCCGTGACGAACGTAGGCTGAATCAGCGTCTCTTCGACAAACTGTTCAAAGAACGCATTCAGGATATGGCCGAAGGTCATATGCTTTTCAACTGGAACACGATGCTCCTTGGCAAGCCGATGAGCTTCTTCGTCGGTCATATGCACGCCAAAATCGACACCGGTGACTTCCTTGACCGCATCCACCATCGATACGCGGCGCCACTCCGGAGTCAAGTCGACCTCATGGCCTTGGTAATTGACCTTTTGTGCGCCGAGCACTTCTTGTGCGATATGCGAGATCAAGTTCTCGGTCAGGCGCATGATATCCGTGTAATCGGCATAAGCCTCATAAAGCTCGATCATGGTGAATTCCGGATTGTGACGGGTGGAAATGCCCTCGTTACGATAGACGCGGCCAATTTCATATACCTTCTCCAGACCGCCGACGATCAGACGCTTCAAATGCAGTTCAATCGCGATCCGCATGTACAGCTCCATCTCGAGCGTATTGTGGTAGGTAATGAACGGACGGGCCGCAGCGCCGCCAGCGATGGCATGAAGGGTAGGCGTCTCCACTTCCAGATAGCCGAGCGAATCCAGATAGCGGCGCATCGACTGAATAATCTTCGAACGGGCGATAAAGGTCTGCTGAACCTCAGGGTTAATGATCAAATCGACATAACGCTGCCGGTAGCGCAGCTCGACGTCTTTAAGACCGTTATATTTATCGGGAAGCGGAAGCAGCGATTTGGACAGCACTTCAATCTCGCTCACCTTGATTGTCGTCTCGCCGGTCTTGGTCTTGAAGACAGTGCCGGTAACACCGATAATATCCCCGAGATCAAGGACGCCGAATGCCGCATATTGGACCTCAGGCACACTGTCCTGACGAACGTAAATCTGGATTTTGCCGCTAAGATCCTGAATGTGGGCAAAGCTGGCTTTACCCATTGTCCGTTTGGCCATAATCCGGCCCGCGACGCTTACATGAACGGCCTGCTCGTCCAGCTCTTCATGCGTCAATCCGTCATATTTAGCTAAGATATTACCGGCATTATTCGTACGCTCGTATTTTTTGCCGAACGGATCGATTCCAAGCTCGCGAAGCTCGTCCAATTTGCCGCGGCGAATCTGCAGCAGCTCGCTTAGTTCGCTCTCCGCACTCGCCTGATTGCTGATTTCTTCACTCATTGCGTGTCATCCCTTCAAAAACAGATTTGAACCTTAATCCTTCTTATATCCTGAAAAAAGCTTCCCTAAGGAAGCTTATCCAAACGGTTTTCCGTCTGCTGTATCCGGCATCATCCACCATTCACCGGTAGCAGTCGAATGTGGCCGAACAACAGATCCGAAATTTATTTCATCTTAATATCAATGATTTTATATTGAATAACGCCTGCAGGCACGTTGACATCGACGATAGCGCCTTTTTTCTTCCCGATAATCGCTTTGCCGACCGGACTTTCGTTGGAAATCTTGTTATTGAGCGGATCGGATTCGGCGGTTCCGACGATCGTATATTCCATGACATCCCCGAACTCCATGTCTTCTACGGTTACCGTTACGCCGACGCTGACGATCTCGGTGTTGATTTCATCGCTGTTGATGATGCGGGCATTGCGGAGCATTTTCTCCAAGGTAATGATACGGCCTTCGATAAAAGCCTGTTCGTTCTTGGCGTCTTCATACTCCGAGTTCTCGCTTATATCCCCATATCCGATAGCTACTTTAATCCGCTCGGCTACTTCGCGGCGCTTAACGGATTTGAGGTTCTCCAATTCCTCTTCCAGACGCTTGAGTCCGTCCGGGGTAAGGATGACTTCTTTATCGCTCATCTTAACCGATTCTCCTGTCGTATACATTTATTGAAAACACCATAACTATATGCGAATCCGAAGGGATAAGAACCCTCCGCTGCCTTGCATTATTTGAAACGGCGAATTTATACTGTGAAATTATATGGGAACCGTTACAAAATGTCAATGACAGCCTTCGTATCGCCCGGCGCCTCCAAATTCCGCACGACAGCGGTTATTATACCGTAGAAACGGACGCTTTAACTTCCTCTGCACTGCCCGTTTCTTCTTCCGAAACCCTGTCGACAAAATCATTTAAAATCCGCACCATTTCGTCGCGTTTCGTTTCTTCCATAATAACGTCCTTCACGCGGGCCGCGCCTTTCAGACCTTTCAAATACCAGGCCAGATGCTTGCGCATTTCGCGTACAGCCACCGCTTCGCCCTTCAGCGCAACCAGCCGGTCCATATGCAAAATAGCGACGTCGATCTTCTCTTTCGGAGATGGATCGGGCAGCAGCTCTCCGGTGCTGAGATACTGGACGGTGCGGTACAGCATCCACGGATTGCCGAGCGCGCCCCGTCCGATCATTACGCCGTCGCAGCCGGTCTGATCCAGCATCGCTTTGGCATCCTGCGGCGTCTGCACATCGCCGTTGCCGATGACCGGGATGGACACAGCCTCCTTGGCCTGACGGATGTAGCTCCAATCCGCGTGTCCGGTGTACAACTGCTCGCGCGTCCGTCCATGCACGCTGATCGCCTGGCCTCCCGCCCGTTCAACAGCTTGGGCGTTCTCCACGACGTAGATGTGTTCGCTGTCCCAGCCGATCCGCATTTTGACGGTTACCGGCTTTTCAACGGCGTCGACGACCGCCGAGACCATCTCATAAATCTTATTCGGCTCAAGGAGCCAGCGGGCACCGGCGTCGCACTTGGTCACCTTCGGCACGGGGCAGCCCATGTTGATATCGATAATATCGGCGTTCGTTTCTTTGTCGACTACCTTGGCGGCTTCGACAAGCGACTCGCGGTCTCCGCCAAAAATCTGCAGGCTCAGCGGCTTCTCCCGTTCGTCGACAAACAGCATTTCGCGTGTCCGCTTGTTGCCGTGCACGATCGCCTTGTCGCTGACCATTTCCGCGCAGACCAGACCCGTTCCGAACTCTTTGGCGATCAGCCGGAAAGCCGGATTGCAGACCCCAGCCATGGGCGCGAGCACGACCTGGTTCTTCATTTCGATGTTGCCGATTTTAAGCATGCTGTTTCACTTCCTTCTATATTGAGGATGAGTCGGTCAGTTCCTTGACCCCGACCTCCAAAACTATCGCAATTTTATCTAAAATTTGATCTTCCAAACGTCGGTTTCCCCGCTCCACCGCTCCAAGCACAGCAAGCGAAATGCCGGTGCGGTCCGCCAGCTCCTGCTGAGTATAGCCCTTTAGCTTGCGGAATGCCCGAATCCGCCTTCCCACCCGCTTGTTGTCCACAACTTGATTCCTTCCCTTCCGTCTAACTTGCCCAGCGCGTCCGTTACTCGTTCAATGAGCCCGGACGGTTCATCCTGCGGCACAATATCGCGGAGCGGAAAAAGCACGAATGCGCGTTCCAGCATACGGGGGTGCGGCAGTGTCAAAAGCGGCGTTTCTATAGTCTGTCCATACATCCAAAGCAAATCCAAATCCACTGTCCGCGGACCGTTCTGAATCTCCCTTACCCGTCCCAACTGATCCTCAATCCCCAGCATAACGGTAAGGAGCGCTTCCGGCAGCAGCGACGTGCGCAGAGCTGCCGCCATATTCAAAAAGTTCGGCTGGTCCAAATAACCGACAGGCTCGGTCTCGTATACGCCGGAGCAGCGCAGAACCTCAATATCTTCATGGGCATTAAGGAGAGTAAGCGCCTCTTTTAGACTTTTTTCGCGGTCTCCCAAATTGGCCCCTAAAGCAATATAAGCCTCTGACTGCTCAGAGGGGGAATGATTACTCATGAATCGGTTCTCACTTTCTCGTTCGGTACAGCTCCACGGTTACTCCCTGGAAATGAACATCGAACGGCGGATGCGGCTTGGTCACCTTGACCGTTACCGCGTTGATAATAGTATAAGTGTCAAGTACGGCAGATGCAATACGTTCACCCAAAGCTTCAATTAACTTGTACGATTCTAATTCGACAATATTTTTAACCAAAGCATGCGCTTCGGCGTAATTCACCGTCTGCTCTAAATCATCACTGCGTCCCGCTCCGCTTAAATCAAGCTCAAACTCCAGATCAATGTAATAGCGCTGGCCCAGCTTGCGCTCCTCTTCAAACACGCCGTGATATCCGTAATATTCCATGCGGTGAAGCTTCATTTTGTCCATATTGGCGGTGCCGCCTTTCCTTATTTATTAACGGAATAGAGCATGGCGTCGCACATGGTAACGGTACGTTTGATCAGCCGCACATCGTGAACGCGTACAATCTGACAACCCTGAGCGATGCCAAAAGCCACCGTGGCCGCAGTACCTTCAACGACATCGTCAACCGGCAGGTCAAGCGCCGTGCGGATAAACCGTTTGCGCGACGTGGCAAGCAGCACGGGATAGCCGAGCTTCGTCAAAGCGCCAAGCGACATCATGGCCCGTAAATTCTCATCGTAGTCCTTGGCAAAGCCGATGCCGGGATCGAGGATGATGTTCTCCGCCTTAACTCCCGCCCGTAAAGCTAAATCGATGCTTTCGCGCAGGTCCGCGATCATATCGGCCTGTAAATCCGTGTAATTCCGTTCATGACGGTTATGCATCAAAATGATCGGACAGCCCGCTTCAGCAGCGACCTGTGCCATGAGGGGATCGGCTTTGCCCCCCCAGATGTCATTGATGATATGCGCTCCGGCGGCAATCGCCTGCTTCGCCACCTCCGCCTTGTACGTGTCGATCGATAGCGGAATTTGTGGTGCAGCGCGGTGAATCGCTTCAATAACGGGAAGGATCCGGCTCAGTTCCTCGTCGGCGCTCACCGGCACATGTCCGGGGCGCGTCGATTCGCCGCCGATGTCGATCATGTCGGCCCCTTCCTCCGCCATCTGAAGCGCATGGCGCACCGCCGTTTCGGGCTTGTCCCAAAGTCCGCCGTCCGAAAAGGAATCCGGCGTGACATTCAGGATGCCCATGACCAAAGTCCGCGTTCCCAAAGCAAGCTCTGTCGGACCGCAAGTATATTTTCGCGAATACAGTGTAGGCTTCATTGCTCTATGCCCGCTTTCTGTCGATATTTCTTGAGAAGCAAGGAAGTGACGGGACCCGCTGTCCCGCTTCCGACCGTCCTTTGTTCATTCTCTTTCCACAGCGTAGTTACCGGTACGAGCTCTTGAACGGAATTGGTTAAAAAGACTTCGTCCGCCGTACTCAGCATTTCCCATGGATACAGGCCGGTCTCCACCTCCAGACCTTCGCTCCGCGCAAGCTCCATGACCATTTCCCGGGTAATTCCCGGGAGTATGCCCGTAGACTCATCCGGTGTAAACAACCGTCCCTCTTTCACAAAAAACACATTGCTGACGATGCCTTCCGCCACCTCTCCGCGCTCGGTTAACATCAGTCCTTCTGCGCCGCGGGCTGCGGGCGGGTAGAGCGTCAGCTCTCTTTTGGCCAAAATATTGTTCATATAATGCAGTGACTTGAAGCGCACTTTGCCTTCGGGCGTGTTCCGGCGCAGCTTGAGCAGCTGAAGCTCTTTGCCGTTCGTATCCAGCTCGGGGGGGCGGGGCGGCAGAGCCTTGGCGAACAGCACCTGATTCGGGTGCGTATAGTCTCCGGCCGGAAGACCCAACACATCCTCGCCCGCTGTTATCGTATAGCGGATATAGGCTTCCTGCAGCCCGTTCCGCTCCATGAGCTTCAGGGTCCATTCCGTAAGACCGTCAATGTCCGGCTCATAAGGAATGCCGAGCTGGCGGCATCCTCCCGCCATCCGTTTCAAGTGCCGCTCCAGCAAAAAAGGCTCTCCGCCGTATGTCCGGAACGTCTCGAACAGGCCGATGCCGTACAAAAAGCCGTGATCCCTGACGGAAACCACGGCATCTGCGGCGTCGACAACGCCGCCATTGACTCCTATATAATTCATACTGTCTTGCCGGCTTTTCGTTTCAGGAAATTGCGGAGCATCGTATGGCCGTGATCGGTAATGATCGACTCCGGATGGAACTGCACGCCCTCAATCGGATACTCCTTGTGGCGAAGCCCCATAATCTCGCCTTCCGCCGTTTCGGCGGTAATTTCCAGACAGTCCGGCAGGCTCTCGCGCTCCACAAGCAGGGAGTGGTACCGGGTCGCGGTAAATGGCGATTCCAATCCCTCGAAGACCGAACCTCCTTTGTGATGGATGGGCGAGGTTTTGCCATGCATGAGGCGCTCCGCGCGAATGACATTGCCGCCAAATGCCTGTCCGATCGCCTGATGGCCGAGGCAGACGCCGAAGATCGGGATGACTCCTTTAAAATGGTCGATCAGTTCGAGACTGATGCCCGCCTCATTCGGTGTACACGGTCCCGGAGAGATCAGAATATGGTCCGGCGCCATTTTTTCAATCTCCTGGATGGAGATTTCATCGTTGCGGCGCACCTCGACCTTCTCGCCCAGTTCTCCTAAATACTGCACGAGATTATACGTAAAAGAATCATAATTGTCGATAACGAGTATCATGTTTCTGTCGCTCCCTCCGCGCCGCCGCCCCTCCGCTTCTCCCGTGCAGCCTCGCTGCACAGGACCGCCTTGACGATGGCCTTGGCTTTATTATGACATTCCCGGTATTCGCGGTACGGATCGGAGTCGATCACAATGCCCGCGCCCGTCTGAATATAACCTGTTCCGTCCTTTACGACAAGCGTTCGTATAATAATATTTAATTCCATATTGCCGCCGTAGTCAATCCAGCCTATCGAACCCGTATACGGTCCGCGCCGGACCGGCTCCAGCTCCTCGATGATCTCCATCGTCCTTACCTTCGGCGCGCCGGTAATCGTTCCGCCCGGAAACATCGCCGCAATGGTGTCGTAAGCATCCTTCCCCTCGGCGATCCGTCCGTTGACCTGGGAGACCAGATGCATGACATGCGAGTACCGCTCCACGGTCATGAGCTCCGGCACGTGAACCGTTCCATACGCGGAGACACGGCCGATGTCGTTGCGCTCCAGATCGACGAGCATAATATGCTCGGCCGTCTCTTTGACGCTCCCGCGAAGCTCCGCCTCCATGGCGGCGTCCTCCGCGGGAGTCAGGCCCCTGCGCCGGGTGCCGGCAATCGGCCGCGCGCTCACCTCGTCCCCGTGCAGCTTGACGAGGAGCTCCGGCGAAGCGCTGGACAGCGCGAAGCCGGGCGAGCGAAGCAGCCCCATGTACGGGGACGGATTGAGCCTGCGCAGCCACTCGTACACCTCCTCCGGCGAGGAGTTCAGCTTCGCTTCCTGGCGAAGCGACAGGTTCACCTGGAATACATCGCCCTGGCGGATGTATTCCTGAATGTCCAGCACAGCCTGCTGGAACTTCTCCCGGGTGAAGGCCGAGGTCATCCCCGGCCATTCGCCGGATTCGGCCGACGCGGGAATATCCGGAACGGGCGGATTGGCCGCATCGGCCTCTTCTTCCTCTGCCGCTTCCCATATATCCCGCCACCGCTTTAGCATACCCTCCGCTTTTCCCAGCGACTCTTCATAGAGCGCTCTGAGCTCTCCGGCGGAATCGGAGCCCGAGGAAGGGTGCTCGGAAGAAGCATCCTCCGCATTCAGCACGTTCTCCGGAGCTGGAATATCAGGCCGGTCTTTGGCAGGAAGTAAGGTGTGGACCGCGCAGTACAGCTGCTCCTCCTGATGGTCGTATATCCATATCTCATCCAGTTGCATCCAGAGATAGTCTGCAAATCCCGGGTCATCCTCCGAAACGGCAGGCAGACGTTCCAGCGAACGGACCACGTCATAGGACAAAAAGCCGACGCAGCCCCCCGTAAATGGCGGAAGGGCGGGATTGTCCGGACGGGGAGAAGCATACGGAGCCATCCACCGGCGCAGCACCTCAAGCGGCGCACCCTCAAGCTCCCCGGTTTCTTCTCCCGCCGGGCCGCCGGCTTCCACGTTATCCCCGCCGGTGATCCGCAGCACCTCGGCGCGCTCCCCTTTGCCGGTCAGCACGGATGAAGGGCGCAAGCCGAGGTACGTATAGCGGCCTCCCTTGCCGCTTTCCAGCACGACGGAATAAGGCGACGCGATTTCCCATGCTTTTTTCCAAGAGTGGGGCAGTCCGCCCGGGTTATGCTGCGATCGTATGACCAGAGGCAGGGTGTTCCAGCCTTCGGCGGCCCACTGCTCCCATTCCTTCCATCCCGCAACGATCTCCAAGTTCATCCTCCTAAACGCCTCAATAGCTATTTGCCTGTCAGTATACTGTATTTTCGCCAATTTTGAAAAGCCTAACCGCAAGGGCGGCTTTTTTTACCGGGAAAAGATGGTCGCAAACTTCATAATATCGAATAAGCCAGGACCGTTAGGTTCAAAGCGATCAGCTCAAAATCAATAGCTAACAATCCATAGACTCAAGAACGGGCTGCGCTATCCGTCTAAACGCTTAAACTTCAGGAGCAGAATTACAGGCATCCTCCAGGCATCTGTACCCGTTAAACCGAAAGGCCGGGAACTATTATACTTTCCCAAATAAAAAAGCCTTCAACCACCGCTCAAAGGCGGAAGTCAAAGGCTCTTTACCGTACATTTTACATTTTCTCAGAAAAAATATTAAGCTTCGTAGTTGTACAGCGGTGTGCTGAGGTAACGTTCGCCGTTACTTGGAACGATCGCAACAACGCGTTTGCCGGCTCCCAATTCTTTAGCGACTTTGATCGCTGCGAAGACAGCGGCTCCCGAAGAAATACCGGACAGAATGCCCTCTTCCTTCGCTACACGGCGCGCCGTTTCGAAAGCTTCGTCATTTTCAACATGAATGATTTCATCATAAACATTTTGGTTCAGAATGTCCGGAATGAAGTTGGCTCCGATACCTTGGATTTTGTGAGGGCCCGGTTTGCCGCCCGCCAGAATTGGCGAAGCCGCAGGCTCTACCGCGTAAACCTTGATATCCGGATATTTCGCTTTCAGCACTTCGCCGGCGCCGGTGATCGTTCCGCCTGTACCGATACCCGCAATAAAAGCGTCCAGCGATCCGCCGATCGAATCGATTGCTTCTACGATTTCCGGTCCAGTCGTTTCGCGGTGAATCTTCACGTTGGCCGGATTCTTGAACTGCTCGGCAACAAAATAGTTAGGATTCTCGGCCAGGATGGCTTCGGCTTTCTTAACCGCGCCGTTCATGCCTTCCGATCCCGGTGTCAGCACGAGTTCCGCGCCGTAAGCGCGCAGCAGGTTGCGTCGCTCCAAGCTCATCGTTTCAGGCATAACGATAATGGCTTTGTATCCTTTGGCTGCCGCCACCATGGCCAGACCAATACCGGTGTTGCCGCTGGTCGCTTCGAGAATCGTATCGCCCGGTTTGAGGCGGCCTTCCTTCTCAGCTTCCTCGACAATGCTGACGGCGATCCGGTCCTTAACGCTGGAACCCGGATTCTGGTATTCAAGCTTCACGTAAATTTCCGCCGCGCCTTCCGGTACAATCCGGTTCAAGCGTACAAGCGGGGTTCCTCCGATAAGCTCCGTTACATTGTTGACCACTTTAGACATGAGCAAAAACCTCCTAAGAATGATAAATGAGATAAAAAATGTGTTACTTGTGACCTAAGTCTTTAGCATTTGCCCCTTGGGTCATCAGCGGCCGCCCTCAGTTCAACATTGGTCATGCCGGGTCTGCCCCCGAAAGTATAGAACGCCGCGCGCCAAACCCCGCGCTGTACGACGGTTAATGTAGGGCCGTCGTCCTAATCCGACTAAATCAGTAGGTTTTACGTTACTCTCATATTATCAATCTTGAAGTCCCTTGTCAACATCTATTGCTGCTCCATATTTGGTACGCAGATTATCCTCGACCTGCTGCAGCGGCGGAGCCTGCTCCAAGGCAAGCTCCTGACGGACCTGATCCCTGATTTCTCGGTCGTCCGGCATCGGCGGGGCGGTTACTCTGTCAGTTTGAATGACGGCATATCCGCCCTCAACCTGAAAAGGGCCGGCAACATCCCCGGGGCTAAGTCCCGCTGCAGCCTTCAACAGTTCCTGCGGCCAAAACGGATCGTTCTCCTCCACCGTACCGACCCGGCCTCCATGAATTCTGCTGTCCTCGTCAATGGAAATCTCTTGTGCCAGAGCGGCAAAATCCTCTCCCGACTCGATCCGGTCCAAAGCCCGTTCCGCCTCCATATAGGTATGAACCTTGATAATCGACAGTCCGATCTCCTTGACGGGACGGAAGCGGTCCGGATTTTGCCGGGTATACTCATCGATTTCCTTGTCGGTAATAACAATTCCGGCCGTGGCCACCGCCTGAAGCGTAAGCCTGTATGCGGTTTCTTCCTGGACTTCCTCCTTGGTCAGACCAAGCTCCGATTCCATCTGTGCATAATACTGCTCCTTCGAACCATATCCGGAAGCCGCCGTCTCCAGTTCCCGGTCGACTTCCTGATCCGAGATGGAGATCCCGAGCCTTTTGGCCTCGGCCCCCACCGCAATCCGGTTCAGCATCGCGAGCAGCACCTCGTCGCCATGCTTCTTTTGAAGCTCATCTTGCCACTGCCGCAGCGAAATGGATTGGCCGGCCACCTTCGCTATTGTTTTTTCGCCTTCATCGTCCCGTTCCGTTCCCTGTTCTTTCCGCCATTCCCGTAACAGAATGACAGCAAGAAGCAGGATGAACCCGGCCAGAACGAGGACGGCCTTGCGCAGAGCGCGCTCCTGTCTCGTCATCCCCACACGATCCTATTTCGCTTGATTGAGAATTTCCAACAGCTCGTTCTTGTCAAAAGAATAAGCTTCATTACAGAAGTGGCATACCACTTCGGCCTTGCCGTCTTCCTCGATGATCTGTTCAAGCTCATGTCTCCCAAGGCTTACCAGCGTCTGCTCGACCCGTTCGCGGGAGCAATGACACTTAAACGTGATCGCCATTTCGTCCAGCACTTCCGTGTCCGGCAAAATTTGGCGGAGCATTTCCTCCGGCTCCATCCCTTGATCCAGCAGGGCTGTAACCGAAGGGGTCGAGCTCAGGTTTTTTTCAATTTCCGTAATTTCCTCATCGCTCAGGCCCGGCAGCAGCTGAATGATAAAACCGCCCGCCACCTTAACGCTGTTATCCGTGTCAACCAGTACACCGAGCCCGACGGCGGAATTGGTCTGCTCCGACACAGCAAAATAATACGTGAAATCTTCGCCAAGCTCGCCGGAAACGATCGGCACACTTCCGCGGTAAGGCTCCTTGAGGCCAAGATCCTTGATCACATGGATAAAGCCCTCGGTTCCGACCGCCCCCGCCACGTCCAGCTTGCCCAGACTGTTGCTCGGCAGATGGACATGCGGATTTTGGACGTAGCCTCGTACTTCCCCTTGCGCATTCGCCTCTGCGACAATTTGCCCGATGGGGCCGTTTCCTTTGACCTGGATATTGATCATTTCCCTACCCTTGAGCATGGCGCCCATCATGGCCGCTGCGGTAACCGTTCGTCCAAGAGCAGCCGTAGCCGTCGGATACGTATCATGCCTGCGCTGCAGCTCGGTTGTAAGTTCTGTCGTACGAACCGCAAAAGCCCGCACTCTACCGTCCAGTGCCGTCCCCCGAACCAACCGGTCTTTTTTATTTTGCATGGGTTCCTAGCCCTCCTGTCCTCGACTTAAGAATCGGGATTATTTATTTCGCGAGTAAATAATGCGCAGTCCTTCCAGCGTAAGCATCGGGTTAACCTCGTCAATGCAATCCGTCTCGCCGGCAATCAGCGGCGCCAGTCCGCCTGTGGCGATGACCTTCAGCTCCGGAGCGTTCATCTCGTCCTTGATCCGCCTTACAATCCCTTCAACCTGCCCGGCATAGCCAAAAATAATCCCCGCCTGCATCGCATGCACGGTATTTCGGCCGATGACTTTCTTGGGCTTCTCGAGCTCGATTCTCGGCAGCTTGGAAGCCCGCTGATATAAGGCCTCGGTAGAGATGCCGATGCCCGGAACAATGGCGCCTCCCAGATAATTGGCGCTGCCGTCGATACAGTCGAATGTCGTGGCAGTCCCGAAATCGACGACGACCAGCGGGCACTGATAGCGCTCAATAGCCGCTACCGCGTTAACAATCCGGTCCGCGCCGACTTCGCGCGGGTTCTCATAACGCAGATTGAGCCCGGTCTTGATACCGGGCCCCACGACCAGCGGCTCTTTGCCGATATATTTCAAGCACATCTCCACGATCACATGCACCAGCGGAGGGACGACGGAAGAAATGATGACTCCCTCCACATTTTTGACGGAAAGACCCGACATGTTGAACAAATTGTAAATCATAATTCCGTATTCATCTGCAGTCGCTTGACGCGCTGTACTGAGACGAAAATGGTGCAGAAGCTCCCGCTGGCGGTAAACCCCAAGCACAATATTCGTATTGCCGATATCCACGGCCAGCATCATGACAAGCCGCCCTCCTTCTTCGCATTCAGATCCAGACTGATATCCAAGCTCGAAAAAGAATAGGTAAGCCTGCCGACAGAAATCACATCCACACCGGTATTGGCGATGCCGCGCACCGTTTCAAGCGACACATTGCCCGAGGCCTCCGTCTTGACATGTGGCGCCCTCGTCTTAATTCTGCGCACCGCCTCCGTCATTAATTCAAGGGACATGTTATCGAGCATAATAATATCCGCGCCTGCGGCCAACGCCTCCTCCACCTGTTCCAGGCTTTCCGCCTCAACTTCAATCGTCATCGTATGGGGAATATTGGCCCGGGCTCTGCTGACGGCCTGCTTGATGCCGCCGGCCCCTTTGATATGATTATCTTTGATCATCACGGCATCGTATAAGCCGAACCGGTGATTGGCGCCGCCGCCAATGCGCACGGCATATTTCTCCAGTATCCGGTGACCCGGCGTGGTCTTGCGCGTGTCGACCAGCTTCGCCGGCAGCCCTTCAAGCGCCTGCACGAACGTTGCCGTCCGCGTGGCCACGCCCGAGAGGCGCTGCATTAAGTTCAGAGCGAGCCGCTCCCCGGTCAAAATGGCGTGAGTACTGCCCTCCACCTCCGCGAGCACGGTCCCTTTGGCTACCCGTTCTCCTTCCTTCACCAGTGCGGTGAAGGACAGGCTCGGGTCGACCACCTCGAACACCAGCTCCGCGACGGGAATGCCGCACACCACGCCTTCCTCTTTTGCATGAATGATCCCTTTGGACTGATGTCCGGGCGCAATCGTTGTCAGCGTCGTTACATCTCCGGAGCCGACATCTTCCTTTAGCCAATTCTTGATCGATTGCACCAGTTGTTCATTGTAACCGTTAAACATCATCGCTTGTCTCCTCTACTATCCCCAGTTCGCGAATCTGGAGCAAATGCTTGCGCCAATGCTCATCATCACGCTGCGGAAAATCCTCGCGGTAATGAGCTCCCCTGCTCTCCTCGCGCGCCAGCGCCGATTCCGTCACGAGCAGGCTGCAGATCAGCATGTTTGCGAATTCATAATCTTCACGTTTGGTCAGCGCTCCCCCAAAAATCGGCAGCTGACGGTTCAGCTCTTCAAGTCCTTTGACCAGCATTTCTTCATTCCGCCGCAGTCCCACATAGCGGACCATGATCTTCTGCAGCTTCAGGCGCCGTTCCACCATGGCCTGCGTCGGGTGCTCCTGACGGCCCAGATCGCAGCCGGCGGATATATCGGTCTTCTTCAGCTTCGGCAGGCTGCGGACCCGCTCGACAATGCGCCCGCCGAAGACGATGGCCTCCGACAGGGAGTTGCTGGCCAGCCGGTTAGCGCCGTGCACACCGGTGGATGATACCTCGCCGCAGGCAAAAAGCCTTGGAATGCTGCTCTCCCCGTTCAGATCGGTCTTGATGCCCCCCATCATATAATGCGCTGCCGGTGCGACCGGAATCCAGTCGCTTGTTATGTCCAAACCGTAGCCGATGCAGGTCTTGTATATCGTCGGAAACCGGTGCTTCACCATATCCGCGGATTCATGGGTAATATCCAGGTAGACAAAGGTCGATTTCGTTTCTTCCATCTCGCTGACAATTGCCCGGGCAACGACATCGCGGGGCGCAAGCTCAAGCAGCTCATGGTATTTCTCCATGAAGCGCTCACCTTTGATATTTCGCAGCACCGCCCCTTCGCCCCGAACCGCCTCCGATATCAGAAACCGGGGCGCACCGGGATAGCTGAGGGCCGTCGGGTGGAACTGAATAAATTCCATATCGCGGATATGGGCGCCCGCCCGGTAAGCGATCGCCACTCCGTCGCCTGTCGCCACCTCGGGGTTCGTCGTATAGCGGTACAACTGGCCCGCTCCGCCGGAGCAGAGAATCGTCGCATCCCCTTTCAGGAACAGACGCTCTCCGTGCGGTTTTTGCACAAGCGCTCCCACGCACTCACCGTCATCCGTAATCAGATCGATCACAAAATGGTCGTCCCACACCTCAATATTATGGTGTTCCAATACCTGCTTCGCCAACGCGCGTACGATTTCATAGCCGGTTGCGTCTCCATTGGCATGCAGGATCCGGCGATGACTATGCGCCCCTTCCTGCGTCAGCGCAAGTACGCCGTCCTCCTGATCAAACAACGTTCCCAGCCGTATCAATTCGCGCACACCTTCCGGCCCTTCATTGACCAGCACATCAACGGAAGACGAGGAGCAGATCCCGGCGCCGGCCATCAAAGTGTCCTGCCGATGGTACAGCGGCGAATCGTCCTCCGCGATTACAGCGGCGATCCCGCCTTGAGCGTAACGCGTGTTGCTATCCATCAGCGACTTCTTCGTAATCAAAATGACCCGGCGATCCTCACTGGCCTTGATCGCTGTGAACAGCCCGGCAATGCCGGAGCCGATGACGATGCAATCCGTTTCTACGGTTGGAAGCTCCCGCAGGTCAAAATCAACCAAATATTGTGGAATCATGACCGCTTATTCACCTGTTTCAATGAAAGAGTAGCGCATGCTACCGGACTTGTAGCATGCGCTCTAGGGATTTTCTGGCTTTGTCTGCGACTGTTGGCGGCACATAGATCTGCGGCTTCATCGTCTCCAGGCATTTCACCAATTTTTTGAGATTGTTGACTTTCATGTTGGGACAGACCAGGAATTTGGAAGCAAAATGGAAGCTTTTATCGGGACTGTCCTTGCGCAGCTGGTAGCCTGTGCCGTCCTCGGTTCCCACGATAAATTCCTGAACATCCGATTTCTTACAATAATCGATAATAGCCGTAGTGCTGCCGACAAAGTCGCCCATCGCGACAACTTCCGGCCGGCACTCGGGGTGAACAACGAACTCGGCATTCGGATACTTGGCCTTCATTTCCACGACATCCTTGACTGTAAGCATGTCATGGGTGTTGCAGTAGCCTTCCCAAATGATCAGCTTCTTGCCCGTTTTCTCCTGAACGTAGTGGCCCAGATTTTTATCCGGAACCCAGATGATTTCTTCCGCATCCAGCGACTCGATCACCCGAACGGCATTGGCCGAAGTACAGCAAATATCCGTCTCCGCTTTGATTTCGGCAGAAGAGTTGATATAGGTGACCACTTTGGCGTTCGGATGCTTCGCCTTCAGCTTGCGAAGACCGTCCACATTGACCATATCGGCCATAGGACAGCCGGCGCGTTCGTCGGGAATAAGGACCGTCTTGTCAGGTGCCAAAATTTTGGCGCTTTCGCCCATAAAGTGAACGCCGCAGAACACAATGACTTCCGCATCCGTTGCCGCCGCCTTTTGGGCCAGCAAAAAAGAGTCGCCCCGAAAATCAGCAACCTCCTGGATTTCATCGCGCTGGTAATAGTGAGCCAAGATGATAGCATTCCGTTCTTTCTTAAGCTGTTCAAGACGTTCACGCAGTTCACGGTTTTGTTCTTGCTTGCGCTCCAGCGCCAGAGCTTCCACGGTACAATTTCCCCCTTATGTTGACGGCTCTTTCGCCGGCATATTCAATCTGCATACAACCCGAATGTTAAAAATAAATCGGCATTTTGTAAACGATACAAAGTTCGTAATATTTATCACTAATGTACACAACGTTCTACGCCCTGTCAATCCAGTGGATACACTCTACAATAGCGGCGAATTTAGGGAAAAAAAATCCGGAGAACGGCTTCGTTCTCCGGATCCGGTTGTGTCTTTGCCAGCAAACCTAATTTCGATTAGCTCAGGCTTGCTCCGCCGCCCTTGCCGTCGTTATTTCCATCCTCTCCGCCTTGCTGCGGATTGTTCGGAATGTCCTTCGGCGATTCGCCAAGCGTAGCATTAGGCTCATCTGTCTTGCCCTGAATGCGGACTTTTACATCGCCGATCGTATCAATAACCGGCTCCGCGCCTTCATTCGCAAGACTTTGGCCGTCAACCGGCTTGCCGTCTTCGGTCAGATAGCCCTGCTCGATCAGCTCTTTGATCTGTTCAAGCTCGAGCGTCTCTTTCTCCAGCAGCGTGCCCGCGATGAGATGCATCTCCTTCGAGTGCTTCTTCAGCAGCTCTCTGCATCGTTCATAGCATTCATTGATGAACCGCTGCATTTCCTGATCGATCTCGTAAGCGATCGAATCACTGTAATTCTGCTCGTGTCCGATATCCCGGCCCAGGAACACCTGTCCTTGGGAAGTGCCAAACTGCATCGGTCCGAGCTTCTCGCTCATGCCGTATTCCATAATCATGCTGCGCACGATGCGCGTCGCTTGCTGGAAGTCGCTGTAAGCGCCTGTGCCGATCTCGCCGATGAACATTTCCTCGGCTACCCGGCCGCCGAGCAATCCGGTTACCTTATCCAGCAGCTCCTGCTTCGTGACCAGCATACGGTCTTCCTTCGGAAGCATGATGACATATCCGCCTGCGCGTCCGCGCGGGATGATCGTCACCTTGTGGACCATATCGGCGTGTTCCAGGAAGTATCCGGCGATCGTATGGCCGGCTTCGTGGTATGCGACGATCCGTTTCTCGCGGTCGCTGATTACGCGGCTGCGCTTCTCGGTGCCGACGATGACGCGGTCGATAGCCTCATCCACTTCCCGCATGGAGATATCCTTGCGGTTGCGGCGGGCGGCGAGCAGCGCCGCTTCGTTCAGCAGATTCTCCAGATCCGCGCCGGTGAAGCCGGTTGTGCGCTTGGCGATCACGTCAAGCTTCACGTCCTTGGTCAGCGGCTTGTTGCGGGAATGGACTTTCAGCACGGCCTCGCGGCCTTTCACGTCAGGGCGGTCGACCGTAATCTGACGGTCAAAGCGTCCCGGACGAAGCAGCGCGGGGTCGAGGATGTCAGCGCGGTTGGTAGCCGCGACGATGATAATGCCTTCATTTCCGCCGAAACCGTCCATCTCAACGAGCAATTGGTTGAGCGTCTGTTCGCGCTCGTCATGCCCACCGCCAAGTCCGGCGCCGCGCTGGCGGCCTACGGCGTCGATTTCGTCTATGAATATGATACATGGCGCGTTCTTCTTCGCGTTCTCGAACAGGTCGCGTACCCGCGAAGCGCCGACGCCGACGAACATTTCAACGAAGTCGGAACCGGAGATGCTGAAGAACGGAACGCCTGCTTCCCCGGCCACAGCGCGGGCAAGCAAGGTTTTACCGGTACCCGGAGGACCTACAAGCAGCACCCCTTTAGGAATACGCGCGCCAACGGCGGCGAATTTGCGGGGGTCTTTCAGGAACTCCACGACTTCGACAAGCTCTTGCTTCTCTTCGTCGGCTCCGGCAACATCTTCAAATGTGACCCTCTTCTTCTCTTCATTGTAAAGACGGGCTTTGCTCTTGCCGAAATTCATCACCTTGCCGCCGCCGCCCTGCGCCTGATTGAACAGGAAGAAGAACAGGATGAACATAATGACGAGCGGTATGATCGAGGAAAGGAAGGTCAGCCAGATGCTGTCACCCTCCATTTTCTTCTGGGTGAATGGAATGTCGTTATTCTGACTGGCATCAGCCAATTCATTAATGGCCGCGTCCGTAGGAGGAATATATGTGGAGAAGCTTTCCGATTTAGCCCAGGCCGGCTTCTGTTTGTAAGCGCCGGTTACCAAAAAGGCGTTGCCCTCGAACTGAACCGTCAAATCCTTCACATTGTTACTCTTAAGCTCCTGCCGTAGCTGGTCATATCTAGGGAAATCGGCGGCTTCATTTCCATTGCTGACGAATTGAACGATGCCCACCACGACTAGAAATAAAATCAAATAAAAACCAGAATTCCGGATGAACCGATTCATCCCCTACCTCCTCTCGCAACACTTAAGTTATTGTACCATAGCCTATCGGAGCGCCTCAAATAGAGACGGCTTTAGGTAAATGATCCGGGAGACCAAGGCGATCAATGGTTTTATTTAGAGTAAATCTCCGGCTTCAATACCCCGATATAAGGGAGATTCCGATACTTTTCGGCATAGTCCAGTCCGTATCCCACAATGAACTCGTCAGGGATGACGAAACCGGTGTAATCGGCCTCAAGGCTTACGGTACGTCCCGCCGGCTTATCAAACAAGGTCACGACGGAAATCGAAGCGGCGTTGCGGTTGCGGAGCAGCTCAATCAGATAGCTCAGCGTAAGCCCGCTGTCGATAATATCCTCGACAATCAGCACATCGCGGCCATCGACCGGAACGTCCAAATCCTTGATGATCTTCACCACACCTGAAGATTTGGTTGTCGCTCCGTAGCTGGATACGGCCATAAAGTCCATCTCGACCGGCACTGAAATGGCTTTGACCAAATCGGCCATAAAAATAAACGCGCCTTTCAGCACGCAAATGACCAAAGGAGTGCGTCCCTCATATACATCGCTCAGCTGGGCACCAAGCTCTTTGATTCTGTCTTGAATTTCATCTTCGCTGATCAAAATTTCCTGAATATCGTTCTGCAACCTGCGAACCTCCTAAGTTATACTATGAAAAACTGTCTGCGGCCATTACGGTTATCCTCTACAGGTCTTCAATCGACAGCAGCAGAACCGAATCCGTGTCATCCCCGACGGCGGCGTGGACAGAGCGGCGAACGCCCGGAATCCAGACGATATTGCCAAGTCCGTCACACACAAGGGGAATGCGTGATCGCTCGGTAGAAGGTATTTTGTCATCAATGTAAATATCTTTTACCTTTTTGCTTCCGTTTAATCCCAAGACCTTTATGGTATCTCCAGGCAATCTGGAACGGATCGTCAGCGGGAAGACCAACTCTTTATAGTCGAACCGGGCGGACAGATTTCCGCCCTCTCCCCTCGGGACCGCCTCATTCTCTCTCTGTGCCAGCGTCATCGTAATTGCCTTGCCGATCTCACCCAGTTCAATCCGGGGCTGCAGCGAAGACACGCGATACACGTAGCTTGCCTGATGATCCAAAGGAGCGGATAAGAAATAAATGATGTTATACTGCCGCATACAGGTTAAGCCGCGGCCCAAATCGAGACTCCAGACGGTGGGCATATGTTGCAGTATTCCCCGCCTCACGGATTCAACCTTAGGAAAATCGATTTCCGGCGTATCCGCCGACAGATAATTTAATATTAGTTTAATCAAACGCCGTTGTAAAGCGGAGGGTAGAGCGGCAAAATCGGCTCTGTCCAGGGTGCATTTGCCCTGTTCCTGACGAACGTTCCCGGCAAAGCATCCGGCGGCCGCCGCTTCCATAAAATCGTCCTCGGCGCCGGCGATTTCCGCCAGCTGCGTAAGCGATCGGCCCAGCTGCGGATTGTAGCGGGTTAGAAAAGGAAGCACCTCCAGCCTGACCGCATTGCGCGTGTACTTCGTCTGTTCATTGCTGGGATCTTCCGCATAGAGGTAGCCCCGCTGCCGGCACATCTCCAGGATCGCCGCTTTGTTAATACGAAGAAAAGGACGGATAAGTTCCACGTTTTTTTCGGTTCTCTTGAACCGCATGCCCGCAAGCCCCGACAGCCCGCTTCCGCGCAGCAGCCGCATCAGCACCGTCTCGGCCTGGTCGTCTTCATGATGGGCGAGAGCAATGGAACGCGCTCCCCTGCGCTTTGCCGTATTAAGCAGGAACTCATAACGCTTCTCCCTTGCCGCTTCCTGCGGCCCGAGGCCGCTTTCCTTCATAAAAGAAGGAATATTAAGCTCGGCGAGTTCAAAGGGGATTCCAAGCCCTTCGGCGATACTTCGCACCAGCTCAGCCTCCTCTGCCGACTCCGCGCGGAACCCGTGGTTAACATGTGCGCAAATCAGAGTGAGCGGCATCCGGCTTACGGATATTTCATGCAATACATGCAAAAGAGCCACAGAATCCGGCCCTCCGGACACTGCGACTACAATGACGTCTCCAGGCTCCCACAGCCCGTGCTCGGCTGCAGCGTCCATCACCGACTCCAACAGTTCATTCCATATGGCCATAGCCGGCTTCCTTCCCTGCCCGGCCGCAGAGTAGCCCGCGGCTTGATAACGGCATGAATCGGCATGCCTACCGTATGTATAATATAGAATATTAAAAACGATAAATCCAGTAAACGGTAAAAGCCAGCAGACACAGCGACAGTGCAAAGGCGCCCGTCAGCCAGCGCGGGGTCGCCATCGGCTCATGCTTGACCGTCCGGGATTCGTACACATGGCTTCTCCACATGTCCTTGGCTTGCTTCGACGAGGAAAATCCGCCTTTCAGCGCCGTCCTGAGCCAGGAGGCCAGCTTTTTGTCGGAGAGCTTATTCGTAAGCTTAACCAGATCTTCGGCGCTTCGGGTCTGCGGGAGCTGCCGAACCGCCTGTTTCATCCCGTTCTCGTCGAGAAGGCGCAGACAGAGCACCGCGAAGGCGAACAAATCATAGCCTTCGTCCCCGATCCGGCTGCCGGCATTCCAGAAGCCGCGGTCATGCCACTCCGTGAACTGCTTCACGCTGCGGCCGATGGGACCCGCTCCTCCGAAATCGATCAGCTCGGCTTCGCCGTACTCCGACACCACAACATTTTCCGGCTTCAGATCGCCGAAGATGAACCCGCACTCATGCAGTCCCCGCAGTCTCTCGAGCAGCTTCAGTCCGATCAGGCCAAGCCAGGAGGAGCCTTTCCTGGACAGAAAATAATGCAGCGGCATACCTTGCACATAGCGCATAACGTAAAAAGGAAATCCCCCTTCGGCGGCATCGTCCGATTCCAGAAAATAGGAAGCGAGCGGAGATGCCTTTCTGTCCCGCCGATCCTGCCGCGCGCGGCAGGATTGAAGCGAGGTCAGCACGTTGATCTCCGACTGGAGATCGAGCGCATCGTATCCGATTTTGACCGCGTACTTCTCCCGTCTACCCTCCCGGCTCACCAGATATACCGTACCGTTCGCGCCTTGTCCGAGCAGCCGTTCCACGACATAGCGGTTCCCCCTCCACTTGCCGACAATGACATCCCCGGAAGAACGGGGCGGATTAGACAACATATCCACCAGGCATCCCTTCTTCTTCATCCAAGTGTGCCGCCATGCGGCCTTGATGTTCATTTAGTGTACCATACCGGAAATGTTCAAGCACCTTGAAAATCGCCGGTCCCGTCGGCGTCGCCCCCTTCATTCGGATTCGGCCAAATAGCGTACGGATATCCGATACATTCATACTCCAGTCCATATCGAGCACGGCTGGTTCACCTGTTGAGCCCGGAAAATGGAACACGGAAATTTCGCTGATGCCCTCCCTGGCTTCGAGGCTGAGCGCCAGATCGCGGATCGCGTCCTCCACCGCCGCGAGCTTCGGTTTCATGCTGGCGCTGGCATCGATCAGGAGCGCAAGCCGCAGCGCCGCCTTCTCGCTGAGATCGTCGACTACCGTTACTACCTGGGAACGTTTGGCCGGAGGTAAATCCTCCAGGGAGCCGTCGCCCAGAATTTTTTTCACCTCCTTATTAACCGCCTGCTGAATCGTCTGAACCACCGTCTTGCGGGTCATCATCTGCATCGTCTGTGCCAGCTGGGGGGTCCCCACAATCCGGCTGAGTCCGCCGCCCGCTTTGGCGATCTCTTCAATCTCCCGGCCGCCCAGTTCGCCGATCGTCCCATAGTCGATAACCCCGATCACATTGACCGTTATCCCGTCCTGAAGAGCGTGCGCCGCCGCCATCACCGGACTTTCCCCTACATTCGAGCATCCGTCGGTTATAAGCAATATTTGCTTCATGTCCGTATTCCTCCCGCTTTATAAATGAAATCTCTCTTCTCTAGTATGCCCGGGATTGAGAGATTCCAAACGCGGCGGAAAGCGGGAGGAACAAGCGGTTAATGCAAAATGCTGGTCAGCTCACAGTACGCGGCCGCTCCATCCGGGAGAGTCCCGGTATATGCAGGGTTGACCATTCCGGCTGGTAGTGCTCGATGCGGCTGACCACAATCGTCATATCGTCATGAATCGTATTGCCCTGATAACGGATGACCTTCTCCAGCAGAGTATCGGCGATTTCCTGAGGATCGCTGCTCTCCAGCTCCTGGATCATCCGCTTCATCCATGCCTCCTTATTAACAGCGTAGCCGGGAGCATCGTAAATGCCGTCGGTCATCATGATCAGAATATCGCCCGCCCGCAGCTGCATTGTCACGAAATCGACCTCGATATCCTGAATGATGCCGATCGGAAGATTGCTTGCCGTAATCGGAATGACTTCGCTTCCCCGCTTAATGAAGCTGGGTGCCGAGGCAATCTTCATAAAGGTCGTCTGCGCGGAATACTGGTCGATCAGCGCCATGTCCACGGTGGCGTAAAAATCCTCCGGCGAACGCAGCAGCAGAATTGAATTCACCGACTTCACCGCCAGCTTCTCGTCCATGCCGGACTGCAGCAGCTTCTCCAGCATGCCGAGCGCCGCGCTGCTCTCCATCCGGGCCCGCTCCCCGTTGCCCATGCCGTCGCTGACAGACACCGCGAATGTCCCGTTGCCGAGTTCGGCCGTGCTGAAGCTGTCTCCGGACAGCATGTCCCCGCCCTTGGCGGCCCCGGCTACGCCGGTGCTAACCTCAAACGCTTTGGCCGAGCCAAAGGTAACGGTCGACAGGCCGTCGCGGCTGTTCATCGCCGTTTCGCTCTTCACCGAGATATTTTCCTCCAATATATCGGACAGCAGCGGGGCGATCATTTTGCGCGATTCGTCGAAGCCCCGGTTGTAGGCGTGAACGACCTCAATTTCCACGCGCCCGGGATCGAGGCTGACAATATCAATGCTGTGGATGGACAGGCCCAGCTTCTCCAGCGCTTGACGGATTTGCGCTTCCTGCCGGTAGAGCGCCTGCCCCTCGCGTTTGATTTCCCTTGCCAGATCATCCATCACCTGCGATACACCGGAGAGCTGCTCGGCCACAAATTTGCGGCTGTCGTATATTTGTCTCTTCCAACGCATATCATGCTCGTACAGATAATATTGGCTCCGCATCACCTCCAGAACTTCGTCCGTCTTGCCGCAGATCCGCGCCCATTCCGCGGGCAGCCGTGCCGCTGAAATTTCCGGATTCTCTTCGACCGCGGTCATCATATCAGTCATATACTTATACGTCTGATAGAACTTCGAATCCCAGCAGTGCGAGCGGCGGATGCAGCTGGAGCAGGTCTCTTCCGTGACCGCATTCATGAAATGCTCCAACTCCCGGGTCGTTTTGCCCGCTTCGCCGGCGGACGGAATCTGGCCGAAGCTGGTGGAGAGCTGCCGGAACACCTGGGAGAACTGGGTCACCCGCTCCGCGGTAATATCGCGAACCCGCCGCGCATATTCATGTTGAGAGCGGCTGTGATCGCTCGTGCCAGGCACATATTTGGCAATGGCCTTAATGATGGCCCGGGGGGTGGCGAGAAAGAGCAGTATCGCCGCGCAGGTCTCCCAGGTGGAGTTCATCATATCACCCGGCCCGCTGAAATAGACGGACAGAATGCTGGAACCAAGCAGCATCCCCAAAGCGACCGCGCCTTTTCGGCCGCCCTGAAGCATACCCGCCAGCATGCCCGAGAACGCGAGCAGGCTCATCTGGTAGATCGCCCCGATATCGGCCAGGCTGAGGATCAGGCCCGTCACGACACCGACCGCCGCCCCGAGCGGGGCCCCTCCGGCCATGGCGAACATCAGAATCAGGTAGCGCGACAGGATATGCTCCAGCGATAATCCGCCTATTTTCCAGCCCACGAGGCCGGTCATAATGGAGGCCAGCATAATAATCAGGCATAGGATTTCCTCATTTCGCAGCACGCGGCTTTTTTGTCTATAGGTCAGCACCGGCAGCGCTTGCAGGAAGACAAGCGTCAGCACAAAAGCAAGCAGAGCGTTGAGCGTGGTCATCATCAGCGGATACCAGGAGAGCGTGGGACCGATAATCGTCTGGAACAGCCCGACCATAAAGGACGAGACAAAGACCATCACCGGCGCGTAGGCCAGATCGATTCGCTGGAAGGCCTCCATCCCTTTATAGAGAAGAATAAATACGATAAGCTCGGCCGCTATCGTGAATATGCCGGGAAACGGAGTATACAAGCTGCCTGCAAGAATCGCGGCTCCGACCGGAATCGTGCAATCTTTGCGCATAAAAACAATGATGGCGAAAAAGGCTGCGGCAAACGGGGACAACTCGTTCAGGATCATGGCTCGTCCAAGCAGAAATCCCATGAAGCCGAGCAGCAGCATCCATTTTCTCGTGTCCAGCATACGAAGAATACGCTGGCGCTTGCCCCATGCTTTGAACCGCTCTCCCCATGCTGCTTTCTCTTCCTCCATGCCGTCTTCCACTCTTGTCCACTCCTGAAAACTCACCACATTGCTTTTGCCCATATTGATGAACACCACCCGTTTAAATTTAAAGAACAAGGCCCGCAGTGCCGTTGCCTCGAAAGCGAATGCCCCAAGGAAGCGAAGCCGTCCCTTCTTGTGGTACTCATTATAAGCGCGGCCAACTTGGAAAGTTTGTCAGAACAAGACGGTCGTCCAGAAGAAATTTCCGACAAAATTAGGCGGTGTTCCAGCCGTCCCGAAAACCGCTTTTTTCCCTTATGGGACAGTCTTTACAGCTTGCTTACGACCAATTTTTTACATAATTAGGAGACTTCTATTCGTCAGCAAACGCTCCAAGCTTTAGCTGAATTCCCATGGATGCTGTCGCAAATTTCCAATCGGGCGACAAAATAATAGGCATATCGGGGTAAATAGAGAACGCTTTCAAAAAAATCGGGAAAAACCTCATTCCCGGGAATAACCGGAAGCGGAAAAGCCGGCTGCAGGCCGGGCGGACACAGAAAAAAACCGCAAACGGCCAGAGGCCCTGCGGTTTGTTTGAATTGTAGTATGACGTTAGACGCGTTTGGCTCCACGGCCGCCGCGTTTGCCTTCCGTGTTCTTCTTAAGAGAAGACATGCGTTCTTCACTGTCTTTAAGGAAGCGTGACATTTTATCCTCAAATGAAGGTTTACCGGCTGCAGGCTTGAATGGACGCCCTCCCCGTTCACGATTGTAGCCTCCGCCACCACCACCGCCGCCGAAACGGTCTCCACCGCTTGGACGATCCGGTCTTGGGGCTCTTGGCGGACGAACTTCCGATGCCGGCTTGTCAACTGCCTGCTTGATGGAAAGTCCGATCTTGCCGTCCTTGTCGACATTGATCACCTTAACCGTTACCACATCATTAATCTTCAGATGATCGTTGACATCCTTGACGTAATTATCGGCGATTTCCGAGATGTGAACGAGACCTGTGACACCTCCTGACAGATCTACAAACGCTCCAAAATGCGTAATGCCTGTCACCTTGCCCTCTAACTTGGTGCCCACTTCAATTGCCATAGAATAAAATGATCCTCCCTTAAGAATGTACAGACTTCCCGATTAAAATCCAGTCTGCGGTGATTTGATTATACAGGAAAGAGCAAAGCAAGGCAACAGAGCGAAATGCCCCTTTTTTGCCGGCTTATTGCTCAGGGTTGCTCGGTCCGGATAGGAACTTCGCCTTTGGGGTACATGTTAAACCACTTGCGCGCCAGTTGGCCGATATACTCGTTGTCGTTCAGACGGGATACCTCGTATTTCAGCTGGCTCAGCGAGTCGTTGACCTGCTTGCTGCTCTCCTGCTTCTGTGCGAGTTCCTGCTTCTTGTCCGAAATCAGGGCGCTTTGAGCGAAAAAAATATATCCTGCCCAGCCAAAAAATACCGCCATCAGAACGATCCAGATCAGCCTGCGTCTCTTGGCTCCCACAGCGGATGCGCTCCCGCCAGGCTGTTTCGGTTCCGGAGTATATCTGTTCATGCAAGCGTCCTCCCGTTTCAAGGTCAGCGTTTTCTTTTTGCGGCAATAAATTCCGTTAATTTGGCGACCGGAGCGCTGCTCAGAAGCCTTCGATAAGCCGGAGACAACCATCTGACGGGAAAAATCCATAAAGGCTTGGTCAGCCGGAGCAGCAGCTTCAGCATAAAGAGCAGAATACGGCCAATCAGCCGCACCAGTCCCCATGTAAGCTTCCACAGCCACAGCAGCGGCAGGCCGACCAGAATTCCCAGCAGCTTTGTCAGCAGCTTCCATATCCAAGCCACCGTTTGAATTAACATTACCACAAATTTCTGCACCGTGACACTGAAGATTAAAAAATAAGCCCACACGCCCAGAAATAATCCGACAAAAGCGTAGAAGCGCAGCTGCCCCTGATTTCCAGCGTACAGGAGCCTGAACACAAGAAGAGCCGATGCCAGCCAGTAGAGAAGATCGAGCACCGCGTTCAGCCATCCGGGAAACCGCAGTCTCAGCGACACTACCCGGTAGCCGTCGAAGGCCACACCCATCGACGCCCCGGCGGCGATCATGTACAGCAGCGTCATCCACTGGACGGCCGGATTCATTTGAACAGTTTGCCGAGCAGCCCTTTATTTTTACCCTTCGCTCCCGGTTCAAGGTAAATCAAAGAATGGACATTTCCTTCCAGTGACAGCAGCCCGTTCTCCAGACTGAGGTTCTTGATATGTAAATGGCTGCCGCGAATGCTGAGCGTTCCAAGCTCCGTCTGAAGCAGAAACTCCCCGCTGTCAAAGCTCTCCACATTTTGCACGCCCGTTAAATCCACTGCCTTGCGGCTTCGCATATGCACATCATGCTGCTTGACGGTTCTTCCAGGTTCGATCATGGCATGTACCCCCTCTCCTTCTAGTCCTAATTTATGGCGGAGAGAGCCGCTTTAGAACAACCCGGGGCAAAGGCGGATTCCGGATCATGGCCAGTCAGGGAACTTCAGGAAGGCGGGCAGACCCAAGCCTGGACAAGAAGAAACATAAATTCTTAGATTTCAAAAAAAGCGCTCCCCTGCACGCCGCAGGGAAACGCTTGGATTGAATAAAGAACATTTTTGCCGCTTACCAGTCAAGACCATTGCTCTTTGCAATCGGCTCTTCGCGCAGCAGCGTGTACATGCCGGCCGCCTCGTCTTTGCGAGTCGTTTCGACCAGCTTCTCCACGCGGACCGTTACCAGCTTTTGACCGAATTGAACCGTAATCTCGTCGCCGATCTTCACAGTGCTGCTCGGCTTCGACTCCTTCCCGTTAATCAGCACCCGGCCTTGTTCGGACACATCCTTGGCCACCGTACGGCGCTTGATCAGGCGGGACACTTTCAGATACTTGTCCAGACGCATTAGTTGACAGCTTCTTTAAGCTTGTTGCCGGCCTTGAACGCCGGAACGGTTGATTCAGGAATTTCGATCGTTGTGCCCGTTTGGGGATTGCGGCCGGTGCGTCCGGAGCGCTTGCGCGTTTCAAACGTGCCGAACCCGATCAGCTGAACTTTGTCGCCATTTGCCAGCGCCTCAGTAATTTCGCCAAGAAGTCCGCTCAGCACAAGCTCTACGTCTTTTTTGGCCAATCCGTTTTTCTCGGAGATGTTGTTGATCAAATCTGTTTTGTTCATGGTTTAGTGTTCCTCCCGGAAATAAGAAAAATAATGAAACGCGTTCTTGTCGGACGGCATTTGCCGCAAAACCGCCGTTTCATCTTAATGCTATTCTGGATGGGTTGTCAAATCCCTGCCGCGCTGCCGCTATTTATACAAAAACATCTGGCGTTTCCACCCTCTGCCGCTTAAGCGCGCTCTTCGGCCTTGGCTTCCTGCCATAAGGCTTCCATTTCCTCCAGGCTGCTGTCCTTAAGAGCGATTCCTTTGTCCTTCAAACGCCGCTCAATGTAGTGGAACCGTTCGACAAATTTGCGGTTGGTGCGGGTCAGCGCCTCCTCCGGGTCGGCTCCGATAAACCGGGCGGCGTTGGTCGCCGCGAACAGAAGGTCGCCAAGCTCCGACATCTGCTCTTCCGAAGGGGCACCGGTATCGATCGCTTCCCTCAGCTCGTCCAGCTCTTCGCCGATCTTGGCGAGCACGTCCCCGATATTGTCCCAGTCGAAGCCGACCTTGGACGCTTTCTTCTGCAGCTTGTACGCCTTCATGAGCGCCGGCAGATCCCGGGGAACGCCGCTCAGCGCGGAATCGGCCTCCGGTTTGATTCCTTTACGCCGCTTTTCCTCAGCCTTCATGCCTTCCCAGTTCTGCAGGGCCGCTTCCGCATCCTGGGCGTCCTTGTCGCCAAAGACATGGGGATGGCGGAAGACGAGCTTATCGTTCAGCCCTTCAATCACATCGAACACATTGAATGTGCCAACCTCTTCCTCCATCTGGGAATGCAGCATAATCTGCAGCAGCAGATCGCCCAGCTCTTCCTTCATATGCTCGGGATCATCCTCGTCAATCGTCTCGAGCACCTCGTAGGTCTCCTCGATCAGATTTTTGCGGAGGGAATCATGTGTCTGCTCGCGGTCCCAGGGACAGCCCTCCGGACTGCGCAAAATGCCGACAATTTCATGGAGCCGGGCAAAGGTGCGGTTCCGTAAGTCTTCACTGCGGTCCGCCGGAATATAGATCAGCGAAAGATTGCCGTATCCCTCCAGGCGGTCCAGTTCGTACAGCGGTGCCCGGACGATCCGCTCCTCCCCTTCCACGCCAAGCGCATGGCCGACCACAACCTCATATTCCGGCGGATACAGCTCCATCAGGCACAGCTTCGCCTCGGAGGCGGTAAAGGTGTCATACACCTGTCCGATCAGCGTATGCAGCTCCGGCCGGAGCTGCGAGCGGGAGATGCCGGAAGCATCCAGCAGCTGAAAGCCTTCGATCGGGTCAAAGCCCAGGCGCACGAACGCTTCATCGAGGAAGCTCTCGCCTCCAAGAATGGTCAGATCGATCCCCTCGTCCGCGCAGCGAAGGCGAAGCTTCGACACGGCGGATTCCGCCACCATCGGATGTCCGGGAACGGCATAGACGATTTCCGCAGCGGCGTCATCTAAGCGCGCTTCTTCGATCAGCTTCACGGTAATCGCTTCGTAGACTTCGGGAAAAGACGAATAGGCTTCGTACAGCCCGTCGAAAGACTGAAATTCGACGCCCAGCTCCACAAGCGCCTTTAGCGCGGGATGCTCCTTGGTGCGGACGTAGACTTTGGAAGCCGCCCGCAGCTTGTTCACTATGCCCAGCGTCAGCCGGTCCGGATTGCCGGACCCTAGTCCGACGACCGTTAATTTTGCGCTCATGCCATTCCTCTCCTTAAGCCGCGGCCTTCTTGCTTGCGCTTTCTCGCAGCACTCCAGCAGCGGATGTATAATCTTAAACCTGCAGGAGCAGGTTTTCATTCAGTGATTCAGGCCCGGATAGCCTTACGGAAACAGGCCCAGCTTCCGGATCACCCGGGCGAGCTTCGGACCGAGCCCGGGGAGCTGGCGCAGCTCGTCCTCGTCCAGCAGCCGCAGCCGCATGGCGAGCGCGGCAAAGACGAGGCAGCCTGCGGCCACGCCGAGCAGGCTCTGCGCCAGCGCCTGAACGCGGCCGCCGATTCCGGCCGCGTCCAGCAGGGCGCCGCAGCCGAAGCTTGCGGCTGCGGCCGCCGCCGCCAGGCCCGCGAGCAGCGCCGCGGGCCGCGCCAGCCAGTCTGCGGGGCGAAGCCGCAGACCGGCGGCCCTGACGAGCAGCCGCACGTTCAGCGCGGCTGCGAGCCCCTGCGCGGCGACGGCGGCAATCGCCGCGCCGGCAATGCCCTGCTGCGGGACGAGCAGCAGGTTGAGGGCCGCCTTCAGCGCAGCGGCGGCCAGGAAGTGCAGCGCCGGGGCACGGACGTAGCCCAGGCCCTGGAGCAGCGCGGCGGAGATGATGCTGACCGTGCCGCCGGCGGCGGTGAAGGCGAGCCAGCGGATCGTGCCGCTGCCTGACGCGTCGCCGTACAGGGCGATGTTGACCGGCACGGCGAGCACGGCAAGACCCGCCGCGGCGGCGAGGCCGAGCAGCCAGAACCAGCGCAGCGACAGGCGGCAACGGCTCTCCACCTCGCTTAAATTCCCGCGAAACTTGGACTCGGCCAAGGCGGGAATGAACAGGGCGGAGAGCGAACCTGCCAGCATGGTCACGAGCTGCACCAGCGGAACGCCGCGGTTATAAATGCCGAACTGCACCATCGCCTGCGCCTCGCCGCCAGCCGAAGCCAGCAGACGGGGCATGGTGAATACGTCCACCAGGCTGATCAGCGGCGCGGCCAGCGTCCCCAGCATGACCGGCAAGCCGTAAGCCAGCAGCTTCCGTATGCTGCTCCCGTTTGTCCTGCGAATGGCAGGCGAAGGCGCATGAAGCGGCGCTTCGGGGCTTAGCGGCGCGGCTTCGGCCCCTGCAGAGATTTCCGCAGCCGCGTCCTCCCTGAGCCTGCGGTGGTTCCGCCAGTACAGCAGCATGACGGCAAGCCCTGCGATACCGCCCCCGGCGGACCCGAGCAGCGCACCCGCCGCAATCAGCTCCGCACCGGCCCCTCGGCTGCTTAGAAAAAGCAGCAGCGCGATCATCACGGCAACCCGGGCCGATTGCTCGAATATTTGCGACACCGCGGTCGGCATCATGTTATGCAGCCCTTGAAAATACCCCCGGAACGTGGCCATTACCGGCACAATGGCAAGGCCCCAGGCCGCCGCCCGCAGCGCCCAGGCGACATGGCCGCTGCCGATGAAGCCGGCGATCAGCGGCGCACCCGCATAGGTCCCGGCGGCCAGAAGCAGCCCCGCCGCGCCGCTGACAAGCGCCGCCCGCAGCAGCACCGTCCGGCCCTCGCCCGGGCTTCCCCCGGCCACCGTCTCCGCCACGGCCTTGGACACCGCGGCTGGCAGCCCCAGCATCGCTACGGTAACAAGCAGCGTGTAGATCGGATAGACCGTATTATAAATGCCGAATACCGCATCTCCGCCTAAGTTTTGCAGCGGAATTTTTTGCAGCGTTCCAATCAGCTTCGAGAGCAGGGCGGCGGCGCTTAAAATAAAAGCCCCCCGCAGCAGCTTCGAACCCGTCGCTTGTGATTTCATGGGATACCTGCTTCATCAGTTGGATTAGAATGAATTTCTATATTATACCTCAACATGGCGCCGCACAACAAAATCCCGCTCTTGTCTTTCGCCTGCAGCGAAATGAAAAGCGGGAATAAGGGGAAAGAATATTACTGCTCCATCTGCTTGCCCAAAAAACCGGCGGCTGTTTCGGCCATTTTGATTTCCATCTGCGACATTTTTACCGCTTCGTCCTTGTTCATCAGCACAACGGCTCCAATGGGATCTCCCCCGGAAATAATGGGCGAAGCTACATAGGATGAAAGCGCATCCTGATGATCCTTCGTGATTTCGTAATTGCCGCTGTTCGTTTCGAGCACCGTCTTGCGGCTATCCATGCATTTTTCCAGCAGAGCGCCGACCTGCTTGTCCAAATAATCCTTTTTGGAGCCCCCGGCCAATGCGATGAAGGTATCGCGGTCGGAAATGAGGGTAATATGGCCCGTGCTTTCATACAGCGATTCCGCATACTCTTTTGCAAAGTCACCCAGCTCGCCGATCGGCGAATACTTTTTCAGAATGACCTCGCCATCCCGATCGACGAAAATCTCCAGCGGATCTCCCTCGCGAATGCGCAGCGTCCGTCTGATTTCTTTCGGAATGACGACCCGTCCCAGGTCGTCGATACGTCTAACAATGCCAGTAGCTTTCATCTCACATGTTGCCCCGCTTTCTTAAGAAGTATTTGCCAACTACTGCTTGTGAAGGGATCGGATAATCCCAGCGATTTATCGTGATTGTCTGACCATAGTATTCATCTGTTCCCATTTCCTTATACATGGTGCGCTCTTCGCATCCGATTGATTTGCTGTACTTACTGTCTCCATCCGACAAAAAAAAGATACTGCCCTGTCAGGACAGTATCTTGAATCCGTCATCCCGTCATCCGACTAGGATATCCGGCCTGTTGGTTTTACTTCGCGCTTTGCGTTGCCGCCGGCGCGGATGCGCTTGGCGAGGCCCCGGCGCCCGGAGCCGGAGAGGCGCTGCTCTTCGGCAAATTGATATTCTCAATAATGCCGTTCAGATCCTTCTCCATGAACTGCTGCAGCTTGTCCGAGGCAACCGCGCTCTTGAGCGACTCTTTCTGCTCATCGGTCAATTGGTCGAACGTCTTCTCCGTCCGCGACTCCACCTTCATGATGTGGTAGCCGTAGGTCGTTTCGATCGGATCGCTGATGGTGTTCAGCGGCAGCGTCTCCGCGGCCTTCTTGAACTCCTCCACATACGTTCCGAGCGCGGTGTCCGCATACAGCCCGCCTTTATCCTTGGAGCCAGTGTCGTCGGAATACTCCTTCGCCACAGCCGCAAAGTCCGCTCCGCCGTCCAGCTTCGCCTTCACTTCCTTGGCCCGCTTCAGCGCGTCTTCTTTGCTGCGTTCCTTCTTGTTCGCATCGGTGAAGCCGATCAGCACATGACGCAGCGATGCGACCGTGAAGTCGCCTTTCGTCGCTTCGAACTGCTTCTTCACTTCGTCATCCGTCACTTTAAGCAGCATATCCTGGTATACCGTCAGCACACGTACCATATAGCTGCGGATTTCATCCTCCGTTATGCCCTGCTCCTTCAGCGAGCTGGCATATGTATCGCCAAGTCCCTGCTTGTAAGTGGCCAGCTGCGTGTCCGCCTGCTTCTCCGCTTCTTTCTTCGCTTTGTCCGAAGCCTGACCGGCCAAATATTCAAAAGCGGCCGCCTGTTTCACAATCGTTTCCTTGAAAGCGTCCAGCTCCAGGTACTGCGCCTGCTCCGGCGACAGGAATTTCATCACCTTCACATCGGTGTCAAATTCCTTCTGCGTTACCGTGCCGCCCTTGTACGTTACAATAGCGGTGCTGTTGTCTTCCTTATCTTTCTTATTATTGTCGCTGCATGCCGAGAGCATGGAGAACGAAAGGGCGGCCGCCAGCGAGACGAGCAGCACCTTCCATGATTTACTTGACCGCATTGTGTAGTTCTCCCTTCAATTTAAAAGACGGTTTGATCTCTTCCAGGAACCGCTCAAGCAGGTCAAGCAGTCCCTTATCGTCCAGGCCTTTCGTTTTTATGCGAATGGCCGCTTTGGCGTCCTTTTCGAATTGTACACGTCTTTCAAAGCCATTGCCAAGCTTGGCAAGCTTGCCTGTATCGATCAAGGCGATACGAGCCTCGTAAAAATTCAGCAGCACTTCATCGCCGCGGCGGTTCATGGAGTCGATGCCGTACCATTTGCCGTAAATTTTCAGCCGCGCCACGGATAAAAGATTGACGACTGCCTCCGGAAGCTCGCCGAACCGGTCCAGCAGCTCGTCTTCCAGCTCCGCCGCGTCCTCGAACGTCGAGACCGCCGCCACCTTTTTATAGATTTCAATCTTTTGCACACTGTCGTAAATATACTCGGAAGGCAGATAGGCGTCTATTGCCAGATCAATAACGGTATTCCCTTCCTTGAGGGATTGATCTTCTTCCCCGAGGACGCTGACCTTGCGTTTGCGGATTTCCTCCGCCAACATTTGCGAATACAGGTCAAATCCCACGGAGGCGATAAAGCCGTGCTGCTCCGCGCCCAGCAGATTGCCTGCGCCGCGAATGGACAGGTCGCGCATGGCGATTTTGAATCCCGAACCGAGCTCGGTGAACTCCTTGATCGATTGCAGCCGCTTCTCGGCTACCTCGGTCAGCACCTTGTCGCGCTGATAGGTAAAATAGGCATAGGCGATCCGGTTGGACCGTCCGACCCGGCCGCGAAGCTGATACAGCTGGGACAGGCCCATTTTGTCCGCGTCATGCACAATAAGCGTATTGACATTCGGAATATCGACGCCGGTCTCGATAATGCTCGTGCTTACGAGCACGTCGTATTCGCCGTCAAGGAAGTCGAGAATCGTCTTCTCAAGTTCAGACTCCGACATCTGGCCGTGTCCGATGCCGACCCGAGCTTCAGGAACGAGCATTTGAATCTGCGAAGCCATTTCCTGAATGCCCTGTACGCGGTTGAACAGGTAATAGACCTGTCCGCCCCGTCCGAGCTCGCGCTCCACCGCTTCGCGGACAAGCGTCTGGCTGTATTCCACGACATACGTCTGCACGGGAAAACGGTTCTCCGGCGGCGTCTCGATAACGGACAGATCGCGGACGCCCAGCATCGACATATGCAGCGTGCGGGGAATCGGCGTTGCCGTCAAGGTGAGCACGTCCACATTCGTCTTCAGCTTCTTCAGCTTCTCCTTGTGGGTGACGCCAAAACGCTGCTCCTCATCGACAATAAGCAGACCCAAATCCTTGAACACAAGGTCCTGCGACAGCAGCCGGTGTGTACCGATGACAATGTCTACCGTTCCCTGCCGGACTCCCTTGATCGTCTCGTTCTGCTCTTTGCGGCTGCGGAACCGGCTGAGCACCTGAATGTTGATCGGATACGAGGAGAACCGTTCCCGGAACGTCTCGTAATGCTGCTGCGCGAGAATCGTAGTCGGTACAAGGACTGCCACCTGCTTGCCCTCGATCGCCGCCTTGAAGGCCGCCCGGATCGCCACTTCGGTCTTCCCGTAGCCCACATCGCCGCACAGGAGCCGGTCCATGGGGCGGTTCTGCTCCATGTCCTTCTTGATCTCTACGATGGCCCGGATCTGATCCCGCGTCTCCTCGTAAGGGAAGATCTCCTCGAACTCCCGCTGCTCCTGCGTGTCCTTCTCGAAGCCGTAGCCCGGCGCGCTCTGGCGCTCCGCATACAGCTTGATCAGATCGTCCGCGATATCCTGCACCGAGGAACGGACCTTATTCGTGACGCGGGTCCATTCATTGCCTCCGAGCTTGTAAATCTTCGGTTCCTTGTCCTCGGAGCCGACATATTTCTGAATAAGGTCAATCTGTTCGATCGGCACCGACAGCTTGTCTCCGCCGGCGTACATGATGTGCATGTAATCCCGGTGAATCCCGCTGACCTCCAGTGTGCCGATACCCATATATTTGCCGATCCCGTGATTCTGGTGAACGACGTAATCGCCGATCTTCAGTTCGGTATAGCTCTTGATGCGCTCCGCGTTATCCATGTTTTTGGATGCTTTACGCGCTTTGCGCTGCTTCTGGGAGAACATCTCCCCTTCGGTGATTACGGCCAGATGGATCGAGGGGAGCTCGAAGCCCGACCCCAGATTCCCCCGGATAATGGTCGGCTCTTCAATTCCGTAATCGAGCAGCACCCGGCGAATACGTTCGATGCGCTCATCGCTGCCGGCAAGCATAACGACTTTAACGCCAGACTTGTGCCAGCGTTCCATTTCCGACTTCAGCACGTTCATCTGCCCGTGGAAATCCTGCATCCCCCGGCTGATAAAGCCGAGAATATTCTGCGGCTGGACATGCGGAACCTGACGCAGAAAGATCGATATGAACAGACTTTGAAACGGTCTGCGATACATCACTGTATCAGTGTCCACGGATAAATGCAGGTCAGGCAGCGTTTTTCCGTTCTGCAGCAGATGCAGGTTCCACTCCGATTCGTCGCGCTCCAGCTGCTTGGACGTTTCCAGCAAGCGGGCAGGCTCGTCGAGAATGAGCAAAGTGTCCTGTTCCATATAGTCGTACAAATGCGAGCGTTCCGGATACAGCAGAGAAATATATTTATAAATTTCTGAAAAATAGGTTCCTTCGCGCAAATGCTCAAGCTCGCGTCCGATTTCCTCGCGCAGGCGTATTTTTGCCTGACGATCGGTTGTCTTCTCCAGCTGGCGCTCCAGCATGACGGACGCCTTGTCGGCCGCTGCTATAAGCTGCTCCCGGCTAGCAATAATTTCTTTGGCGGGCGTAATGGTTACGCTCCGGACCTTGTCGATCGAGCGCTGGTCCGCCGGATCAAAGGTGCGGATGGAATCGACCTCATCGTCGAACAGCTCCACACGATAGGCCAGCTCGGTATTCATCGGGTAAAAATCAAGGATGCCGCCGCGAACGCTCATTTCGCCGCGGTTCTCCACCCGTTCCACCCGCTCGTAGCCCATTTCGACCATCGCGGTAAGAAAGCTCTCAAGCTGGATGCTCCCGTCCTGCGAGATCGTGATCTGCGCGGACGCCATCGCCTGCGGGGCGGGAAGCAGCCGGCGAACGCCCGAATAAGGCGCGACCACAATGCCGCGGAAGCCCTGCGAGCACTTGTTCAGCACCTCGATTCGCTGAGCGACTGCCTCAGGACTGGACACCGCCGTTTCGGCGGCAACGAGCTCATTGGCCGGGTACAGCAGCACCTGATCTGGAGAAAGCGCTTCCTGTAAATCATCGGCAATTTTTTGCGCCGAAAACATGTTATGCGTCACAATCAATAACGGGCGGGATGTCTCCTGATGAAGCGCGGCCAGCATAATCTGTCTGGCTGAACCGGATAATCCCGAGATCAGCTGCTCTTTCATTCCGGCGGCGACGCCTCGGGTTACCGACTGAAAATCGGAATCTTTGGAAAAAGCCTCAATAAGACCTTCTAACAAAAGGCGCACCTCACTTACTGAATCGCTCTTAAGCGGAATTTCCTATAAGACTGACGGTAATCGTACAGCTTATTAAGTGTTATATATATTTTAAAATAAGCCTCAGCTTATAAGGCCAAGGCTTGCGGTAGACGATAGAAGCGGCAGCCGCTTCCTTACTGAAGCGGACTGGCCAGAAGGCTGAGCTCCGGATTGTTGTCCAAGGCCTGCTTGCAGTAATCGCAGGTCACCCTGACGGTAATCTCGCCGTCTGAATCATACGCTATTATATCTCTGCGCTCCGCAGGGGTCAAGGAATGAAGGCCGAGCTGCATTTCCGTAGCGTCGCTCTTCCGAATCGTTCCAAGATAAGTCCGGCAGTGCCTGCAAACATAGTGTATTGCCATTGTTATGCCTCCTGAAGGTAGAATATACCTTCAGTATGCCCCGCTTGCCCCGGCATTAGCCCCGGGAATCGTATTGATCTTGCCCCGGCAAGCATAGGCGCGTTATTTATCCGTTGAATTTAGCCATCGTCTGCTCAAACGTATGATCCAGACTGAATTCAAGCGCATCGCAGGTGCTGTCCACCATCGCTGCAAGCCTGTCCCCTTCCTTCTTCGGGAACGCGCCCAGCACATAATCGACAATCGCGTAGCCGGGCTCGGGACGCGAAATCCCCATCCTTACCCTGTTGAACGTTTGGGTTCCCGTATGCTGGATAATCGACTTGATGCCGTTATGCCCGCCGGCGCTTCCCTGATACCGCAGCCGGATTTTGCCGACCTCGGTGTCCAGATCATCGTATACGACAATCATGTCGTCCAGGGAAACTTTATAGTAATCCATATAGGCGCGAACCGCTTCCCCCGACAAGTTCATGTACGTCATCGGCTTAATCAGCACGGTCTTTACTCCGCCAATAACGCCTTCGCCGATCACGGATTTGCACTTGTTCTGGTTAAAGACAACTCCATGTCTTCGCGCCAGCTCGTCCAAAGCCATAAAACCGACATTATGCCTTGTCTTGGCGTACTGCGGCCCGGGGTTGCCCAAACCGACAATCCATTTCATTTGTAAACCTTCCCTTTCTTGGTACAATAGAAGCATAAGCGTTCCTAGAAAACGTCAATCCCATATCAAAGACAGGTGATGTTATTATGCTGCAGCAGGGTGAGCCTCTTACGCTCCACCGCCATTTCCAGTATCATCTGCAATATGCCATACCTGTCGAGGTGTACCGTGGCGATGTGCATGTTGACATCGGCGTGATTACCGCCGTGGACGCAAGCTTTGCGGAGCTTCAAGGTACGCTCTACAACCGCAATTTGTTCACCTTTATCTCCCGGCCTGGCTATTGAATGCCGCTGAAAGGCATAAAGCCCGGGCCGCCGGCTGTTCAAGCCGACAAGGGTTACATCTCCCGGCAGCGGGAGGTGTAACCCTTTCGTTTATATGGATTATTCGATCTCGAACAATTTGCTGATGGACAGTTCCTCATGAACCCGGATAATGGCTTCACCAAGCAGAGGAGCCACGGAGAGCACCTTCAGCTTGGAAGTCGGATTCTCGCTGCGGATCGGAATCGAATCGGTAACGACAACCTCTTTAATCGGAGAGTTCTCCAGCCGATCATGCGCCGGACCGGAGAGCACCGGATGCGTACAGCAGGCGTAGACCTCTTTGGCGCCGCCTTCCATCAGAGCGTTCGCGCCCAATACGATCGTACCGGCCGTATCGATGATGTCGTCGATCACAATCGCCGTCTTCCCTTCGATATTACCGATGATATTCATAACCTCGCTGACATTCGGCTCCGGACGCCGCTTGTCGATGATCGCCAGCGGGGCGTTCAGGAAATCGGCAAGCTTTCTCGCGCGGACCACACCGCCGTGGTCGGGAGATACGACTACCGGGTTCTGAATCTGCTTGGAGCGGAAATAATGGGCCAGAATCGGCACGCCGAGCATGTGATCGACCGGGATGTTGAAGAAGCCCTGAATCTGCATCGCGTGCAGGTCCATCGTAATGACGCGGTGGGCGCCGGCGCGCTCGATCAGGTCGGCTACCAGCTTCGCCGTAATCGGATCACGCGAGCGGGCCTTCCGGTCCTGACGGGCATAGCCGTAATACGGAATCACCACGTTAATGCTCTTGGCCGAGGCTCGCTTGAGCGCGTCGATCATAACAAGCATTTCCATTAGATTATCGTTGACCGGTCCGCAGGTGGACTGAACGATATAGACGTGGCAGCCGCGCACACTCTCCGACAGCTTGACCTGAATCTCTCCATCGCTGAAGCTTGTCGTATGCGATTCGCCCATTGGGATTCCAATGTAATCGGCAATTTGGTGAGCAAGCTTGGGATTGGAGTTACAGGTGAAAATTTTTAACTTGGAATCAAGATAAGCCATAAAAGTTAAACCCTCCGTGATGGTTCAATTGAATTTAGCTGTCCAAACGCGCCGCGCCAAAAAACAGTCCGGACGGCGCGCTATACGCACTTACGATGGATGGGACTGGCCTTTTTTCGCCTTTGCGCGGGACCGGATTTTATCCGCATAGCCCGGCTTGTTCTCCTGGCGCTGTCTGGCAATAGCCAGATCGCCCTCGGAGACAGACCGGGTAATGGTTGAGCCGGCCACCACATAAGCGCCTTTGCCAACCTGAACGGGAGCGATCAGGTTGACGTTGCTGCCGATAAAGGCATCATCACCGATTTCGGTGATGGATTTATTGAATCCGTCATAGTTAACGGTGATCGCTCCGCAGCCTACATTTACATTTTTACCCACAGAAGCGTCTCCGATATAGCTCAAATGCGATACTTTCGAGCCGTCGCCGATGGTGGCTTTCTTGATTTCCACAAAATCGCCGACCTTGACGTCCTCTCCAAGGACACTGCCGGGGCGCAAATAGGCAAAAGGCCCAACGGAAGTCCGTGCGCCGACCTCAGCACCGGTAAGCACGGATTGCTTCACCTTCGCTCCGTCCATAATCCGGCTGTCTTCAATTTCACTGGAGGGGCCAATAACGCAATTTTCCCCGATTACGGTATTGCCTTTGAGGTGCGTTCCCGGATAGATAACCGTATCCGCTCCGATGGTGACTTCGGCTCCAATATAAGTTGTTGCGGGATCTATAATCGTCACACCGTCCAGCATATGACGCCGGGCGATGCGTTCACGCATAACGTTCTCGGCTTCGGACAGCGCAAGGCGGTCGTTCACGCCGATCGATTCCGCGGCATCTTCCGTCTGGTAGGCGAGTACAAGCTCTCCCTGCTGACGCAGAATCTCGATCACATCAGTCAAATAATACTCCTGCTGGGCATTATGATTCGTCACCTTGTCCAAGGCAGCGAACATCTTGGCATTATCGAAGCAATAAATCCCGGTATTGATTTCGCGTATGGCATCCTCGGCCGGTGTACAATCCTTCTGCTCCACAATCTTCAGCAGTTCCCCTTCTTCGGTACGGATAATCCGTCCAAGTCCCGCCGGGTTATCCATAACAGCCGTCAATACGGTAGCCGCCGCCTTCCGTTCCTCATGCAGCGTCATTAGCTTAACCAGTGTTTCCGGCGTAATGAGTGGCGTGTCGCCGTAAGCGACAATCAATGTGCCTTCTTCCCCGCTAAGCAAATCCTTGGCCTGCTTAACGGCGTGGCCCGTACCAAGCTGCGTTTCCTGAAGGACATATTCCGCAGAATCCCCCAAATAAGCTTTAACCGCTTCCGCTCCATGTCCGACAACGACAATGAAGCGCTGGCAGCCGGTCGCTTTTACTGTATTTAGCACGTGCCCAACCATCGGCTTTCCGCACACGGAATGCAGCACTTTATATAACTTGGATTTCATGCGCTTGCCCTGGCCTGCAGCTAGAACAACAGCCATTCTCTTCAAGAATGCCAACCTCCTACTCCTAAACTCATTACTGAATATATCTCATTCCGGGCAAAAAGAAAAGAGAACCATACAAAGGATGGTTCCCTTTTCTTCGAACCCCAATTCGAATTTACTACCCGAAACCTCTGCCAAAAAGCAAGAGCTGTCAAATCAAGAAGCCGTTTCTTATGCTCCTTCTTCGATCACTTCTTCTTCCGTAGCTGCGCGGTCATATTCAGCAAGAACCGCGGTTTGGATCTTCTCACGCGTTCCGGAAGAAATCGGATGCGCGATGTCACGGAATTCCCCATCCGGCGTACGCTTGCTGGGCATTGCAACAAACATTCCATTGTTGCCATCAATGACGCGAATGTCATGAACAACAAACTCGTTATCGATGGTAATGGATGCGATTGCTTTCATTCTCCCCTCAGAATTGACGCGGCGGAGTCTGACATCCGTAATTTGCATGTGTGTGTTCACCACCTTTTTCCATCAGAGACTTGGGAGTATAATTCCACACAACTATGCAAATTCCTTCTTTTCCGCCCCATAAAATCCCTTACATAGTAGAATAAATTTGACAAAACGGTGTTTTCGACACTTTTCGGCCGTTTTCCCCTGAATTCCTCACGAAATCGACATATTTGCGGCTTTGTTAAACGGAGAAGAAATTGCCCGGATACGCCGAGATGCGCCGCTCTTTCGAATCGACCTCGCCCAGCCGGATCAAGGAGACATAATCATGCAGCAGACGCTCTTCCGATTCCACCGCATCCGATTCCACCAGTACCCCGACGCCGGCCACTTCCGCGTTGAATTCGCCGAGCAGATCGACCATCCCCCCGACCGTTCCGCCCGCCTTCATAAAATCGTCGACAATCAGGACCCGCGACTTCTCCTTAAGCGCGCGCCTGGACAGGGACATCGTATGGATGCTCTTATGGGAGCCCGACACATAGTTGATGCTGACCGCCGACCCTTCCGTCACTTTATGGTCCCGGCGTACCAGCACAACCGGCAGTCCAAGCTGCGCGGCCGTCGCGTAAGCGAGCGGGATTCCTTTCGTTTCCACCGTCATCACAGTGTCGATCGGAACGTCATGAAATGCAGTGGCGATAATCTTGCCCGCCTGCTCCATCAGGGAAGGCTGGCCGAGCAGGTCCGACATATATAAATAGCCTCCGGGCAAAATCCGGTCGCTGTGCTCCAGTTCGCTGCATAGTCCTTGAATAAATGACAGCGCCATCTCCATTGGCATCCGGGGAATGAATTTCACTCCTCCCGCCGCTCCCGCGTGCGTCTGAAGCTCTCCCATCCCTTCGCCCTCGAACACTTCTTTGATAATGGCCAGATCCTCGCTGATCGAGGACTTGGCCGCTCCGTACCGCTCCGCAAAGGTGGACAGCGGCAGAAGATCATGCGGCTTTTCAAGTAAAAATTGGGTCATATCCACTAAACGCTGACTTCTTTTAAGTTTCTTCACGGAAGGCTCCTCGTCAAAACCGAATATTATAGAGAAAATATATCACTTTTGTACGGGTTTTTACAAGAGAAGCGTGATGACTGTTCTATTGCTGTTGAGAAGAAACGCCTGACAGCGTCTTTTTTTTAGACGCAGGTGCGTTTCTCGTAAAAATATAAGACCAAACGATAAACGCGCAGCTTATAAAGTCTTATATTTCAAGTCAGCGAGCGCACGGCGTAGACTTCCTTGCAAAATCCGCGCAGACCGTTATAAATTCTGGGCACCTTGGACTGTTTGGAGACAAGGCCGAATACAGTTGGTCCGCTGCCGGACATCAGCACGCCATCGGCTCCGAGCCGAATCATCGCTTCCTTGAGCTGCTGAACCTCGGGATGCAGCTTCAATGTCACGTCTTCCAGCACGTTCCCGAGCCGGGCGCACACGGCCTGGAAATCGCCGGTCTCTACCGCCTCGCGCATAAGCTGCGCAGACGGATGGGCGGTTATGGCGTTTGCCCGCAGCTTGCCGTACACCTCGGCCGTCGATACATTAATCGGCGGCTTCGCAAGAATAACCCAGCACTGGGGCATGCTGGCGATCGGCGTAAGCTTCTCGCCCCTGCCCGTGGCCAGCGCGGTTCCTCCGGTGACGCAGAAGGGCACGTCAGAACCGAGCTCGGCCCCAAGCTCCTGCAGCTCTTTGCCCGAGAGCCCCAGGCGCCAGAGCCGGTTCAGACCGCGCAGCGTAGCCGCCGCGTCGCTGCTTCCGCCAGCGAGTCCGGCGGCGACCGGTATTTTTTTGTCCAGATGGATATGTACGCCCCGTTCTACGCCGCAGCGTTCTTTCAGCAGTTTCGCCGCCTGAAAAGCCAGATTCTTCTCATCCAGCGGTATATAACCTGCCTGGCTAGATATAATAATGGTGTCCCGCGGCAGCTCGGACAGCTCCAGCCGGTCCGCAAGATCGACCATGGTCATAATCATTTCCACCTCGTGAAATCCATCCGGCCGCTTGTGCAGAACATCCAACATCAGATTAATTTTGGCCGGCGCTTTCTCATATACTTTCAAGGCGTTCACCCTACCCTCATTTTTCCCCTAAAAACAACTTAACATATTATATGGGAATCTTGAAATGAAGTCCATTCCCACTTCCCCCTGTGAAGAAAGCGCTACACCCAAATCAAAAACGGGAACGCCCGATAAGGGCCGCTCCCGTCTTTTCTGCCGCTTCCCGGCTGCCTTCGCGATATTAGGATTTGCGCGCGGCTTGCTCGGCAAGCTGAATCGCCCGCTTCACCATATTCCCGGCATCCTTCGCCCGGATTCCTCCCCAGCCTTCGCGCTCCACGGTGTCATAGAAGCCGAGCTCCTTGGCCAGCTCCGTCTTCAGCTCATCGGACATCATGCTGCGTCTTCTTCGGCTCATGCGGCATCCTCCTTCAGGGTTAGACTATAATGAGTTCGTGCCCTCTTAGTATGGATTCCCGCACCCGTTAACATACACCCCGGTCTTTTACAGGCCGCCCCCAACCCAAGCAGATCCCTCCAAACGCAAAACAGCCCTTCCCCGCTTGAGGAAAGGCTGTTTAAATAAAGAGTTACGCTTTGGCATGCAAGAGCGGCAGTTGAACATCGTCCTCACACACTGTAATCTCCACGGATTCGGTGAGAATATCCGCATAGCTGTAGGAGACGCGCCCAGGTGATTGCTGCTCCTGATCCAGTTTGACAATAAATACAGAAGGGTACGTTTCTTCCAGGACACCGGTGCGCTCGACCGTTTTACGCCGGCCACCGTTTGCTCGCAACGTAATCTTAGAACCGACATGAGCTTCGAGACTGCGTTTAATTTCCAATAGCGCGTTATTAGCCATTGCCTGACGACCACCTCTTTCCTTGTCCATTATAACCCGTTTAGTATCATATGTCAAATCAAACAGATAATTATATTAGATGGTAATTATGTTTGTCAACGATATTTTTTTGAACAAAATCGGGTGGACAAGAACAGAGCTTATAAGGCCGGACTTTTTAAATGGCAGAAGGCGTCACTTTCAGCGTGGAAAGATCTTGCAGACGCGGCATGCCGATCCGCAGGCTTCCGCGCGTTTCAATGCCGCCAAGCCCCTGGCTGCCGCTGATTGTATTATGCAGCACGTCGCCGAGGTTGATGGTTTCCCTGACGGAGGTCAGAGCAGCCTTGGCCGCGATGTACACCGGGTCCAGAGCATGGATCAGGATACGTCCCGGCGAGCTTGCAAAGTTCGCCCCGGCCCCAAGAAGCGCTTCAAAGTGCGACTGGCAGGCCCCGGCGACAATTGTCAGCGCGTCGTAGTGGCGTTCGTAGTCCCGGGCCACACGAATTGCGGCAACGAAATTTTGCGAATTTTTGTAGCTGTTTAAACTGTGCAGATCATAGGTTTGCAGCGACTTCAGCACACCGTCATGACCTGTGACCACTACGATGTTGGGACGGACCCTGGGCAGCAGGCGGTACAGAACCGACGCCATCTCAGCTTCGCGAACATGATATCCCTCGGCCGGAATTCGCAGCTGCTCATACAGGCTGAGGCTCTTATTCAAATAACCCGGATCACCGTCAAGATGCAGCACCTTGCCGGGAAGCTCAAAGTAAGAGACTTCCTTCGGCGTCTGCTCAAACAATCCCATCCCATGGCCGACGCCGAACCGGCTGGGCTCCTGCCGGTCCTTTCTCAGCTCCGTCAGCGACTCGGCGGCTTTGATCCGCGCTCGTTCCCCCCGCTCCGTCTTGGCCGTGGCCGGCACCTGAACCAGATCGTTTAGCGGAGAATCCGCCAGCAGCCGAAATTCGGTACCTTTGATGATGGCCTGATTTCGCGTCATATACTCTACTCGAAAAGTCACATCACCGCCATAAGATCTTCGAACGACCAAATCCCCTACATTCACCAGAACATCACCTCTACCCCATCGTATGGGCAAAGATAACGGATGGTTCATCATTTGGCCGCATTACTTAATAGGAAATTCAATCAGGAGGCTCTACACGCGGCCTGCATCAAACAGGACATCGCTAAGGCGCGCATACTCCGCAAGGCTCAGTGTCTCACCGCGGCGCGAAGGTTCAATTCCCGCCTCGGCCAGCAACGCTTCCAGCGCCTCTCTCCCCTCACCCGGAAAGAAGCGGGCTTTCAAATTGTTGGATATGGTTTTGCGCCGCTGCGTAAAGGAGGCTCGAACGACATCAAAAAAGTGCTTCTCGTCCTTGACCTCCACAGGCGGACGCTCCCTGATCTTCAGCCGGATCACCGCCGACTCCACATTCGGCTGGGGAATAAACACCGTGTGCGGCACCGTGCAGATCAGCTCCGGCTCGCTGTAATACTGCACGGCAATGCTCAGGCTGCCATATTCCTTGCCTCCCGGCATAGCTGCCATCCGCTCGGCGACCTCTTTTTGAATCATCACGACAATGTTCGAGAGCGGCAGCCTCTCCTCCAGCAGCTTCATCAGAATCGGGGTCGTCACATAGTAAGGCAGATTGGCGACCACACTGACCTTGCTGACTTCCGCGAAATCTTCTCTGAACAATTCGTGCAGATCGACTTTAAGCACATCGGCATGCCGTATATTGACATGGGGATACGGGGACAGCACATCCTGCAGAATCGGGATCAGACGCTGGTCGATCTCTACAGCCGTTACGGCGCCCGCCGACATCGCCAGACGCTCGGTCAACGCGCCGATGCCGGGGCCGATCTCAAGAGCGCCCGTACCTTCATTCAGGTCCGCCGCCTCTACAATTTTATTTAAAATATTCTGGTCGATGAGAAAATTCTGGCCGAGACTCTTCTTGAACGAAAATCCATGGGCCGCGATAATCTCCTTCGTCCTTTTTGGGGATGAAATTTCTTCCCTGCCGCTCATTAGAATTGACCTCCCTGCTCGATTTGCCTCACCGCAGCTCCGAACTCTTCGGGCGTAATGCCGAACATCGCCAGCCGCTTGTACAATTGCTTGCCGTTGCAGTAACCGATGCCCAGCGCATTCCCAAGCGCCATTCTCCGCTGCGCGGCATGGGGATGCACAATCATCCCGGCAGCCAGAAGATCATCCATTCCAATCAGCACCGGTGCCCCCTCAAAGGACGAATGCACATGCTTAAGCGCATGGCGGATCGCCTCCGGCGATGCGTTCTCGACGCCGATATCGCCTTTTAGAGTGGCCTCCTCCTCCGGAATAAAAGCATGCTTGCAGCCCGGCACTTTCGACGAGACAATCTTGCGTATCCGTTCCCCCGCATGATCCGGATCGGTCAAAATAATAACGCCCCGGCGCTCGGCCGCCAGAGCGATCTTGGCGATGACCCGACGGTCCACCGCCGAACCGCCGGTCTCGATCGTGTCGGCATCGACCGCCCTTTTGACGGCGGCGGTATCGCTTTTGCCCTCGACGACAATCAATTCTTTAATCATGATTTATCTTTTCCTCCCGAAGCGGCCTTATCCCGGCCTGCTGCACCAAAACATAAAAGCAAAAAAGAAGAGGATTCGCTCCTCTTCTTTCCGGCTTAGAATTATATAAGTGACGAGCTTACATCACTATAGCGTATTGCCGCCATTTTTGCAAAATGATTAATCCAGCTCCGGTCTAACCGGACCGATTACGTAAACGGCACGCGATTTGCGGCCGAAACTGCGGGCATGGCTCAGTGAATCATAGTAAACGTCGATCTTATGTCCTTTGATGGCGCCGCCGGTATCCTCAGCGCGGCGGAATCCAAGTCCCTCGATGTACACCCACCAGCCGATCGGAATCACACTAGGATCCACAGCTATGGTCCGTCCTTCCGTTACGCGTGTTCCGGAAGCAGTACGCGTGCCGATTCCCGGTTCCTCCGAAGAATATGCCGTCATCGAAACGTTCTTGATCAGTCTTTTGTACTCGAACTGCACGCCGGCTTTGCTGGCAACATTGCTGCTTCTGACATTGGTCTTATTGGAAATGGTGCTGCTAACGGAAGATACTTTCGCTACTTCGGCTTTGGGCAAGGCTTTCGTACCTACGGCGATTACTTTATCCTTGGTCACCGTCTGCACTTCTTTGCCGACCATGCGCATCGAGACAAGCTTGCCGTCCTGATATGTCTTCTCAATATGCTGGATGATGGCGCCAGGCTTGCCGGCCTGTGCTACTCGTACGGTCCCTACGGTCAGGGAGGGGTCCGCCGTCTTGATAACCCGGAAAGGCAAGCTCTGGGTCCGCTTCACAACCTGCTTGTTGATGCGGATGATCTTGACTTCCGTTTTGGCGGAGATTGCGGTGTCTAGCGAAGGAAAAACCTTGTCGTGAGCATTCAGCGTAATGCCCAGACTATTCATGGCCTGACCGATCGTATCCTCGGTCGTGTACAGCGTTTTGGTCTGTCCATTTTCAGTCAGAGTGAGCTCCTGCGCCCGGTCAATTACAATCCGGTCACCGTCTTTGATCTCGTCGTCAAGACCCGCAGATAGTTTGTCATACGGTTTCAACGAGATGGATTCTTGGGCCAGAGCTGCGCCAAGAAGCGCTTCGCGCGTATCCAGCGTGCGAGTCTGCCCGTCTATCTCTAAAACAATTTGTTTGCTGCTTTGAGAGTGTACGTAGAGAAAAATAAGCAGCGCGATAGCTACCCCGATTACGCCTGCAAGTGCCCAGGTGCGCAAATTAACCTGTTCAAGACGTAGCCGTAATGCATAAGACCTGCTGGATGATTGCGAATCATGGGATACTTCGGGTTGGAATACGCCCATCATCTACATCCTCCTTACATAGTCCGCCCGAACCGTAAAGCGTACTGCAGGTTCAAGGCAAAACTACAAGAGATTGTCACAGGACACGATACTAATCGCGGCTTCTCGCATCCTGCTCATAAATCGCCTGCCCGGCATGGCATTCTCAGCCTGTTATATAACAGTTCACAGGCCGACCGCGTTTAAGTCAAACAAAAAGAAGCCTAGGTAAAGAGTCTGAATCAGAGGACTCTTTCGTGGCTCCTTGGAATGTCCGAATAAACGGCCAAAGCACGAGGTTTCCTCTCTTACTTGCGCTTACGGGGTTAGCTGTCGGGTTCGGACGAAAGAGAGACGCCCTATCTCGGGTCAACCGCTCATGGCGATTGCCTTCAAATTCACCCCAAAGACCACGTGAAGAAATCAAATACAGCCTGCAACGCCAACCTGTTGTAGTTATGTAAGGCTATCGGCATACGGCAAAGCGATATTGGTTCCCCCGTTCTCCATACGGAGACTCAGCGAGACGATTTATGATCAGCGGCTGTCACAGTAACAACAGCTCACTTCACTGACAAGATGATATCCTGTTTCGATGCATGTTGTAAAGCACAGTTCAACCAGATAAGCGCAAAAAAAAGGTTAAATTATTGTAATAAACATCCGTTTTTATGTTAAAAAACTTTAATCCTTCGTTCATCCTCACTTTTTTAACCGTTTTTCTCCCGTTTTCACAATATACCAAATAATTCCAGTGAGTTTTTATACGTAATTTTAGCTATTTCTTCCACTTTAATTCCTTTTATTTCCGCTGCAGCTTCTGCCACCAACCTGACATGAGCACTCTCATTTCGCTTGCCCCGGTAGGGGTGCGGAGTCAGATATGGGGAGTCTGTTTCAATCAGCAGACGGTCCAGCGGAACCTGTGCCAACACCTCTTTCGGCACCCGCGCGTTCTTGAACGTGATCGGCCCTCCGAAGGAAAGATAAAAGCCCATATCCAGGCACATTTTGGCCGTCTCCCAGCTGCCCGAGAAGGAATGCATGATCCCCCCGATTTCCGAAGCCTTCTCTTCGCGGAGAATGCGGACCACATCTTCATGGGCATCCCGGTTATGAATAATAATTGGCATCTTCAGCTCCCGAGCCAGCCCGATCTGCCGACGGAACACGGTATGCTGAACGTCTTTGGGCGAAGTATCCCAGTAGTAATCGAGCCCAATTTCTCCGATAGCCACAACTTTGTCATGGCTGCAGAGCGAGGCGATCCAATCGAGGTCCCCGTCCTTCATATCAATCGCGTCCTGCGGGTGCCAGCCCACCGCCGCGTAGATAAATTCATACGATTCGGCCAGCTTCATCGTGGATGGAATCGTTTCCCGGTTGAAGCCGACATTGACCATTTTGCTTACTCCCGCTTCTACCGCCCGCGCAATCGTTTCCTCGCGGTCCCCGTCGAATTGCGGAGCATCCAGATGGGTGTGAGTGTCGAAAAGCTGCATGTCCACTTCCCCTTTCCTTGCTGTTTTTTAGCGAATTTCAAACAATTCTTTAATGGAGTCAGGCAGCATTGGAAGCGCTCTTTCCAGCTTGTCCTGCGGATAGTATAAATGATAGCGCCCCCGGTGAATTCCGCTGATGGAACGCACGATATCCGACACCTCGGAGATTTCGCGAAGCCGTTCCTGACGATCCAGCAGAAGAATCTGCTTGCCGTGAAAGCCCTCTCCCGGACGGAACACATCATAGGGTAAATCTGTCGGAAAATCAATTTCCAGGTCGTATTCGGGGTGCAGTCCGGCTGCGGCGAAGCTGCGGCGAATTTCGTCAATCGTTTCCATATCAAGGCTTTCCATCTCTACATATTTATACAGTTTACGATGAATAAAGCGGCTGCACAAGTCGCTCAGCAGTTCGTCGGATTCGGAGGTCCACTGCATAAAAGTCGCCTGCACAAGCGCTTCATCCAGCTGCAAATACTGCTGCACATTGATTCCGCCACGAAACAAATCAGTCAGCGGCTCAATCATAAAACGGAAGGAATAGCCTTTCTGAAACAGCTGCTTGGCCCGGCGGAACACCTGCCGCAAAATAATTTCTGAGCTCCGCGTAACCGGGTGAAAATAAACCTGCCAATACATCTGGTAACGGGACATCAGATAGTCCTCAATGGCGTGCATCCCCGATTCCTTCACAACTACCCGCCCATGATAAGGACGGAGAACCCGCAAAATACGATCGATATCGATCGTGCCGTAGTTAACCCCGGTGTAATAAGCGTCGCGAAGCAGATAATCCATCCGGTCGGCATCAAGGGGACTCGACACCAAATTGACGACAATGTCATGCTCATATTTTTTACAAATAACCGAGGCAACCTTCTGTGGAAAATCTTCCTCCACTTCCTGCAAAATCTCAGTAATTCCGGTGTCTTCCAAAATAATTCGGCATGTCCAGTCTTCATGGTTCATTTGAAAAGCTTCTTCTATTGAATGGGAGAACGGTCCGTGACCCAAATCATGCAGAAGCGCCGCGCACAGCGTAAGCAGCCTTTCCTCGGGAATCCAGTCTTTATACCCGCTGCGCTCAAATTGGGAAATAATGCGACGTGTAATCTCATAGACCCCAAGCGAATGGGAGAACCGGCTGTGTTCAGCCCCGTGAAAGGTCAGATAAGTGGTTCCTAGCTGGCGGATGCGCCGCAGACGCTGAAATTCCTTCGTATTAATGAGTCGCCAAATCACGGTATCCTGCACATGGATGTAATTGTGAACCGGATCTTTAAATACCTTTTCTTCCGTAAGCGGCTGCTGCATGTAATCAGCTCCTTAAGATCGGTTTTTCTGATTTATTTTTTAAAAAAAGATGATTTCGTCAGTTTTTGTCGAAAAAAGTGGATCGTTTAGTTTCCATTTCGACATTGTACTTGCATCTCTTGGATAGTTATTATATAGATTGAACTGCGGCCATTCCAGAAACCTTATCATATCAGAAAATAATTCATCCTCTAAAAAAAGGTTGACTGTTTTGGGAATGGTTGGTATTATATGTACCATAAAACAGAGAAGTTTGTCGAATGGTGACATTTTTTGATTAATTGAGAGGAGCAACGATTGTTATGATGAAATCAACGGGCATTGTAAGAAAAGTAGACGAACTGGGACGGGTTGTCATTCCGATCGAACTGCGCCGTACGCTTGGCATTGGAGAAAAAGATGCGCTTGAGATTTATGTGGACGGAGAGCGGATCATGCTGAAAAAATACGAGCCTGCCTGCATTTTTTGTGGAAATGCCGAGAACGTGACCTATTTTAAAGGAAAAATTGTTTGCCACGAATGCATTTCTGCCATCCCTGCCCCTGTGACAAATTAAACGAAATCGGTTATAATGGAATTAATCAAATTGTTAATTCTAACCTTTTTTATATCTCCTTAGCCTCCCGTGAATACGGGGGGCCATTTTTTTATGTGGGGGCGGCCCCTCCCAAACCCTCCCCAAGCCTATGCTTCCGAAGTGAGTTTTCCTTTGGAAAACTTTCAGGAGGGCCCCAAGGGCTGCGCCCTCTGGACACCCGCAATTGTTGGATAGACGCGTAAGGGTTGACGGGATTTAGCGGGTTGGGGTGGTGGAGCGGCCCCTTCTCGGACGGTTCCTGACGGAATCGGCCTCGGGGCCTTTCATGCGTGCTGGCGGCGCTCCAAGTTACGAGGGCGGATCTCAACCGCTCTCCCTTCGGGAATCGCTTACTTTGGTGCTTGGTGCGACTGGCCAGACTGCTTCTTTCAGCGTTCTTCCCCGACACTCCCTTCGGGAATCGCTTCACTTCGGCGCTTGGTGCGACTGTCACGGCAGCTGCTTCGGCGTTCTCCCCGGCTCTCCCTTCGGGAATCGCTTTACTTCTACATTTAGTGCGGCTACTCCTCCAACAGCGCGTTATAAATATCGCGCTTGGCAACGCCGCGGTCGGACGCTGCCTTTTTCATGGCGTCCTTGCGGTTGGAGCCCTCTGATTCGTAATGGGCGACATGCTCCGCAATACTGAGCGCGCGCCACCAGGCGGAATCGGCTTCCTGCGCTTCCTCCAGGCTTTCTCCTTCAACGACGATGACATATTCTCCAAGCGGCGGGTGCTCTTCCAGCCATTGAGCGCATTCGTCAATGGTGCCGCGCAGGAATTCTTCGTACCGTTTCGTCAGCTCGCGGGCGAGAACGATTCGCCGGTTTCCGAAGGCCTCTTGCAAATGGGCCAATGTTTTCACTACCCGGTGCGGCGACTCGTAGAAGAGCAGCGTTCCCTGAGCGGCACGCAGCGGGGCAAGCACCGCTTGGATGCTTTTCCGCTCGCGGGGCAGAAAACCGACAAAAGTAAAAGTATTTGTCGGCAGGCCGGAAGCGATCAGCGCGGACAGCGCGGCATTCGCTCCGGGAACCGGAACGACCGGGATACCTTCGCGCACAGCGAGCGCAACCAAGTCGGCGCCCGGGTCGGAAATGGCCGGCAGACCGGCATCGCTGACCAAGGCCAAATTTTTACCTTCTATTATATAGCGTATCAGTTCGGGGCCGCTGGCCGTTTTGTTATGCTCATGATAGCTGAACAGCTGACCAGGAGAAATGTCGAAATGGCTGAGCAGCTTGCGCGTCTGCCTTGTATCCTCGGCGGCGATAATATCACACTCTTTTAGCGTCCGGACCGCCCGGAACGTCATATCCTCCAGGTTGCCGATCGGCGTCGCCACCAGATATAAGGTGCCTGTCTTCGGATTGGTATCCGTCTCTTTGGATTGAAAGCTGCTTTGGCGTTGAATAGTCATGACTGTACCTCTTTTGGACCGTAGTAGATATCCAGAATTTCCGGACAATATTCATTATCATCAGTATATACAATCAGCGGTGGCTGCAGCCGCACCTCCGGCTTGCCGTCTCGGGCCGCTTCGATCAACACCATATTGGCCTCCAGATTTGCCCGCGGATGCACAAAGCGGATCGTCTTCGGTTCCAGTCGATACTTCCGCATTAAGCTGATGATATCGACCAGCCGCTGCGGCTTGTGCACCATGCTCACCTTACCGCCGGTCCGGACAAGCCGGACACATGCCTGAATGACCTCTTCCAGCGTGCAGCCGATTTCATGCCGGGCCATCGCCTGATGGGTGTTCAGCTTCAGATCGCTGCCGTTTAACGGCATATAAGGCGGATTTACCGTGATTGCATCATAGACGCCATAACCCGCCGTAAGATGCAGTGTCCGCAAGTCCCCTTCATGAATCGTTATTCTCTCCTGGAGCCCATTCATCGCCACACTTCGGCGGGCCATATCGGCCAGACGGGGCTGGATTTCAATTCCCTCGATAGCCGCCGCCGTGCGGGTGGTCAATAGCAGCGGGATGACCCCATTGCCTGTACATAAATCCAGAACCCGGCCCCGCGGAGGCACCGAAGCGAATCGGGCCAGCAGAACGGCATCCATGGAGAAGCTGAATACCTCATCGCTCTGAATAATATGTAAATGATGCGTAAGCAGATCGTCCACACGCTCCGTAGGAAGCAGCGGAACTTCATTCAAACGGTTACTCATTCCTAATCTCCTCTTCCAGCATTGACAGGTTCAATAAGACGGTTAATCATTTCTTATATTTAAAAAAACCGTAGGCGGCATCCTCCTACGGCTGGATATTCTCATTTATTAAGGAATGACAGGCAGAAGAGACAGTCGCCTTCGGTACGCAAATGTCCAAAATTCACATTGCAGATATGAAAGCCCTCATGATACAGCCGTGCCAGATTATCGTAGCCCTCGCCGACAACTTCATCCGAAGTGCTTTCGCTCGGTGCGGGAGGCTTTCCGGCAGCCTTTTTTTCAGAAGAAGGACCTGAAGGGGCCTCTCTCTTCAAAATTTTGCGCAGCTGCTCATTTTCCAGCGTCAGGCGCTGGTTCGCTTCCATCAATTCTTTAACCGCCTGCTTCCAATCTCCAAGATTTAGACGCATCGTTTCCATTTGCGTTTCTAACTCCTGGATGTGTGCAAAAATATTTTTCTTTTCCAAGTTTCCACCCCGAAAGTAACCTTAATGGTCTACTTGACGACAACATCATCCATTGGGAGTTCTTTTACTTTGCCCACTTCAAACAATTGTACATGAACCGAGCGGTTTCCGCTATTGATGCCAACCACCTTGCCCTCACCAAGCGAAGTGATAACCATTTTGCCCACGGAAGGCAGCTCTTCCTTCACGCTTTCGTAGTTATCATGCTCAAATTTCAGGCAACACATTAATCTTCCGCAAAGTCCGGATATTTTGGTTGGATTGAGCGAAAGACTCTGGTCTTTGGCCATCTTGATCGATACCGGCTCGAAATCGCCCAGCCATGAAGAACAGCACAGTACCCGTCCGCATGGGCCGAGACCGCCGAGCATCTTGGCTTCATCCCGAACGCCAATTTGCCGAAGCTCTATGCGGGTGCGGAAGATGCTGGCCAAATCCTTAACCAATTCCCGGAAATCCACCCGGCCTTCCGCCGTGAAATAAAAAATGATCTTGTTGCGGTCAAACGTAAATTCCACGTCCACCAGCTTCATTTTGAGGCCATGATCGCGAATTTTATTTAAACAGGTTGCAAAAGCGTCCTTAGCCGCCTGCCTGTTCTCATCCACTACGCTCGCGTCACTATCACCGGCGATGCGCATCACTTTCTTGAGTGGAAGGACGACATCGTCTTCCGGAACTTCTTTTTTGCCTACAACGACCTTGCCATATTCAACCCCCCGCGCCGTTTCGACGATCACGCATTGATCCTGCTCAATCGGCAAATCCAAAGGATCGAAATAATATATTTTACCCGCCTTTTTGAAGCGGACACCGACTACGCTGTACAACAAAATTACCCTCCTTGTCTGCCGGTGAAGGAACCCCAGCAAGTCCGCTCCATGATGTTTCATGCTTGTTCTTCCTTAACCGTTAACACAAGAAGAACGGATGTACCACTTCTGTCGTCCAAGCAAAGGCTTAATAGGCAGCGACACAAGTATCGCTTTCAGGCGCATACCGTTTATCAGACCAAGTGTTGCTTCTTGAAGCTGCCACGTAGGAAGCGTAAACAAATTATGTTCTTTAGCTTTCCAGACGTATCAGAAACTGCTCCAGACAAAGCTGGGCATTAACATTGAAGCGCAGCTTCTTCTTGCTCTCGGCAGCAAACTCCATATAAGCCACCCACTCCGAAGAAGTACGCGTTCTGGCGTAATTGGATATGAGGTCCAATTGATCTATGAAAACGATGCTATCGTGTTTTCGATACAGGAAGTACAGCATGTCTTTAAACCATAGGTGGAACATACTGAACAAGGCATCCAAATGCTCACCGAGCCCGGTCTTGAACAGCCTCTGACCCGCGGTCGTCACCGCCGAGCCGTTCTTGCCCAATGACTCCTTCGCTAATTGTAACACTAGATTTCTCATTTCTGCAAACCAATTCTGCTCCAAAAGCTCTTTGCATCCTTCCAGTCCGGAGGCCAAAGATACCGCACAGCGCGCAAGAGGAGCGGGGACTCCTTCATCCGACAAAGCCTGAAGCATCATCTCCGGAGGCAGCGGCGCAAACGGCACGCGCTGGGTTCTTGACTGGATGGTCGGAAGCAGCGATTGGCTGTTATCCGCAATCAGCACGGCAACCGCAGGCACCGGGGGCTCTTCCAAAAATTTGAGCAGGCTGTTGGCGGCCTGAACCGTCATTTTATCCGCTTGATCTATAATATAGACCTTCGGATTGCCTCCCTCGGCACGATATGAAAAAACCCGCTGCAATTCGCGGATCTGATCGATTTTGATGCTGCTGCCTTCCGGCGAAATCATCTTTAAATCCGGATGATTGCCATGCTGAACCTTCCGGCACTCCAAACATTCACCGCAGGCGTCATCCTTGAGAGTCTTGCAAAAAATCGCTTGGGCGAGCGTAAGCGCCGTCTTCATTTGACCACTGCCCGCCGGACCGCTGAACAAATAAGCATGACCCAGCGTATCCGTGCGCAGTGAATTTTGCAAAATCCGCTTGGCGGTTGTCTGTCCCAATATATCGTCAAAAGGCATACTATCCTCCTATAGCCGTTAAAAAGAAAGGTTAATCAGCATACCGCGAATTTCGCCCACCTTGCCCAGCAGTTCGATTCGCCCCTGCTCGCTCTCAAGCAGCTCATCCGCAAGCGTCAGCAAAGCGGCGTCGATTTCCTCCAGCAGCTTGTATCTTTTGCCGCGTCCCCTCCGGTCCCAGCCTTTGGTATCTTTAATCCTTACACCGCGGCGTGCCGTCTCTTCGAGAAACTTTTTAACCATGACCCGGTAAATCGCGAGTTCGCGTATCGTCATTGATTTGGAAAGACGCTCGCCTTGGGTCTGGATCTCCTGGATTTGACGGGTTAATTCATCCCGTGTCGCCTGCTCGCCATGCTGCTGGAACACATCGGAGAATGTTTTTTGCTGAACCGGCTTGTTCGCATTTTCATTTAGGGGCAGTTCATTCTTTAAAGGCCTGAAGCCCGGATTAATCTTCATGGGTCGCCCATCGCCCTTCTATGCCAATTGATATCATGCATGAAATCAAACGGGAAACGGCTGCCGACCTTCTCATTCGCCCAGCCGCTTCTTCCCGCTGATGCTTAATAGTGCTCGAACCGGTCGACAGGAAGTACAAACACAGTCGCTCCGCCAACTTGAACCTCAACTGGAAGCGGCAGATAGGAATCCGTCGTTCCGCTCATCGGAGTTACCGGAGTAACCAGCTGTTCACGGACCTTGCAGTTATTGCGGATAACGCTGAGTACGGATTCAACCTGACTGTCTTCCACCCCAATCATGAAGGTGGTATTTCCCGCCCGCAAAAACCCGCCCGTACTTGCCAGCTTGGTTGCACGGAAATTAGCCTTTACCAGTTCGCTGGACAGACGGTTGCTGTCCTTGTCTTGGATAATCGCAACAATCAGTTTCATCTTAGCATCTCCTCTTTGGCGTTATTTTGTGATAGTCCCACAAAGTGAAGAATGAACTTCAATCATACCAGATACTATGCGGGGAACCTGAATCCTGATATCTTTTTCTCAAGAAGAAATGGCCGCTTTATATAATATATTAGACAACAAAGTTTAAAAATCCTTTAACAGCCTGTCCTCAAGGGTATGAATAAGCTCCCGTTCGACCACATGCAGCGGACGGCCGGCATCCAAAGTAACAATCCGCCGGGGATTGGCCTCGGCGATCATGCGATAGCCTTCTCTCACCTTTTGATGAAAGGCAAGGCTCTCCAGATCCAGCCGGTTGATCTCACGCTCCCCGCTGGCCGTAATTCTTGCCAGTCCCACTTCCGGCTCGATATCCAGATAAAAGGTGAGGTCCGGCATGCGTCCGCCGGTGGCGAACTGGTTGATCGCCCGTACTTCTTCCATGCCCAAACCTCTGGCATACCCCTGATAGACAAGGCTGCTGTCCACAAATCGGTCGCACAGCACAATAAGTCCGGTCTTCAGCGCCGGCTCCACTCTTTCGGCTAAATGCTGGCTTCTTGATGCGGCATACAGCAGCGCTTCGGTTCGCGCATCCATTGCCGTATGGGCTGGGTCAAGTATAATGGAACGGATCTTCTCGGCAATCTCAATGCCGCCCGGCTCCCGTGTAATTAAATAAGGAAGGGAGCGGTTCTGCAAATAAGCGGCCAGCCTGCCTATGATCGTTGTTTTGCCCGATCCTTCTCCGCCCTCAAGTGTAATAAAAAATCCTTCCCGGCCCAATAACGTCACTCCGCCTTTCTTTATTCCAATGCTTATAATTCTTGACTCTCCGCGAAAAAGTATCCGTGCTGACTATGCAGCCCTATGTTACTATATGCGGCGGCTCTATATTTCTACCGTGTTATATATACCTTTATCGTCTGCAAAGCCGGATCGGACACGGACTGAAACCTGGCTCCTGCTTCCGCCAGGCTGCGCAGCCTGAGGTTTATTTCCCCGGTAATAACCTCGCCCGGATAGAGCAGCGGGATGCCAGGCGGGTAGGGGATGACCATCTCGGCTGCGACCCTGCCCTCGCTCTCCTCAAGCTTGATGCATTCCGTTTCTTCCTCCCGGACGGGTCTTAGGGAAAATTGAACCGGCTCCAGTAAAGAGCGAGGTTCAAAATTGTTCCACGTGGAAACAGGAGTGGAACCGGAGGTGGCAGGGCGGCCTGGCGGGCACTCCCTGTCGATATCCCGCAGCGCCGCAAGCAGCGAGACGGCATCTTCAGCCCGCGAACCGAGACTGAATAGCAGCACCACGTGCCGTTCGTCGCTCATTTCCGGCACGCAGCCCCTCCTTTCGAGCTCAGCCTGCAGCTCGAATCCGCTCAGGACCCCGGTGGCGTCATAAATGACGACTTTGAAGGGGTCCTGCGTGGTGTAGGCGCCGCTTCGGCTTCGCGGCGCCTGCCCGGTGGCGGAGGCTCCCGGTTCGCCTCCGCCGGTGTGCCGCTGCGGCTCCATCGGCCGCAGCGCCTTAAAGCGCGGCAGCTCCGCCAGGCCGCGCCGCAGCGTTTCCACGGCGGCCAGCCCCGCCGTGAAGGCATCGGCGCGCCGCGAGTGCAGCAGCCGGCGCGCCAGATCGAGCGAAGCCATCACGGGGTATGATGGGCTGGAGCTCTGCACCATGGCGAGCCGCTGCCGCAGCAGGGCGCGGTCGAGCCGCGGCCCCTGCACATGCAGCATAGCGCCCATGGTCATCGCCGCGAGCATCTTGTGCGTGGACTGCACGACGCCGTCCGCGCCGCAGCTTAAAGCACCCGCCGGCAGCTCCGGGTGCTGCCCGTAGTGCGCCCCATGCGCCTCGTCGACCAGCAGCGGCACGCCGCTGTCGTGACAGGCCCTCGCGAGGGGCGCGAGGTCGCTTCCCATGCCGTAGTAGTTCGGCATGGTCACCAGCAGGCCGGCAGCCTCCGGCCAGGCCGCCAGCGCTTTGCGCACCGTCTCTTCGGACGGTGCGACGGCAAGGCCGCTGCTGTCATCCAGCAGCGGATCGAGAAAAACCGCACGCGCTCCCGCCAGCATTAGCCCGTGAATAACAGACTTGTGCACATTGCGCTGCACCAGCAGCACAGTCCCCGGCTCGGCGCATACCGTCAAGATCAGCGCGAGGTTTCCCGCCGTGCTTCCTCCTACGAGAAAGAAGCTTTCCTCGGCCCCAAAACAATCCGCCGCGAGTCTCTGCGCCTCCAGAATAACGCCTTCGGGATGATGCAGATCATCGCTCCCAGAAATTTCGGTAATATCCGCCGTCATAACCTCATCCAGCAAGCCGGCGCTTTTATCCGTCCGATATGCCTGACCATTCTTATGACCCGGCACATGAAAAGAAATCTTTCCTTCCGCTTTGTAGCGTTCGAGCATTTCATATAATGGCGCGCTTTGGCGCTCTTCGTCTTTCATTGATCGCAAATCCTTCCACACCGGCCTATCTTTATTTTAACCGATATCTGCTCCCCCGCCTATGCCCTGTATTTGCCGCCTTTACGCACAAGCAAAAACGGCCTCTCCTGTAATCTCCGCCAGGGAAAGCCGTATTGTAAAGCTTGATATGAACGATACGCCTTGTTTCACCGTTACGGCAAAGCAGCAGCACCCCATCGAGGGGTTCTTATGCATTCTTCTGCAGTCCGATTTTTTTCATTCGTCCGATAAAAAAGCGGTATTTGGCGTCCTCCGCCTCAGTTCTTACCATCTCAGCCTCGCAATCCTCGCAAATAAACTGCGACACGATGCGAATGCCCTCTTCCTTCTCCTGCCCGCATATAATGCAGGTTTCGGTTTTAGCATTTTCTTGTTCCATCGAAATCCCACCTTGGTCCTTTTAAGAACAGTATGCTTCACTTCCTATCATTTTAAACCCTTTCATAGTTTTTTCATATCCTTGAATCCCTTTTCTTTCAAGCGAGGCCTGCATTGACCGGCTCGGACCTATAATATTTAATAAATTCATTAAAATTGCCGATAGTAGGGATAAGAGATATGCGATTTGGAGGATGGGTATGGAACCGACGAATAAAGGAGCAACCTTTTACCATTATAAACTTCTCAAAAAAACGGTCATTCACCCTTACGCTCTAAGGATCTACGCCGCGCTTCCCATCCTTTTTGTCGTCCTGGACTCCGTTTTCGTTTCGCCGGCCGGTTTATTCTATTTTGTAATCGCCGTTCCGGTTATTCTGTGGATTCAATATGTCGTTTCCCGGTCTGTGCTGTTGATTGCGGGCTATCCGATTGCCAAACGCTGGCGTAACTCCTTTAAGCTGCCCTGGCCCGGTTTCATGCCGGATCAATACATCAGCTGCGGCCTCTTCCGCAAGGTTCAGCTTCATAATTTCTGGATCGGTCTTTCGTTTACAGCGCTGTTTATTATTTGGTCTCCGCCCGCTTTTACTCTTTCCTTGGCTTTCATGCATCTATGGCTGTTGGCTCCGAGGTTCTACGCTCTGGTGCGGACGGGTTGGAGAAGACAGGATGATATGCTGAAGTTTAATCCCACCGATGTTTCATGTTATTCGCAGTAACGCCTTTCCTCTCAAAATATGCTGTTCCATGCTTACCCGCGCTTGTATCCGTGAGGAAATAGAATCGCCATCCCTTAGGATGGCGATTTCTGCTGCCTATGAGCCGCCCAAGCTTTGGGCGGTCGTTTTTTTGTCTTTTGGAACCATCACAATAAAATAACCGTCATGGATCGTCAAATGGACAATAAGCTGCTCTTTCTTGAACACATGCGAACTTGAAGTCTTGTCTTCCGTTAGTTCATGCCAGCCCCAATCCTGGATAGCTTTAATATAAGGCTCCGGAATGCTGTCCTTCTCCTTTAATCCCGGCAGCGTATAGCGTACGTAGTCCATAGCCGCGTTTGTCGTGGTCCGATCCGGAGAATTCGCTTCCTTCGGTACAGGGAAGCTTTTTTCGTTAAGAGCCCCCTCAAATGATTCCCAGGAAAGCTTACTGGATCCGCACCCCGCCAGCATTACAACAACCATACCTAAAATAAAGAGCGTCCACAGCGTTCGTGCTCGCCTCATACCTTAAATCCTCCTTACCCTCTTACCCTGCTACTAAAGACACAGGAACAAATTCAACAAATGAATTTTATAAGTAGTTCATTCGTATTAAGGTTATGCTTTAATTTGCACTTTTCCATTATACTTGGATCAAACACCATGTCGGTAACAAAAATGTCACCCCCATTCAAGCGATTTCCTGCCCCTTATTAACACATTATGTATGGTTGGTCGGATTCGATTGGTCCCTGCGCTCCCGTCCGTTTAACCGGCCCTTCCACTAAGGGTACCCGGCACGTCTCCAAATGAGAGATTACCTGCGAAAGCGGTGTGCTTGTAATGAAGCATAAATCCGCTGAACCGGGAGTCGGAGACTGTGCCTTGGGGTCAAATTCCTTGCCAAGCTCATGCAGATTGATTTTTTGGCAGCCAAAATGGAGAGCATGACGTCCATCGCCGAATGAAACGATCTCCATACCGAGCACCTTCTCGTAGAAGGCTATTGTCTTTTGGATATCACGCACCGTTAACACAAGATGATCGAGACAGTCTATGCTAATCGCCGCTTGCTTCTTCATCCTCGGCATCCTCTCTTTGTGT
>NZ_JAAKGU010000016.1:0-65172 GCF_011043685.1 Paenibacillus apii | reverse complement strand
AAAGGTAGAGCCGATAGCTCAATCAAACAAACTGACGAGAATTTCTTCTCATTCAATACTCACTCGTTGTTCAGTTTTCAAAGATCAAAGTCTCTTTCAGTTCGTCGCCGCGTCTCTTGCAGCGACCTTTATAATATACCATACTACTTATCTACTTGGCAAGCTTTTTTTCGAAAAAGTTTTTCCGATGTTATCTTGCCCGTGCTTCCCTCATATAACAAAAAGGAGCGCGAGATATAATTTATCACAGCGTCTCCCTTTTAGTCAACCTTTATATTTATGAATCGCGCATTTTATTCCTAGTGCTTGAATTGAGAAGAACGGCCGCCCCAAGCGTATTTGGAAAGCTCCTTTTGCGGCGCAAACCGGGCGTACATGCGAAAGACAGTTTTGTATCTATTGGCAATGGCATGCCTGATATTCTGATCCAATCGTTGGTCGCTTAAGTCGAGCAGCATTTCATCCAGTTCTTTGCGCAATACATAGTCCAGCTCTTTGCATTCTTTTTCGTTGAACAACATACCCAACATAGGCTTGGCCTCCTTCATTCTTCTGTCCCGGGGATTCGGCTCAAATGCCGCTTACACTAGATTAACCGAAGTGCCCGAATTATAACCATAATTATATATTTTTTCCTTTAGAAGTTGATATTTCATGCCTATTAGTTTATTACCCACAATTGCCGGTTTTGATCAGTTGTGTTTACTGTTATGCGCATTTACCCGGAATTTTATGATAACAGGGCAAAAGTAACGGTGCTCTCGATAACGGCTGCAATAAGAAGCAGAATGACGATCCAAATCGACGCCGTAAGCGTCTGGCGCATAAAGGATGACCAGTCTCCTCCCGCGCGGTTCCTTCCAATGATGCTCGATGCCGTCTTGGCCCCAAACTGAAGACCGAAAGCACAGGCTATGAGGATGGCTGGAATCTCAATAATCCCGTGCGGAAGCAATCCCAGAACAATAAGCTCGAACACATCCCGGCCTTGAAGAACGAATGAATGGACCAAATACCCGATAACACCGCCGTTAATCAATAGAAAAACCACCGGAGCGATTCCGAACAAAGCCCCCAGAAAGATAATAAGCACACCTTTAATACTGTTATTCATGAATATAAATGCAAAAAAGCTCAGCTGCGGGTTCGATGAATTGCGTAAATTTTCGCTGATGCTGCCCAGTCCCTTTAGCTGCTGCATCAAAAAGCGCTCCATTTCTCCCGTCCCAAGCCACCCGGCGATAATGCCGACGATGAACAGCAGACAGGAAAGCGCCAGCGCCTTGCGTATTTTAAGAATATCTCTGCCAAATGTAAAAATGGAGAACATGTCTAACCTCCTAAGTGTTTGCGTTTTATACGAAGTCATAACCGGACGGTACGAGCATACATTTAGAACAAACAAGCTTTCGTATGGGAGAGGAGCCTAGAGCTTATGAATTCCTTTTATGTATTCAGCGGCAAAAAAATAAAGCGTTTCTTCTATATTGTCGCCGCTGCTCTGCTTGCCGCCGGAGTCGTTTATGTTGAGCGCGGCAATATCACCGTTTTTTCCGAATCCCCCCCATCCGCCATTTATAGTGTGCCAACGGAGAAGAAACTGATCGCCCTGACCTTTGACATCAGCTGGGGGGAAAAGCGCCCCGGTCCGATCCTCAAAGTACTTGAGGACAAAAAGGTCGACAAAGCGACGTTCTTCCTGTCTTCTCCCTGGAGCAAAACGCATCAGGACATTGTAGCGAATATCAAGAACGCGGGATATGAAATCGGCAGCCACGGCCACAAGCATGTCAATTACAGTACGCTAAGCAGCGAGGAGATTCGCACTCAAATTACAACGGCGGGTACGATTCTGACCGAATTGACCGGCAAAGAGCCCAAATTGATTCGCATGCCCAACGGCGATTTTGACAAGAGGGTCTTGCAGGTGGCCAATGACCTCGGTTATAAAGTCATCCAATGGGACACCGATTCTCTGGATTGGAAAAATATCGGCGTTGAAAATATTGTGAAACGCGTGACGACTAAAGCCCATCCCGGCGACATTGTGCTGCTTCACGCCAGCGATTCCTGCAAACAGACCCACGAGGCGCTCCCTCAAATTATCGATGAGCTTCGCAGACAAGGCTATGAGTTCGTGACCGTCTCGGAGCTGATCAGCCAAGGCAGTGCCGAAGGCAAGGAAGTGCGCGATTCGGCGTGGCTTAACGATCAATTGGAGGATGCCGCAGGCCTGTAAACATGTTTTTGGTTAAAAATCCAAGATGGTTCAATGCCGGGGGGAGATCAGCTCTGAAATATCGGGAGTCGGCGAATTCAGCTTCGGATAGGCGAGATCCAACTGTTCCAATGTTTTAACTACGATGTTTAATGCCAAATAGTTTCGGAACCAGCGGTGATTGGCCGGAATCCAGTACCACGGCGCATAGCCGGTAGCCGTCTCTTTAAAAATATCTTCGTACGCTTCCTGATAATCGTCCCAATATTTCCGTTCTTCCAGATCACTCACGTCAAATTTCCAGTGTTTGGTTGGATCCTGAAGCCGTTCCTGTATTTTTTCAAGCTGCTTTTCCTTGGAGATGTGGAGAAACAGCTTAATGATAATGGTGTTCTCTTCAGAGAGCATCTCTTCAAAATGCCGGATGTGGCGAAAACGCCGTTTGGTCTCCGCCTTATCCTGGCCTTCATGAACACGGGGCACAAGCACTTCTTCGTAATGCGAGCGGTTGAACGCGGATATATAACCTTTTGCCGGGGTCTGTTTATGGACTCGCCATAAAAAATCATGGGCCGACTCATCCAGGGTCGGCTTTTTAAAGCTGGTTACCGTAAATCCCTGCGGATTGATTCCCGAAAACACATGCTTTACTGTTCCATCCTTCCCGCTCGAGTCCATTCCCTGGAGGACAATCAGCAGCGCATGCTTTTTTTGCGCAAAGAAAATATCCTGAAGCTCGGCAAGACGATCCTTGAGGGCTATTATTTTGCTGGCGGCATCTGCTTTGCTTTTTAAGCCGCCTGTATCGTTGGGGTCTAGCTTGTGCAGTATTTTGCCGTCTGTGTCCTTTATCATATAACGATCAATGTTCATATATACCCCTCCCGAATTTTGTCGTGCCTTTCTTTTTGATTAACCCTGCCTTCCATAAATTAATCTCCATTTACGTAAAATAACCCCGCTTCCGGATTTATCGGAAAACAGGGTTCGTGTTGTTATCTCTTGAAGTTATCTGGCACTGGACGCAGTATCCGATGAAGTCTCAGAATCTGGAATGCATTACAGGCGACCAATGGAACCACGATAAATAATGTCGCATTATCCACTCCGATCCGCAGCACGCCGATCAGTTCCACAATGGTAATGCCGGTCATGAAGAAAAAAGTCGGAATCCAGGCCGAAGCGTTGGTGTCCCGCACTTTGAAATGGGCTACCGCAAGAGCCGCTATCAAAATGGAAAGACCAAGAAGCAAATCGGCGGTAAGACTGCGCTCTCCCCCTACGAATGAACGTATGAGGAATAAATCAAACAGGGCGAGCAGCGCGAGGACGAGCTGTATGTACTGCCATATTTTTCGCGGAAACACGCCGAAGCCCATGTAGTTCAAGATTAGATAGGCAAAGAAGCCAAGCTGAGAGTAGACGCTTACAAGCATGCCGTAACCGAATAAAATCAGCGCGTACAGCATGAAGTCCGTGATGCCTTTGAAAGGAACGGCGCCGCTGATTCCCTGAAGCGCCAGCCCTGCTGCAACCGCTCCCAAGGAACCGATCAGCAGCGTTGTCCAGAACAGATGAAACCATGTTTTGATATTCAGGACGCTCACCCCCGTGACAGATTTATTTTACCAAGGTTGCCGCCAAAAAACCATTCCGCCTAAACATAATTGTCTTTTCCCAACGGCATACTACATACCAATATCCCCATCAAAGGAGGACGGCGTAAATGAAACGGGCGATAATACGCAACAGCGGAATCGCGCTTGGACTAATACTGGTCTTGACGGCCTGCGGAAGCGAGCAGAGCGGTTCTTCCTCTCAGCAATTCAGCTATAAGGAAATGAAGACCATGGTCGTCGATATATTAAAAAGCGAAGAAGGCAAAAAGGCTGTGGAAGAAGCTATTTCTTCTCCCAGCTCCGGTGGAGGGGGCGGCGGAGGCGGCACAATGAGCATGAAGATGATGCCAATGCAGACGAATGAGCAAATCAAGATGGCGGTAAAGGATACGATCACGGCTCCCGAGTACAAAAAGGAAATTGAAAAGATTATGAAGGACCCGCAGTTTGCCGGAGATTTTGCCAAAGCGATCAGCTCACAGAACAAGCAGCTTCATCTTCATCTTATCAAAGACCCGACCTATCAGAAGTCAGTAGCCGAAATTATGAAATCTCCCGAAATGATGAAAATGTTCCTTGATCTGACCAAAACGCCGGATTACCGCAAGCAGACAGCGACCGTAATGCAGGAGACGATGCAAAACCCTCTGTTCCGTATGGAAGTGCTCTCTTTGCTCAAAACGGTTGTTCAGGAAGAGCTGCAGCCCAAGTCCGAAAAAAAACAGGACAGTAAGGGCAGTGACGGGGAAGGCGAGGGACAACAAAGCGGCAAAGAGGGCGAATCGTGAGGATCGAACCTAACCGGTCTCGGATGCAATAAAGCCAGGGCTCTGCAAAGGAGACCTGGCTTTATTGTTGGATCTATTCACATTTGATAATGATGCGCTCCGCGATATCGTCGAACAACTGCGCCGTCTCTGTTCCCGCCTTATAAACCGAAGGGGAAAAATCCGGCTCGGAAATATGATTCTCCGGCGCTCCGAGGGGGATCTGCCCCAGCAGGTCCGTATGCAGCGTCTCCGCCAGCCTCGCCCCTCCGCCCCGGCCAAAGATATATTCTTTCTGACCGCACGCGGAGCATTGATAATAAGCCATATTTTCAACGACCCCAAGGATCTCGTGGTCGGTCTGAATCGCCATAGAGCCCGCTCTCGCCGCCACAAACGCCGCTGTAGCGTGGGGAGTAGTGACAATTACCTCTTTGCTCTGCGGCAGCATCTGGTGAACGTCAAGGGCCACATCGCCCGTTCCCGGGGGCAAGTCCAACAGCAAATAATCAAGTTCTCCCCAGCCGACATCGCTGAAGAACTGGCGCAGCATCTTGCCCAGCATTGGCCCTCGCCAGATGACCGGATTATTTTCCCGGATAAAAAAGCCCATCGATATCACTTTCACGCCAAATCGTTCTACGGGAATGATGGTTCCGTCTTCCACAACCGGACCTTCCTCGATTCCCATCATATCCGGTACGCTGAAGCCGTAAATGTCGGCATCGATCAATCCGACCTTTTTGCCTTTACGCGCAAGAGCAGCGGCCAGGTTCACCGTAACGGTGGATTTCCCTACTCCTCCCTTGCCGCTGGCTATAGCAATAAAGTGTACGCCCGAATCCTCGCTCAGCAGCGGAAGTCCCTCCAGGCCCGCCCCGTGGCCTTTCAGCTTTTCTTCCCCCTCGGGTGCACTCTTTCTTTTCAGCAGCGTGCGTTCGTGCTCAGTTGCGTCCCGCAAACGGATGTGAACATTCTCGGCCCCGCCTTCCCGCAGGCGATCCCTTACCTCCTGCTCGAGCTCCATTCTTTTGGCCTCATCGGTATCCAGGCATATGATCGATAAAGAGATATGATCTTCCTTCGTCAAAATATCGCGGATCAACTGCAGTTCAACCAGGCTTTTTCCGGTTTCCGGGTCGGTAATTGGCAGCAGCAGTTCTTGAATTTGTTCCCTGGACAGCATTGGAAAAACACCCCTGTTCTATAACCGGCAGCCTTTCGACCGGATGGATTTATTTTGTCCATTATAGCATTACCTTTTAGGGGATGAGTAGTCCTCCGTCCGTTCGCCCGCCTCATACCGCAGAATCCCTCTGTAAATGCTTGTTGCCACCTTCCGCTGATAAAGGTCGTCGCCGAGCAGAACCGATTCCTGCGGATGGGACAGAAAGCCCACTTCGACCAGAATTGAAGGCATTCTGAGCGCCTGCAGCATGTACACCGTATTTACCGTTTTGGCAGTGCGGTTCGTATTCGACAGCGTTGACCGAATCTCATGCTGAACCAGTCTGGCCAGCGCTTCATTGTCCGGATGGTTCGGATAGTAAAATACCTGAGCGCCGCTCCAACGGTTCGACGGAATGCTGTTCATATGAATGCTTATAAAAAGATCGGCTTTCTTATCCTCGATCGTCCGAACCCGTTGTTTGAGATCTTCCGTCTTACGCTTGCTATAGCCTTTCGTCTCTATACCGGCGAGGTCGTAATCGCCTTCCCGCGTCATAACGACGATGGCGCCAGCCTGCTGCAAATAATCGCGTAAATACAGCGAGACGGCCAGATTGATGTCTTTTTCAATCAGACCGCCGCGGCTGACCGCTCCCCCATCGGGACCGCCATGACCCGCGTCGATCGCAATAACCTTGCCCGAGAGCGGCAAGCTCCAGTAATTCCATGTTCTTGCCGTTGGCATATCGTATGCAATAATCCCCAACAGCAGAGCCAGGAGTACGGCGCCTCCTATCCCTTTTTTCATGCTGCTCCAGGAGATCCAGACCGAGACTTTACGCTTGTTGCGGCCGGACATAATAAAAGACCCCCTCGTCCCGATAGATTCTACTCATCTATATGGGACAAGAGGGTCAAATAGTACCCTTATTTCATTATGAAGTTGTAACTTCCTTCATGCCTTCAATCAGGATTTGGGCAACCTCCGGCCGGGAGAATTCCGGCGGCGGGCACACGCCTTCACGCAGCATCGCGCGCACTTTGGTGCCCGACAAGGCTACATGATCCTCTTTGGTATGAGGGCATGTCTTATTGGAAGCCATGTTGCCGCATTTCTTGCAGAAGAAGCTGTGCTCGAAGAACAGCGGCGTAATATCCAGCTCTTCGGCTGTGAAATTGGAGAAGATCTCCTGAGCTTCATATGTTCCGTAGTAATCACCAACACCGGCATGGTCACGGCCGACAATAAAGTGCGTGCAGCCGTAGTTTTTGCGGACCATCGCATGGAAAATCGCTTCACGCGGCCCGGCATAACGCATCGCTGCCGGGAACACACCGAGGAACGTCCGGTTCTGCGGGTAGTAATTTTCGAGCAGGGCCAGATAGCTCTTCATGCGAACGTTCGCAGGCACATCGTCCGACTTCGTCTCGCCGACGAGCGGGTTCAGGAACAAGCCGTCCACAATCTCCATCGCAGATTTTTGAATATATTCATGGGCGCGGTGAACCGGATTTCGGGTCTGAAAGCCAACAACCTTTTTCCAGCCTTTTTCCGCAAAAATTTCGCGCGTCTTGGCCGGGTCGAAATAAAACTCGCTGAATTTCTCCGGCTGCGGACGGTTCAAAACGGTAATCGGACCGCCAACATAAGTTGCGTTGCGGGCAAACAGCTTGCTTACGCCGGGATGCTCAGGATCGGTTGTTTTAAATACGTTCTGGGCTTCAACCTCCTGATCGACGCTGTAGATGCTCTCGACATCCAGAAGTCCGTAGATTTCGCCGTCCTCTTCACCGACCAGAGCCACTCTCTCGCCGATCTTCAAAGACGCAGCTTCCTCATCGCTGAGAGACAGCGTAATCGGAATGCTCCATACCGTTCCGCTGGCAAGACGCATATTCTTGACGACGGAATGATAGTCCTCTTCGTTCAGAAATCCGGTCAGGGGCGAAAAAGCGCCAACACCGATCAGGTCCAGATCAGAAATCGTCCATGTATTGATGGCGATTCGTTTAAATCCCGCCGCTTCCTGAAGCAGTTGTTCTCTCTCTTTGCCTTCAGCTATCCGGTTGATCAACTTTCCGCCATGCGGAAGGATTGCAGTCATCTATTTTCTTCCCTTCTCTGTTGTAAAGATTAGTATATCTTACTTATGAAGTCCGCATTCCGTCTTGTCCGAACCGGACCAGCGTCCAGCACGAGGATCTTCGCCAGGCATAACGGCGCGTGTGCAATGTTCGCAGCCGATGCTTGGGAAATGGCGGTCATGCAGCGGATTGTAGATGATGTCGTTCTCGCGGATATAGTTCCACACATCTTCCGAAGTCCAGTCCGCGATCGGATTGAACTTCACCAGGCCGAATTTGTAATCATATTCAACCTTCTTGGCATTGGCACGGGTTGGCGCCTGATCGCGGCGGATGCCGGTGATCCATGCATCGTACTGGGACAGAATACGCGTCAGCGGTTCTACCTTCCGGATGTTGCAGCATTGGTTCGGTTCGGATTTCCACAGTTCCTCGCCATATTGCTGGGCTTGTTCCTCAGGCGTGATTTTCGGGGACACCCGAACGAATTCCAAATTGTACTTGGCCGCGATTTTGTCTCTCGTTTCATATGTTTCTTGAAAGTGGAAGTCCGTATCCAGGTAGAAAATATCGCTAGACGGACTTACTTTTTGCAGCATGTCAACCAGTACAACGTCCTCGGCGCCAAAGCTGCAGGCAAACGTTATATTTGGAAAAGTTTCCACGGCCCAACGGATAATCTCCTCAGGCGTAGCATTCTCTAGCTCTTCTGCCTTCACTTTGATTAACTCTTCTTTTTCAAGCAAATTCATTGCGTATTCCTCCATCCCAAAATAAAACTTCAGTTCAAATTCCAACTAAGTTAATATGAAATAAGTATATAACTTTCCCAAGCGATGTCAATGATATTTCAGTATTAAAAGATTCCAAATATGACAAACTGCATTAATATAAAAGCCCCCGGCCATAAAGGCCAGAGGCTTGAATTCCTTGATACACAAGGGATATTAACGTTTCGAGAACTGAGGAGCGCGACGAGCGGCTTTGAGGCCGTATTTCTTACGTTCCTTCATCCGTGGGTCACGAGTCAGGAATCCGGCTTTCTTCAGGGAAGAACGGTATTCCGGATCTGCTTTCAGCAGAGCGCGGGAAATGCCGTGACGGATTGCGCCGGCTTGACCGGAGATTCCGCCGCCGTGAGCAATAACCAGAACATCGTAGTTGCCCAGAGTTTCAGTCAGGGTCAGAGGTTGTTTTACGATCAGTTTGAGTGTTTCCAGACCGAAATATTCGTTGATATCGCGTTTGTTAATGACAATGCGTCCTTCACCCGGTACGAGGCGAACACGTGCTACCGAATGTTTACGACGACCTGTCCCATAGTATTGTACTTGTGCCATGAAACTGTCCTCCCTTATTCTTATCCGCGAAGTTCGTAAACTTCAGGTTTTTGTGCTGCATGTGGATGCTCTGCGCCGGCATAAACTTTCAATCTCAGCTTCATCGCGTTGCCTTGACGGGTCTTCGGAATCATACCGTAAACGGCGGATTCGATTACACGCTCAGGTTTAGTGTTCAGCAAGGTTTCAGCTGTGGTTACTTTCAGACCGCCCGGATGCAGCGAGTGACGGTAGTATTTCTTGTTTTGCAGCTTCTTGCCAGTCAGGTAGATCTTCTCAGCGTTGATAACGATAACAAAGTCGCCAGTATCAACATGAGGTGTAAATTGCGGTTTGTGTTTGCCGCGGATCAGAGCAGCAACTTCACTTGCCAGACGGCCGAGTGTTTTGCCTTCGGCATCGATAATATGCCATTTGCGTTCTACTTCGTTCGGCTTCGCCATGTAGGTGGTACGCATGAATATTTCCTCCTCGTTCTCGTACGAAAATCTCGTATATCTGATTTCTCATCGAAAGTACATTTTAATTGTTGGGTAAAGCAATTTTGGGGTTATCTTGATCGGGGCTGTGGGATAGCCATCAAGAAAACACAACTTTTATTTTACAGGATAAACATAACGAGTGCAAGGGATTATTCGGCGGTTTAGTAACTTTTTTTCGCTAATAAATTAGCCGTCAATTCCCGGCATCCTCGTAACTGACATTCCAAAGAGCCAGGCCCTTGGCCACCGCCGTCGGTCCCGCAGCCGCCCGGTCACATGCTGCCAGAATATCCGCAATCTGCTCCGGTCTGCGCTTGCCCTCTCCCACTTGAATCAGCGTACCCATGATTATCCGGACCATATGCTGCAAAAAACCGCTGCCTGTAATATAAGTATGAATGACCCCCTGATCGGTCGAGTCCGGCCGGCACATGCTCCGGTCAATCTCCATATGCGCCTCGTAAATCGTACGGACATGAGAGGCCTTGGTCGATTTGCGCGAGGCGAAGGAAGTGAAGTCGTAAGTTCCGATCAGAGGCTTAAGTCCCTGCTCCATCGCCTTCACATCGAGCGCTACCGGATGATGAAACTGATAGCGCCGCTGAAAAGGGTCCGGGAACCGGTTGCCATTGATAGTATAGCGATAAGTCTTCCGCTTGGCTCCCCGGCGGGAGTGGAAGGTAAGCGGCACTTCATGCGCTTCTGTAACGACGATATCTTCCGGCAGACGGGCATTCAATGCCAGGCACCAGCGTTCCAGCGGTATAAGCGAGGTCGTTTCGAAATTAAAGGGCTGCCCATAGGCATGCACACCGGCGTCCGTACGGCCGGAAGCGATAATCTTCACTACTTCGCCGGTCAAGTGGGTAATAGCCCGTTCGAGCATATCCTGAACCGTATTGCCTCCGGGCTGGGTCTGAAAGCCATCATAGTTCGTACCGTCATAGGTGACTTTCATGAATAGATTGCGCATTCGGTACTCCTTCCTTCTCAAAAAAAAGAAGCCCCTTCGGGAGCTCCTTCCATTGAACAAGCGGATTTCCGCGGTTTACTGCACGACTGGCGGACACCTATGCAGATATCCGGTAGATCACGCCGTCGGTAGGAGCCGGGACATGACGCCGTCTCTCTCAGCTTGTAACAATGCTCAATAAAGAGCTTCCCAAAGCAGGGTCTTGTTAAAGCAAGCCGAAAGAAGAAGCGGGCCATATTCCACTGATACAATAACACGGATCATCCCCCATTCCATCCATCCCCGAAAGGAGAACGGGCACAGGGGGCAATCGGGAAATCAATGCTTGCTGCCTTTACTAGGCACGGTCTACCAGTTCAAGATAAACCATAGGTGCCGAGTCGCCGCGACGAGGTCCGAGCTTTAGGATACGAGTGTATCCGCCTGCACGTTCTGTGTAGCGCGGTGCGATTTCAGCGAACAGCTTTTGAATTGCGTCTTGCTCTCCGTCAGCAGTTTCGCGACGCACGAATGCAGCGACTTGACGGCGGGCATGCAGATCGCCCTTCTTAGCCTTCGTAATCAGTTTTTCGGCGATGGAACGAACTTCCTTCGCTTTCGCTTCCGTTGTTTGGATGCGCTCATATAAGAACAGGTCCGTTACCAAGTCGCGGAACAATGCTTTACGCGCACTGGAATCACGGCCCAACTTTTGGTATGCCATGTTTTTCCCTCCTCTACTTCGTCAATCTATCGCTTATTCTTCGGTACGCAGACCCAAACCGAGCTCTTCGAGCTTTTCCTGTACTTCTTCCAAAGATTTGCGGCCCAAGTTGCGGACTTTCATCATATCTTCTTCCGTTTTCGTGGTAAGCTCCTGCACCGTGTTGATGCCGGCACGTTTGAGACAGTTGTAGGAACGGACCGAAAGATCCAGCTCTTCGATTGTCATCTCAAGCACTTTTTCTTTTTTGTCTTCTTCTTTCTCAACCATAATTTCGGCATCCTTCGCTTCATCCGTAAGGCCTACGAACAAAACAAGATGCTCATTCAAAATTTTGGCTCCAAGGCTGACTGCCTCTTCCGGTCTGATGCTGCCATCCGTCCAGATTTCCAGTGTCAACTTGTCGTAGTTGGTCACTTGACCGACACGAGTGTTGTCGATGGTGTAGTTCACTCGGGAAATTGGAGTGTAAATGGAATCAACCGGAATCACGCCGATCGGCTGATCTTCGCGCTTGTTACGGTCCGCTTGGACATAGCCGCGACCACGGCCAGCAAATATACGCATGTGAAGTCTCGCGCCTGGTCCCAGTGTTGCAATATGAAGGTCCGGGTTGAGGATCTCAACATCGCTATCCGCACGAATGTCGCCTGCGGTTACGACGCCTTCCCCTTCAGCATCAATCTCGAACACTTTCTCTTCGTCTGAATGAATCTTCAGGGAAAGAGCTTTGAGGTTCAAAATGATTTCGGTCACGTCTTCCATTACGCCGGGAACGGTGGAGAACTCATGCAGAACGCCGTCAATTTGGACCGAGGTCACTGCGGCTCCCGGAAGGGAGGACAACAGGATCCGGCGAAGCGAGTTCCCCAGAGTCGTGCCATATCCACGTTCCAGCGGTTCTACTACGAATTTCCCATAGGTTCCTTCATCATTGGCTTCTACGGTCTCAATCTTCGGCTTTTCGATTTCTATCACGAGTGTACCCTCCTTCAACGTCGCTCCTATATGAAACTGTCACCCCATCAGGTGTATCATGTAGTATGCCTAAACAACCATTATTAGCAGATGGTGCCGGTTTTATACCACATTTACATCGCTGATTCACTATACGCGGCGACGTTTCGGCGGACGGCATCCATTGTGCGGAACCGGAGTGACGTCTTTAATGAGGTTAACTTCAAGACCAGCGGCTTGAAGGGAACGGATGGCTGCCTCGCGGCCCGCGCCCGGTCCTTTAACCATAACTTCAACACTCTTCATGCCATGCTCCATTGCTGCCTTGGCTGCAACTTCTGCCGCCATTTGAGCTGCGAACGGAGTCGACTTACGGGAGCCTCTAAATCCTTGGCCGCCGGAGCTTGCCCAGGAAATAGCGTTGCCGTGAGGATCCGTGATGGTAACGATCGTATTGTTGAACGTGGAACGGATATGTGCCACTCCGGATTCGATATTTTTACGGTCGCGACGTTTGGTACGTACGACTTTTTTAGGTTTAGCCATTGTCTCTTATCACCCCTTATTATTTCTTCTTGTTTGCTACCGTACGACGCGGGCCTTTCCGGGTACGGGCATTCGTTTTGGTACGTTGACCGCGAACAGGCAAGCCGCGACGATGACGAACACCGCGGTAGCAGCCAATCTCGGTAAGACGTTTAATATTTAAGGAAATTTCACGACGCAGGTCGCCTTCCACTTTGACCGATTTGTCGATCGTTTCACGCAGTTTGCTCACTTCATCTTCCGTCAAATCACGGACACGTGTGTTAACATCGATACCTGTTTCTTTCAAAATTTTCAAGGAAGTCGTTCTACCGATTCCGAAAATATAAGTCAAGGCGATCTCAACGCGTTTGTCACGTGGCAAATCCACACCAGCTATACGAGCCATTTTACGCTACACCCCCTTCTTAACCTTGTTTTTGTTTGTGTTTCGGATTTTCGCAAATTACCATTACAGTCCCTTTGCGGCGGATGACTTTGCATTTTTCGCAAATGGGCTTTACAGAAGGTCTTACCTTCATGCTTATTACCTCCTCAAAGTTTTACGCAGTAAAACTGGCTTTGAAGCTCCTGCTCAGTTTTACCTGTAGTAAAACTGGCTTAAAAAGCATACGCTACCGTTCCGCATAAAGCAAACTTTAATCGTAGTTCCCATCTATTTACGGTAAGTTATACGGCCTTTAGTTAAATCATAAGGCGATAACTGCACAACCACTTTGTCCCCGGTCAAAATACGGATAAAGTGCATCCGCAGCTTACCTGATACGTGGGCAAGAATTTGATGGCCGTTCTCGAGTTCAACCTTAAACGTTGCGTTCGGCAACGGTTCAATGACGGTGCCTTCCACCTCAATGACATCTTCTTTAGCCACAGTTATTCTCCTTTCTTCATCGCGCTTATTCCGGCGGAACGCATGTAATCCAACACTGCATATCGCAGCTTTCCGTTTGTAACCCGGCCGGTTTCTTTCAGACTGTTCACAACCTCGCTGCTAATGATCGGAGTGAACTCGAGATGAAGAATATTCTTCTTCTTCGGCCCGTCAAACTTTCGTTTGTCCCCATCCGCAATATACACAAACCTGCTGTCCAAAATAGCGATGACCACGGCAATCTCTCCGGCTTCCTTGCCTTTGAGTATTTTCACCAATTGACCGACCTGCGGGCTGCTCTCGGTATTCAACAAAGATCACCTACGCATTCAGTTTCGTGAAAATTTCCATGCCGTCCGGCGTAACCGCCACCGTATGCTCAAAGTGAGCACACAGAGAGCCGTCCACCGTCACGACCGTCCAGTTATCTTCCAGCGTTCGGACATAACGTTTGCCCGCGTTAACCATCGGCTCGATGGCAAGCACCATGCCTGCCTTCAGCCGCGGTCCGCGGTCTGCTATGCCATAGTTCGGAATTTGCGGTTCTTCATGCAGTTCTGCCCCAACACCATGACCTACATACTCGCGTACCACCGAGAATCCGGCTTCTTCGATATATTTTTGGATAGCGTGGGAGATTGTAAACAAGCGCACATCCGGCTTAATCAGCTCAAGGCCTGCGTACAGGGAGCCTTCCGTTACATCCAAGAGCCGCTGGGCTTCTTCGGATATTTGTCCCACCCCATAGGTCCAAGCCGAGTCGCCGTGGTATCCCTTGTACTGCGCCCCGATGTCAAGCGACACGATATCGCCCTCCACCAGTTTGCGTTTGCCGGGAAATCCATGCACCAACTGATCGTTGACTGAAGCGCAAATGCTGGCAGGAAAACCGTTGTAGCCTTTAAAAGACGGTACGGCACCTTGACTGCGAATGTATTGATCGGCGATTCTATCGAGCTCTCCGGTCGTAATTCCAGGCTCAATGGCCTGCGCCATGAGACGGTGAGTCTCGGCAACAATTCGTCCCGCTTCTCTCATAAAGGCAAGTTCCTGTTCGGACTTACAAATGATCATTACACTAACCTCGCAGTAAAGACACAATTTCGGCGGAAACGACGTCGATTTCGTTTTCCCCGTTCACCTGACGCAAAAGACCTTTACTCTCATAAAAGTGAAGCAGCGGCGCCGTCTTGTTGTCATACTCATCCAAGCGTTTGCCTACACTTTCTTCATTGTCATCCGGACGCTGATACAGCGCTCCGCCGTCAATGTCGCAGACGCCTTCTTGCTTCGGCGGGTTGAAGATCAAATGATACGAGGCTCCGCACACCGTGCAGATCCGCCGTCCGGTCAGACGGGCCATCAGCAGACCGCGGTCCACGTTCAAATTGATGACATGATCCAGAGAAGTGTTCATGCGGGCAAGAAGCTCATCCAGCGCTTCCGCTTGCGAAAGAGTTCTTGGAAAGCCGTCCAATAGAAAACCTTTTTCGCAATCGGACTGCTGCAGCCGCTCTTCCACAATTCCAATCGTTACATCATCCGGTACAAGCAAGCCCTGATCGATAAAGGATTTGGCTTTGAGACCAACAGGAGTCCCCTGCTTGATCGCGAGACGAAAAGCGTCTCCCGTCGAGATATGCGGGATACCCAGTTCCTTTACGATAACAGCAGCTTGTGTTCCCTTGCCTGCCCCAGGCGGGCCCATGAAAAGGATGTTCACGTTACGTCTCTCCCCAGTTAACAGAATCGCCACCAGGCAAGAAACAGCACAATAGGCGCCGGGAAGTCAAATGATGAGCCGCTTCACCGGAACCTATCGCCTATTTGTTAATGAAGCCTTTGTAATGGCGTTTAATCAATTGGCTCTCGATCTGCTTCATCGTATCCAGTGCGACGCCGATAACAATAAGCAGCGAGGTGCCGCCGATCTGTACCGACCGCGGCAAACCGGACAAAGAGCCGAAGAATACCGGAAGCACAGAGATGACGGCCAGGAACAGCGCGCCCGACATCGTCAGACGGGACATTACCCTGGTCAAATACTTCTCCGTCGCCTTACCCGGACGAATGCCGGGAATGTAACCGCCGTTCTTTTTCATATTGTCGGCCATCTGCTGCGGATTCATCTGGACAAACGTGTAAAAGAACGTGAATCCGATGATCATGATCACGTAAAGGACCATACCGAGCGGCTTATCATACCAGAGGTGAGTGCTAATCCACTGCGCCCAGGAATGCGTCGACCAAAAGTTGGCAATGACAATCGGGAATTGAAGCAGCGATACGGCAAAGATAACAGGGATTACGCCCGCCGCATTGATTTTAAGCGGAATGTGCGTATTTTGTCCACCGTACATTTTGTTGCCGACAACGCGTTTGGCATATTGTACGGGTATCTTCCGAATTCCTTGCTGTACGAAGATAACACCCGTAATAATCGCCACAATTACAATTGCAACGACCACGACTTTAAGAATATTCAGGAAAGTCTGCCCCGGCTGGATAAAGCTCGATTGTGCCGTTGCCGTAAAATATCCCGGAATGCCTGCGACGATTCCCGCAAAAATCAGGATCGAAATCCCGTTTCCGATACCCCGCTCGGTGATTTGCTCGCCAAGCCACATCAGAAATGAAGTGCCTGCCGTCAAAATGATGGCAACGAGCAGATAATCGGCAATCGTTGCATTCGGCATCATTTGCGTACCATACATTCGGTTGAAACCGATAGAGGTTGCAAAACCCTGAATCAGAGCCAGCACTACTGTACCGTACCGGGTAATTTGCGCCAGCTGCTTTTTACCGTGTTCACCCTGCTTTGCCCATTCGGCAAATTTCGGGACTACATCCATCGACAAAAGCTGTACGATAATGGATGCGGTAATGTATGGGTAAATACTGATCGCAAAGATGGAGAAGTTTTTAAGCGCTCCGCCCGAAAACGTGTTGAACAAGTTTAGCAAGGCATTGCCAGCCTCATTGCCCATCGATTCAAACACCGTTTTGTCCACGCCGGGAACCGGCACGAACGAACCGATGCGGTAAATGATAAACACGAACAGGGTAAACAGAATTTTTTTGCGCAAATCTTCAACATGCCATATATTCTTAAGCGTCTTAAACATTAGATCACCTCGGTTTTACCGCCGGCAGCCTCGATTTTCTCTACCGCAGATTGAGAGAACTTGTTTGCTTGAACCGTAAGTTTTACAGTGAGTTCACCGTTGCCGAGGATTTTGATGCCGCTCTTCGTGTTCTTCACTACGCCGGTTTCAACCAGCAGCGCAGGAGTAACTTCCGTTCCTTCAGCGAAGCTGTTCAGTTCCTCAAGGTTCACAATCGCATACTCTTTACGGGTAGGATTGACGAAACCACGCTTAGGCAGACGACGATAGAGTGGGTTTTGGCCACCCTCGAAGCCCGGACGTACACCACCGCCGGAACGAGAGTTTTGACCTTTATGACCACGGCCGGATGTTTTGCCGTTACCGCTGGAAGTACCGCGACCTACACGGTTGCGTTCTTTGCGGGATCCTGGAGCCGGAGCGAGTTCATGTAACTTCATCGTTTGCACCTCCTTATGTCTATTAATGGGGTAAAGGCGTCTTAGCCTTCAATTTCAGTTACGGATACGAGATGGCTCACTTTTTTGATCATTCCGCGAACCGCAGGACTATCGTTTTGAACCACAGACGAGTTGAGTTTACGCAGGCCGAGCGTCTTAACGGTCACACGTTGTGTTTCCGGACGTCCGATTAAGCTGCGAACGAGGGTAATTTGCAGTTTTGCCATTGACGTTCCCCTCCTTAACCGCGAAGCTCTTCGACAGATTTGCCGCGAAGTTTCGCGACCTCTTCAATGCGCTTCAGACGGGACAATCCCTCCAAAGTTGCATTGACCATATTCATGGAGTTCGAAGAACCCAAAGATTTTGTCAAAATATCGCCTACACCGGCCAGTTCCAGTACCGCGCGAACAGGTCCGCCCGCGATAACACCAGTACCTTGCGATGCCGGTTTCAGCAGAACGCGTCCAGCGCCGAAATGTCCGTTGACCAGGTGAGGAATCGTTGTTCCTACGAGTGGAACTTGGATCAGGTTTTTCTTAGCATCTTCGATGCCTTTGCGGATCGCATCCGGTACTTCGCCGGCTTTACCGATACCCGCACCAACCCAGCCTTTGCCGTCGCCGACAACAACCAGTGCGCTGAAGCTGAAACGGCGTCCGCCTTTTACAACTTTAGCAACGCGGTTAATGTGGACAACTCTTTCTGTCAGCTCTAAAGTGTTTGGATCTACACGCAAGTCGTTAACCTCCTTTTAAGAATGTTTCTAGAATTCAAGACCAGCTTCACGAGCTGCATCAGCGAGCGCTTGAATCCGTCCATGGTACAAGTAGCCTCCGCGGTCGAATACAACAGCGGTATGTCCTTTTGCTTTGGCGCGCTCAGCGACCAGTTGGCCGACTTTGCTTGCAGCTTCAACGCTGCCGCCGTTGCCGATGGAATCTTTCAGTTCTTTATCAAGCGTCGATGCGGATGCGATCGTTACGCCGCTCACATCGTCGATCAGTTGAGCGTAAATGTGCTTCGAAGAACGGAACACATTCAGGCGCGGACGTTCAGCAGTACCCTGGATTTTCTTACGTACACGCAGGTGTCTTTTCACACGAGCTTTGTTTTTGTCCTCTTTGGTAATCATGACTTCCTTTTCACTCCCTTCAGTTTGCCTTAAGGCAGCTTCACGTTAAGACGCGGCAAGCATCTTATGTTCAAGGCGAGCCGGCTTATTTCTTCTTACCGGCTTTACCTTCTTTACGGATAATACGTTCGCCCTCATATTTAATACCTTTGCCTTTGTATGGCTCAGGTTCGCGTACAGAACGAATTTTCGCGGCATAAGCGCCTACGCGTTCTTTGTCGATGCCTTTTACGATAATTTTCGTGTTGGCAGGAACTTCGAACTCGATGCCCGGTTCCGGAGTGATTTCAACCGGATGGGAGTAGCCGACGTTCAGAACGATTTTATCTCCGGATTTGTTTGCACGATATCCGACCCCAACCAGCTCCAGAGATTTGGAGAAACCTTCGGTCACGCCGCTTACCATGTTGTTGACAACGGAGCGGGTCGTGCCGTGAAGAGAACGATGCAATTTGTTGTCCGAAGGACGAACAACAAGAATTTCGTTATTTTCAACCGTAACCTTCATGTCTTTATGAAGTTCACGAGTCAAAGTACCTTTAGGACCTTTAACGGTAATGACAGTGTTGTTCACCGTCACGTCTACACCGCTAGGCACTGTAATTGGTTTGCGACCAATACGAGACATGTGTGTTGCACCTCCTTATCTTGTGACGTGATTACCAAACGTAAGCGAGTACTTCGCCGCCGGATTTAGCTTGACGAGCTTCTTTGTCGGTCATAACTCCCTTAGAAGTGGAGATAATCGCGATGCCCAGTCCGCCGAGTACGCGAGGAACTTCGTTGCTCTTCGTGTACACGCGCAGGCCCGGCTTACTGATTCTTTTCAGACCGGAAATAACACGTTCTTGGTTCGGGCCGTATTTCAGGAAAATACGGATAAGCCCTTGTTTGTTATCTTCAACAAACTCCGCATCGCGGATGAAGCCTTCACGCTTCAGGATGTCGGCGATTTGTTTTTTCAATGTCGATGCAGGAAGCTCTACTGTCTCGTGACGCACGATGTTGGCGTTACGGATACGAGTAAGCATATCTGCGATAGGATCAGACATAGTCATTTGGTGTTAACCTCCTTCCCGTATATAAACTTCTTACCAGCTTGCTTTTTTCACGCCAGGAATCTGGCCTTTATAAGCTAATTCACGGAAACAAATTCTGCAAATTTTGAACTTTTGCAGTACCGAATGTGGACGACCGCAACGTTCGCAACGTGTATATGCACGAACTTTGAATTTCGGCGCGCGTTGTTGTTTAACTTTCATCGAAGTTTTTGCCACTTTAGCCTGACACCTCCCAAACAGTTTCGGAGAATTGGACGACCGAACCTTACTTCGCGAAAGGCATTCCCAGTTGAGCCAGCAGCTCGCGGGATTCCTCATCCGTCTTTGCAGTTGTTACGATTACGATATCCATACCGCGGACTTTGTCCACCTTGTCGTATTCGATCTCAGGGAAAATCAGTTGTTCTTTCAGACCCAGTGTGTAGTTACCGCGGCCGTCGAAGGCTTTAGTCGATACACCATGGAAGTCACGAACGCGCGGAAGCGTTACGTTGAACAATTTGTCCAGGAAGTAGTACATGCGGTCACCGCGAAGAGTTACTTTAACGCCGATCGGCATGTTCTCACGCAGTTTGAAACCTGCGATAGACTTCTTGGCTTTGGTGATAACCGGTTTTTGGCCGGCGATCAGCTGCATATCATTCACAGCGGAATCAAGCACCTTCGAGTTTTGTACAGCGTCGCCTACGCCCATGTTGATAACAACCTTCTCGATTTTCGGCACTTGCATAACTGTTTGATAGTTAAACTTCTGAATCAGAGCCGGCGTAATCTCGTTCAGAAAACGTTCTTTCATTCTTGCTGCCATGAAGAGTTAACCTCCTTTCTTAAGCACTCTATTAGTCGATGATCTCTCCGGATCTTTTCGCTACACGAACCTTCTTGCCGTTGTCCAGCACTTTGTAACCGATACGGGTTACTTTGCCGCTCTTCGGATCGATGTGCATAACGTTGGAAACATGGATCGCAGCTTCCTGCTCAATGATGCCGCCTTGCGGATTCAACTGGTTAGGCTTCTGGTGCTTCTTCACCATGTTCACGCCTTCTACCAGTACGCGGTTTTTACGCGGATACGCAGCGATGACGCGGCCTTTCTTGCCTTTGTCTTTTCCGCTGATCACCATAACTACGTCGTCTTTCTTGACATGCAGTTTGTTGTTATGGGATTCCAGAACTTTTTTCACTCTAGGCATTTGTTACACCTCCTATGACTAGCCTTTGCAAGCATGATTATAAACGATCTCTATCGGGGCCCCCGAAAAGTACCGGAATCAGCTTCGGAGCTTCTCGTCACTTTTAGGGGAGTCTATTAGATAACTTCCGGTGCCAAGGAAACGATCTTCATGTAATCCTTGTCGCGAAGTTCGCGGGCTACTGGTCCGAAAATACGTGTTCCGCGTGGGCTTCTGTCGTCTTTTACAACTACTGCTGCGTTTTCGTCAAATGCGATGTAAGATCCGTCCTTACGGCGTACAGAGCGCTTCGTGCGCACAACCACCGCTTTTACTACATCACCTTTTTTGACAACGCCGCCTGGTGTTGCTTGTTTTACCGAGCAAACGATCAGATCGCCGATAGCAGCTGTCCGACGTCCAGTACCACCCAGTACGCGGATACACATCAGTTCCTTCGCACCGGAGTTGTCAGCTACATGCAAGCGTGTAAATGGTTGAATCATTATTATTTCCTCCTTTCGGAAAAATGGTCAGGTAACGCGTTAGATGATAACCGCTTTTTCCACCACTTCAACCAGTCTCCAGCGTTTGTCCTTGGAGAGCGGACGAGTTTCCATGATTTTCACAGTATCACCGATTTGGGCGGTATTGTTCTCATCATGCGCTTTGAATTTCTTGGTGTACTTGATGCGCTTGTGGTACAGATCATGCTTTTTGTAAGTTTCAACGGCAACCACGATCGTTTTGTCCATTTTGTCGCTGACAACTTTACCGATTTGCACTTTACGCGCGTTGCGTTCTTCGCTCATAATTAGCCTCCTTCCTGATACAGATCATCCTATCCGTTCACTTAGCGATCCCAAGTACTCTTTCATGGATAACGGTTTTAGCACGAGCTATTTCTCTACGCACATCACGAATCCGAGTCGGGTTGTCCAGTTGGCCTGTTGCCAGTTGAAAACGCAGATTAAAGAGCTCTTCTTTGAAGCCAGCAATCTTTTGTTCAATCTCGGCAGTGGTCAAGTTGCGAAGTTCATTAGCTTTCATTTGCTTCACCACCCAATTCTTCACGTTTCACAAACTTAGTCTTGATTGGCAGCTTGTGAGCGGCAAGACGCATCGCTTCACGAGCGATTTCTTCCGACACGCCTCCGAGTTCGAACATAATCTTGCCCGGTTTAACTACGGCTACCCATTTCTCAACGTTACCTTTACCGCTACCCATCCGAACCTCGAGAGGCTTTTGAGTAATCGGCTTGTCAGGGAAAATCTTGATCCAAACTTTACCGCCCCGTTTGATGTAACGAGTCATCGCGATACGAGCCGCTTCGATTTGACGGTTAGTGATCCAGGATGGCTCCAGAGCTTGCAGACCGAATTCGCCGAAGTTCAGCTCGGTGCCGCCTTTAGCCATACCTTTCATGTGACCGCGTTGTTGTTTGCGGTGTTTAACGCGTTTTGGTACCAACATGATTAGTTGCCTCCTTCCTGAGCAGCTTGTTTCTTAGCCGTAGGAAGAACCTCTCCACGATAGATCCATACTTTTACGCCGATGCGGCCATAAGTCGTATGAGCTTCAGCCGTTCCGTAGTCGATATCGGCACGAAGCGTATGAAGTGGAACTGTTCCTTCGCTATAGCCTTCCGTACGAGCGATCTCGGCGCCGCCAAGACGACCGCTGACAGAGGTTTTAATCCCTTTTGCTCCGGAACGCATTGTTCTTTGGATTGCTTGTTTCAGCGCACGGCGGAACGATACGCGACGCTCCAGCTGTTGTGCGATGCTCTCGGCAACGAGAATAGCGTCCAGCTCAGGGTGTTTGATTTCATTGATATTAATGTGTACTTTCTTGCCGCCTGCGATTTGAGTAACCGCGCTGCGAAGTACTTCAACTTCAGCGCCGCCCTTACCAATAACCATACCCGGTTTAGCGGTATGAATCGTAACGTTCACGCGGCTGGCCGCTCTTTCAATCTCAATGCGGGAAACAGCGGATTCTTTCAGTTTGCCTTTGAGGTATTCCCGAATTTTGACGTCTTCCAGAAGAAGAGTTCCGAAATCTTTTCCTGCATACCATTTGGATTCCCAGTCACGAATAATACCGATCCGCAGTCCGACTGGATTTACCTTTTGACCCACACGTTATCCCTCCTTATTTCTCAGATACCACCAAAGTAATGTGGCTGGTGCGTTTGTTGATCCGGCTTGCGCGACCCATCGCGCGCGGACGGAACCGTTTCATCGTTGGACCTTGGTTAACGAAAACCTCGCTAATGAACAACTTGTTTACGTCCAGCGAATAGTTATGCTCGGCATTGGCGATCGCCGAGTTCAGCAGCTTTTCAACCACCGGGGAAGCGGATTTCGGAGTGTGGCGAAGGATTGCGATTGCTTCTCCCACTTGCTTGCCGCGAATCAAGTCAACAACCAGTTTCGCTTTACGAGCGGAAATCCGTACCGATCTTGCATGCGCTTTTGCTTGCATTATTTTCCCTCCTCTCTAAGCAGAGAATCTGTAATTATCTTCTCGTTTTCTTATCGTCACCCGCGTGGCCTTTGTAAGTACGCGTCGGTGCGAACTCGCCCAACTTGTGACCTACCATATCTTCCGTTACGTATACAGGCACGTGTTTACGGCCGTCATACACGCCAAACGTATGTCCGATAAATTGAGGGAAAATGGTTGAGCGGCGGGACCAAGTCTTGATGACTACTTTTTTACCCGAAACGTTCAAGTCTTCAACTTTTTTCAGCAGGTAGCCGTCGATAAAAGGCCCCTTCTTCAAACTGCGACTCATGTATGAATCCTCCCTTCATCAAATGTTCAAGCCGCGATTCGACGCTTCGCGGGTTCAAGCTCACCTTGAAGCGTCTTATTTCGTGCGGCGACGAATGATATATTTATCAGAAGCTTTGTTTTTCTTACGCGTCTTGTAGCCAAGGGTCGGTTTGCCCCAAGGAGACAATGGCGATTTACGTCCGATCGGAGCACGTCCTTCACCACCACCGTGAGGGTGATCGTTCGGGTTCATTACAACACCGCGAACTTCTGGACGTTGACCCAGCCAGCGGCTGCGTCCGGCCTTACCGATCTTGATCAGTTCGTGGTCTTCGTTGCCAACGGAACCGATTGTAGCGCGGCATACGCTCAGAATTCTGCGAACTTCACCGGAAGAGAGACGCACGGAAACGTACTTGTCTTCTTTACCGAGCAACTGCGCTTCCGTACCGGCTGCGCGAACCAATTGGCCGCCCTTGCCAGGCTTCAGCTCGATGTTGTGGATAACTGTACCTACAGGAATGTTGGCCAGCGGAAGAGTGTTACCGATTTTGATGTCTGCTGCAGGACCGGATTCGATCTTATCCCCAACTTTCAGACCTTTAGGAGCGATGATGTAGCGTTTCTCTCCATCAGCGTAGTGAATCAGGGCAATATTGGATGTGCGGTTCGGGTCATACTCGATCGTAGCAACGCTGCCTGGTATGCCGTCTTTCGTCCGCTTGAAGTCGATGATACGGTATTTACGCTTGTGTCCGCCGCCATGGTGACGAACCGTAATTTTACCTTGGTTATTGCGGCCCGCTTTTTTGCTCAGCGGCGCCAGCAGCGATTTCTCCGGCTGATTTGTTGTGATTTCTTCAAACGTAGACACGGACATTCCGCGTCTTGCCGGGGAAGTCGGTTTGTACTTTTTGATTGGCACTTTGTTTCCCTCCTTGCTTTACAGGATATTATTCTACCGCTTCAAAGAACTCGAGCGGCTTGCTGTCCGGGCTGAGCTTAACGATAGCTTTCTTCCATTCCGGAGTGTATCCGGAGTAGCGTCCGTACCGTTTCAGCTTTCCAGGCACGCGCAGTGTGTTCACAGCAACGACTTTCACTTTAAATATGGCCTCTACAGCCTGCTTGATTTCGGTCTTGTTGGCACGAATGTCCACTTCAAAAGCATATTTCAAATCGCTCATGTAGTCGGATGTGCGTTCCGTAATCACCGGACGTTTGATGATATCGCGAGGATCTTTCATTACGCGAACACCTCCTCTACCTTAGAAACTGCATCTTTGGTGATGATCAGTTTGTCGTGCGTCAGCACGTCAAGAACGTTAATGCCATCAGCCGCCAGGAACTTCACTCCAGGGATGTTGCGGGCGGAGAGAGCTACATTGTCGTCATAGCTAGGAGCTACGATCAGGGCTTTTTCAGCTACCTTCAGGTTGTTCAGAATGGCTACGAATTCTTTCGTCTTCGGAGCATTCAGCGTCAGGCTATCCAGCACGATGATGTTGCTCTCGATAACCTTCGAGGACAGTGCGGATTTGATCGCCAGACGACGAACCTTTCTAGGCAGTTTCCAGGAATAGCTGCGAGGAGTCGGTCCGAAGACAACGCCGCCGCCTTTCCATTGAGGAGAACGAATCGAGCCTTGACGAGCGCGACCTGTACCTTTTTGTTTCCAAGGCTTGCGTCCGCCGCCACGAACTTCAGAACGTCCTTTAACTTTATGTGTACCGCGGCGCAGGGAAGCTCTTTGCAGAAGAACTGCTTCATTGAGCACGTGAGTGTTCGGCTCGATACCGAAAATCGCGTCGCTCAGTTCAACTTCACCAACTTCATTACCGCTGATATTGAAAAGTGTTACTTTTGGCATTTCATGTTCCTCCTTTCTTCAAAAGTTATTTCTTAACGGTTTCTTTAACCTTCACGAAGCTGTTCTTAGGTCCCGGAATGGAGCCTTTAACCAGCAGCACATTACGCTCTGTGTCCACCTTGATGATTTCGAGCTTTTGGATTGTTACCGTATCATGGCCCATATGTCCTGGCAGTCGCTTGCCTTTAGGAACACGGTTGGCCTGGATGGAACCCATCGAACCCGGTCTTCTGTGGTAGCGGGAACCGTGAGCCATTGGTCCGCGGCTTTGTCCCCAGCGTTTGATAACGCCTTGGAAGCCTTTGCCTTTGGAAATTCCGGTTACGTCAACAAATTCGCCTTCTGCGAAGACGTCAGCCTTCAGCTCTTGTCCAACCTCGAGTGCCCCGAGGTCAACACCGCGAATTTCGCGAACGTAGCGCTTAGGTGTTGCATTTGCCTTCTGGGCGTGACCTTGTTCAGGCTTGTTGGTGTTTTTCTTATCGGAAAAGCCCAACTGCACTGCTTCATACCCGTCGGTATTGAGGTCTTTCTTTTGCAGTACGACGCAAGGACCCGCTTCGATAACCGTAACCGCGATTACGTTACCTTCAGGAGTAAACACTTGAGTCATACCGAGTTTTTTTCCTAAGATACCTTTCATGTTGACACCTCTTTTCTTTTCCTGTTTCTAATAGAAGAATTACAATTTAATTTCGATATCTACACCGGACGGCAGGTCCAAGCGCATCAAGGCATCCACAGTTTGAGGCGTTGGATTCACAATGTCGATCAGACGCTTGTGAGTACGCATTTCGAACTGCTCACGGGAATCCTTGTACTTGTGCACCGCACGGAGAATAGTAATAACTTGCTTCTCAGTTGGCAGCGGAATCGGCCCGGACACACCTGCACCGGAACGTTTTGCTGTTTCAACAATCTTCTCAGCGGATTGATCAAGAATTCTGTGGTCGTATGCTTTCAAGCGGATACGAATTTTTTGCTTTGCCATTTTAGTCCCTCCTTCTATCGCCCAATTTATTATCGGACATACTCCGTGAAAATTTTCTGACCACAGGCTTCATGGCAAAGGAGCCGGGTGTGTCAGTAACCTCTCACATCATCGCAACGTCGCAGAACAACATTTATTATTATATAGAATCTTTTTGCCCAATGCAAGCATAAAATAAAACAACGCATGATTTTATTCACGCGCTGTTCCGGTGTACTTCTCTATGCTATAAATTGGCTGTTGCTGACTTGAAATATTCCGCCGATGCTGCTGTTTGAGCCGTTGTCGATCCGATTCCTTCTATTGTATGAATCAGCGTCCGGATTTCTTCCTGAGCGGTTACAATCTCTTGGGTGCTGCTATGCATCGTATCCAAAATGTCGGAGAACAGCTGGCTTGTCTCATCCGACTGCAGCTTGCCGCTTTCCGTCAGTTCCTGCACTTTGCGAATTTCATTTACTACTTGGGCACTTAAACCGCCGGATTGAGCTGTCAGCTCCCCTATGCGTATTACCGTGTTCTTCGTATCCTCCGCCAGCCGATTGACTTCCTGAGCCACCACGCTGAATCCTCTTCCATGCTCGCCGGCCCTGGCCGCTTCTATCGTTGCGTTGAGAGATAATATTTTTGTTTGATCCGCAATTTCTTGCACCGCGCCGACGATCTTCTGAATTTGTCTGGAGAATTGGCTAAGTTCACTAACCGAGCGCTCCATTTCAGTTGTTCTCTCAAAAATATGGGCGATCTGCCCATTCAGCTTGCTTAGCAGCTCACGGCCGCCTTTTGCCATTTCCTGCGAGTCAAGAGCCGAAGAAGCGGTGCGCCGGAAGGTATCATTGACTTCATTGCTGCTGGCCACAAGCTGCTCGACTGCCGCGTTGGTATCGATACTAAGGTCGATAAGCTCTCCGCTGAATTCGGCAATCTTCTGCTTCAGCTCATTCTTCACCATTTCGTACTGCTCTTCTTTTTCCCGAATATTCTCTTTTTCGTAGGCTTCGAGCACGAGCTGCTGCTCCAGGTTCAAAAGCTTGGTAACCGTTCGCACCATCTTGAGCCGTTCCCTGTCGTCTAAAGCTTCATCATAGATCACGCCGATAAACTCGTTTTGCAGATTTTGAAAAGCTGATAAATACCACTTGGGCTCAAGCCCAACCTTTTTATGAATTTTGGCAATGGTCAATCGTTTCGCTATGTAGTGACTATCAACACTGCCGTCGAAGATTTCAACGATATGGTCGCGTAAAGTCTGCTTCAAGCGCTCAATGCTGCTGTGTTCCAGAATGATCTGCTCCAGCTTATCTACACCGAGCACCGAATTATAAAAACCATCAGTAATCTTGTCAATATTACGCTCGATAGCGGGTTTTAGCTTGAACAGCAGCTCCAGATCAGCCTCTGTCAAATCAATCATTCGCATCTGTTCATTTAATTCTTCTCGGCCTTCTATCTTATGAAAAGAACTTAAGGCCGCTGATTGTCCGTTACTGTGGATAAATGAATTGCTGTCACGGGAGACTAGCTTCTTGTGCTTTGGGGATAAACCATGTAAAAAAGAGAACGGACATTTTCCCATACTTTCACTCCCATTTGACTGTATCTAATAGAATTTTGTTGAATGATATCGGATTCGAGGCATTCTGTAACAGAATTGTGTTGATTATTGTCGAATTCGAGAAGATTATGTTGAAATTCGTTTATATCCTTATCTTCGGTAATTTGATTTCTTTTGTGAATAGAAGTGACTCTAATATTTAAAATTTTATTTTCTTTGATCTGGTGGAAAATCCTTCAGTTGGGGATCTATAGAGTGGAGTTCTCAGCTAATATTCGAGACATAAAAAAACAAGGATTCTTCCGCAGAAGAATCCTTGTTCGGCAAGTTCTGATCTTTCTCAAAAGAGAAGAATCGAACTTATTTTTGGATAGAAGCTACAGTACCGGCTCCAACTGTACGGCCACCTTCACGAATAGAGAACTTAGTTCCTTCTTCGATAGCGATCGGGGAGATCAGTTGAACAGTAACTGTGATGTTGTCGCCAGGCATAACCATTTCAGTACCTTCTGGCAGGTTGATGATACCAGTTACGTCAGTTGTACGGAAGTAGAACTGAGGACGGTATCCAGTAAAGAAAGGCTTATGACGGCCACCTTCTTCTTTGGTCAGGACGTAGATTTGAGCAGTGAACTCAGTGTGCGGCTTAACGGAAGCCGGTTTAGCCAGCACTTGTCCGCGCTCGATTTGGTTACGGTCAACACCACGGAGCAGAGCGCCGATGTTGTCGCCAGCTTGAGCGGAGTCAAGCAGCTTACGGAACATTTCAACGCCGGTAACGACGGATTTCTTCGTTTCTTCTTGGATACCAACGATTTCAACTTCGTCGCCTACTTTAACTGTTCCGCGTTCTACGCGACCAGTTGCAACGGTACCACGGCCAGTGATGGAGAATACGTCCTCGACAGGCATAAGGAAAGGCTTGTCAGTGTCGCGTTCTGGCAGCGGGATGTAAGTGTCGATCGTTTCGAACATTTCAACGATCTTGGCAGCCCATTCGCCGTCAGGGTTTTGCAGAGCTTCACGAGCGGAACCGCGAGTGATCGGAGTGTCATCGCCCGGGAATTCGTATTCATTCAGCAGGTCGCGAACTTCCATTTCAACCAGTTCCAAAAGCTCTTCGTCTTCAACCATGTCACATTTGTTCAGGAATACGACGATGTAAGGAACGCCTACTTGGCGGGACAGCAGGATGTGTTCGCGAGTTTGCGGCATTGGGCCGTCCGCTGCGGATACAACCAGGATAGCGCCGTCCATTTGCGCTGCGCCGGTGATCATGTTTTTAACATAGTCGGCGTGTCCAGGGCAGTCTACGTGTGCGTAGTGACGGTTAGGAGTTTCATATTCAACGTGAGCTGTGGAGATCGTGATACCACGTTCGCGCTCTTCCGGAGCTTTATCGATTTGGTCGAATGCTACAGCGGCACCGCCGTATTTTTTGGACAATACAGTTGTGATTGCAGCAGTCAGAGTCGTTTTACCATGGTCGACGTGACCGATAGTACCGATGTTAACGTGCGGTTTAGTACGTTCAAACTTAGCCTTTGCCATTTGAACAAATCCTCCTTAATATGGGTTCTTATTATTGGAGCCGCCCGATCTTAAGCTACTTCTGGGATGACTGACGGGAAACAACCGGACGGCAAGTTAAACTAGGATTACTCTGCACCCTTGTTCTTGGATACGATCTCGTCCGCGATGGATTTAGGAACTTCTTCATAGTGGGAGAGTTCCATCGAGAATACGCCGCGGCCTTGTGTACCGGAACGCAGGGTAGTGGAATAACCGAACATTTCGGAAAGAGGCACTTTCGCACGGATAATTTGAGCACCGGCGCGGGAATCCATACCTTCGATCCGTCCGCGGCGGGAGTTCAGCATACCCATAACATCGCCCATGTATTCCTCAGGCACTGTAACTTCCACTTTCATGATTGGCTCAAGCAGGACAGGTTTACACTTGTCTTTAGCTGCTTTGAGCGCCATCGAACCGGCAATCTTAAACGCCATTTCGTTGGAGTCGACATCATGGTAAGAACCGTCAACGATGGTTGCTTTGACATCAACGAGCGGGAAGCCAGCGATAACGCCGTTCTTCATTTGCTCTTCAATACCTGCAAGCGCAGGAGCGATGTATTCTCTCGGTACGGAACCGCCGACAACCTTACTTTCGAACTGGCTGCCAGTACCTGCCTCGAGAGGCTCAAATTCAACCCATACGTGACCGTATTGACCACGACCGCCGGACTGACGAACGAATTTACCTTCGACGCGAGCCGGAGCTCTGAACGTTTCGCGGTAAGCAACCTGCGGTTTACCAACATTGGTCTCCACTTTGAATTCACGACGCATACGGTCGATAATGATATCCAAGTGAAGCTCGCCCATACCGGCCAGAATCGTTTGTCCCGTTTCTTCGTCGGTGTGCGCGCGCAGCGTCGGGTCTTCTTCGGTCAGCTTGCCGAGGGCAACGCCCATTTTGTCTTGGTCGGCCTTCGTTTTAGGTTCAACTGCGATTTCGATAACCGGATCCGGGAAGTTCATCGATTCGAGAATAACCGGATTCTTCTCATCACACAGTGTATCACCTGTGCCTGTGTCTTTCAAACCTACGGCTGCAGCGATATCGCCGGAATACACGATGGAAATTTCCTGACGGCTGTTCGCGTGCATTTGCAGGATACGGCCGATACGCTCACGTTTACCTTTAGTGGCATTCAGAACGTAAGAACCGGACTCCAGAATACCGGAGTATACGCGGAAGAACGTCAGCTTACCAACATAAGGATCGGTCATGATTTTAAATGCCAGCGCGGAGAACGGCTCTTCGTCCGAAGAGTGACGCTCTGCTTCCGTGCCATCTTCAAGATGACCTTTGATCGATGGAACATCGATCGGAGCCGGCAGGAAATCGATAACAGCGTCCAGCATCAGCTGAACCCCTTTGTTACGGTAAGAAGAGCCGCAGATTACCGGGAAAATCTTAACGTCCACTACGCCTTTGCGAAGTGCAGCCTTGATTTCGTCAATGGTAATCTCTTCGCCTTCCAGGTATTTCATGGTCAGATCTTCGTCGAGTTCAGCAACTTTCTCAATGAGCTCGTTGCGCAGCTCTTCGACTTGATCCAGGAATTCGGACGGGATATCCGTCACTTCAATATCACGGCCAAGATCGTCTTTGTACATATGGGCTTTTTGTTCAATCAGGTCGATGATGCCGATAAAGTCGTTCTCGGCACCGATCGGCAGCTGAATGGCAACCGCATTTGCTTGCAGACGCTCGCGCATATCCTTAACTACGTTAAGGTAATCCGCTCCGATGATATCCATTTTGTTAACATAAGCGATCCGTGGAACGCCATAACGGTCAGCCTGTCTCCAAACGGTTTCAGACTGAGGCTCAACGCCCTCTTTTGCACTGAAAACGCCTACTGCCCCGTCCAATACACGAAGGGAACGTTCAACTTCAACGGTGAAGTCAACGTGTCCCGGGGTATCGATGATGTTGACGCGGTGACCTTTCCACGCAGCCGTGGTAGCAGCGGAAGTAATCGTAATCCCGCGCTCCTGCTCTTGCTCCATCCAGTCCATCGTTGCCGCACCTTCGTGAACCTCACCGATTTTGTGCGTACGGCCTGTATAGAAAAGAATCCGTTCCGTGGTGGTTGTCTTACCGGCGTCAATATGAGCCATGATCCCGATATTACGTGTATTTTTCAAGGAGAACTCTCTTGCCATGAATGGGGTCTCCCTTCAAAAATGAAGTTATTTGATTGACCTTGATCCTACCAGCGGTAGTGAGCAAACGCTTTGTTCGCTTCAGCCATTTTGTGCGTGTCTTCACGTTTCTTAACGGAAGCGCCTGTGTTGTTGGAAGCGTCGATGATCTCGGCCGCCAAACGTTCTTCCATCGTCTTCTCACCGCGGTTGCGGGAGTAGTTAACGAGCCAACGTAATCCCAGGGAAGTACGTCTCTCCGGTTTTACTTCGATCGGCACTTGGTAGTTGGCACCGCCGACACGGCGTGCTTTAACTTCCAGAACCGGCATGATGTTCTTGATTGCCGCTTCGAAAACTTCCATTGGGTCTTTGCCCGTACGTTCTTCAATCAACTTGAACGCATTGTACAGAATGCTTTGAGCGACACCTCTTTTACCATCCAGCATTACACGGTTAATCAGACGAGTAACCAGTTTGCTGTTATACACCGGATCCGGCAGTACGTCTCTTTTGGAAACTGGACCTTTGCGTGGCATGGATATCCCCCTTTCGTTAGATTGTTCTTATTTGTTCATTCATTATTTCTTAACTTTCGGACGTTTCGCGCCGTATTTGGAGCGAGCTTGCATCCGGTTGTTCACGCCTGCTGTATCCAGCGCGCCGCGAACGATGTGGTAACGAACACCCGGAAGGTCCTTAACCCGGCCTCCGCGGATCAGCACCACGCTGTGCTCTTGCAGGTTGTGTCCGATACCCGGAATGTAAGCCGTCACCTCTACGCGGTTCGTCAAGCGAACACGGGCATATTTACGAAGTGCGGAGTTCGGTTTCTTCGGAGTCATTGTACCTACACGAGTGCACACACCGCGTTTTTGCGGAGCGCTCAAATCTGTAGCCTCACGCTTCAGGGCGTTGAATCCTTTTTGCAGTGCAGGCGATTTCGATTTTTCGATCTTGGCTTGACGGCCTTTACGAACCAATTGATTGATAGTTGGCATTGTTGTGCCACCCCCTTCCTCTAATAATGATCTCTTAGAAACCACTTTGTTAAGCCCACAGACCCAGGCGGTTCATAAAAGAACAAATGAAAAGTTTTTGCCGCCGAAGCTCACCTCGACACAAAAACAGTTCCTTACGCTATTATTTTAAGACGGCTGCCATCGCTGCGCCTACTTCAATCCCGCACGCCTTGCCCAACTGCTGCATCGTATCGACATAAGTCAACTTGACGCCGTGCTTATTGCAAAGACTCACGATTCTGGAAGTAAGCTTGGGATCTCCGTCTTCCGCCACATAGACTTCTGCGGCTTGGCCCATCTCAACCGCTTTGACGGTTTGCTTGGTGCCGATCTTGATCTGAGCGTCCCGTAATCCTCTATCATCAGTCATTATAAACCCTCCAATGAACAAAGATAACAAGGATACTCACGCACCTTTAACATATTAGCACCAACAATATGCATTGTCAAGAACTAATCCAAAAATCTCACTGCAGACAACCGCGCCGGACTCATGAGAAGTCTCGGCGCGATTAGTCAGGCAGTATGACCCTGCTTATTCGGCAGGAACCGTTTCTAAAGCTTCCACTTCATCCTGCTCTTCTTCCGGGTTGATCAGTTTTACATTACGGTAGCGGTTCATGCCCGTTCCGGCAGGAATCAGCTTACCGATAATAACATTCTCTTTGAGACCAAGCAGTTGGTCGACTTTGCCCTTGATGGCGGCGTCGGTCAACACGCGCGTTGTCTCCTGGAACGATGCCGCGGAGAGGAAGGAGTCCGTTTCAAGCGATGCTTTGGTAATACCCAGCAGCACAGGCTTCGCCACGGCCGGCTCTTTGCCGGACAGGATCGCTTCCTTATTGGCCGCTTCGTATTCATGGATATCCGCGAACGATCCGGGCAGCAGATTCGTGTCGCCAGCGTCGATGATCCGGATTTTGCGAAGCATCTGCTTGATCATGACTTCAACGTGCTTGTCGTTGATTTCTACGCCCTGGTTCCGGTATACGCGCTGTACTTCCTGCAGAATGTAGTTCTGCACCCCGCGGATACCCTTGATGCGCAGCATCTCTTTCGGGTCAATGGAGCCGTCGGTCAGCTCGTCTCCGGCTTCGATCTCCTGGCCTTCGCTTACGCGCAGGCGGGAACCGTAAGTGATGGAGTACACCTTGGATTCCGCTTCGCCTTGAACCTCGATTTCGCGGCGGTCCTTCGCTTCGCGGATTTCCTTGATCACGCCGTCGATTTCACTGATTGTCGCCTGGCCTTTCGGATTACGGGCCTCGAACAACTCCTGAATACGCGGAAGACCTTGCGTGATATCGTCGCCCGCAACGCCCCCGGTATGGAACGTACGCATGGTAAGCTGTGTTCCGGGTTCACCGATGGACTGCGCGGCGATAATGCCGACGGCTTCGCCGATCTCAACGTGCTTGCCGGTCGCCAGGTTGCGTCCGTAGCATTTCTTGCAGACGCCGTGACGGGCGCGGCAGCTCAGCACAGAACGGATTTGCAGCTTGCTTACTCCGGCATTAACGATCTCTTCCGCTTTGTCAGAATCGATCAGATCGTTCCGGTGCACGATGATTTCACCCGTCTCCGGATGGCGGACCGTCTCAAAGCAGTACCGCCCTTCAATACGGTCGTACAGATCCTCGATAACCTCTTTGCCGTCCTGAATGCGGCTGACGGTAAAGCCTTTATCCGTGCCGCAATCTTCTTCGCGGACGATTACGTCCTGGGCCACGTCGACGAGACGACGGGTCAAGTAACCGGAGTCGGCGGTACGAAGCGCCGTATCGGCCAGACCTTTCCGCGCGCCGTGAGTGGAGATAAAGTACTCCAAGACGGTCAGACCTTCGCGGAAGTTCGCTTTGATCGGAAGTTCGAAGATACGGCCCGACGGCGTCGCCATCAGTCCGCGCATGCCGCCCAGCTGGGTGATCTGCGACTTGTTACCCCGAGCTTTGGAGTCAACCATAAGCATGATGGAGTTGAAACGGTCCATCGACTTCATGAGGACGTTCGTCAGATCGTCTTTGGTCTTGGACCAGATTTCAATTACACGGTCATACCGTTCTTCATTGGTAATCAGACCGCGGCGGTACTGCTTGGCAACAATGTCGACCTTCTCTTCGGACTCTTTCAGAATGGCTTTCTTCTCTTCTGGCACGATTACGTCCGATACGGCGATCGTTACACCTGCACGGGTAGAGTAAGTGAAGCCAAGCTGCTTGATTTTATCAAGAATGACCGATGTTTTGGTCGTATGGTAAATTTCGAAACAACGGGCGATGATAGAGCCCAGATATTCTTTGCCGACAGCGCCCGCAATCGGAACCGCATCGAGCAGTTCAGGGATATTGGCGCCTTTTTCGTAGATGAAATATCTCTCAGGCGTTCCCTGCAGCAGATTGTCACGGGTCGCTTCGTTGATGTACGGGAAGCTTTCCGGGAAAATCTCGTTGAAAATGATCTTGCCGACCGTTGTGATCAGCATGGCATTCTGCTGCTTCTCGGTGAAGCTGGTCTTGTTAAGCGCCTTGACCGGAATGGCTACACGCGCATGAAGACCTGCAGTGCCGCGCTGGTAAGCGGAAACCGCTTCGTTCACGGTACGGAGAATCATGCCGCTGCCCTTTTCTTCCTTGTTGTCCATGGTCAGATAGAAGGAACCGAGAACCATATCCTGGGAAGGGGTAACAACCGGCTTACCGTCTTTCGGGTTCAGAATGTTGCCCGACGCCAGCATCAGGATGCGGGCTTCCGCCTGCGCTTCAGCCGAAAGCGGAACGTGTACGGCCATTTGGTCACCGTCAAAGTCGGCGTTGTACGCCGTACATACGAGCGGGTGAAGACGAATGGCATGGCCTTCCACCAGAATCGGTTCAAACGCCTGGATACCGAGACGGTGAAGCGTGGGGGCACGGTTCAGGAGAACCGGATGCTCTTTGATTACCTCTTCAAGAACGTCCCAAACTTCCGGGCTTACGCGCTCAACTTTACGTTTCGCGCTCTTGATGTTGTGGGCAAGCCCCTTGTTGACCAGCTCTTTCATGACGAACGGCTTGAACAGCTCCAGCGCCATTTTCTTGGGCAGACCGCATTGGTACATTTTTAGGTAAGGACCTACGACGATAACGGAACGGCCGGAATAGTCGACCCGTTTACCGAGCAGGTTCTGCCGGAAACGGCCCTGCTTACCTTTCAGCATATGGCTGAGCGATTTCAGCGGACGGTTGCCTGGACCCGTTACCGGGCGGCCTCGGCGACCGTTGTCGATCAGAGCGTCGACAGCTTCCTGAAGCATCCGTTTCTCGTTCTGCACGATGATATCCGGAGCGCCAAGGTCAAGCAGTCTTTTCAGACGGTTGTTGCGGTTGATTACGCGGCGGTACAGGTCGTTCAGGTCAGACGTAGCAAAACGTCCGCCGTCCAGCTGTACCATCGGACGAAGTTCCGGCGGAATAACCGGGAGAACGTCCATGATCATCCAGTCTGGCTTGTTGCCGGAGTTGCGGAAAGCTTCGATGACTTCAAGGCGCTTGATCGCACGGTTGCGGCGTTGGCCTTGGGCGGTGCGCAGCTCTTCCTTAAGGAATTCCAGCTCTTTTTCGATATCCAGATCCTGAAGCAGCTTCTTGACCGCTTCTGCGCCCATGCTCGCCTGGAAGCCGTAACCGTACTTCTCGCGGTAGCTGCGGTATTCCTTCTCGGACAGCAGCTGTTTCTTCTCCAGAGGCGTATCGCCAGGGTCGGTTACAACATAGGATGCGAAATAAATAATCTCTTCAAGCGATCTCGGGGACATATCAAGAGCCAGACCCATGCGGCTCGGAATGCCTTTGAAATACCAGATATGGGATACCGGAGCGGCGAGCTCAATATGGCCCATACGCTCGCGGCGCACTTTGGCGCGTGTAACTTCAACGCCGCAGCGGTCGCAGACTACGCCTTTATAACGGACGCGTTTGTATTTGCCGCAGTGACACTCCCAGTCCTTTTGCGGTCCGAAGATCCGTTCGCAGAAAAGACCCTCTTTCTCCGGCTTGAGTGTGCGATAGTTGATGGTTTCCGGTTTCTTAACTTCTCCGCGGGACCAAGAACGAATCTTCTCCGGGGAAGCCAGCCCGATTTTCATAAATTCAAAATTGTTAACGTCCAACAAGGAGCAACCCTCCTTAACCTGATCCTGATTTGGTGTCGCCGTTCCTCTCCCGACTCCTTGCAGCGGGAGAAGCTGCGGTCATACAGCGGAAGGCCATCCTACTCACAGGATGGCGCCGCCGCTTATTGTCATCCTCAACCGTTCGCGGGCTCCGCAGGGGAATTGACACCACCTTTGAAGAACCCGTTTACTTTATGAGGATTATTTATTCCACTCCGACTTCCGCACCTTCCAGATTGAGGCTCAGCTTGTCGCTTGAAGTCTCATCCTCGTCGTCCAGTTCCTTCATTTCGATCTCTTGCTCGTCGCCGCTCAGGATTTTGACGTCCATACCGAGAGACTGAAGCTCTTTGATCAATACTTTGAAGGACTCAGGAACGCCCGGCTCCGGCACATTCTCGCCTTTGACAATGGATTCGTAGGTCTTCACACGGCCAACCACGTCATCGGATTTAACCGTAAGAATCTCTTGCAGCGTATAGGCTGCACCGTAGGCTTCAAGCGCCCACACTTCCATCTCCCCGAAACGCTGTCCGCCGAACTGGGCTTTACCGCCGAGTGGCTGCTGCGTAACGAGCGAGTATGGTCCCGTGGAACGGGCATGGATTTTATCGTCAACCATGTGCGCCAGCTTGATCATGTGCATGACGCCGACGGTAACTTCGCGTTCGAAACGCTCACCTGTCCGTCCGTCATACAGGATGGTCTTACCGTTGCGCTGCATTCCGGCTTCTTCCATCGTGTCGAAGACGTCGTACTCACGCGCTCCGTCGAATACCGGCGTTGCGACGTGGATACCCAGGCGCATGGCCGCGAAGCCAAGGTGAACTTCAAGCACCTGACCAATGTTCATCCGCGAAGGAACGCCCAGCGGGTTGAGCACAACCTGCACCGGCGTTCCGTCCGGCAGGAACGGCATATCTTCTTCAGGCAGAATACGGGCTACGACACCCTTGTTGCCGTGACGTCCGGCCATTTTGTCGCCTTCGGAAATTTTACGCTTCTGGGCGATATAGACACGAACCAGCTGGTTTACGCCAGGAGGCAGCTCGTCGCCGTTCTCGCGAGTAAACACTTTGACATCGACGATGATACCATCACTACCATGAGGAACACGGAGGGAGGTATCGCGCACTTCGCGTGCCTTCTCGCCGAAGATGGCATGCAGGAGACGTTCTTCCGCCGTCAGCTCCGTTACGCCTTTTGGCGTAACCTTGCCGACGAGAATGTCGCCAGCGCTAATTTCGGCACCGATTCGGATAATGCCGCGCTCATCCAGATTGCGAAGAGCTTCCTCGCCCACGTTCGGAATGTCGCGCGTAATTTCTTCCGGTCCGAGCTTTGTATCCCGCGCTTCGGATTCGTATTCCTCGATATGGATCGAAGTGTATACATCCTCTTTAACCAGCTTCTCGCTAAGCAGGATGGCATCCTCGTAGTTGTAGCCTTCCCACGTCATGAACGCAACGACAACGTTGCGGCCCAGGGCCAATTCGCCCATTTCCGTGGAAGGACCGTCTGCCAGGATGTCGCCTTTCTTGACGATATCGCCTCTCTTGGCCAGAGGACGCTGGTTAATGCAGGTTCCTTGGTTCGAACGCATAAATTTGTGTAATTTATATTTAACAATGTCGCCTTTAACTTCTTTGCCGTCGACGGTCTCAACGCGCCGCAGCCAGATTTCGTTGGCCGACGAGCGCTCGATGATGCCGTCGTATTTGGAAACGATACATACGCCCGAATCTTTAGCTGATTTATGCTCCATTCCCGTGCCGACGAGCGGCGCTTTCGGAATGAGCAGCGGAACGGCCTGCCGCTGCATGTTGGAACCCATCAGCGCACGGTTGGAGTCATCGTTCTCAAGGAACGGAATGAGCGCCGTCGCGACGGATACAACCTGTTTTGGCGAAACGTCCATGTAATCTACTCGGCTGCTCGGCATTGTCGTGATGTTGTCGGACAGCTTGTTGTAACGGACGATAACCATCTCATCCGCAAACGCGCCTTCCTCCGTCAACTCGGCATTCGCCTGAGCGACTACGTAATTATCTTCCTCGTCTGCTGTGAGGTAATCGATTTGTTCAGTGACCTGTCCCGTCTTCGGATCGACCCAACGGTACGGCGCTTCGATGAAGCCATACTCGTTAATGCGGGCGAAAGTCGACAGGGAGTTGATCAGACCGATGTTCGGACCTTCCGGGGTCTCGATCGGACACATCCGGCCGTAGTGACTGTGATGGACGTCGCGTACCTCAAAGCCCGCGCGCTCACGTGTCAGACCGCCCGGACCCAGCGCGGACAAACGGCGTTTATGCGTCAGCTCCGCAAGCGGATTCGTCTGGTCCATAAACTGCGACAGCTGGGAGCTTCCGAAGAACTCCTTGATCGACGCGATAACCGGACGGATATTAATCAGCGCCTGCGGCGTGATCGCGTTCGCGTCCTGGATCGACATTCTCTCCCGCACTACGCGTTCCATCCGGGAAAGACCGATACGGAACTGGTTCTGCAGAAGCTCGCCCACGGAACGCAGACGACGGTTACCCAAATGGTCGATATCATCGGTATTGCCGATGCCGTGAAGCAGATTAATAAAGTAGCTGATTGAGGAGATAATATCAGCCTGGGTGATATGCTTGACCGATTTATCAATATTGCCGTTAGCGATCAGCTTGATCACACGGCCTTCTTCAATCGGCGAGAACACCTCGACCGTCTGAAGAGGAATATCCTCATTATCGAGCACGCCTCCACTTACGCGGTAAGTCTTCGCAGCCATATCCTGCTGCTCGAAGTATGGCAGCAGTTTATCAAGGAGACGGCGGTCGACCATTTGACCGGTTTCGCCCAGAATCTCCCCGGTCGACTCATCCACCAAAGGCTGAGCCAGACGCTGGTTGAAAAGACGGTTCTTGATGTGCAGCTTCTTGTTGATTTTGTAGCGACCCACGTTCGCCAGATCGTAACGCTTCGGATCGAAGAAACGCGCGACGAGCAAGCTCTTGGCGTTATCGAGTGTCGGCGGTTCGCCCGGACGAAGACGCTCGTAAATTTCGATGAGCGCTTTTTCCGTGGAGTCCGTGTTGTCCTTATCCAGGGTATTGCGAATATATTCATCATTGCCAAGCAGATCCAGAATTTCGGCGTCGCTGCCGAATCCGAGAGCACGCAGCAGCACGGTAACCGGAATTTTACGTGTACGGTCGATCCGGACATACATGATGTCCTTCGCGTCGGTCTCCAGCTCTAGCCAGGCTCCGCGGTTCGGGATGACTGTGGCGGTATAGGTTTTTTTGCCGTTCTTATCCACTTTAGTGCTAAAGTAGACGCTAGGAGAGCGAACCAACTGGCTGACAATTACCCGTTCCGCACCGTTAATAATAAACGTACCGGTCTCCGTCATCAGCGGGAAATCTCCCATGAACACTTCCTGTTCCTTGACCTCTCCGGTCTCCTTGTTGATGAGTCGCACCTTCACCCGAAGCGGCGCCGCATACGTCACGTCACGTTCTTTGGCGTCATCCACCGTATACTTCGGTTCGCCCAAGCTGTAATCAATGAACTCCAGCACCAGGTTGCCCGTGAAATCCTGAATCGGCGAGATGTCCTGGAACATTTCACGCAGCCCTTCCTCCAAAAACCAATCGTATGATTTTTGTTGGATTTCAATCAGGTTCGGGACCTCGAGTACCTCGTTAATTCTTGCATAGCTTCGCCGAGTGCGTCGACCATACTGAACAAGATGTCCTGCCAACTTTACTCACCCCTCATGTCTACTTACTTAAAAATTGATTGCGAACCCCTGTTTGTAACCGTATAATGGAACCATACAGCAGGGATTCATCCCCCAAATAAAGAAAAGCCCTTATCGAAATCTTCGAAAAAAGAGCGCACTTCTTCATGGGTAGTAGTACTCCATCTTCAGTAGATTTGCCCAAAACGTACATAATATACGTCAACAAGCGTGTGTTTATGCGTCTTTCGCCCCACCACCTCACCTTCTTAAGGAATACGGCTTTTCAAGGCGTTTTACGCGCAAACTTGCCACTCGGCATGCGCCTGCCGTCGACAATAATGACGCTTGACATTTCAGCAAACTAAAGACAAGGAGCCTATTTTAATACTGACATTTTATAATAATAACACTACCAACACTCGCTGTCAATAATGTCCTCAGAAATTTTATTCAAATTTATTGGGTCATCTTCTCGGCCTTTAAAATTCGGTACCCTTTATCCTTCCCGATCTCCTTTACCTCTCCAAACAACTCTTCCAGCCTGGCTGCGGCCGACGGCGCCCCTTGCTTTTTTTGAATGACGACCCAGAGTGCTCCGTTTTCATTCAAATGTTCATAGGCTTCTTCAAAAATCCGGTGAACTACCGCTTTTCCGGCGCGAATCGGAGGATTGGTCAAAATAATATCAAAGGTCTGGCCGGCTACCGCTGAGAATATATCGCTCTCCAGGATTTTGACATTTGAAATTCCGTTCAGTTTAGCGTTCTCACGCGCAAGCTCAACCGCCCGGCTGTTGATATCAAGCATCGTCACTATGCCTTTGGGAGCCAAGTGCGCCGCCGCAAGACCGATCGGTCCGTAGCCGCAGCCCACATCAAGCACCGAGGATCCGTCGGGAATTTCCATAGCTTCAATCAACGCCCGGCTTCCGTAATCCACATCTCCTTTGGAGAACACACCGGCATCGCTTGTAAAACGAAACGTTCGGCCCCGGAGTACCGCGCTGAGGGTGCGTCTGTCATGCTGAACCTCCGGCTTCCGCGAGTAATAATGCTGGGACATGCCCATTCCTCCTCTTCCTTTGGATCGCTCCTACCCATCCCGTGGATACAGCAAACCCCTTGAACATGTTCAAGGGGCTGCGATGGATGGAAGGAATCACTTCGCTCCCAAAGTTGTAATGCCGAATTACTTCACTTCTACAGCTGCGCCAGCTGCTTCCAGCTTTTCTTTCGTAGCGTCGGCATCTTCTTTGCTTACTTTTTCTTTGATCGGTTTTGGAGCGTTGTCTACCAGTTCCTTGGCTTCTTTCAGACCCAGGCCAGTGATTTCGCGAACGACTTTGATTACGTTGATCTTGGAAGCGCCAGCGCTTGTCAGGATTACGTCGAATTCTGTTTGCTCAGCTTCAGCTGCTACGGCTGCTCCGCCAGCAACGGCTACAGGAGCTGCTGCAGTTACGCCGAATTCTTCTTCGATTGCTTTAACCAGTTCGTTCAGTTCCAGGACGCTCATGCCCTTGATTTCTTCCAAAATTGTTTCTTTACTCATGATTAAACCTCCATTATATTGAAATTTTTATATTGAAATTCCGGTTTGTGTTACGCGCTTTGCTCTTCTTTGTCCGCAACAGCCTTGACTGCCAGCGCGAAGTTGCGCATCGGTGCTTGAAGAACGCTAAGCAGCATGGACAGCAGTCCTTCGCGGGAAGGAAGCTCAGCCAGTGCTTTAATTTGGGCCTCATTTACCACTTTACCTTCTACAACGCCGCCTTTCAATTTCAAAGCGTCGTTCTTTTTGGCAAAATCGTTCAAAATTTTGGCCGGCGCCACCGCATCATTTTCACTGAAAGCGATAGCTGTAGGGCCTGTCAGAACTTCGTCCAGCTCGGACAGCTCAGCCGCAGCAGTTGCGCGGCGAAGCAGCGTGTTCTTCAGGACTTGGAACTCAACGCCCGCTTCGCGAAGCTGTTTACGCAGCTCGGTCACTTGGGCAACGTTCAATCCGCGGTAGTCTGCAACAACAGTCGTGATGCTGTTTTGCAGTTTGCCGGTAACGACATCAACCGCTTCCTGTTTAGCTTCAATTACTTTAGCATTTGCCAATGATTACACCTCCTGATAATTTATACGGCGTACTTTTAACGGAAAAGCTCCGCCGGATCCTACGCAGGCATTAGAAAAGCCTCCGCAGATTCACGAAGGCTTGATAAAACGGTAAGTACACGGCCGCGCCGCTTCCTTTGTTTCTATCATAACACCTCGGTAGGAAATTAAGCCTTGCGGCACCTACTGTCTACGGTAAGCATATTCAAAGTTTAGTCGAAAACCCATAAATGGTCACAACTGTTATAGATTATCAAAGATTGCCCCGAGAGTCAATCCCTAATTATCTGTAAACGGCTGTGTTCACGCGAGCGCTTGGTCCCATTGTCGAAGAAATGGCGATGCCTTTGAGGTATACCCCTTTGGCTGCAGCCGGTTTCGCACGGTTCAGCGCGTCGATGAGTGCTTTCAGGTTCTCGTTCAGTTGAGCAGCGTCAAAAGACACTTTGCCGATTGGCGCGTGGATTTGACCCGCTTTGTCCAGACGGTACTCGATTTTACCGGCTTTGATTTCTTGAACAGCCTTGGCAACATCGAATGTAACCGTGCCGGCTTTAGGGTTAGGCATAAGGCCTTTACCGCCGAGCAGACGGCCCAGTTTACCGACTTCGCTCATCATGTCAGGTGTAGCTACGCAGACGTCGAACTCGAACCAGCCTTGTTGGATTTTGTTGATCATATCTTGATCGCCAACAAAATCAGCGCCAGCCGCTTCCGCTTCCTTCGCTTTGTCACCTTTCGCAAATACAAGCACGCGTTGGGTTTTGCCTGTGCCGTGAGGCAGGACAACAACGCCACGAACGGCTTGGTCTTGTTTACGAGGGTCAACGCCCAGGCGAACGGCCGCTTCAACGGTTTCGTCGAATTTGGCAGTTGCCGCCTTCTTCACAAGCTCAACGGCTTCCGAAGGCTCGTAAGTTGCTTCGCTGTTGAACAGCTTGGCAGCTTCCAGGTATTTCTTACCATGTTTAGCCATGAAAATGTTCCTCCTTTGTGGTATTAGCGGAATATCCTCCCACATATTGCGGCCTTGAAAGGCCGTATGAACGAAAACCCAATATTAGTCTTCGATCGTGATGCCCATGCTGCGGGCAGTACCTTCAACCATGCGCATAGCCGCTTCTACGGATGCAGCATTCAGGTCGGGCATTTTTTGCTCAGCGATTTCACGCACTGCAGCGCGGTTCAGCTTTGCAACTTTTTTCTTGTTCGGTTCGCCGGAGCCTTTTTCTACTTTCGCAGCGATGCGGAGCAGAACGGCAGCCGGAGGAGTTTTGGTGATGAACGTAAAGGAACGATCTTCGAATACCGAGATTTCAACCGGGATAATGAGACCGGCTTGGTCGGCGGTACGGGCGTTGAATTCCTTACAGAATGCCATGATGTTGACACCTGCTTGACCGAGCGCCGGACCTACCGGAGGCGCAGGGTTCGCTTTCCCTGCAGGAATCTGCAGTTTCACCACTTTAATAACTTTTTTAGCCATGAGTGACACCTCCTTGACGCAGTACTGGACTACGAACGACAAGTCGTCCGTTCACAAGAAACCCTTGTGTTATATTTTCTCCACTTGAGTGAAATCCAACTCCAGCGGGGTTTCCCTTCCAAACATGTTAACATGAACCTTGATCTTGCTCTTGTCAGCCAAAATTTCTTCCACGGAGCCCACAAAATTCGCAAAAGGACCAACCATGATGCGTACGGATTCCTTGATTTCGAAATCAATCTTCGGCTTCGGCTCAACCATGCCCATATGCTTCAGAATTTGTTCAACCTCTTCCGGAAGCAGAGCGGTCGGCTTGGAACCCGAACCTGTCGAACCTACGAATCCGGTAACGCCCGGCGTGTTGCGGACAACATACCAGGAATCATCCGTCTGGATCATTTCCACCAAAACGTATCCGGGGTAAACTTTACGCATGACAGACTTCTTCTTGCCGTCTTTGTTTACCACTTCTTCTTCCATAGGAACAAGAACGCGGAATATTTTGTCTTCCATGCCCATGGACTCAACGCGCTTTTCCAAATTGGCTTTGACCTTGTTCTCATACCCAGAGTAGGTATGAACGACGTACCATCTTTTTTCCATATCAAGCCACCTGGGACCTCTCTAAATAATCGCTTCGATCACAGCGGAAATACCGATGTCCAGAACCCAGAAATAAAGCGCGACTACTATAATTGTACCGAGAACGATCATAGTATAGTTTGTCAGTTCTTTACGACTGGGCCATCGAACCTTTTTGAGTTCAGTCCAGCTCTCAGTGAAAAAGGAAAACAAAGACTTAAAACCGTTCTTCACGCCGACTACACCTCCAACAAACTATCTAGTTTCACGATGAGGAGTTTGCGCGTTGCAAAACTTGCAAAACTTCTTCAACTCCATGCGGTCGGGATGATTACGCTTGTTTTTGGTCGTCGCGTAGTTTCTTTGCTTGCAGCTCGTACAAGCCAAAGTGATAATTACCCGCATGCTGTGCACCTCCCGAAGACGTTCTTCCGATTCGCAGAACCGAAAGACGCAAAAATTGATCCCAAGAGAAAGGGTTCTGCCGCTCCCAAAAGACAGGTATCGTTCCTTCGACGAACATAAACGAAGCTTGCACTTCCTTATATTTCAAGAAAAAACAGCTAACCGTCCTACTTGTGAATGGCATCTCTTTTTTTAAAATATAATCAAAGATTCAGTCAAACAGCCGGCACTTTGTTTATAATTCAAAAAAAGCCGCGAATTTGGGCCTACCTAAAACACTTTATCATAATGTCAAGCCCAATGTCAACGATAATTCCTATGTTACCGATTATAGCCGCTCCGGCGTGAGGGCGTGTCTTTGCCTTGCCATCTTCAACAATCCGCTGGTCCAATATCCAGTATGAAGCAAATCCGCCTTACCTAAACACTCAACCAATCTGTCCAATTAAAAAAAGACTCGTGTCCGAGCCTTTCCGGGTCTTATTATATCACTAATTGTCACGCACTTCCAGATATCTTTCAAGTTTCCGCTTCACCCGCTGAAGGGCATTATCGATTGACTTCACGTGACGCTTCAAATCCTCGGCAATCTCCTGATAGGAACGTCCGTCAAGATAGAGCATTAACACCTTGCGTTCCAAATCGCTGAGAATTTCAGCCATCTTGTCCTCAAGCCCGATGAATTCCTCCTGATTGATAATCAGTTCCTCGGGGTCAAGCACCTGCGATCCGCAGATGACGTCCATCAAAGTACGGTCCGAATCCTCATCGTAAATGGGCTTGTCCAGAGAGACGTAAGAGTTGAGCGGAATATGCTTCTGGCGCGTGGCTGTCTTGATGGCCGTAATGATCTGCCGGGTGATGCACAGCTCGGCAAACGCCTTGAACGAAGACAGTTTATCGCCCTTGAAATCACGAATCGCCTTGTAGAGGCCTATCATGCCTTCCTGCACAATGTCCTCACGATCGGCTCCGATCAGAAAATAGGAACGGGCTTTGGCTCGCACAAAATTGCGGTATTTGTTGATCAGATGTTCCAGCGCGCCACCGTCACCGCTCCGAAAAGCTTCGACAATGTCTTCATCGCTTATGAAATCATACTCGGACAGCATTAATTCCTTGAGGTCGACACTCACCAAGAATCCCCCCGGCTGCAACGCAGGACGCATCGTTACTTCGTGAAATATACGAACAGTATATATTACTTAACCTTACACCGTCAACCAGCGTTTGCCCAAATACCATCATCAATAGCATAAAATTACAATTTCCTATAACTTCGCTTACATATGCTACTGACCTCTTATTGTCTCCGCCAGTTCTCCAGACGGGTACGCACTTCAGGTGGCAGCTTGTCTTCCAGAGTGTGTCTTGATGAACGGCCGTTGCCGGGTTCAATGGTCTTCTTGACTTCCCGCTGCATCTCTTCGACTTCCAGCAGAAGCTCCCTGGCAGAAACGCGCAGCGCCCCCTGGGCAAAAATGACATGCTGCTCGGTAGAATCGCTGGTGGCGACATAAATCTGCCTCCGGCGATGACTGTACTCTCCCACCAGGCGCTCGATGCATTCATCGGCCGTTTCTTTTTCCTTGGTGAAATAGACCTGGACTTTGCCCTGGACAAAAGAGCGCCCGAGACCGGGAACCCGGTAGGCGTCGAATACGGCGATGACGCGCCGACCGGAATAGGCCTGGTAATCGGCAAGCATATTCAGAAGCCGGTCGCGCGCTTCCTGCATATCTGTCTGGGAGAGCGCGGAGAGCGCCGGCCAGCCGCCGATCATGTTATATCCGTCCACCAGCAGCACATCGCGCCAATCCTTCATTGCCGTGAAAGCGAACGACGGCGCCGCACCACCTCGTACATAATGACGCCCGCTGCAACCGAAGCATTAAGCGAGTTAATTCGGCCAAGCATCGGAAGCTTGAGCAGGATATCACATTTTTCGCGGATCAGCCGGCCCATGCCCTTGCTCTCGTTCCCGATGACCACCGCAACAGGGCCGGTAAAAATATCGGAGGCGAACAAATCCTGATCCGTATCGACATCCGTACCGACAACCCAAATCCCAAGCTCCTTCAGCCGGTCGATCGTCTGCCCCAGATTAGTCACCCGCGCAACGGGCACATATTCCACCGCACCGGCGGAAGTCTTCGACACCGTCGCCGTAATTTGAGCGGAACGCCGTTTGGGGACAATAACGCCGTGCACCCCGGTGCAATCGGCGCTGCGGAGGATCGAGCCGAGGTTATGCGGGTCTTCGATCTCGTCCAGCAGCAGCAGGAACGGCGGCTCTCCCTTGGCTTCGGCGGCGGCCAGCAGATCTTCGACTTCCGCGTATGCGTAAGGAGCCGCCTGGGCAACTACCCCCTGGTGCTGCACACCGGGAGCGAGCTGGTCCAGCTTGCGTTTGTCCACGTGCTGGATGATAACGCCCGCTTGACGGGCTTCGGCCACGATGGGAGCCGTCAGCGCTTTTTGCGCGTTCTCCGCGATCCATATTTTATTGAGCGTCCGGCCAGCTCGCAGCGCTTCCAGCACCGAATGCTTACCGGCCAGTATCTCTTCTGTCTTGTCGTGCTCTTCAACCATGTCGTTTCCTCCCGGTTCTATCTTTCCATTTGCTGAATGCCGCTGTGGATCAATTCCTGCATTCTCGCCTGCTGACCCGTGTAATACAAATACCCGATCAGGCATTCGAATGCCGTGGCGTGCCGGTATTCCAGCACATCGGCATTCTTAGGTATGGTGCCGGACTTGGCGTTTCTTCCCTGACGGATAATGTTCTTCTCCTCATCGGTCAGCTCCGGTTCAAGCAAGCCGAGCAGCTTGCTCTGCGCTTTGGCCGACACAAGTCCGGTCGCGGCCCGGTGAAGGTGATTGGGGCGCAGGTTGGGACGCGAAATGACATACTGCCGCACCGCCACCTCGTAAATCGCGTCGCCGATATAGGCCAGCACAACGGGCGAAATCAGCTTGACCGGCTTGGATGGCTCATAGGGAAACCAGCTTTCGCTCATTTACGCTTCCACCGCATTCCCTGCGGCGTATCCTCCAGCACAATTCCCATCCCGTTCAAAATATCGCGAATTTCGTCGGCACGGCTCCAATTCTTCGCTTTCCGCGCTTCCGCGCGCTCCTCAATCAGGCGCTCGATTTCGTCGTCCGCGTCCTCCTCATCCGCTTCGGGAACGAGGCGCAGCACGGAGTTCAATTCTTCAAACGCCTTCAGGAGAGCCGCCAGATCGGCCGGCGCCAGGGCGTTGTCCGAGAGCGCCACATTCGCCGCGCTCACCCACTCGAATACGGCTGTAATCGCGTCCGGCGTGTTAAAGTCGTCCTGCATTTTTTCGTGATATTGCTTCACAATGGCGTCCAGCTTCGCTTTCAATTCTGCGCTTGCTTCATCCGGATTGCCTTCTCCCGCCACACTGATGCGGTGCTTGACGTTCCCTACGGCGCTCGCTATGCGCTCCACGCTTTTCTCCGCGGACTGCAGTGCCTCTTCGCTGAAATTCAGCGGGTTCCGGTAATGCGTCGAGAGCATGAAATAACGGATGGCCTCCGCTTTGTAGCGGCCGAGGAAATCCTTGACTAGCAGGCCGTTGCCGAGGGATTTCGACATCTTTTCGTCACCGATGTTAAGGAAGCCGTTATGCATCCAGTAATTCGACAGCGGCTTGCCGGTCAGCGCCTCGCTCTGCGCGCATTCGCATTCATGATGCGGGAACGTCAAATCCTGTCCGCCCCCGTGAATGTCGATCGTATCGCCCAGAAATTCGCGGGCCATCGCCGAGCACTCGATATGCCAGCCGGGGCGTCCGTCGCCCCACGGGCTGTGCCAGAAAATCTCCCCCGGCTTCGCCGCCTTCCACAGCACGAAGTCTTCGGGATTCTCCTTGCGCGAATCAACCTCGACGCGGATGCCGAAATGCAGCTCCTCCAGGTTCTGGCGGGACAGCTTGCCATAGCTCTCGAACTTGGCCGTACGGTAGAATACATCCCCGCCGCTCTCGTAGGCGTAGCCTTTGTCCACGAGCTCCTTGATAAACTCAATGATCAGATCCATGCTCTGCGTCACGCGCGGATTGCGGGTTGCCGGCCGTACGCCGAGTCCCTCGTTGTCCTTTAAGAAAGCTTCGATGAACATCTCGGCTACTTCGGGCACGGTCGTGCCCATCTCCTCAGCCTTGCGGATCAGCTTGTCGTCCACATCCGTGAAGTTGACCACATAATTGACCTCGTAGCCGATCTGCTCCAGATAGCTGCGAACGATGTCAAACACGATGACTGGCCTCGCGTTTCCAATATGAATGTACCCGTAAACGGTTGGTCCGCACACGTACATCTTAACCTTGCCCGGAACAAGCGGCACAAATTCTTCCTTGCTCCGCGACAGCGTATTGTAAATATAGAGCGCCATTACTGCTCAATCCTTTCTCTTCCGGCCTTAGCCCGGCCTCTGCCAGTTGCCTGGTTTAAATTTCATAATCTCCGAAATACTGCTCGCTTTCAAGCCGGCGCTGTTCCGCTTCCTTCCCGTCTTCTCCGCCGATTTGCTGACGCAGCTCTTCGATCTCTTTTTGCAGAAAACGTAAGGAATCGACGACCGGATCGGGCAGCTTCGTATGATCCAGTCTGTCCCTTACCCGCTCCCCGTTGCGCTTCACAATGCGGCCGGGATTGCCGACGACCGTACTGTTGTCCGGCACTTCACGCAGCACGACCGAGTTCGAGCCGACATTGCAATTATCCCCGATCCGAAACGAGCCAAGCACCTTGGCCCCCGAGCCGATAACCACATTATTGCCAACTGTCGGATGGCGCTTTCCTTTCTCTTTACCGGTACCTCCCAGAGTGACCCCCTGATAGATGATGACATCGTCGCCAATCTCGCAAGTTTCTCCGATTACCACGCCCATCCCATGGTCGATAAACAGCCTTTTGCCAATACGCGCCCCGGGATGAATCTCGATCCCTGTCATAAACCGGCTGAATTGCGAGACCATGCGCGCCACTGTAAACCACTCGCGTCTGTACAAGCGATGGGCAATCCGGTGGGCCCAGATCGCATGCAAACCGGCATAAGTAAAAACAACCTCGAACCGGTTGCGGGCTGCGGGATCATTGTCCAGCACCGCCTGAATGTCCGATTTGATTTGCTCAAGCATCGCGGTTCCCCCTCCATGCTTCCTCGCCTCCTGTCGTCAGGCAGTGCGAGGAAGATAATCCGCCTTTTCTGTATTCTCTCTATTTTTCTAGAAGAATCGCTGCACTGGCTTCCCGTAGAAATATAAGACAAATAGATAAGCGCTCAGCTTACAAGTTCTTATATTTCAACAAAAAACGCCCCTGCAGCATAAAGCTGCAGAGGCGTCTAGGCGCGGTTCCACTCTGCTTGGACAATAACCTTACCCGCGCCTGAATCAGCGGCAGGCTCTTCGTCCCTCTTGGCATCCGTAACGGCGATGTTTCCGGCGCGGCCTAACGGCGCTTAATCAAGCAACCGCTCAACCGCACAGCTCACAGGCGCATCTTCCACGGTGTGCCATGAATAACTCCCAGCCTGAAAAGGTGATCCTCTTCGCGGTTATTCTCTCTGCAAATGGCTGTTATACGCGTACTTCTCCTGATCGCAGCTTTTTCGATATTTTCTTCTATCTTAGCGAAAAGAATCGGGACTGACAAGGGGATATGCCTAAGGCCTAAGCTTTTAGGCTCCTTTAATCTGCGCTTTGAGGCGGTCAATGACCCGGCTGCGTCCCATCAGAGCGATCGTCGCATTGAGGTCGCGGCCATGCGTCTGTCCGGTTACGGCGACACGGATCGGCATAAAGAGCCCCTTGCCCTTGTGTCCCGTTTCCTTCTGTACTGCTTTAATTAATGCCCCAATCGCGGCCGGTGTAAACTCTTCAGCTGCTTCGACTTTCGCCAAAAAGGCGGATAGCACTTCGGGAACCTGGCTTTCCAATAAAATCTGCGCCGCTTCCGCCTCCAGCTCCAGATGGGTGCGGAAGAAGATTTCCGACAGATTCACAATGTCCGAAGCCGCCACCATTTGCTCCTGGTAAAGCGCTACAAGGCTTTCGGCCCAGGCCCGCTGCTCATCGCTGAGCTCCGCCGGCAGTCTTCCGGCCTTCTGCAAATGAGGAATGGCCAAATTCGCAATCCGGACGGGATCGGCCTGCTTGATGTAATGGTTGTTCAGATGCGCCAGCTTGTTCGTATCGAATACGGCCGGGCTCTTGGACAGACGGTCGGCGTTAAAGATGGAGATCAGCTCTTCCCTGCTGAAAATCTCCTCCTCACCTTCCGGCGACCAGCCCAGGAGCGCAATAAAGTTGAACAGCGCTTCCGGCAAGTAGCCCAGATCCTCGTATTGCGAGATGAACTGGATAATGGATTCATTACGCTTGCTGAGCTTCTTGTGGTCATCGCCGACGATCAGGGTCATATGACCGAACAGCGGCGCTTCCCATCCGAGCGCTTCATAAATCATAAGCTGACGGGGCGTGTTGGAGATATGGTCCTCGCCGCGCAGCACATGGGTAATCTTCATCAAGTGGTCGTCGACGGCCACCGCAAAATTATAGGTTGGAATGCCGTCCTTCTTAACAATAACAAAATCGCCCATATCCGTTGTCTGGAAGGAAATCGGGCCTTTGACAATATCATTGAAGCTGTACGTACGGTCTTCCGGAACCCGGAAGCGGATACTGGCGACGCGTCCTTCCCGTTCATAGGCGGCGCGCTGCTCCTCGGTCAGATCGCGGTGCTTTCCGGAATACCTTGGCGTCTCTCCCCGGGCAGTCTGCTCCTCGCGCTCCGCTTCCAGCTCTTCCTCGGTGCAGTAGCAGCGGTAAGCCAGACCGCGGTCGATCAGATCCTGCCAGTACACGCGGTACAGATCAAGCCGTTCCGTCTGACGGTAAGGGCCGTATTCGCCGCCGACATCAATGCTTTCATCCCAATCCATCCCCAGCCATTTCAAATATTTCAGCTGGCTTTCTTCACCGCCGGCAATATTGCGCTTCACATCCGTATCTTCGATCCGGATAATGAATTTGCCGCCCTGGTTCCGGGCGTACAAATAATTAAATAAAGCCGTTCTGGCATTGCCGATATGTAAATGTCCCGTAGGGCTAGGCGCGTAGCGCACCCGGACTTGATCTCCCATTTTCGTTCCTCCGCTCTTTCATTTGGATTGATCTCTCAATCTCGGTCATCTCATGATCATAGCATATTTTGGAGCAGACAGACAATAGATTGGGCGGCGATGCCCTCGCCTCTTCCGGTGAAGCCAAGCTGCTCCGTGGTGGTCGCTTTCACGTTGACCTGTGACGGCTCCGCTTCCAGCGCCCGAGCGATAATTTCCGCCATTTGCGGAATATAAGGCGCCATTTTCGGCTTCTGGGCGATAATGGTGGAATCGACATTGCCCAGCCGGTAGCCGCGCTCCTTGGCCAGCGCCCAGACGTGCTCCAGCAGCTTCAGGCTGTCAGCATCCTTGAAAGCGGGGTCTGTGTCGGGGAAATGCCGTCCGATGTCCCCAAGCCCCAGCGCGCCGAGGATGGCGTCGCTGATCGCATGCAGCAGCACGTCGGCGTCCGAATGGCCCAGCAGCCCCTTTTCGTATGGTATGGTTACGCCTCCGATGATGCATGGCCGTCCTTCGACCAGCTGATGCACGTCAAACCCTTGTCCTACAGCAATCATGCCTGTCCCTCTCTCCTTGTGCCTTACTGTGAATTCCGCATATTCCAGATCATCAGGCGTCGTAATTTTAATGTTGCCGTAGCTTCCTTCCACTACCGCTACTTCGATTCCCGCCCGCTCCGCGAGACTGGAATCGTCGGTGCCTACAAAGCCGTCCTTGTCCGCCGCTTCATAAGCCGCCAGCAGCTCGGACAAACGAAAAGTCTGCGGGGTCTGAATGGCCCACAGACTTCGCCTGTCCGGCGTCGAGAGCACGCTGCCCCGGTTGTCCACCTGCTTGATGGTATCCTTCACCGGAACGGCAAGGACCGCCGCTCCTGTCCGCACCGCTTCTTCGTAGCAGCACTCGATGTCCGCCGGACGCACAAAGGGCCTGACTCCGTCATGGACCATGACCCATTCCGTACTCAGTTGCCCCAGCCCGCGGTATACGGAATGCTGCCGCTCGGTTCCTCCGGCAACAATCGCTTTTACCTTGCTCAGCCCGTATGCTTCAGTCCAATTCCGGCAGCGGTCCAGATCCTCCGCTCCGGCAACGAGCACGATCTCGGAAATCAGACCGTGCCGCTGGAATAATTCCAGCGTATGCACGATAATCGGTTTGCCCTGCAGCATCAAGTACTGCTTGCTCTCCGCCGTTCCCATGCGCGTTCCTCTGCCTGCCGCCACAACGACGACGCCGACACTGTTTGCCATTCTTTTTATGCTCCTGTCCGCTTGTGGGGTTATTTCACTATACCCCCATCATAACGCGTTTGACGGGCATTTCCAAGACTGGCGGCCCAACCTCCGGCCAACAAAAACAAGGCGTTCAAACGGTTCACCGTTCAAACGCCCCGGTATTACTGCGCTTTTTCCAGTAGCTTCGGCTTGGCAAAAATCATTCGTCCCGCCGATGTCTGCAGCACGCTGGTCACCAGCACCTCCATCGTGGTGCCGATGAATTCGCGGCCGCCCTCCACGACGATCATCGTGCCGTCATCCAGATAAGCGACGCCCTGACCGTGCTCCTTGCCGTCCTTGATGACCTGGACGACAATCTCTTCGCCCGGCAGCACAACCGGCTTCACCGCGTTGGCCAAATCGTTGATGTTCAGCACGGATACGCCCTGGAGCTCGCAGACTTTGTTCAAATTGAAATCGTTGGTCACGACTTTGCCGTGCAGCACCTTGGCCAGCTTCACCAGCTTGCTGTCCACTTCCGAGATTTCCTCGAAATCCCCTTCGTAGATCAGCACCTTAACGTCCAGTTCTTTTTGGATTTTGTTGAGGATATCCAGACCCCGGCGTCCGCGGTTCCGCTTAAGCAGATCGGATGAGTCCGCAATATGCTGCAGCTCCTCCAGAACGAATTCTGGGATAACGATCGTTCCCTCAATAAAACCGGTCTTGCAGATATCCGCGATCCGTCCGTCGATAATGACGCTGGTGTCGAGAATTTTATGCTCCTCCGGCGCCGGACCTTCCGGCTCCTCTGCCGGGCCGAACCGCCCGGTTGCCCACAGCGCGCCCAGCTCTCCCTTTTTTTCCAGGCCGATCCGCAGTCCGAGATACCCGAGGCCCGCCGTAACCGGCACCTGAAGCAGGTCGCCCGCCCTTCCAAGCCATGCCATGCAAGGATAGAGCAGCAGCGACAGCAGCAATCCTCCGAGCAGCCCCGCCGTCCCGGCAGCCAATTCATCCATTGGCACCCGCGAACAGTACAGCGCGGTCTCCCGCAGTCTAGCTTCCGCCCAATCTGCGCATAACGCCACCGCAATCAAAAAAATAATGGCACCCAGCACTGCAAACATAAAACTTCCTTCAAGCGGCAGGCTGTTCCCGAGCCGGGCCATGCCTTCCGGAAAATCCCGCTCCGCAGCTTGGTACAGCGAATAGCCGGTCCAGCCACCGCATAATGCGGCAAATAGTAAAATCCACTTTTTCCACATGATTTGCGCACCTCCTTTATTCTCACGCCCTATTCCCCAGTATGTTCCAATTTGCGGAACGGTAATCGTGCCAGGCCTATTTTTTTAGCGGGGAGGGACAAAGAACCGGCTTGCCGGAATTTGCGGCTTTTTTCCCGGTTGAAAAGGAGGTTTTGGGTAGCATATAATGAACTCATTCAAGAAGGAACGGCTGTGCCGTCTTTTGAAGGAGCGGCATCCGTTTCACGCTGATACTTCATGAAACGGGGGGAATGGAAATGAGCGCACCAAGTTTGCAGGCTTTTCAGGACCAGGTCTCGGAGCTGCTGCTTAGACACCGCAGTCTGCTGGACGTGCTGTCCAAGAACGATCAGAGCAGCGCCTCGGTCAACCGCGCCGTCGTCAAAGCGATCACGGAATGCGGCTGCATCGAGCTTCATGCCACCAAGCAGGTATTTGAATCCGGCGTAAGTCTGGAGGAAGCGAAGGAAAAGGCGGGAACCCACGTTAAAGGAGAGCTGTGCGAGAACTGCCGTGAGGTAATCGGTTCCGAACTGGGCCGGGAGCTGTTCTACATGTCGGCCATGTGCAATTTGCTTGGCATCAATATGGACGAGGTTATCGTGAAGGAATCCCAGAAATGCGCAACGCTCGGACTGTTTAATTTGTCGTAAAGACAAGATCATGCTGTTCTTTTATTCACATACAACCCGCCGTAAACATAAAACAAGAGCCGGTCGCCACACCATTTCAAGCGTGGAACCGGCTCTTTTATTCAAACTATCCGTTCTTCGAGTGATAAGCCTCTTCGTCGGAACGATGTCTTCGATTGCGGCGGCGGCGTCTGGCTGCCAGTCTGTCAAAGTTCTGCTTCAAGCCGTACAGGGCATAGAGGGCCAGCAGGCCGAAGATCATTTTGGAAATCTGCTCGGGAAAAACAACGGCAACCGCGACGGCGATAACAATCACAACCGGAGCTCCGACAACCGCTTTTTTCGGCAAGCCGATTTTCTTAAAATTCGGATATTTCACCGTGCTGACCATCAGGTACGACAGCAGCAGCGTTGCGACAACCATAAAAGGAGCGGATACATCCTTGTGGAACAGGGACAGCGTAGCCAGTACGCCACCGGCTGCCGGAATGGGCAGGCCTATAAAGTAACCCGGAATGCCCGGACGGACGTTGAAACGAGCCAGGCGAAGCGCGCCGAACATGGGGAAAATGGCGGTAACCGGCCAGGCCAACGCATTATTCAAATCGTGCAGGCTGGTCACGTACATGATGAGAGCGGGTGCGACACCAAAGGATACGACATCCGACAGCGAGTCCAGCTCTTTGCCGAATTCGCTCTCCGCGCCAAGGGCACGGGCAACGCGTCCGTCCAGTCCATCAGCAAGCATTGCGATAATCACCATAATCGCCGCCATGCCGATTTTACCGTCGAGCGCCATCATGATGCCAAACATTCCGAGCAGCAGATTGCCCAACGTGAATAAACTCGGAATCGACTTTTGTATCATTTCGTCACCTCTATATTTATTCGGTAAAGTCTCAATGTCTCCAACATTACGTGATTGTATGTTATTTACATTTGTCTGTCAATAAGAACTTGCTTTTGCAGCCGCTTCAATCCGTCCTGAATTCCCCGGGCCCGAGCCTCCCCGATTCCATCGACTTCATCCAGTTCCGCTATGCTTGCTGTCATCAGATTGGGCAGCATTTCGAAACGTTCCACCAAGTTATGAATAATGACATTCGGCAGCCGCGGAATTTTATTCAGCAGGCGGTAGCCGCGCGGCGTAACCGACTCCTCTGAAGCCACTGCAGTACCGGAAAAGCCAAGCAGCCGGGCAATATGATTATCGTCCATCAGCTCGTCGTCGCTCGCCCGCTTCAGTCCGGCGATGATTTCGCGGATTTTGTCCTCTTCCTCTTCCTTGGCATAGTCTCTGTACAAAAGCCATGCCTCTTCCTCTGTATTTCCAACCAGTTCTTCCATCTGCATGCTAATCAGGCGCCCTTCGTTGCCCAGCTCGATGATGAAGCGCTTGATTTCTGTCTTGATCCGGAGCACCATCTCCACCCGCTGAATAACGCCGATTACTTCCGGCAGGCTGACTATGCCCTCGTATTCCGAAGCCGACAGGTTGGTCAGCGATTGAGTAAGCACAGCCCTGTACTTCTCCAGCGTCTGAATCGCCTGATTGGCCTTTGTCAGAATAACACCGATGTCTTTGAGCGCGTAGCGGATGGAGCCCTGATAAAGCGTGATGATATTTCGCCGCTGCGAAATGGATACGACCAGCTTTCCGGTCTGCTTCGCGACCCTTTCAGCCGTCCGGTGACGGATGCCGGTCTCGATCGAGGAAATCGATGAGTCGGGAATAAGCTGGGTGTTGGCGTACAGAATCCGTTTCAAATCTTCGCTTAGAATAATCGCGCCGTCCATTTTGGCCAGTTCGTATAAATAGTTCGGCGAGAAATCGCAATTGATGGAAAATCCCCCCTCGACCACCTCCATGACCTCGGGACTGTAGCCTACGACGATCAGCGCGCCCGTCTTGGCCCGGAGCACATTTTCCAACCCTTCCCTAAACGATGTGCCCGGTGCGGCTAGCCTGAGCAGTTCGTTCATATTTTCCAATTGGTGGTCTTTCATTCTTCTGCCCCCTAATCTAACGCGACCGCTAATGCGTCTGCCACAGTATTTACTCCGATAATCTGGATATCCTTCGGATGCTTCCAGCCCTTCAGGCTTTTCTCGGGCAAAATGACCCGCCGGAATCCCAGTTTGGCCGCCTCCCTGACCCGCGTTTCCGCACGCGAGACGCCTCTAACTTCACCTGTCAGTCCGACCTCTCCGAAAAAGACATCGTAAGGCTTTGTCGGGATATCGCGAAAGCTGGAAGCAATACTGATCGCAACCGCCAGATCAATGGCCGGCTCATCCAGCTTGACTCCGCCCGCGACATTCAGATAAGCGTCCTGATTCTGCAAGAACATGCCCATCCGCTTCTCCAGGACGGCAATGATAAGCGCCATCCTTTGGTTGTCAAGCCCTGTCGACATACGCCGCGGAGAAGGAAAATGCGTAGCGGCAACGAGTGCCTGCAGCTCGACCAGTACCGGCCGCGTACCTTCCATGCTGGCGACGACCGTGGAGCCGGCAACGCCGAGGGGCCGCTCGGACAGGAACAGCTCGGACGGATTTTCAACCTCCGACAAGCCGATTTCGCCCATTTCGAATATGCCGATCTCATTCGTCGAACCGAAACGATTCTTGACCGCACGCAGCAGCCGGTATGTGTGATGGCGCTCGCCCTCGAAATAGAGCACACAGTCTACCATATGCTCCAGCATCCGTGGCCCGGCAATTGCGCCTTCCTTCGTCACATGACCGACAAGCACAGTGGCGATGCCGCGGATTTTGGCGATTCTCATGAATCTTGTCGTACATTCACGAACCTGCGATACACTTCCCGGCGCGCTCGTTACTTCAGGAAGAAACACGGTCTGAATGGAGTCGATAACCAGGAACTGAGGCTGGATGGCCTCAATCGCTTCCTCAATCGCCTCCATATTCGTCTCGCACAGCACATACAGCTCCGAGGACAAGGCTCCAAGCCGGTCCGCCCGCAGCCTTGTCTGGCGTACCGATTCCTCTCCCGAGATATACAGCACGCGCAGTCCCTGCGTAGTCAGCGCATGGGAGGTCTGCAGCAGAAGCGTCGATTTGCCAATGCCGGGGTCGCCGCCGACAAGCACGAGGGAGCCGGGCACAATCCCTCCGCCCAGCACCCGGTTAAGCTCACCAATGCCGGTTAGGATGCGGGGTTCCTGATTACTTTCTATATTTATGATGGACTGGGGCTTTTCTTTACTATGAAAAACGGGGGTATTCATTCCCTGGGTTTTGACTACGCTTTCTGTTTCTTCGACCATGCTGTTCCAAGCCTGGCAGCCTGGGCATTTGCCGAGCCACTTCGGAGACTCATATCCGCATTCGGCGCAGTAAAATTTAGTTTTTGTCTTAGCCATAATTTCTCCTTCGGACAGATGAAGCATGCCGCAATTCCTTCAAATCGCGGATATTTTCCTGTCATTCAAAGTTTACCATTTAAGGGCTGTGAACGAAAGAGCAATTGGAAAATGGCCCGCCTCAATTAAAAAGGAGAGCCGCTTCCTCAATCGGAAGCAGGCTCTCCTTCTGGTTACCTATCTATCACTTCAGGCTGTAAATTTATTCTGCGTCCTTCTCCAGCGATACCGGCTCTTTCTTGCGCACGGACAGTTCGCCGTTCTCTTCGTCAATCTTGAGCAAATCGCCTTTGGAAATATTGCCTTTCAGCATCTCTTCGGACAGACGGTCCTCGATATGCTTCTGGATCGCGCGGCGCAGCGGACGTGCGCCGAAGGCCGGATCAAATCCTTCTTTCGCCAGGAAAGCTTTCGCATTGTCCGTCAGTTCGAAATCGACGGCGTATTCACGCAGCCGCTTGCGCAGCTCTTCGGACATCAGCGTAACGATCTCGGCGATGTGTTTCTCTTCCAGCGAGTGGAACACGATGATTTCGTCGATCCGGTTCAGGAACTCCGGACGGAAGCTCTTCTTCAGCTCATCCATGACCTTGCCCTTCATGCTCGAGTACTCGGCGCCAGCATCCTGTACCGCCGTAAATCCGAGCGTGGAGTTGCGTTTGATCGCTTGAGCGCCAACGTTCGAGGTCAGAATAATCAGCGTATTGCGGAAATCGACAACGCGTCCTTTGGAATCGGTCAGACGGCCGTCTTCCAGCACCTGCAGCAGGATGTTGAATACTTCAGGGTGAGCCTTCTCGATTTCATCAAGCAGGACCACGGAGTAAGGTTTGCGGCGTACTTTCTCGGTAAGCTGTCCGCCTTCTTCATAGCCTACATATCCCGGAGGCGCCCCTACAAGGCGGGAAGTGGAGTGTTTCTCCATGTACTCCGACATATCGATACGGATAACGGCATTCTCGTCTCCGAACATTGCTTCGGCAAGCGCACGTGCCAGTTCCGTCTTACCAACCCCAGTCGGGCCGAGGAAGATAAAGGAGCCCATTGGACGCTTCGGATCTTTCAGACCCGCGCGAGCCCGGCGGATGGCCCGGCTGACCGCTTTGACGGCTTCATCCTGGCCGATAACACGATCATGCAGCAGAGCTTCCATATTGAGCAGGCGTTCCGTTTCTTCCTCTTTCAGCTTGTTGACCGGAATGCCGGTCCAACTTGCCACCACTTGAGCGATATCTTCAGGCGTAACCTCGGAATCGGTACGGCCTTGTTTCTCTTTCCATTGATTCTTCGTTGTATCCAGCTCTTCGCGAATCTTTTGCTCCGTATCGCGAAGGGCTGCCGCTTTCTCGAACTCCTGGCTTTGAACGGCGGCGTCTTTTTCCTTGCGGATATCGTCCAGACGCGTTTCCAGCTCTTTCAGATTCGGCGGAATCGTGTAAGAGTTCAGCCTTACTTTCGAGCCGGCTTCATCGATCAGGTCGATCGCTTTGTCCGGCAGGAACCGGTCGGTGATATAGCGGTCGGACAGTTTTACGGCCTGCACAATCGCCTCATCCGTAATTTTTACACGGTGATGGGCTTCGTACCGGTCACGCAATCCGTAAAGAATTTGAACGGCTTCGTCCGGAGTAGGCTGATCCACCGTGATGGGCTGGAAACGACGCTCCAGAGCCGCATCCTTCTCGATGTATTTGCGGTACTCATCCAGCGTTGTCGCGCCGATGCATTGCAGCTCGCCGCGGGCCAGCGCAGGTTTCAGAATGTTGGAGGCGTCAATGGCGCCCTCAGCCCCGCCTGCACCGATCAGCGTATGCAATTCGTCGATGAAGAGCACAATGTTGCCCGCCTGACGAATTTCATCCATGATCTTTTTGAGACGATCTTCAAATTCACCGCGATATTTGGTGCCAGCAACGACCGAGCCCATATCCAGCGTCATTACACGCTTGTCGCGCAGCGTTTCCGGAATCTCGTTATTGATAATCTTCTGTGCCAAGCCTTCGGCGATTGCTGTTTTACCTACCCCTGGCTCACCGATCAGCACCGGATTATTCTTCGTCCGGCGGCTCAGCACCTGAATAACGCGTTCAATCTCTTTGCTGCGCCCGATAACCGGGTCAAGATGTCCGTCTTTGGCATAGGCCGTCAGGTCGCGGGCCAATCCGTCAAGGGTCGGTGTGCTTACATTGGAAGGACCGCCGCTGTGGCTCGAAGTGGACTCACTGCTGCCGAGCAGCTGCAGAACTTGCTGGCGGGCCTTGTTCAGGCTGATGCCAAGGTTGTTCAGGACGCGTGCCGCTACGCCTTCTCCCTCGCGGATAAGTCCGAGCAAGATGTGCTCCGTGCCAACGTAAGTGTGGCCCAGCTTGCGAGCTTCATCCATGGACAGCTCGATAACCTTTTTGGCGCGAGGAGTGTACGCAATGTTTGTCGGCTGCTCCTGTCCTCTGCCGATCAGCGTTTCAACCTCGTCCTGAATTTTTTCAAGACCGAGACCAAGAGCGATCAAGGCTTTGGCGGCGATACCGTCGCCCTCGCGGATAAGTCCGAGCAAAATATGTTCTGTGCCGATATTATTGTGTCCCAGCCGGACGGCTTCTTCCTGTGCCAGCGCCAGCACTTTTTGCGCGCGTTCCGTAAATCTGCCAAACATCATAAGTCTGCACCTCCATAAGTAATAAATATTTATAATTAATGTGTGGTCCCCAACGTTTCCCGGAGCAGCTTTGCCCGGTACATATCACATTCGGTTGAGCTCAGCTTTTCGCCAAAGAGGTTCTGCAAAAATCCAGGCTGCGTCTTGACGTTCAGCTCATTAAGCACCGAGATGGATGGAGCTTTCAGAATTCCTAAATCCAGGCCAAGCCGCACATCCGACAGACGCTGGGAAGCTTCTTTTAGATCCATGACGGCCGCATATGACAAAATACCGTATGACCGCATGATTCGGTCCGTGATCCGCAGTGCGGAATCCGTCAGCAGCCGCTGGCGCGCATTGCGTTCATGCTCGATAATCTGGATAGCCACACTGTGCAAGTTGTCGATAATCTCCGCTTCGGTCTGCCCCAGTGTAATCTGGTTGGAAATCTGAAAGATATTCCCGGCGGCTTCGCTGCCTTCCCCGTAAATGCCTCTTACCGTAAGCCCCACCTGATTGACAGCCGAGAGAATACGATTGATCTGCTGAGTCATGACAAGCGCCGGAAGATGCACCATAACCGAAGCGCGGAGGCCTGTGCCGACATTGGTCGGACAACTGGTCAAATAGCCTCTTTTGTCGTCAAAAGCGTAATCGATCGACGCCTCGAAAATATCATCGATTGCGGTAGCCCGTTCCCAGGCCTCACGGACCTGAAATCCGGGAAACAAACACTGAATCCGAAGATGGTCTTCTTCATTGATCATGATGCTGACCGACTCGTCTTCATTCAGCAGCACCGCCCCGCCTCTGGAGTCATTAACCAGGTTAGGACTGATCAGATGCTTTTCAACCAGCACCTTCTTGTCCAGCTCCTCCAGATCATCAAGCTTTAGCAGATGAAACGTGCCAAATCCCGTCTCCTTGCCCTGATCGATTACCGGAGCGAGCACATTCATGACTTCCTCGGCCTGATTCTGCGTTGCCAGAAGAGGAAAAGGGTGATGCTGTATATTGCGGGCGATGCGCACACGGCTGCTGATTACAATCTCGGAGTGGCTGCCGCCGCTGCGCATCCATTCGCTGAGCGCTTGTTCGGTAAACCGGAGATTTGACATCAGGCATTCCCCCTATATATCTTAAGACTTTACTCTTGTGCAATTTCTTTTTCAAGTTTGCGGATCTGATCCCTGAATTCAGCCGCTTTTTCGAACTCCTCCTGCTCGATGGCCTGCTGCAGCTGCCCCTTCAGTTCATCGATTTGGCGTCTGAACTGAATTTTCGCGCCGGCGCGTTTAGGAACCTTGCCGACATGGGCAGTGCTGCCGTGCACTCTTTTGAAGAGCGGGTCGAGCCCCTTGTCAAAATATTTGTAGCAGGAGCTGCATCCGAAGCGTCCGAGCTTGCTGAACTGCCCGTAGGTCATGCCGCATTCCTCACACCGAACGCTTTGGGCCGTCGAAGCGGCCGCGGTTTTCCCTTTGCCTGCCCCCTCCAGATCCAAGAGCCCGGACAGCAGACTATGAATGGAGAAACCGCCTGACGTACCGGGAATCAGCTCTCCTTTTTCCCTTGCACAGCTCTCGCAAATATGAAATTCCGTCTTCTCTCCATTCACGATCTTGGTGAAATGAAGCGTAGCCGGTCTTACACCGCACTCTTGACAAACCATGTATACGAAACCTTCTTTCTCACACCGGTTTATTTGCTAAGCAATGAGATCAGCATCGCCTTCATCAATTTGGAACGAATCTCGTCCCGATGGGGGAGCTTGATCGCAAGGCATTCTCGCGAAATGGCGGCGCGCATAAGGCAGGCTTCGCGTCGGGTCAAAAAGCCGGCTTCTTCGAGCTGATATATAAGCCCCTCAGCCGTACTCTGGTCGATCCCCGAGCCGATCGTTTGGTTAAGGTGCGTATGCAGCGCCGAATGCTGGGGAAGCTCAATACGCTGAATGCGGATATATCCGCCACCGCCGCGTTTGCTCTCCACCAAGTAGCCTTTCTCAAGGGTAAAGCGGGTGCTGATTACATAATTGATCTGGGAGGGTACACAGGAGAAGTGGTCCGCCAGATCGTTGCGTTGAATTTCGACTGTGCCTTCGGGACTTTCATGCAAAATATTCTTCAGATATTGTTCAATGATATCAGAGATATTACGCATCACTCATCCTCCAGATTCAGAGCTTGCAGATGCAGCCGATGGCACCGTTCCATTACTGGCCTTGACCTCTAAAGGAACTTTAACCAAAGTGCAAAGAGCCGAATCCCGCGTAAAACCGGCTGGCAAGCCTGGATTTAGATTCTGTTCAAGCTCTACTAGTGTGGCCTAATCTGTACACCGCATACTTGAAAAAGAACAAACGGGAACGAATAAGTAATCACCTGCTGCATGCTCTGTTGACTTTGACTTTCTTTGACTTATACCTTATTATAGCATATTTTTTCAGAAAGCCAAGTCTTTGATCAGAAAAAATCAAACAATGCTGTTTGAGCCCTCGGAATCCGTTCCTCCAACCAGGATACTGAACATATATTACCCGTAAGCAGTCCGGCTTGATACATGTCCATCGGTCTTTTGTATCCAAGCAGCATGGTGGTTAACGTTCCGATGCCACAGGCTGCCGTTTCTTCTCCTCCGGGCTCACTTTGGAGTGCCTGAAGTGACGGCTTTCCTTGGCCATCTACGCTGAGAGTCCAGAATCCGTTATTCCACGGCGCAAGGCTGTCCACGACCGAAAGAGTTATGCTTCCTAAGCTGCTGGTGGCGACGAATGACAATTGTTCAACAAATGCCTTAACGTTCACAATGCGGGCCATAAAATAAGGATGATTTTCTTGCGTAATCCGCGGATCTGGCAGCAGGAATGGCAGATCGTCGTCAGCCGGCACCATTTTTAAATGTGCTTGAGTCACCATCGAATCATGATTGGCAAAATAGTTCCACAGCCCGCTGCGGGCGCGCCCGTTGGCATACACGAATTCATCGATGACCAATTCCCGGTTCTGGATTTTATAAAGCGCATAGCCTTCCGCTTCGCCCTCCTGCGAATAATAAACGGCACTATGACCGTCATCATCCAGCACGGATTTCTCCCACCATTCCTTGTCTCTTACTAGAGTTCCGTTATATTTGGAAGCAAACTTTCGGTACAGATCATCCAGGACATCTAGTTTCCCCTCATCCCGCTTAACCCGTCCTTCCACTTGAACCTTCTCCGGAAATTTACCGGAAGGAATCGTATATTTCTTGTACTCACAGTACACTTCCCAACCAAACTTACGGTAAAAAGGAACATAGAACGGGTGCAGACAGGACAGCATCTGACCGGCTTCATTCATCTTAATCAGCGCATGGGCCAAAAGCTTGGCCACCAGACCCTGTCTTCGATTCTCCGGCCATGTCGCCACTCCGGCGATGCCCCCCATAAGCAGCGGACGGCCTTGTATGTAGGATTGAAACGGCAGCAGCGTAAATTTGGCGGCGAGACCGCTATCGTCAAAAATCCCCCAAACACGCTCGGGCTTAAATCTCTCCAGCGCCTTCGCCCGGGCTTCGGCCGAAAGCTTGTATTGAAACGCATACTCGGAAAGACTCAGACTTGCGTCAAACTCTTCCGGGCGGAGCTGACGGATTTCCATACACTCACCTCAATATCAATAGGTTATCATGAGTTTGTCAGACGCCAGGGTCTTTGTCAAATCGGAAATGAAGCGATGCCTCATTTAACTGCATTGAAAAAGCCGTTCCCTTATCGTTAAAGATAAATCGGAACAGCTTTCTTCGTGGCGCACCTATAGAAAAA
>NZ_JAAKGU010000015.1:0-98455 GCF_011043685.1 Paenibacillus apii | reverse complement strand
AGCCTGAATGAATTTGAAAGACCCATCTTTAACGGTTCGGTAATAAGAAGCGTGAAGATTTGTTTGGAGAGATACCCAAGTGGCTATAAGGGGACCCTCTGCTAAGGGGTTAGACTGCGTAAGCGGTGCGAGGGTTCGAATCCCTCTCTCTCCGCCACTTCAAATTCATCTTATAGTATGGCGGCGTAGCTCAGCTGGCTAGAGCGTACGGTTCATACCCGTGAGGTCGGGGGTTCGATCCCCTCCGCCGCTACCATACATACGGAGGCTTAGCTCAGCTGGGAGAGCATCTGCCTTACAAGCAGAGGGTCGGGGGTTCGATCCCCTCAGCCTCCACCATTTGATAATTTCATAATGACATATGACATCATGCCGGTGTAGCTCAATTGGTAGAGCAACTGACTTGTAATCAGTAGGTTGGGGGTTCAAGTCCTCTCGCCGGCACCATTGTCACAAACGCGGAACCGTGGTGTAGAGGCCTAACATGCCTGCCTGTCACGCAGGAGATCGCGGGTTCGAATCCCGTCGGTTCCGCCATTTTTATGTCAATTTATGGCTCGGTAGCTCAGTCGGTAGAGCAGAGGACTGAAAATCCTCGTGTCGGCGGTTCGATTCCGTCCCGAGCCACTTTCATGGAGGCTTAGCGAAGTGGCCAAACGCAGCAGACTGTAAATCTGTTCTCTTACGAGTTCGGTGGTTCGAATCCATCAGCCTCCACCATGATTTGAGCCATTAGCTCAGTTGGTAGAGCACCTGACTTTTAATCAGGGTGTCGAAGGTTCGAGTCCTTCATGGCTCATCCTGTTCAAGAAGTCATCACCATTAGGTGATGGCTTTTTTTGTTTTTTACATTATTTTAGATAGCTATGGGCACTTGGTAACTTCGCTGCATTTTAGCTGACTACAAGAACAGACAAAAGCGTGATAAAATAGGCAAAAAGAGCAAAAGTGGTGGAGTATGTTGACAATGGATACTGAGACGTTGCGGCAAAAAATGGAGCACCTCACCGGTAAAAAATCAGGAATTAAGCAATTCGGGAGGCAGCAATCGGCTTCTCTTTTTGGAGTTGAATCGAAGGCGGTACAGCAGTCCGTATTGTTTGAAGGAAGCGTTTGGATACCCCTTTATGAGAGCGAAGGCCGGATTACAGCTTTGTCGATCGAGACGGAGGGCCTTTCCGAGATGGAGCAGCAGCTCGCACAGTTTGCCGCCGAGAATTATGCTGCCGCGCTCAGAGCCTCGGGCTTTAAGGAAGAAGGGGAAGCGGAGGCGCGGCAGCTTGGCGCATGGTTGAACACGCAGCTTGAGCGAAATCTGGACGATGGCGAAATTTCGGACGAAATCGCTTTAAAGAGCCGTTTGTTCACCGATATGGTTCCTTTTCTGCTTGTTGGAGAAAATACGCACAGCTCCGATATCGCCTACCGCTCTCTTTTAAAATTAATCCGGAGTTATTTCGACAATACAACGCTGCTCATCCCTTTGCAGACAAAAGAGTGGCTGATTCTGGCACGCAAGGATCTGCTTACAGGCACGGAAGAGAAGGACGAGCAGGAGGAGAGCGACGATGAGGAGCTTCTGGCACAGGCCTGCATGGGCCTTCATGAACTGATCGCGTCCGAGTGGGTCGGCGTGTTTCATGTGAGCGTTTCCTCTTCAATTATTCCTCTTAAAGGTCTGGCGGGGGTAGTTACGCTGCTGAGGGAAACGATCAGTCTGGGACGTATCTTTGAGGTGGGAGAATATATTCACTTGCCTTGGGCGCTCCAATTGGAAAGGCTTGTCAACAGCATACCCGACGGGCGGAGGCGGCAGCTGCTTGCACAGTTTGGCGATTATACGACCGTGCTGTCCGATAAGGAGATGCTGGTGACGCTGGAAACTTTTTTTCAAATGGATTGTAATGTCAGCGAAACGGCGAAGAAATTGTACATTCACCGCAATACCCTGCTCTACCGTCTGGACAAGATCAAGCAGGAGACAGGTGCGGACGTGCGGAGCTTTGGCGACGCGGCCATTGTGAAGCTTACCATGCTATTGTATAAAGTAACGAAAAGGAAATAGGATTTTTGTGAACGTTACAAATAGCCAGCCAGGGTGGACTGGGGTAAGATAAGTACAGGAAATGTTTCCGAACTCTATCCCTTATCCGAGGAGGAAATTCAAATGGCAGGCGTTCGTTTAGAGCATGTATTCAAAAAATATCCGGGTTCCGATAAAGCAACCGTAATTGACGTTAATCTTGACATTAAAGATAAGGAGTTCCTCGTACTGGTCGGCCCTTCCGGCTGCGGTAAATCCACAACTTTGCGGATGATCGCAGGGCTGGAAGAAATCTCCGAAGGCAAGCTGTTCATCGGCGACCGCGTTGTCAACGACGTAGCTCCTAAAGACCGCGATATCGCGATGGTGTTCCAATCGTACGCTTTGTATCCTCATATGAGCGTGTACCAAAACATGGCGTTTGGTCTGAAGCTCCGGAAGGTGAAGAAGGACGAAATCGACAGAAAAGTGCGCGAAGCCGCCAAAATTCTTGATATCGAGCATCTGCTGGAACGTAAACCGAAGGCGCTTTCCGGCGGTCAGCGTCAACGTGTAGCTCTGGGCCGTGCGATCGTCCGCGATCCCCAAGTGTTCCTGATGGACGAACCGCTCTCCAACCTTGACGCCAAGCTTCGCGGACAAATGCGTGCCGAAATCACAAAGCTGGTTAAACGTCTTGAAACCACTTGCATTTACGTAACGCATGACCAAACCGAAGCGATGACGATGGGTGACCGCATTGTTGTTATGCAGGACGGCATCATCCAGCAAGCCGCTTCTCCGGAAGAGTTGTACAATAATCCGAAGAACTTGTTCGTAGCCGGATTTATCGGCTCTCCGACAATGAACTTTATTTCGGGTACTTTGTCCGAAGTTAGCGGAGCGGTTCGTTTCATCGCTGATAACCTGGACGTTGAAGTTCCGGGCGGCAAAGCTCAACTGCTTCGCAGCAAAGGTTATATCGGTAAGGAAGTTGTCATGGGCGTTCGCCCGGAAGACATCCACGAAGAGCCGGTATTCCTTGAAGCTTCTCCAAATACAATCTTCTCCGCACTGGTAGACGTAACCGAGAACCTGGGTCATGAAATGCTGCTGTACCTGAGCGGTATCGGTAAAGATTCCGTTATCGCCCGCGTGGACGGACGTTCGACCACCCGCGAAGGCAGCAAGGCGAAGCTGGCAATCGACATGAACAAAGTGCATTTGTTTGATAAACAATCGGAACTGAACATTTTGCTGGGATAAGCGTCAGGTTCAGATTTCTTTGGAAGCCGCCCTTCGGGGCGGCTTTTTTAATATTAATGAAGAGATTCGGCAGACCCTGTCCACGCACCCCTTCTGCCCGGTATAATGATTGCATTCACACCCGTTATCCTTTAAGATAGCAGGAGAATTACCTGCCGGGAGGAAGGATTATACAGCCGCTGCCGGTCAAGGGAAGCAGGACAAGCGGGATCAAACCGCAGGCGACGAAAGGAAGAAATAGATATGGCCAAGAAGGTAAAAGTATCGGAATTGGTACAGCATTTTCAACTGGAAGTCATTTCCGGACAAGAAGGCCTGAAAAGGCTGATTACGGTCGACGACCTGAACCGCCCCGGCCTCGAAATGGCCGGATATTTCGAATATTATCCTGAAGACCGGGTTCAACTGATGGGCAAGACCGAGCTCGCCTTCTTCTCAATGCTTCCTGCCGAGGAACGGATCAGCCGAATTCGCGGTATTTGCCACGACGAGACGCCTTGCATCGTGATTACACGCGGGCTGGATGTGCCGCAGGAGCTGATTGATGTCAGCAATGAGAAAGGGCTGCCCGTATTGCGCAGCTCGATGGCGACAACGATTTTTTCCAGCCGCTTGACGAGCTTTCTGGAAGGCCAGCTGGCTCCGACCGCGACCATTCACGGCGTGCTCTGCGACGTCTATGGCGTCGGCATGCTGATTACCGGCAGCAGCGGCATCGGCAAGAGCGAGACGGCGCTGGAGCTGGTGAAGCGCGGACATCGGCTGATTGCCGACGACGCCGTTGAGATCCGGCAGACGTCGGACAACCAGCTGCACGGGACCGCGCCGGAGCTGATTCGGCATCTGCTCGAAATCCGTGGGGTCGGCATTATCAACGTCATGACGCTGTTCGGCGCCGGAGCGATCCGCAACCACAAGCGGATTACCCTTGTCGTCAAACTGGAAGCCTGGCAGCAGGATAAGCAGTATGACCGTCTAGGATTGGATGAGGAGACGACGCGCATCATCGACACCGATGTGCCGCTGGTGACCATTCCGGTGCGTCCGGGACGGAACCTTGCCGTTATTATCGAAGTGGCGGCTATGAATTACCGGTTGAAGCAGATGGGCTTCAATGCCGCGCTGCAGTTCACCCACAAGCTTACGGCAACCATATCGGAAGATATGGATGACCTGGACTAGGAGGGCGAGAGAATGTTTCCACTGGCGCTGGATCCGATTGCCTTTTCAATCGGCGCTTTAAAGGTGCATTGGTATGGCCTGATTCTGGGACTTGGCGCGTTGACGGGCCTGTTCCTTGTGATCCGGGAGGGAAGAAGATTCGGAATACCGCAGGAATTTTTTATGGATTTGCTGCTTCTCGGCGTCCCTTCGGCGATTATCGGCGCACGTATTTATTACGTAGCTTTCACTTGGGATGAATATAAGAACAACTTTGTGGATGTATTTAAAATATGGAACGGTGGAATCGCCATCTACGGGGCGCTCATCGGTGCTATTATTTGCGCTATTATTTACTTCCGCTATAAAGGTTATCCTTTTTGGCGGATCGCTGATATTTGCGCCCCCGGGCTGCTGGCTGGACAAATGATTGGCCGATGGGGGAATTTTGTGAACCAGGAAGCCTATGGCGGTCCGGTTCATGAGACTTTTTTGCGGAACAGTCTGCATTTGCCGGACTTTATTGTGAACCAAATGTACATAGAGAAGGATTTAGCGTACCATCATCCGACCTTTTTGTATGAATCGCTGTGGAGCCTGGCCGGCATTGTGCTGCTCATGGTGCTGCGCAGACAGCGGTTTATACGCGCGGGAGAATTGTTTCTGTCGTATTTCATCTGGTATTCGATCGGACGGTTCTTTATTGAAGGGCTGCGGACCGACAGCCTCGCTTTCAAAGGCAGCGATGCTCTGGCCTCGTTGATTAACGGTCTGTGGAGCCCGATGAAGGGATTGGGCTTTGAACCGGGATATCTCGATCCGAACTACGGAAATATCCGGACTTCGCAGCTGCTGGCCCTGCTTATCGTCATCGCGGCGATCCTGCTTATTATCATCCGCCGGGCGACAGGCGCGGCCAAGGCCCATTATTCGGACCCGATTGTGTCCACCAAACAGCAAGCCGCCGACCCGGTACTGACGGAACAGGAAGGGAAACCGGAGCAGAACGTTCCCAGCCCTCCGTCCGCACCCAACCATCCGCCTTTGGAAGAGGAAAAAAAGGAGCATTAATCTATGATTGAAGGTATTTTATTTGATTTGGACGGAACGATCGTCAATACGAATGAGCTGATTATCAGCTCGTTTATGTACGCACTGGAGCAGCATTCGCAGCCTGCGCTTACCCGGGAACAGATGATTCCCCATATGGGAACCAGCCTTTCGGATCAATTAAGAGCGTTCACCAGTCTTCAGGATATCACCGCTTTGGAGGCTTCCTACCGCCTTTTTCAAAACGAGCATCACGACGAGCTGATCCGGTCTTTTCCAAATGTGAACGAAACGCTGGAAGGACTGCGCAGCCGGGGCATCAAGCTCGGGGTCGTTACAACCAAAATTCGTCCCACGACGATCCGGGCGCTGGAGATGTTCGATTTGCTGCAGTACATGGATACGGTTGTCACCCTCAACGATGTGACGAATCTGAAGCCTCATCCGGAGCCGGTGCTGACCGGGGTTAACAATCTGGGCCTAAGTCCGGAGAAAACACTGATGGTAGGCGACAGCGCTGTCGATATCCAATCGGCTAAAGCTGCCGGCGTACGGGCCGCAGGAGTGGCATGGTCGCTGAAGGGCGAGGATACGCTCCGCAAATATGAACCCGATTATATTCTTCAGGATATGGCCGACCTGTACGCAATTGTAGGTGAGGGAACGGCCGGACGGTGAGCAGAAAGATAACCCGCTATCCGGTCGAAGGAGATAATTCGCTTTGGCACATTTACCGGACGGTTAGTCCGTGGAAGGGCGTAAAAAATTTTATTTTTATCCAGATTGCGCGCTATTGCCCGATTCTTCCGCTCAAGAACTGGATTTATCGCCGGGTGCTTGGCATGAAGGTGGGGAAGCATACGGCTTTCGGGCTGATGGCGATGGTGGATGTGTTCTTTCCGGAGCTGATCACGGTCGGAGATAATTCGATCATTGGATACAATACGACCATTTTGGCGCATGAGTATCTGATCCGGGAGTATCGTCTGGGCGAGGTGGTCATCGGCGAAAATGTGATGATCGGCGCCAACACGACGATTCTTCCCGGCGTAACGATCGGTGACGGGGCGATTGTGGCGGCAGGCTCGGTGGTGCACAAGGATGTGCCGGCGGGAGCGTTTGTCGGCGGAAACCCGCTGCGCGAGTTGAAGAAAAGCCGATAAATGGGCGGTTTCCAGGGGCCGGAAGCGGCCCCTTTTGATTGCATAAGGACACTTCAGGGATGAGGAAGACCGCCATATGCCGATCCGGATCGGTCAGGGGACCTTTCGATTTGTTCAGCTTGCCCGAGCCTTCGGCGTGTTCCACGAAGAGGCCTGATAAGGGCGGAAGAACTACAGGAGGAGAACATGGGACAAAAAGAACGTATTCCGCAGTTGGATATTTTTCGGGCGATCTCCATCTTTGCCGTGGTGGCGATTCACGCGACTTCGCGGACGCTTGCGGAAACGCTGAATACGCCGCTGTTTCACCCTTTTTTATTCATCAATAAGTTCAGTCAGTTTGCGGTGCCTTCCTTCGTGTTTCTCAGCGGTTTTGTGATGTTCTACAACTATATTGACCGGCCGCTGACCGGCAGGACGCTGGGCAAATTCTACAGCCGAAGGCTGATTTATATTCTCGTGCCTTATGCCATATTCACATTGCTTTATTTTGTGCTCAGGCTATATGCCGGCAACCAGTGGAGCTTGCCCCCGGAGCAGATGGCCGCCAAGATAGCCAAATACGCGCTGACTGGAACGGCTTATACGCACTTGTACTACGTGATTATCATTATCCAGTTCTATGTGCTGTTTCCGCTGCTGCTGTGGGCATTGCAAAAAAGCCGCCGTCTGACCGCCTGGGCGCCGCTCATCGGTCTTGCGCTGCAGTGGGGGTTCGTGGTCCTTAACAAGTATATGGTCAACCACGGCTATTGGCATGTGTCAAAAGGCAGCCTCGCGATTACGTACTTCTCCTATTTTTTGCTGGGTGCGGCCATCGCGGTGTTTTATTCCTCTCTAAAGCCGTGGCTGATCCCTTGGGAGGATAGGAAACGGACGGGGCCTTGGCTGCTGTGGGCCGTCCTGTGGGTGGCCTGGTTTGCCGCCGGAATCGCCCATGTCGAGCTGTGGAACCGCAATTATACGCAAAAAACGGTCATTAACAGCTTTTGGTTCGAAGGGGCTGCAAATGCGCACGCGCTGCTGTCCTGTCTGCTGCTGTTTCAGCTTTCCTTCCTGTTGTTCGGTGCGGGCCGGCGGCTGGGGTCCAGACTGCTGATTTCAGCCGGAGTGTGTTCGTTCGGCATTTATCTGGTTCATCCGGCCGTGCTCTTTTTCTACCGGAAGATTGAATTTCACGGCGGGTTCCTTGCCTATGTACTGGCTATTGCCGGCGGCTGGCTGGCCTCGCTGGTTCTGTCCTGGATCATTGTGGCGCTTGCTTTCCGGTTCATCCGGCCCGCGTGGATTCTGTTCGGCTCGGCCCCGGCGCGCCCGGTGAGACAGACGCAGGAGCTGCGGCGGGAGCATAACGGAGTATAGCTGAGCATAGCGGGAGCAGAACGAGAGCGGATTAAAAAGGATAAACGAGGTAAAAGGGGGTTCCCGGTCATGTTGGATGACGGGAACCCCCTTTTTAGAACAGTCGTACTCGGTACGGGGCGCGGCTTGAAACAGGTGGCAGGTTTGTTTTTGAGGAACCTGCTTTTTTGGATTAAAAATTAGTCAGGTACTTGAATAAATTGGATATTTCGCTCCTCCCGGTCCCGATCGCAGCCTGCGCTCTCCGCCTCCTGATGGATGTCATCCCGGGCCGGGCGCTTCGCATCGTAGCTTGATCCAAGTGCTCCCTATGAACGGGCAGCACTTTTTGCTTTGGGGTTTTTCGGCTCTCGCCTGTGCCATGCTTGCCGTCGAGCGCTGATTTTTATATAGCGACGTTTTTCATCTCCAATTCTTATATCACTGATATAGAAAACGCATATCCATCCAAGATTTCAAGATTAATGATGTGCCGAAATCACTACAAAATCCGCAGTTTTTTTCACATTTACAGAAAATTAACGCATGATTTACATAAAAGCAACATACATGTCAGTGACATATAGTAAGTTCGAAATAGATTCGGCCAATCGGCAAACACGGGTCGGCCGATCTGATACCAACAGAAGGAATGTCCGGACATGAACTCTGAAATGCGCTCCGCAGGGGCAAGAACGCAACTTTATTTGCAAGTGGCAGACAAGGCGTGGGAGATTATCTGCAGCCGCAAATTGCAGCCGCATGATCCCGTTCCTTCGGAGGGAGAGCTGGCGAAGCTGTGCGGCGTCAGCCGGATGACCGGCAAGCTGGCGCTGGAGCATCTGGTGGAGCAAGGCTTGATCTATCGTCTGCCGAGAAGGGGGTCATTTCTCGCCGGTAAGCGGGAGGAAACGGTCGATGAGAACGCAGCCTCGGCGGAGCAGGCGGCCGCTGCGGCCGCGCGGACAGCGGGCAAGCAGATCGCGCTCATCCTGCCCCACCTGTCCGAGTACACATCAAGGATTATCGCCGCTGTGGAAAGCGAGGTCCGCAAGCATGACTTGGACCTCATTCTGCAAATCAGCAAGGACAAGGATGACGAGGATCGCGGCTTGCAGAAACTCGCGGCCGGCGGCGTGGGCGGCGTCATTCTGTTCCCCCAGGGGCGCAAGACATGCAGCGACCAGGTGCTCCGGCTGAAGCTGGAACAGCTGCCGCTGGTGATTATCGACCGCATTTTCCGCGAGGTTCAGATCGACTGCGTGTATCACGACCACTACCGGGGCTCTTACGAGATGGCGCAATATTTGATCGGAAAAGGACACCGGGAAATCGGCTACACCTCGAACATGAGCGAGAATATTACCAGCCGGGAGGAACGGTATCAGGGGTATATTCAGGCGCTGCTGGATCACGGTATTCCGGTCAGGAACGAATATATCCATTTCCGCAGCGTTCCTTGCGATCCCGGCCGCATCAATCAGAGCGATCCCGAGCAGGAACAGTTCATCGCCCGCAGTCCGCAGATGACCGCGGTGATGTGCGGGGACGATCATGTGGCGGCAACCACCTTGTTCACGGCGCTGCACATGGGCATTCCGGTTCCGGACAAGCTGTCGATCGTCGGCTTCTCCGACATTCAGCTGTCGGCCCTGACGCCGGTTCCTTTGACGACGGTGCGCCAAGATACGGAACGGCTGGCCCGCTCGGCGGTGGACCTGCTGATGAAGCGCGTCAACCGTTCCAAGGAGAAACAGCTTACCATCAAAATTCAGACGGCCATTACCGAGAGGAAGTCCGTGCTTGACAGAGGAGTTCTTTTATGAAAATTCACTTTCTCGGAACCGCGGCGGCCGAGGGGTTCCCGAATGCCTTTTGCCGCTGCGAATTCTGTATTAAGGCGCGGGAGCTTGGCGGAAGAAATATCCGCACACGCTCTTCGGCCATCATCGACGATACGATCAAATTCGATTACTCGCCTGATTCCTACATGCAGGCCTTGCGGGACGGGCTGGACTTCGGGGCGATTGAGCATCTGCTCGTCACGCATACGCATTCCGATCATTTTAACGCATACGATCTGGAATGCCGGAGAGCGGGAATCGCCCACGGGCTGGAGCATCCGCTGCACATTTACGGGAACGATTGCGTCATGCACCAGGTCCGCATGGCTATCGGACGGTTCGAGGGCGAGCGGTTCGCCTTTCACCGGCTGCATCCGTTCCGGACGTTCACGATGGGGGAAGCCCGCGTAACGCCGCTGCTCGCGGATCACGACCGTATGGAGACCTGCCTGCTGTACGTTGTGGAGAAGGGCGGCAAGAAGCTGCTGTACGGCCATGATTCGGGCTGGTATCCGGAGCCGACCTGGGAGTGGCTGCGGGAGCAGGAGCTGGACGGCGCCATTCTCGACTGCACGCACGGGTATACCGGCAACTCCCGCGACCGCAATCATATGGGAGTCGAGACGGTGCTGGAGACGCAGCGCGAGTTCCGCCTGCACCGCATTATCAAGCCGGAAGGGACGATCGTCGTCACCCATTTCAGTCATAATTCCAGGCTGCTGTACGACGATTTCGACGCCATCTTCCGTCCCGTCGGGATCATCACCGCCTATGACGGGTTGATTTTAAACCTCTAATTTCGATAAACCAAGGAGTGGGAAATGACATGAAAAAGGTATTGAAGATGGCGTGCATCGCCATCCTCTGTCTAGCGGCAACGGCTTGCGGCAACGGAAGCGGAGGGAACAACGGAGCAGCGGGAGGCACAACGCCGCCGTCCGATGCGGCCGCCGCTTCAGCCGCGCCGGAGAACACGGCTTCGGCCAACGACAAGCTGATCGTGTACACCAATGCCAATTCCGACGGCCGGGGCGAGTGGCTGATCGCAGAGGCCAGCAAAGCGGGCTTCGACATCGAGCTGGTCGGAGCGGGCGGCGCGGACCTGACGAACCGGCTGATTGCGGAGAAGAACAACCCGACGGCCGACGTCGTGTACGGATTGAACAACATGCTCTATGAGAATCTGAAGAAAGAGAACATCCTGGCCCGTTATGTGCCGAAGTGGGCGGGTGAAGTGGAGGAGGGGCTGAGCGATCCGGAAGGCTACTATCACGCTCTGGTGAAGCAAGCAATTCTGCTCGGCTATAACCCGGAGGCGTTCACGCCGGAGACAGCGCCGAAGGATTGGACGGACCTGTATCAGAACGACGCGTACAAGGGCAAGTATGAAGCGCCGACCTTGCTCGGACAGATGACACCGCGGCTCGTCGTGGCGGGCATCCTGACCCGCTATACGGACCCCAGCGGAGATCTCGGCATCTCCGAGGAAGGCTGGAATGCGGTGCGGCAATTGTACAATAATGGCGTGCCGGCGGTCGAGGGGGAAGATTTCTACGCCAATCTGGCGAGCGGGAAGACGCCGCTGGGCGCTATCGTCTCCGGTACGCTCGCCAAGAAGGAAGAGCAGTATAAAGTCAAAGCGGGCATCGTCAGCCCGGAGATCGGCGTGCCGGTGATCGTCGAGCAAGCGGCCATCGTGAACGGAACGAAGAAGCAGGCGACCGCCGAGCGGTTCTTGGATTGGCTCGGCTCCGCCGAGGTGCAAGGCGCATTTGCCGCGCAGTTCAAAGCAATGCCGGCGAACAAGCAAGCCGCCGAGCAAGCCGATCCGGCCATCAAGGCGCTGTATTCCACGCTGAAGACGCAGCCGCTTGACTGGGCGTTCCTGGCCGATCATATCGACCAATGGGTTGAGAAGATCGAATTGCAGATCATGAAATAGAGATGATTACCTTTCGCGATCTTCAAATTCATTTCGATTCGTTTCATGCTGTCAAGGATTTGAATCTGCGTATTGAAGAAGGCGAGTTCTTCACCTTTCTCGGCCCGTCCGGCTGCGGCAAAACGACGATTCTCCGCAGCCTGGCCGGCTTCATCGCCCCTTCGGGCGGGAGCATTCTGCTCAAGGACCGGGACATTACCCGTGTCCCGATTGAGCAGAGGGGGATCGGCATGGTGTTTCAGAGCTATGCGCTGTTTCCGACCATGAACGTGTACGAGAACATCGCCTTCGGCATGCGCGTCAACAAGGCGGGGAAGGCCGAGATCGACCGGGAGGTACGGGATATCGCCCGCAAGGTCGATTTGCGGGAGGAGCAGCTGTTCAAGAAGGTGTCCGAGCTGTCCGGTGGTCAGCAGCAGCGGGTCGCGATCGCCAGGGCGCTCGTCCTCAAGCCGTCCATTCTGGCACTGGATGAACCGCTATCGAACCTGGATGCCAAGTTGCGCGTGCAATTGCGCCATGAACTAAAGCAATTGCAGCAGCAGTTCGGCATTACGACGATCTATGTGACACACGATCAGGAGGAAGCGCTGACGCTGTCCAATCGGATCGCCGTGTTCAACGGCGGCAATCTGGAGCAGGTCGGCACACCGCAGGAGATATACAATCATTCCAGGACGGAGTTCGTCTGCAACTTCATCGGTGACATCAACCGCATCGTACCGGAGATGATCGCGGGCAGCCGCTTGCGGGAGAAGGTTGATCCGGGGAGAGTAGCCTATATCCGCAACGAGAAGGTGAGCATGCATCCTCTACCAGGGACGGATGTCGTACAGCTGAGAGGGACCGTGATTGAGCGGGAGTTCTATGGGCTGTACAGCAAATATGTCCTGCGGATGGCGGCGGGAGGCTTGCTGAAGACGATTGAGCAGGAAAGTGGACTAGCGCCGCACCGGGTCGGTGAAGAGGCCTGGGTGTACATGAGAACAGGCGATATCATGCAGTTTTAGAGAACGGAGGCAGTGGGTTGTACGCGCAAACATGGAAAGACAGATTCAGGACCGTTCACCCGGCCGTGCTCGTCCTGTACGGTCTGATCGCTTGGTTCATCGCGGCCTTTCTGATTTATCCGAATCTGAATATTTATTACCGGATCTTTTTTAAGGACGGCGTTTTTTCGCTGGAGGCGGTTGAGAAGCTGCTATCGTCCGGACGGGCGATGAAGAGCTTGTACAACAGCTTTCTGCTCGCGGTATCGCTGGTGGTTACCGTTAATGCCGTCGGCGTCACGCTGGTGCTGTTCACCGAGTATTTTGCCATTAAAGGGGCGAAGCTGCTGCGGCTCGGCTATTACACGACGCTGATCTACAGCGGGGTGGTGCTGGTGTCGGGCTACAAATTCGTATACGGGGAGAACGGCTTCATCACCAGGCTGCTGGCAGGCTGGTTTCCGCAAATGGACACGAGCTGGTTCCACGGCTACGGAGCGGTACTCTTCGTCATGACCTTCGCCTGCACATCGAATCATGTGCTATTTCTTGGTAACGCGATGCGGAAGATCGATTATCAAACCATTGAAGCGGCCCGAAATATGGGGGCGTCCACCTTTTATATTTTTCGCCGGGTGGTTCTTCCGGTATTGAAGCCGACTCTCTTCGCGTTGACCATCCTGATCTTCCTCACCGGCCTGGCCGCGACTTCCGCTCCCCTCATTCTGGGCGGCGTGGAATTCCAGACGATTACGCCGATGATCCTGACCTTCTCTAAAAGCATGACTTCGAGAGATCTAGCCGCGCTGCTGGCGCTTATCCTCGGCCTGGCGACCCTGATTTTGCTCACGGTGATGATCCGGCTCGAACGCGGGGGCCACTTCATGTCGGTCTCCAAAGTCAAGTCGGAGCTGGTCAAACAGAGGATCGCAAGCCGACTTGGAAACGCTGTGGCCCATACGATGGCGTACGGTCTGTTCCTGATCTACATGATTCCGGTCGTGCTGATCGTCGTATTCTCGTTCACCGATGCGCACAGCATCGCCACCGCCACGCTCCGCCCGGGCAGCTTCACCCTGGACAACTACGCGCTGGTGTTCTCCAGTATGGCGGCATTCAAGCCCTATCTGGTGAGCATAGCCTACGCCGTAGCCGCATCGGTTGCCGTCGTGGCGCTGGCGTTGGCCGCTTCGCGCATTTTGCACAAGTACAAGAACAAGTGGGCGACCGCGCTGGAGTACGCGCTGCTCATTCCGTGGATGCTGCCGGCGACGCTGATCGCCATCGGGCTGATTGTCACGTTCAACGAGCCGCGGGCGATCCTCGGTAATCTGGTACTGACGGGAACGGTCTGGATGCTGCTCATCGGCTACGTCATCGTCCACATTCCGTTCACGCTGCGGATGGTGAAAGCGTCCTTTTTCAGTCTGGACCCCAATCTGGAGGATGCCGCGAGAAGCCTGGGCGCGCGCACATTCTATACGTTCCGGAAGGTGCTGCTGCCGATCATCCTGCCGTCCACCATGGCTGTGCTGGCGCTGAACTTCAACAATACGCTGGCCGACTACGATTTGACCGTGTTTCTCTATCATCCGCTCTACCAGCCGCTCGGGATTGTCATCAAGAACAGCACGGACGCGCAGGCACTGGCCGATACCCGGGCGCTGACGCTCGTCTATTCCGTCATCCTGATGGTGATGTCCGCAATTACCTTGTACTTCGTGTACGGAAAAAGCAGAAGGGGGTAGCGGGAAAGCCAGCGGCCCCACCCTTGTTCGGCGATGGTCAGTCCTCAAATTTGGCGAATGCTGTCATGTGTCGCTTGTACAAATCCCTGCACTTTAGTGCAGGGTTGTTTAGTAGGAACTATAAAAGCTAAGAACTATTCTCCGGCCTGTTCGCGCTGAAATTTGGCAATGGCTTCATATTGGCTTTCCAGGCTGCGGAACAGCGAGATATAGATAGGAAGCAGCTGCTTGTAAATCGTTGCGTTGGCCTTGACCGGCATATGGCGGTGCGTCGTGCCAATCATGCCAAATACGGCGTTCAGGGAGTCGATTCGCCCGGTCCCGTAGAGACCGAGCACGACGGCCCCCAGGCAGGAGCTCTCGAAGCTCTCCGGCACAACGACCTCCTGGTCGAAAATATCGGCCATCATCTGCCGCCACAGGGCGGAGCGGGCAAAGCCGCCGGTTGCCATAATCCGCTGCGGACGTCCCATTTGCTCCTCCACTGCCAGCATGACGGTATAAAGGTTGAAGATGACCCCTTCCAGCACGGAGCGGATCATATGCTCCTTGTGGTGGTTCATAGTGAGTCCGAAGAAAGATCCTCTGGCGTTGGAGTTCCACAGCGGAGCGCGTTCACCGGTCAAATAAGGGTGGAACAGCAGGCCTTCGCTTCCCGCAGGCACATGCTCAGCAATCCGGGTCAGCACATCATAAGGATCAATGCCTAGCCGCTTGGCCGTTTCCACCTCGGATGCGGCGAATTCGTCCCTGACCCAGCGGAAGAGCATTCCGCCGTTATTGACGGGGCCGCCGATGACCCAGTGCTTCTCGGTTAAGGCATAGCAGAAGATCCGTCCCTTAGGGTCAACCATCGGCCGGTCGGCCACGGTGCGGATTGCTCCGCTCGTGCCGATGGTGGCGGCGACGACGCCCGGCTCGATAGCGCCTACGCCGAGATTCGAGAGAACGCCGTCGCTTGCGCCGACGATAAAGGGAGTGTCCGGCAGCAGCCCGAGCTCTTTGGCCGCCTCGGACCGCAGTCCGCGGGCGGCGTAAGTGGTCGGCACAAGGCGGGACAATCGACTTTCATCAATGCCCGCGATACGGAGCGCTTCCTTATCCCATTCCAGCTGCTCCAGATTCAGCATGCCGGTGGAGGAGGCGATGGAATGGTCGGCAATGTAATCCCCGAACAGCTTCGCAAAGACATATTCCTTGATGGAAATGAATTTGAAAGCTGCTTCGAACACTGCAGGTTCTTCCTCGCGCAGCCACATCAGCTTCGTAATCGGCGACATCGGGTGAATCGGCGTGCCGGTGCGCAGGTAGATTTCGTGTCCGCCGAGCTCATGCTTCAGGCGGTGCGTCTGGCCAGCGCTGCGGTTGTCTGCCCACGTAATGCACTTCGTTAAAGGATTGCCGTCCTTGTCAATGGCAATGACGCTGTGCATGGCGGAGCTGAACGAGACGAACAGGACATCCTTGGCTTCGATCCTGCTTTTGGCCATTACCTCCGAAATCGTATAGACGACGGCCCGGAAGATTTGATCCGGGTCCTGCTCGGCGATGGACGGCGAGGGGGTAAGAAGCGGATAGCCTTGATCCGCCTTGGTTATAATGCTTCCATTCTCCGCAAACAGCACGGACTTGGTGCTCGTAGTCCCGATATCAACGCCAATCATATATTGGTTATTCATCACGCAAACCTTCTTTCTGAAAATGCTGCGAAAGGGGCCGGACTGATGTCTCAGCCGCCCCAGGCGCATACTATCTTCTATTGAATTATACAAAGACACTCACAATCAAGATGAAGATGAGGCCAACGACGGACAAGAGCGTTTCCATGACCGTCCAGCTCTTCAAAGTTTGGACAACGGACATGCCGAAGAATTCTTTGATCATCCAGAAGCCGGCGTCATTGACATGTGAGAGAATGAGCGAACCGGCACCGGTTGCCAGAACGACCAGCTCGATCGGAGCGCCGGAGCTTACGGCAAGAACCGGGGCAACGATGCCAGCCGCTGTCGTCATAGCAACGGTTGCGGAGCCGGTAGCGACACGGATGAGTGCAGCGACAAGCCAGGCGAAGAAGATCAGATTAACATGGGTCTGCGTGGCAAGGGAAGCGATCGCTCCGCCGACGCCGCTGTCAATCAGAACCTGCTTGAACGCTCCGCCGCCGCCGATAATCAGAATAATCGAAGCGGTTGGAGCAAGACATTCGCTGGTGAAGCGGGAGATGTCCTCTTTCTTGAAGCCGCGGGCAAAGCCGAGCGAGAAGAAGGAGAATACAGCCGAAATGAGCAGGGCGATGACTTCATGGCCGATAAACTTGGCGAACGGTGTAAAAGCGTGAACCGCTTCCGGATCGAGAATGTCGGCGATGGAGCCGATCAGCATCAGAATAACGGGCATCAGAATGGTCAGCAGTGTAATACCGAAGCCCGGCAGCTCTTTGACGTTAGTGGTAGCAAACTGTTCGGCGAGCTTCTCCGGCGGCTGAACGAGAATGCGCTTACCGATAAATTTGCCGAACAGCGGTCCGGAGATAATGGCGGTCGGCAGTCCGACGAGGATCGAATACAGAATCGTTTTACCCAAATTCGCGCCGTAAGCGTCGATGGCAATCATGGGCGCCGGATGCGGCGGAACAAGTCCGTGTACGGTGGACAGACCGGCCAATACCGGGATGCCGATTTGCAGCAGCGACATTTTCGTCTTGCGGGCAACCATGAAGACGACCGGGATCAGCAGGATTAAGCCAACTTCGAAAAAGACAGGAATACCAACGACATAGCCGACGAGCATCATGGCCCAGTGAACGCGCTTTTCCCCGAACCGGTCAACAAGGGTAGTGGCGATGCGCTCAGCGCCGCCGGATTCGGCCATCATTTTTCCCAGCATGGTGCCAAGACCGATGACGATGGCAATCGTACCCAGCGTGCCGCCAAGGCCGCCGGTGATGGACTTGATCAAGTCCTGATATTTCATACCGGCGAGCAGACCGAGCGACAGAGCAGAAAGAAGCAGGGCGACGAACGGATTCCATTTATATTTGGCGATCAGTGTGACCAGAAACACTATGACCACCAATGTGCACACAAGCAGGGTTGCATTGTGGCTGAGACCGAACAAACTGTTCATGATAGTCCTCCTTATAATGGGCAAATCCCTAAACATCAAACAATGAGAAGGCTTTAATATTTTTGTAGCGTTTTCAAAATGTTTTGCCTTCGCTTGCTGCATACTTGTCGACAAGAAAAGGCGCAAAATTTTTTATATCATGACGTTGTTTTTGAACTTTATGGGAGCGTATGACCCAGCGTCAGCATCGAATCGGCAAAATACGCCTGCACGACCTTGCGGATGCTCTCCGCGTCATGCGACCTCAGCCCTTCCACAATGCTCCGGTGCTTGTCGGCAATCCAGTTCATGCGCTGCTCGCCTTCGGCAAAGCTCTTCTCTGTAGTTACCAAAATGACGGTCATGACGATCTGGCGGATGCTGTTCCACAGGTGAAGAATGCGGGTGTGGTTGGCCTTGACGACAATCGCCTCGTGAAAGGAAAAATCCTGAAAGGCGAATTCCACATAATCGTTATATTTGACGGCCAGCTTCATGCGGTCGATCGTCTGCTCAAGCTGAAGAATCAGCGTATCCTGCGGGGTCCCCGCCAGTCTCTGCTGGGCAAAGCTTTCGATCAGATAACGTACATCGTACAATTCTTTGACGTTCTCCAGGTTCAGGCCGACAATAACCGCTCCCATCCGTTCCAGGCGGATCAGACCTTCCGCAGCCAGCTCCTTCAGGGCTTCACGCACCGGTGACCGGCTCGTTCCGAACTCTTCGGCGATCCGGTTCTCGGAGAGGACCTCGCCGGACTTTAGCTCTTCATTTATAATTTGCAGCCTGAGTTTGCAGGCAATGGACTCACCAAGCGAGACTCCTTGAAGCCAGGCGGTTGGATACTGCATGATTCACACGACTCCTCTGCGGACGATTTAGCTAAGATGCCAACCTTCTTTGCTTTTGATTCTAGCATACATCCGCATGGAGGTTCTATGAATTTGAAATGCAGTTTAAAGGGCAGGCTCAGCCGTTACTCCGCTTTTACGACGGCATGGCCGCCAAATTCATTGCGCAGCGCGGCGACAACCTTGCCGTGGAACGTATTCTCTTCGAGCGAACGGTAGCGCATCAGCAGGGAGAGCGCGATGACCGGCGTGCTGGCTTCAAGATCGAGCGCCGTCTGTACGGTCCACTTGCCTTCTCCGGAGCTCTGCATGACGCCGCGAATGCCGGAAAGCTTAGGGTCCTTGGAAAAAGCGCTTTCGGTAAGCTCCATCAACCATCCCCGAATGACCGAACCGTTCGACCATACGCGGGCCACATCCTCATAGTTGAAATTGTAGGGGCTCTTCTCCAGCAATTCAAAGCCTTCAGCAATCGCTTGCATCATTCCGTACTCGATACCGTTATGGATCATTTTTAAAAAATGTCCGCTTCCGCTGGGCCCTGCATACAAGTACCCTTTCTCAACAGCAAGATCGCGGAAGAGCGGCTCGATCGCTTCGAATACCTCGGAGTTGCCTCCAATCATAAAGCAGGCGCCCTGGGCCGCGCCTTCGGTTCCGCCTGAAGTGCCGGCGTCAAAAAAATGAATGCCGCGTGCGCTAAGCTTTTCCGCTCTGGCGATGGAATCCTTGTAATGGGAGTTGCCTCCTTCAATCACAATGTCCCCTTCATCCAGCAGTCCGGCAAGCGTATCCACAACGCTGTCCACCGGAGCTCCGGCCGGTACCATAACCCAAACGATTCTTGGACGGGCAAGCTGCGCCGTAAGCTCCGCTATGCCGGAGGCTGCTACGGCTCCAAGCTTCTCGAGCTCGCGTCCGGGTTCCGGATTGATATCGCTTACGATAACTTCATGCCCATGGTTCAATAAATTCAGCGTAAGGTTATAGCCCATCTTGCCAAGACCAATCAGACCCAATTTCATTTATAATCACCTCTTTAACCGTTTTCATTTGAACATGTATACCTGTATACAACTTACGTTTGTATCATACGACGCTTAGAAAGGTTTGTAAAGAGAAATTTGTAAGCGATTGCTGATACCGCTTTAAAATCGTCTTCCAGTGTGAAATCTCTTTTTGAATAGATAGGCGGGTCGAAAAAGAGATATAATGTAGGCACTGAAAAAGAAGCAGCCGCGAAAGGCAGATCAGCGAATTTTCAGGCTTGAATTGACGGAAAATAACATGTCATGGTACGATATGGAGGACGCTTTACTTTACTACCACTTTACCATAGTAAAGAACGGGGAGCTCTTATAACAGATTTCGCTGACTGATTCTTTCTACTAACCGATGAGGTGAATTTCAATATGTCCAAACCGAAGGGTTTCGAGAAGCCCATCGGCTTTCGGGATTACCTCCCGAATGCCGTGAGCAAGCTGCGCAAGATCGAGAATGATGTGCTGAACTGCATGAGCCAGTGGGGCTACAGTCAGATTATGACGCCAACGCTGGAATATTATGATACGGTCGGGGTTGCCAGTTCAACCTCCGACCAGAAACTATATAAGCTGCTGAACAACCGCGGGCAAGCGCTCGTGCTTCGTTCGGAGATGACGGCTCCGGTGGCGCGGGTGGTCTCCTCGCTGCTTAAGGCCGAGCCGCTGCCGCTGCGTCTGTCCTACCACGCCAATGTATTCCGGGCGATTGAGGAAGAGGCCGGACGCGAGGCCGAGTTCTATCAGACCGGCGTCGAGCTGGTGGGCGATGATTCTCCGGAAGCCGACGCAGAGGTTGTCGCTCTTGCCATTGCATCGCTGCAGGCAGCCGGTGTGCAGACGTTCAAGATCGCCATGGGCCATGTCGGCTTCCTGAACGGTCTGTTCGAGGAAGTGGCTCCGGGAATGCAGGAGGTGCAGGAGGATCTCAAGAGCCATCTGCTCGACCGCGATTACGTCGCTTTCCGCGACGCGCTCGGCCGTCTGGACTTGACGGAATCGCAAAAGGAAGAGATGGACGGGCTGCTTCGGCTCCGCGGCGGCAAGGAAATCTGCGGACAGGCGCTGGGACTCAGCCGGCATCCGCTCGCCCAAGCCTCGGTTGAGCATCTGTGCAAGGTGTGGGAGGTGCTGGAGGCGTACGGCGTTTCCCGGCATGTCCTGATCGATCTGACGATGGTCGGAGATTTCACCTATTATACGGGCATGACCTTCGAAGGCTATGCCGCAGATCTCGGGTTCCCGGTCTGCAGCGGCGGACGTTACGACAATCTGCTCCAGCAGTTCGGGCGGTCGGTTCCGTCGACAGGCTTCTCGCTTAAGACGAATCGTATTCTGGACGGCGTTCGAGGAGTAGAGAATAAGCAGGAGCTGCCGGTTCTCGTCCAATACGACGCGCAGCGGCGCAGAGAAGGACTGGAAGAGTCGGCGCGGCTGCGCTCGGAAGGGCATGTTGTCATAACGAAGCTGGTGTCAAATCCGGCAGAGTTGACGGCGGCCGATTCCGGTGCCGAGACGGGCGGCAAGCGCTACAAGGACATTTATACATTCGTTTCCTTTGTTAAGGAGCGCAGCTAGACCATTGGTCTGAAGGCGCAACGGATAGATAGAGAATAATAATTACAGGAACAGAAAGGCGGACATAAGCAAATGGCGCAGATACTGAAGGTGGCTATGCCGAAGGGCCGCATCTATAACAAGGCGGCGGAGCTGTTCCGTTCAGCGGGACTGCCGATCCCCCCGGAGGGCGAGGCCTCGCGGAAGCTAGTCATTCCGCTTCCTGAAGCAGGAATGGAATTTATTTTGGCGAAACCGGTGGATGTACCTACTTACGTGGAGTACGGCGCGGCGGATATCGGCATCGTGGGCAAGGACGTGCTGCTGGAGGAGAACCGGGACGTATATGAGCTGCTGGACCTCGGCATCGCCCGCTGCCGGATGTCGATCATCGGCCTGCCGAACTGGGAGCCGGGGATTCATCAGCGCGTGGCGACCAAATACCCGAATGTCGCATCCCAGTATTTCCGGGAGCAAGGCCAGCAGGTGGAAGTGATCAAGCTGAACGGCTCCATCGAGCTTGCGCCGCTGATCGGCCTTGCCGAAAGAATTGTCGATATGGTGGAGACGGGGCAGACGCTCCGCGAGAACGGGCTCGTTGAAATGGAGAGCATCTTCGGGATTACGAGTCGGCTGGTGGCCAATCGGGTCAGCTACCGGATGAAGAATGCGGAAATCCAGCAGCTGTGCGACCGGCTGCAGGCCGTTATCGCTCAGCCGGCCCAGTGACGAAGCTGGCGTTCCGGTATACGCCGGGGATACAAGATTAGCCCGGCGGCCGCTGTCTTGCCCGAATGGGCAGCAGAGCGGCCGCTGTCAGGCGCCGGACTCTGGAAGTTCTAACTGAAGAACCGAAGATGACGAGAGGCGTAAAGCGGGTGGTCCCTTGGAGGGCGATCCGTTGATATATAAGGAGGAAGAGCAGTGAAGGTGCAATCCAGCAGGGATTTCAAGCTGCAGCGGGAAGTCGATTACGGAACTCCTGAGCAGAACAAGGCCGTTAAGCAAATTGTGGCCGACATCAAACAGGAGGGCGATTCCGCCCTTTTCCGCTATACAGAAAAATTCGACGGAGCCCGGGTGGACAGCAGCAATATCCGGGTCACCGAGGAAGAGCTTAAGGCCGCTTACAACCATGTTGAAGACTCCTTTGTCGCGGCGATTCGGGCCGCAACGGACAACATCCGCGCATTTCATGCCAGACAAAAGCGGAACTCCTGGATGGACCTGCAGCCCGACGGCACGATTCTCGGACAGATTATTCGGCCGCTGCAGCGCGTGGGCGTATACGTTCCCGGGGGTAAGGCATCCTATCCTTCATCCGTGCTGATGAACGTAATTCCCGCCCAGATCGCCGGTGTTCCGGAGATCGTCATGGTAACGCCGCCGGCGACAGGCGGGAAGGAAGGGATCGACCCGTACATTCTCGTTGCCGCCGCGGAGGCGGGCGTGAATGAAATTTACCGTGTCGGCGGCGCTCAGGCGGTAGCCGCGCTGGCCTTCGGCACGGAATCGATCGCCCCGGTCGATAAAATCTGCGGACCGGGCAATATTTACGTCGCGCTGGCCAAGCGCGAGGTGTACGGCGCCGTCGATATCGACAGCATCGCCGGTCCGAGCGAGATCGTCGTGCTGGCGGACGACACCGCCGAACCGGCCTATGTCGCTGCCGACCTTTTGTCGCAGGCTGAGCATGACGAGATGGCTTCGGCCATCCTTGTGACGCCTTCGCAGCGTCTGGCCGATGCGGTCGCCGCCGAGGTGGAGCGGCAGCTTCGGGAGCTTCCCCGCGAGGCCATCGCCCGGGCTTCCGTCGACAATTACGGCGCCATTATCGTAGTGGAGAGCCTGGAAGAAGGGATTTCCGTCGTCAACCGGCTGGCGCCGGAGCATCTGGAAATCGTGGTACAGGACCCGATGGCGCTGACTGGAGCGATCAGTAACGCCGGAGCAATTTTCCTCGGGCCGTACAGCTCGGAGCCGGTGGGCGATTATTTTGCCGGACCGAACCACATTATTCCGACGAACGGAACGGCGCGGTTCTCGTCGCCGGTGGACGTGGACGATTTTATCAAAAAATCGAGTCTGATCTATTACAGCAAGGAGGCCCTGCTGCGCGACGGAAGCACCATCATCGAGCTGGCGCGCCGCGAAGGGCTGGAGGCTCACGCCAGAGCCGTGGAAATCAGGCTGGAGAAGGAAGCGAAGGGTGGAGTAGAGCGTGGAGAATAACGGGCAGCAAATCAGGCAAGCGGGCCTTTCCCGCAAAACGAACGAGACGGACATCAAGCTGTCGCTGACAGTGGACGGAAGCGGTCAGGCGGAGCTTGAGACCGATGTGCCTTTTCTGAACCATATGCTCGATTTGTTCACAAAGCACGGCCAATTCGATTTGTCCGTTCAGGCGCGCGGCGATATCGAAATTGACGATCATCATACGGTAGAGGATATCGGCATCTGCCTTGGACAGGCGCTGCGCGAGGCGCTCGGTGACAAGAAGGGCATCAAGCGCTATGCGAGCGTATTTGTGCCGATGGACGAAGCGCTGGCGCAGGTCATCATCGACATCAGCAACCGGCCGCATTTTGAATACCGGGCCGAATATCCGTCGCAGCAGGTGGGCAGCTTCTCAACGGAGATGGTTCATGAATTCTTGTGGAAATTCGCGCTGGAAGCGCGGTTGACGCTGCATGTCATCGTGCATTACGGCTTCAATACGCATCATATGATCGAAGCGGTGTTCAAGGCGCTCGGGCGCGCGCTGGACGAGGCGACGGCGGTCGATCCCCGGGTGAAAGGCGTTCCATCCACGAAAGGGGTGCTGTAGCCCATGACCGTTGCTATCGTCGATTACGGAATCGGCAACCTGCACAGCGTCAGCAAGGCGATTGAGCGCCTTGGGTATGAACCGCTTGTCACCGGCGACCCGGGCGAAATTCTGGGTGCGGACCGGGTCATTCTGCCCGGTGTCGGTGCGTTCGGCGACGCGATGGATCATCTGCGGGAAAGCGGGCTGGACGCGGTTGTCAAAGAGGTTGCCGCGAAGGGGCGGCAGCCGCTGCTCGGCATCTGCCTGGGCATGCAGCTCCTGTTTACCGAAAGCGAGGAGTACGGGAACCACAAAGGGCTAGATCTTTTGCCGGGAACGGTGGTGCGCTTCGAGGCCAGAGAGGGCTTCAAGGTGCCGCATATGGGCTGGAACAAGCTGCAGTACCTTCAGCCGGAGAACCCGCTGCTCAAAGGGTTGGAAGAGGGCCATGTCTATTTCGTCCACTCCTACCATGCCCTCGTGGAGCAGAAAAGCGATCTGCTGGCCGTGACGGATTACGGTCACCCGGTTACAGCCGTCGTTGGGCGGGGCAGCGTATTCGGCATGCAGTTTCACCCGGAGAAGAGCGGGGAGCTGGGAAGAAAGCTGCTTGAGCAGTTTTTGAAACTGGAAATCTAATGAGCGTTGGCTCATGAAGCATACGGAATTGAGCATCGTAGGCATCCGGGGCAGGGGTCAAAGAGCCTTGGCGAGCGCCGAGTTGCCGGGTTAAAGTAAAGATTTTAGCAAGGAGAAAGCGGGGAACGGCAAAATGTCTTCTTTTATCGTGTATCCGGCGATTGATATCCGGAACGGAAAATGCGTCAGGCTGCTGCAGGGCGATTATAATCAGGAAACGGTTTACGGCGACAGCCCGCTGGATATGGCCAAATCATGGGAGGCGCAGGGTGGAGAATTCATCCATCTGGTCGACCTCGACGGCGCAAAGGCCGGGCATCCGGTTAATGTCGACATTATCGGATCGATCGCCGCGGGCGTGAACGTGCCGGTTCAGGTCGGCGGAGGGCTGCGCACTCTGGAGGATGTGGAGAAGCTGCTGTCGCTCGGTGTCAGCCGGGTCATCATCGGTACCGCAGCCATCAATGACCGGGAATTTACCGAAACCGTATTGGCAAAATACGGCGATAAAGTCGCGATCGGCATCGATGCGCGGAATGGCTATGTTGCCACGCACGGCTGGCTCAACACGTCCGAGGTGCTGGCTACGGATTTGGCGAAGGAGCTCGCGTCCAAGGGCGCGGAAACGTTTATCTACACGGATATTTCCCGCGACGGAATGATGCAAGGCCCGAACGTGGAGGGCATTCTCGCTATGGCGCAGGCCAGCGGCAAAACGGTGATCGCCTCCGGGGGAGTTACCGTTCAGGACGATCTGCTTCGCCTGAGCGCGCATAAGAACAGCGGTATCGGCGGCGCCATCGTCGGGAAGGCGCTGTACACCGGCAATATCAAGCTTGCCGAGGCTTTGGCGGCGTTGAAATAAGGGGTAGGGTGTAGGTTTTGAAGTTGGCCCCGTAGGGGCCAGAGCCGCGGCACGCGAAGGTCTTCGGCTTAAAGGTTGTCAAGCAGGCGAGGCAAGCCCGCCGTCCCGTAGGGGCCAAAACCGCGGCACGCGAAGGTCTTAGGCTTTTAAAGGTGTTGCCTTTGCCGCAGGAGCGCCATAGTCCAAGCGGTCCCGCAGGGATAAGCGGCCGTACACACAATAGTAAACTAAGGAGCGCCCTCGTCCCTGACCCCGCCAAAACTTCCGGGTGTCCAGAGGGCGGGCCCTCGAGGTCCCCCTTGGCTAAGGGGGATTTAGGGGGATCGAAAACGCTTATCAAGGAGGTATAACAACATGCTGGCCAAACGCATCATACCCTGTCTGGACGTAAAGGACGGGCGGGTGGTAAAAGGCGTAAATTTCGTAAACCTGCGCGATGCCGGCGATCCGGTGGAGCTGGCAGCGATTTACGACCGGGAAGGCGCGGATGAGCTGGTGTTCCTGGATATCTCCGCATCGGTGGAAGGCCGGGCGACGATGGTTGAGGTCGTGCGCCGGACGGCAGGCGAAATTTCCATCCCGTTCACCGTGGGAGGGGGAATATCGGCTCCCGAGCATATGAAGACGATTCTGCGGGCCGGAGCCGATAAAATCGGCATCAACACCGCGGCCGTCAACAACCCGCAGCTCATTCTCGAAGGCGCGCGGCGGTTCGGTTCCCAGTGCATTGTAGTGGCGGTAGATGCCAAATACAATGAATCCTGGGGCGAATGGGAAGTGTACACCCACGGCGGACGCAAGCCTTCCGGTATCAAGGCGCTGGAATGGGTGAAGCAGGCCGAGAAGCTGGGAGCCGGAGAGATTCTGCTTACCAGCATGGATGCCGACGGCACCAAGGACGGCTTTGATATCAAGCTCACATCTGCCGTCAGCGATCTGGTGGATATCCCGGTGATCGCGTCGGGCGGAGCGGGAAAGATTGAGCATTTTCACGATGTGTTCACTGCTGGCAAGGCGGATGCCGGGCTTGCGGCGACCATTTTTCACTATAAGGAAATTGCGATCGGCGATTTGAAGGCCGACTTAAAACAAAAGGGTGTGGAAATTCGATGAGCGGACAGCAAAACAATACGACGCTTGGACAACAGGAAATTTTGGACGGCATTCGCTGGAACGAGGCCGGCCTTCTGCCGGCCATCGTGCAGGACGACGAGACATTGGAAGTGCTCATGTTCGCCTACATGAACCCGGAATCGCTGAAGCTGTCGCTGGAGAGCGGACAGACGTGGTTCTGGAGCCGTTCACGGGGAGAGCTGTGGCATAAAGGCGGGACTTCGGGCAACACGCAGGCGATTACTTCGATTCACTACGATTGCGACAGCGATACATTGCTCGTGAAGGTCAAACCGGAGGGACCGGCCTGCCATACGGGCGAGGTTTCGTGTTTTTACCGCGAGCTGCCGCTCGGCAGCAAGGCTGCGGACAACAAACCGGCGGAAGAGGTACATAGCGCTGAAAAAACGGCCGGAGAGCGCTTTGAAGTGCTGGCCGAGCTGGAGCGGATTATCGCCGAGAGAGAGGCGGAGCGTCCAGAAGGGGCCTATACCACGTATTTGTTCGACAAAGGCGTGGACAAGATTTTGAAAAAAGTCGGCGAAGAAACGGCCGAAACGATCATCGCCGCCAAGAACAAGGACAACGCCGAGCTTCGGCTTGAAGTCAGCGATCTGATTTATCACCTGCTCGTCCTGCTGCAGGAGCGCAAGCTCCCGCTTGACGACATTATGGCCGAGCTTAGCGCTCGCCACGAGCGGCCCCGCCGCGATTAGAACCATCAGAAGGAGGAGCTTCCTATGCGGATCGATTACCATACCCATCACGAGCGTTGCGGTCATGCCGTAGGCAAGCTTGAAGACTATGTTCGCCGGGGCATCGAGCTGGGCCTGGACCAGCTTGGACTTTCGGATCATCTGCCGCTGATTCATGTCGATCCGGATCAGTATTATCCCGAAATGGCAATGCCGCTTGAGGAGCTTCCACGCTATGTGGAGGAGTGCCTGAACCTGAAGGAGCGTTACCGCGGAACAATTGATATCCGGGTCGGGCTTGAGGCCGATTATATCGAAGGCTACGAGGACCAGATCCGCGAGCTGCTGTCGCCCTACCCGTGGGATTATCTGATTGGCTCGGTTCATTTTCTCGGCGAGTGGGATATTACCGATTACCGGCAGGTTCACGGCTGGGAAGGACAAGACCCCCTGGAGGTGTACCGGCGTTATTATCAAGCGATAAGCAAGGCGGCATCTTCGGGATTATACGATATAATAGGGCATATGGACGTTATCAAAAGATTCGGCTACGGTCCGGATACGCCGGAAGGCCTGGCAGAAGTGAGAGTCTTGGAAAAAAGCGCATTACAGGCGATAGCGGACGCGGAAATTGCGATGGAACTGAATGCCTCCGGCTTGTTCAAGCCGTGCGCGGAGATGTTTCCGGCTCCGCATGTGCTGGCCCAGGCGCTCGAACTCGGCATCCCGTTGACGCTGGGCTCGGACGCCCATGATCCGGCCAAGCTGGGCGAAGGGCTTGCGGATGCGCGCAAGCTGCTCTGGGACACGGGATTCCGTGAGCTCGTCGGGTTTAAAGGGCGTCGCCGCGAGACAGTTTCTTTTGAAGGCTAATCATCTATTCGAGGAGGGGCGTTATGCAGCAGCACCATTCATTACGTATTTTTTCCGGCTCGTCCAACCCGAAGCTGGCCGCTAATATTGCCGCGCGGCTTGGTGTGGAGCTGGGGAAGATCAAGCTGACCCGCTTCAAGAGCGGCGAGATTTATGTGCATTATGAAGAGAGCATCCGGAATTCCGACGTTTTTTTGGTGCAATCCCTCTCCCATCCCATCAATGAGCTGTTCGTCGAGCTGCTGGTGATGATTGACGCCGCCAAGCGGGCATCGGCACGTACGGTCAACATTATCGTGCCGTACTACGGCTATGCCCGTCAGGAGCGAAAATCCGCGCCGAGAGAGCCGATTTCCGCCAAAATGGTTGCCGACGTGCTGACGACGGCCGGCGCTACGCGCGTCCTGACCCTCGACCTGCATGCGGCGGCGATTCAGGGCTTCTTCAATATTCCGGTGGACCATCTGACCGCACTTGACCTGATCAGCGGCTATTTGAAGACCAAGAATTTGTCCGATATCGTGGTTGTCTCGCCAGACGCCGGTCGTGCATCCATGGCCGAGAAGCTGGCAAGCCGGCTCGATTCGCCGTTTGCCATTATGATCAAGAAGCGCCCAGCCCATAACCAATCGGTCATTACCCATGTCATCGGCGATGTAGAGGGACGGACGCCGGTCATCATTGAGGATCTGATCGATACGGGCACAACCATTGTCAACGTTGTGGAAGGACTCAAGGAGAGAGGCGCGAAGAACAGCATTGTCTGCGCCACGCACGGGCTGTTCTCGGGCCCGGCGATCGTCCGGCTGGAGCATCCGGGAATTGAGGAAGTGGTGGTTACCGATTCCATCGAACTGCCCACCGATTATCCGAGCCGGTTCACCGTTCTGTCGGTCGCTCCGATGCTGGCGAGAGCCGCGAGCATTATTATCGAGGGCGGTTCCATCGATAAGCTGATGGAAGACGCGGGGATTTAATATCCCCCGTCTTTTTTTGTCTTTAAAGTGAAAGTCACGGCATGAGGATGCGGTTGGCGCACGGTATTTCTCTCGTTTTTTGTCTGATCAGGCCCTCCATTCAACTTGAGACCCCCCCTCTGTTTTATGTTATACTGTGTGAAGACCAGCCTGGACGGAATTTGGAACCCGGCAAACGTGAGTTTGCAGAATTGTCCGGATTTAGGGTGCGTCCCAAGGTTTAGATGTTTTTTGTAGAGGGTTAGGGAGCTTACAAGGAGGTGCCTTGCTTCCATGATAGAAAAGACTTCAGAGCCGGACGGCCGGAAGGTGATTTCCGTCGCTCTGAACGCCAACTTTTTCTTTGAAAGAGCCGTGCGTTCGCTTGATCGCTTTCAATATGAGAAAGCTTTAAAAAATTTCCGCAAAGCGGTTGAATATGAACCGGAAAATCCGGTTAATCATTGCAATATGGCGGGTATACTGTCGGAGATGGGGAATTACGAGGCGTCCAATGCCGTGCTGGCCCATGTTCTGGACAAAGTGGACCCGTCGATGACGGAGTGCCATTTCTATATGGCTAACAACTTCGCCAATATGGAAAACTTTGAAGAAGCCGAACGCTCGCTGGTTACATATCTCGAAGAGGATATTAACGGCGAGTTTCTTGCCGAATCGGAAGAACTGATGGAGCTGCTGCATTACGAGCTGGACCGTCCCGTTTCGCTCCACCGGATCCGCAGCAGGGAAGGGGCGGTAGAGCACGACCGGGCCCGCAGCCTGCTGGAAGAAGGGAAGTTTCCCGAGGCGGTTCGCCTGCTGGAGGAGATTACCCAAGGGACGCCCGATTTCTTGGCGGCTCGCAATAATTTGGCGCTGGCCTATTTTTATATGGGCCGGTTCGGGAAGGCGAAAGAGTGCATTGCGCAGGTGCTGGAGCAGGAGCCGGGAAACCTGCATGCGCTCTGCAATATGGCCATCTTTCTGCAGTATGAAGGAGACCGGAATACGCTGGAGGGGCTGCTGCTCCGGCTTGAGGTTACCGTCCCGTTCCACCGGGAGCATGTGTTCAAGCTTGCGACCACCATGGGGATTCTGGGCCGGCACAGAATCGCATACGGCCATTTCCGCCGTCTGCTGAGAGGCGGAGACATTGGCGGGGACGCCGGCCTCTACCATTACTGCGCAGCCGCGGCCTGCAACAGCGGGCTGCGGAAGGAGGCCGAGCGCTGTTGGCTGCAGGCGTCGAAGCTCGACCCGGCGTCGGTGGTGCCCCGATTCTTCCTGAACCTGCTGCAGCAATCCGCGGCGGAGGGGCTGGATATGCCGCCCGTCAGCTATAACTACCAACTGCCTTTTCAGGAGCAGCTCAAGCAGTGGAAGGCCAACAAAGGCAGCTTTGCCGAGCAGGTGCGGGCGAATCCGCTGCTGCGGTCTTCCTTCTTCTGGGCGCTTCGCTACGGAGACGACAGCCTGAAGCAGCAGGTGACGGAGGCGCTCGGCTGGCTCGGCGACGAGGAACTGGTTCAGGCGCTCAAGGAACTGCTGAACGAGCAAGCGCAGGGCGGCAGGCTGGAGGAAGCCGGCTTGCCCCGGCTGCACAAGCTGATCGGCGGAGAGCCGGAGAAGGAGCTTCGCCCGGAAGGCAAGGAGCGGCTTCCGCGCGGCTAATAGTCATGAAGAAACGTAGCATAACATAATAAAGATAACGATCTTGGCATCCCAGCCAAAGTTATACTAATCCGTTTTGCGAGGAGGTCACTTGAGATGTACAAAGCGATTGTAATCGGAACCGGCCCGGCCGGTCTGACAGCGGCCATTTATCTGGCGCGCGCGAATTTGAGCCCGCTGGTCATTGAAGGCCTGCAGCCGGGCGGCCAGTTGACGACGACGACGGAAGTGGAGAACTTCCCCGGATTTCCGGAAGGTATTCTGGGGCCCGATCTTATGGACAATATGCGCAAGCAGGCGGAACGCTTCGGAGCCGAGTTCAAGAACGGCTGGGTGGAATCCGTCGATTTCTCGCAGCGTCCCTTCAAAGTGAACGTTGACGGGCTTGGCCAGCTTGAAGCGGAGACGGTTATTATCTCGACTGGCGCTTCGGCCAGGTATCTCGGCATACCGGGAGAGCAGGAGAATGTAGGACGCGGGGTCAGCACCTGCGCCACCTGCGACGGCTTCTTCTTCCGCGGCAAGAAGATCATTGTTGTCGGCGGCGGCGACTCCGCAATGGAGGAAGCGAGCTTCCTGACGCGGTTCGCCAGCAATGTTACCCTGGTTCACCGCCGCGACGAGCTGCGGGCGTCCAAGATTATGCAGGACCGCGCGCGGGAGAATGCGAAAGTCTCGTGGGCGCTGAACCGCACCCCGCTTGAGGTCTCAATAGACGATACCGGAGTGAAGGGGCTGCTTGTTCGCAACAATGAGACCGGAGAGGAAGAGCTGGTCGAAGCCGACGGCGTCTTCGTGGCGATCGGCCATACGCCGAACACGGCTTTCCTCGGCGGGCAGATCACGACCGACGCAAGCGGCTATATCGTCGTCCGTCCGGGCACGACGGAGACGAATATCCCCGGCGTGTTCGCCTGCGGCGACGTTCAGGATACCCGGTACCGTCAGGCCATCTCGGCAGCGGGTTCGGGATGTATGGCGGCGATGGACGCCGAGAAGTACCTTGAAGGCGCGATGGTGCACGACTGGAGCGAGACACTGGACAAATAAGCGGCCAGGGTGCTTTCATTCAGGCATAAAACAGGCTTCCCTATCACCAACGGGAAGCCTGTTTTTTTTGCCGGACACTCATCGTACCCAAAGCCTATTTATTCCCGTTCTCGCCCATGAAATGCGGCTGGAACCAGACAGTGCGGAAGTCGAGCCACCCGCAGGAATTCAGATTGATTCCCTGAATGGAGGAATGGAATCTTGTGTTGCTCTTCTTGTGCAGCAGAAACAGGACGCTGTAAGACTGGCCCAGCAGGCTCTCCAATTCATGGAGCTTCCGCCAGCGGCTGTTCCGGTCGGGGTCGGACATTACGGCCAGGGCGGAAGCTTTTACCGTCTCCAGCATACCGCCCTCCAAGGCGGAAGGGAAGAATCCTTTTTGCAGGTATAATTCCAGATCATTAAGCTCGTCGTCGCCGAGAACGACCTCATACAACTGGCAATCATCCTCCGGCGAAAAGCCGGGCTCGCAGAAGTCCTCCGCTGTCCGCACATGGACCTCCATGTGGATGCCGAAGTCCCGGCAGCGCCGCTGAATCCACTGGGCATCGGCCGTATGGCGCGTATGAGTTGTCATCCGGACCGTTTCTCCCTGGTAACCGCTTTGCTCCAGTAGCCGGTAAATATCCGCTTCCTCCGTGGCCGGATCTATTTGTTCATACAGGTCTGCGGCTGTGCCGTGCTGAGTGCGGAATCCAAGCGCCGGATAAATCCGGTTCTCGCCGAGATCCGCAATCATCTGCCTGCGGTCAATGATCAGATCCAACGCCCGGCGGAAGGCCAGGCTGTTCTGCGGTCCTTCCTTGCGGCGGTTAAAGACCAGCATGCTGCAGCCCGGCGAAATCGTCTCCACCTCGCACCATTCGGCGTCCGGGCCGGCGCTTTTTCTCATATATCCGTTGTACACATTCTGCTCCGTGCAGGAGACGCTGGACCAATCCGGTTCCTTCAGCAGACCCGAATCCTGTTCGGACAGGAACAAGATCTCGACCCGGTCGATGTGCGGACGGCCCCGGAAATGGGAAGAGAAAGCTTCCAATATACATACGCTATCATCATAACGCGCCAGCTTGAACGATCCGGTTCCCACCGGCTGCTTCATGAAGGCTGCTTCACCCGCCCCGCACAGATCCGCCGGAAGAATGGAGGACGCTTTGAGGGAAAGGACGTGCAGGAAAAGGTAATTGGGTTCTTTGAGCCGGATATGGACCGTCCTGCGGTCCAGCATGCGGATATCCTCGATCCCCGCGAATAACCAGCTCTGCTCGTATAGATCCGGGTTCAGCCGCAGCCGGTTGAAGGTGTAAATGACATCCTCCGCCGTTACCTCCCTACCGTGGTGGAAGCTTACGCCTTTTCTCAGATGGATGATCCATTCGCTGCAGTCCGGCGAGCTTTCCCAGAAGTGGGCGATGGAAGGCCGGAAGGTTTCGGTCACCGGGTCGTAATCGATCAGTGTATCGTAAATATGCCCGATAATATGCGAGTCGAAGGCAAAATAGATCGAAGCGGGATCAAGCGTCACAATGAAGCGCTGCACCGGAAACCGCAGGGTATCCAGCATCGTGTCGGTAACCAGGGTCCGTGTAAAGCCCATTCCGCCGGAGAGCCATTCCAGAAACCGGTCCTTGACCTGCGCGGACTCGCCGAAACGGTCGATCAGCTCAAGCGCCCCTTTGACGTCGCCTTTTTTTGTTTGGGCTGTCGCTTCTTCAAGCAGAATATCCTGTGCGTCGGCCAAAAAAGCGAGCATGGAGGGATTTCCCCGCCCAAGCCCCGGCTGCCAGCTGATCCATCCGAGATCCGACAGCTTGCGGAGAACCATTTTCACGTTACGCGGCGTGCAGTGCCATATGTCGGTCAGCGCTTGAATCGTGGTTGGATAGGGAGTATTCAGCTCCCGGTCCACGTAGGACGATCGCAGCTCAAAGAATTGCAGAGCGGCCAGCAAAGGCATAACCTCCTGTTCAATAGAAAAGGTGAAGCGATTAATTTGGATTATACCCTTTTTACCCCTTTTGGAAAAGATATACTAAAGGTAACATCCGGATGTAAGAATCCGGAAAGGAAAGGGGCGGGATCACCTATGATTCATCCTGTAATCGCGGAAATGCTAATGGAGAAGGACCGGCTTAAGCTTGAATCTCTGGCGGACGGACATTGGAGAAGACAGGAGGCCGAGAATAGCAGGAGCAGGCCGGTGCGGCGCGTAACAGGGGCTCTTTGGTCCCTGGCTTTTAAAAGAATGCGCAGAATGCTGTGACGCGAGCGGAAAAGGCTGGCCCAACCTGTGACCTACATCATAAAATATGCTGTTCCCCTAATGATACAATGAGAATAATTCTCAATCATATGGGCGGATCAGAGGTATGTTCCGCGTAAAGCGAGCTGACGGATAGAAGACGGACATCATTTTTGAAAAAGGGGAGAGACCGCATGAGCAAGCGACTTGGCCGGTCTGCAGCGGAAGTCATGCAGGAAAGAAGGCGCCGGGAAATGCTGAAAGAGGTTATCAGAGATCTGCATGCAGGCAAGTCGGTGGATGAGGTGAAAGAACTTTTTGAGAAAGCGGTGGCCGGTATGAATGTGTCCGAGATCGCGGGAATGGAGAATGCGCTGATTACCGAGGAAGGAGTTCCGTCGGTTGAAATCCGGCGTTTGTGCGCTGTCCACGAAGCAGCTTTTCAAGGAACGGTTCAGGAGATTCACCGTTTTTCGAAGCCGGAGGATCGGCCCGGACATCCTGTGCACACATTCAAGCGGGAAAACCGGGATGTTGACCGTCTCGTCAATTTCAAGCTGAGGCTTCATTCGAACAAGTTTCAAAAGAACGACTGCCCTGAGAACGCCCGTAAGCTGCTCGATGATCTTGCCTTGCTGTTTGATCTCGATAAGCATTACCGGCGCAAGGAGGATTTGCTGTTTCCTTATTTGGAGAAGCACGGAGCGTACGGGGCATCCTCCGTTATGTGGGGCGCAGATGACGCTATCCGCAGTCTGATCAAGGATGCCAGAGCCATGCTTATGCCTTATAGGGGCCGGAAAACAGAGGTGATCGAGGCGCTGTCCCGAATCATTCGGGAAGTAAACGAAATGATCTTTAAGGAAGAGCAGATTCTGCTGCCTACTGCGCTTGAGAAGCTTACGGAAGAGGAATGGCTTGGCATTGCCAAGGCGAGCGCCGAAATCGGCTACTGCCTGTCGGTACCGGAAGAGGAATGGGTGATGGAACACAAGGCTGCTGGAGTAAAAGGAAATGTAAATTGAAGGACGGACTGTAGTCTCCTTGAACCGGAGGCAGTGTAGGCCATCTCGCCGCAAGGCGGGTGGCTTTTTTTGTACTCATTTTTCCTTATCATACCACTTTTGGCCTTTCAGAGTCGTATCTGACCCGGGTGTGCCGCCTTTCCTTGACCGCAGGGAACGCTTCTATTATAGTGGGTATCGTGGGATTTACTATTTTAGTTTAGAGAAGGTGGCTTGTTACATGTCGGAAAATATCTACGTAGGCGTGGATTTGGGCGGAACCGCAATTAAGGTGGGCATCTGCAATGACGAAGGACATTTACTGCACACCTATGAAGGGCCTACTGGAACCCAGGACGGTGTCCATACCGTCATTGACAACATCGAAAAGTATGTGCGTCAAATTGTCGCTGATTCACCTTATGAATGGGATCAGCTTGTCGGTGTTGGAGCGGGAGTAGCCGGTTTCACGAACATTCGTGAAGGCATTATCATTCTTGCGCCTAACATAGGATTCAGAGACGTGCCGATTCGTTCCATTTTGGAAGATCGCTTGAACAAGCCCGTCAAAATAGACAATGACGCCAACGTGGCGGCGCTTGGGGAAGCCTGGAGCGGGGCCGGGCGCGGCATCGAGAACTGCGTATGCTATACGCTCGGAACCGGCGTTGGCGGCGGCATTATTATAAACGGTAAAATTTATCAAGGCTTCTCCGGGCTTGCCGGTGAGCTGGGTCATATTTCCGTCGTTCCCGATCTGGAAGCCATTCAGTGCGGCTGCGGGAAGATGGGTTGTTTGGAAACCGTTTCCTCGGCAACGGGCATCATTCGCATGGCGAACGACGCCGTAGCGCGGGGCGACCGCACGACGCTTGCATCGGTGGACAAAATTGCCGCCAAAGAAGTGTTTGATGCGGCCAAAGCCGGGGACGAAGTGGCGCTGCGCATCGTCAACCGTGCTGCCTTCTATCTTGGCAAGTCGATGGCGGCGGTTGCGGCTGTGCTGAATCCCGAGGTATTCATCATCGGCGGCGGCGTATCGAAGGCCGGAGAAATTCTGTTTGAAGAAATCCGCCGCGTGTACGCGCAGCTTGCCCCTGATCCGCTGCAAAAGGATGTAAAAATTATCCCAGCCCTCCTCGGCAACGATGCAGGCATCGTCGGCGCCGCCGGCCTTCTGCTGCGTTCTTAGGACCCGGAAATTATTCATACACTAATTCTAGGGAGGGAAGCTTAATGACCGAAGAGGAGAAGATTCCGTCGACTGCGGCCACCCTGATCATCATTACCGGAATGTCGGGAGCGGGCAAGACGATCGCCGTACAGAGCCTCGAAGATCTCGGATTTTTCTGCGTCGATAATCTTCCGCCCGTCCTGATTCCCAAATTTGCGGAGCTGATTGAACAGTCCAAGGGGAAGATCGCCAAAGTGGCGCTCGTGATTGACCTGCGGGGCCGCGAGTTTTTTACCGCCCTGTCGGAATCTCTGCATTTAATCAAGGAACAATTTACGATCGGCTGCGAGATTCTGTTTCTGGACGCCACCGATTCCGTATTGGTGCAGCGCTACAAGGAGAGCCGTCGGCGCCATCCGCTTGCTCCGAAGGGCATGCCGCTCGACGGTATCCGGCTGGAGCGCAATATGCTGCAGGAGCTCAAGGATTCGGCTACGCAGGTTATTGATACAAGCAATATGAAGCCTGCCCAGCTCAAGGAGAAGATCGTCTCCCGTTACTCCCATTTGGGGAAAAGCATGCTTTCCGTCAATATCACTTCTTTCGGCTTCAAATACGGCATTCCAATCGACGCGGATCTTGTGTTTGACGTTCGCTTTTTGCCTAATCCGCATTATGTGGACCACCTTCGGCCACACACGGGACAAGACAGCGATGTATATGAATATGTTATGAAGTGGCCCGAGACGCAGGCGTTTCTGACGAAGCTGCTCGATATGCTGCATTTTCTCATTCCCCAATACCGCAAGGAAGGCAAATCCCAGATCATCATCGGCATCGGCTGCACGGGCGGCAAGCACCGCTCTGTGGCCATTTCTGAATATTTGGGCAAGATGCTGGGGATAAGCGAGACGGAAATCATATCGGTCAGCCACCGGGATGCCGAACGCGACAGGCATTAAGGAGAGAAGGGATCTAATCGTGGCTGAACAACCTGGACAGCGTCCGCGAGTCGTCGTCATGGGCGGCGGCACCGGCCTGTCCGTTATGCTTCGCGGCTTGAAAGAGAAGCCGCTGGATATTACCGCTATCGTAACGGTTGCCGATGACGGAGGAAGCTCCGGCATTCTGCGGAGCGAGCTGCAAATGCCGCCCCCAGGCGATATCCGCAACGTATTAACCGCGATGGCCGATGTCGAGCCGCTGATGGCTGACATTATGAAGTATCGCTTCAGCAGCGGAGAAGGTCTTGCCGGACACAGTCTCGGCAATTTGATTTTGGCCGCGCTTACCGATATATCCGGCGATTTCGTCACCGCTGTCCGTGAGCTGAGCCGGGTCTTCGCCGTAAGGGGGCGGGTGCTGCCGGCCGCCGGCGAAGCGGTTGTGCTGAGCGCGGAGATGGTGGACGGCACCATAGTTAAGGGAGAGTCGAAGATTCCGGAAGCCGGGAACAAGATCAAGCGGGTCTTTCTCGAGCCGCCTGATGTCGAACCGCTGCCGGAGGCGTTGGAGGCGATCCGGTCCGCCGATGCGATTCTGCTCGGCCCTGGCAGCCTGTACACCAGCATTTTGCCGAATCTGCTTGTGCCGAAACTTGCGGAGGCCGTTGTCGCCTCATGCGCGGTGAAGATGTTCATCTGCAACGTAATGACCCAACCGGGGGAAACTGATAACTACACCGTGAGCGATCATTTACAGGCCGTGTACGATCATATCGGCATGCATCTGTTCGATTATGTCGTCGTGAACAACGGCGAAATCCCGCCCGAAGTGCAGCGGAAATATGCCGAAAAAGGGGCGAGCCCCGTAGAACTGGACCAGAATGCGATTGATGATCCGCGATATGAGCTGATTGCCGACAAGCTGGTTTTGTTCCGTACCTATTTGAGGCATGATACAGATAAACTGAGCCATCATATTTATAAGCTCATTCAGGATTGGATAACACGAAAGAGGTGAGGACCTTGTCTTTTGCGGCGCTAACCAAAAAAGAACTGACGATGGTTGAGAGCGGCTCGTGCTGCGAGAAAGCGGAAATGTCGGCGCTGATCCGGATGAACGGATCGGTGCAGCTTTCAAGCAAAAGGATCGTCCTCGACATCTCAACAGAAAATGCCGCGATTGCAAGGCGGATTTATTCCTTGCTTAAGAAATATTACCAGGTTCATACCGAGCTTCTCGTGCGTAAAAAAATGCGTTTGAAGAAAAATAACGTCTATATCGTCCGCATCCCCGCCCGTGTGCAGGAAATCCTGAACGACCTCAAAATCGTCTCGGAGGGCTTCATGTTTACGGATGGCATCGACGAAAGCATTGTCCGCAAGAACTGCTGCAAACGCGCGTATCTGCGCGGCGCCTTTATGGCGGGTGGATCGGTGAACAACCCCGAAGGTTCGTCCTACCATCTGGAGATCGCCTCCATGTATGAGGAGCACTGCAAGGCGCTGGTGAAGCTGGCCGGTGAGTTTCATCTCAACGCCCGCTGCATCGAGCGCAAGAAGGGATTCATCCTCTACATCAAGGAAGGCGAAAAGATCATCGAGTTCCTCAGCCTGATCGGCGCCCACCAGGCGTTGTTCAAATTCGAGGATGTGCGCATTATGCGCGACATGCGTAACTCTGTCAACCGGATTGTGAACTGTGAGACCGCGAATCTCAACAAGACGATCAGCGCGGCAGTGCGCCAGATTGAGAACATCAAGTTTCTGGAGAAGGAAATTGGGCTTGAGAATTTGCCAGACAAGCTTCGCGAAGTGGCTGAGGTCCGTCTGTCCCATCCCGATATCAATCTGAAGGAAGTCGGCGAGATGCTGAAAGGCAACGTCAGCAAATCCGGCGTCAACCATCGGCTTCGGAAGATCGACGAGCTGGCTGAGAAGCTTCGGAGCGAATGATTATTTTCTTCTAGTGTCGTTTAGGTTATAATGATATAATATGATAAAATTTACTGTGAAATTTTTGGGCACATCTTAATTAGGGGGTAAGCGTTTCATGACAAAGCACCCGGTAGTCGTCCGGTTGAAGACGGGGCTCCATGCTCGGCCGGCAGCGTTGTTCGTGCAGGAAGCCAACAAGTTCTCATCTGAGATTTTCGTCGAAAAAGACGATAAAAAAGTTAACGCCAAAAGCATCATGGGGATTATGAGCCTTGCGATCAGCTCCGGCACGGAGATTTATATCAGCGCTGAAGGCGCGGATGCCGATCAGGCCGTAACCGCGTTGACGAGCCTTGTCAGCAAGGAAGAGCTGGAGAATCAGTAACAGTATTCGCAGCACAGCCCTATTTATGGTATGACCAAAAAGCCCGTTGAGGGCTTTTTTTATTTTTGTCCCCATGCAACATTTGCCAGGCCTTCTCGTCTAGTAGGTACAACCGCTAGTCGCGCAAATCATGAAGGAGGATGGCAAAAATGAAGAAATGGATCAAGTCGGTCCTGTCCGTGTTTGTTGCAGGAAGCTTAATGGCGGGGGGCGTGGCGCTAAGCGGCGCATTCGATCAGCCGGAGAAGGCTTTTGCCGAAGAGGTGCAGAAAAATATCGTCAGTGTCGTTGGCAAAGGGGAACTGTCGATGAAGCCGGATATCGTCTATCTGTCGATCGGAGTCGATACTTCGGCGTCAACCGCCCAGGAGGCCCAGAAGACCAATGGAGCGAAAATTCAAAAATTGACGGCGCTGTTCAAGAATACGTGGGGCATTAACGGCAAGGATATCCAGACGAGCGAATTCTTTGTACAGCCGAACTATACGTATAACGACAAGGAAGGCCAGCAGGTGAAGGGGTACAATGCGCATCATGTTTTGCAGGTCGCATACCGTGATCTGAACAAGGTGGGCTCGCTGCTCGATGCGGCTTCCGAGGCGGGCGCCAACAATATCGGCAATGCCCGTTTTGCGGTTGAGGACACTTCGGCGTTCGAGGCGCAGGTCATTGAGAAGGCGATGGCCAACGCCGACGTGAAAGCGGCAGCGATTGCTAAAGCCGCCAAGAGAACGCTCGGACAGGTCCTGACCGTCAGCCAGAACGACGGGGGCGCGGGCCCGATATTATATGAACAGAACGCCAAAATGATGTACGGCGCCGCCGATAGCGCCGCCAGCACCGCGGTCCAACCGGGAGAGGTGAAGATTACCACGCAGCTTAACGTGATCTATCAGCTTAACTAGCAGGCCGGACAACTAACGAGATGATAAGAGGCTTTTATCGCAGAATTGGACGCGAAAAAGCCTCTTTGCTGTCACTTTACAGGCGATATAATGGATAACATAGGCAGCGAAATGACATCAATGTAGCTTAAAAAGGAGAATGGTACCATGAACAAAACGAACAAGCTTGCACGCACATGGGGAGCCGGAATGTTGGCGGCAGCGCTGCTGCTGGGCGGGACGGTTGTTTCTGCCGGAACGGGTGAAGCCGCGCCGGTCAAGGCTAAGGTTAAGGCCGGTTATTCTCTGGTTGCCTTGAAGTACAATGGAACCCTTACGATGCAGCAGGGCATTTTTAGAGAAGGAAAGCTATGGATTCCGGTGACTTTTTTGAAAAATACTCTGGGCATGCCGATCACCTATAACAAGGCGGAGAACAGCTATACCGCCGGGCAGGGAATCCGTCAGACCAAGCTTACGGTTACCGTATATGGAATTTCTATTGCGGTTAATGGCTATTTTATCAACGAGTATGAGGGCCGCAGCTTCAATAACCGCCTTTACGTTCCTTTTGGCCTGCTCAGTGATTATCTCGGCTACCGTGGTGACTTTAGCGCTTCTTCCGGCAGATTGAATATAATGAACCGGCCGCTGAACAAGGTGACGGTAACGACGGAGACGTATGCCAAGGAGATCGGGGACTCGGCCATCAGGCTGGATTATCCGCAGATTGCGGGCCTTCCGGAAGCCTCCGCGCAGAAGAGCATTAACGATACGCTAAGACAAGCCGCAATGAGCTTTGCCGAAGACGCCGACAGGGCGATTGCCGAGAAAAGCGAGCAGGACCGTCCGTATGAATTCGACTCGAATTACGTTGTGACCTATAACCAGAACGGTGTGCTGAGCCTGGTCATGGACCAGTACACCTACACCGGAGGCGCTCACGGCATGACGCTGCGCCAAGCCTTTACGTTTTCGCTGAAGGATGGCAAGCGCCTGCTGCTCAAAGACTTGTTCGGAGCCAATCCGAATTACAAAAAGCTGCTGAACGAGAAGGTCGGCAAGCTGTTAAGGGCGGATGAAGGCTATTTTGGCGGTTTCACCGGCCTGAATACGGAGAAATATTTTTACCTTAAAGACGGCCGTGTGGTGCTCTTCTTTCAATTATATGAATATACCCCGTATGCTGCAGGCTTTCCGGAGTTTACCTTTACCTTTAATGAGCTGCTGCCAGACGGAAGCAATCCGTTCACCCGTTCAAAATAGTTGACTGGACTGGATATTCTCCCGTTGCGAGAACGGCTTGCCGTTCATATGCTGAATGGTGACCGAGCCATAAGCGGGGAGGGGAGAATGTAATGGTTTACCACTATGCGGCGATTGGCGATTCGCTGACCACCGGCTTTGGAGCAATGCCCGGAAATGGCTTTGTTCCCGTCTACAGGCGGATGTCGGAAATATCGCTCCGTACTTTTGTCGCTTATACGAACCTGGGAATCAACGGCTTGACTACAGCCGAGCTGAAGAAGCTAGTAAAATACAACCCGCTGTTTCGCCAATCGCTGCGCGAGGCGGATATCATTACGATTTCGATCGGCGGCAACGACCTGATCCAAGTTGCGAAGGCGGGGGGGCAGTCCCACTTGCCGTCTTCGGTCTATCAAAAAGCCCTGAAAGAATCCGGGCGCCATTTTGCCGGTATCATGGGGCAGATTCACCAAGTGAAGGCAGGCGCCGGCAAGCCCTATATTATACGAATTGTCGGATTGTACAATCCGTATCCTACGCTGGAAGAGGCTTCGGGCTGGGTCCGGCAGTTCAACCGCCAACTGGCGCAGTATTGCAGCAAGGAATGCGGTTTTGCCGATATTTACGAAACATTTGCCGGACACGAGCGGGAATTGCTCTCGATCGACCATCTTCACCCGAACGGAAAAGGCTACCGCGTGATTGCCGAGCGGCTGCACTCGATGGGGTATGGAAATCTGCACTCCAATTAACAAAACAAAACACCCTTTGCCCACAATTGTGAACAAAGGGTGTTTTCATTTTTATGGAAGGTTAGGCGCCGACGGAGGTTGTATTCTCGATGACTTTGTCGACAAGGCCGTATTCGGCTGCGTCCGCTGCACTCATGAAGTAGTCGCGGTCCGTGTCCTTTTCGATGCGCTCTAGCGGTTGGCCAGTGCGTTCCGCCAGAATCTTGTTCAGCTTGTCGCGCATTTTCAGGATGCGACGGGCGCGGATCTCGATGTCCGTAGCTTGTCCTTGGGCTCCGCCCAGCGGCTGGTGAATCATAATTTCGCTGTTCGGCAGCGCATAGCGTTTGCCTTTGGCTCCGGCGTTGAGCAGGAAGGCGCCCATGGAAGCGGCGAGACCGACGCAGATCGTGGAGACGTCAGGCTTGATGTACTGCATCGTATCGAAAATCGCCATGCCGGCGGTGATGGAACCGCCCGGACTGTTAATGTACAAGGAAATATCTTTCTCCGGGTCCTCGGCGGCCAGGAAGAGCATTTGTGCGATGATGGAATTGGCTACCACGTCATTGACCTCGGTTCCAAGGAAAATGATGCGGTCCTTCAGCAGGCGGGAATAGATGTCATACGCCCGCTCGCCGCGGTTGCTTTGTTCTACGACCATAGGAATGTAACTCACGTGGAAAACCTCCTTAGAATTAGATCTTCAAAATGGATGTTTCTTCATTAACTCTTACCGTATTACCCACATGATAAACAAATTCAAACAAAAAGTCAAAGAAAGTCAAACTGTCCTCACAAAAAAAGCGCCATCTCATGGCGCTGGGTTAAATACACAAGGTTTGGTTAATCAAATAATGTGGCGCGCCCGCCAAGAATCGAACTTGGATCTCAGGCTTCGGAGGCCTACGTCATATCCATTGGACCACGGGCGCAACAGAAATTATTATAATATAAAATTCGAAGCATTGCAACTCCCAATTATTGATACAGATCTCTGGCAGCGATCTTTCGTCAACGCAATGCCAATGTCGATGCGGATGTCGATGCATAAGAAGAAAAGAGGTTGTGAATTCTAGTTTCGGAGCCCTTGCGTTCAGGGCAATATTTGGGTAGAATATTGGTGGGACTTAAAAAGTTAACCCGGGACGTTTTAAGACCATAGAGAAGGGGAAGACGAGAAAGACGAAGTTGCAGGAGTGAAAGCATGCGTAATTTATTGGAAATCCAAAAGCAGCTTCTGCCTGATCTCATGGAAACCCTCAAAAGACGGTATACGATTCTTCATCAGATCCTGTTGTCGGATATTATCGGCCGCAGAACGCTTGCCGCTTCGCTTGATATGACCGAGCGGGTGCTTCGTGCGGAAACGGACCTTCTGAAGTCGCAGGGGCTCATTGAGATCGAGAGTGTTGGCATGCGCATCAGCGATGCCGGACGGAAACTGCTTGATTTGCTCGAGCCTGTGGCCAAAAGCCTCTTTGGCCTTGATGATCTGGAAGAGAAAATTCGTTCAAGCTACGGTTTGAAGAAGGTTATCGTGGTGCCGGGAGATTGTGAGGCTTCACCTTTTACCAAGAGAGAGCTGGGAAGAGCCGGGGCCAGAGCGCTGCTGAGCGTGCTGAATACCGACGATACGGTTGCCGTTACCGGCGGTTCGACATTGTACGAATTGGCGGAGCAGATGACCTCTCCAATGTCCTTGTCTTACAAAGAAGTCTTGATTGTACCGGCAAGAGGCGGGCTTGGAGAGAGTGTGGAATTTCAGGCCAATACCATCGCTTCAACGATGGCCAAGCGGATCGGAGCGCATTACCGGCTGCTGCATGTGCCGGACTTGCTAAGCGAGGATGCCTATCAATCGCTGGCGCATGAACCGAATATTTCAGAAATTGTACAGATTATCCGCCGTTCGAGAATTATCGTGCATGGAATCGGAGATGCTGTGGAAATGACTCGCCGCAGAAACCTGGACGAGGAAACCGTTAGTAAGATCAAGGATGCGGGCGCCGTTGCCGAATCCTTCGGTCACTACTTTAACGAACAGGGCAAGGTCGTTCATTCCATGCTGACCATGGGACTTCGTCTTGAGGATATTCTTCGGACGGAAGTCGTTATCGGCATAGCCGGAGGAAAGCGCAAGGCTAAAGCCATCCACGCCGTGCTAAGGTTCGGCCAAGAGGACATACTCGTCATAGATGAAGCCGCAGCGGCTGAAATCGTCAGGGAGATCGACGAATATAGCGCTGCCTCCGAGCAGATTCGGCATTAGACGAGCATTGGCATTTTTTATGCTTTATACTTAACTTGTTGTCTTGATAAGCCTTAGGCTTGTCTTGAATAAATAAAAACGAATTTTAGGAGGAACTATTCAATGACTGTAAAAGTAGGTATTAACGGATTTGGACGTATTGGCCGCCTCGCATTCCGCCGTATTCAAGACGTGGAAGGAATCGAAGTTGTAGCGATCAATGACCTGACCGATGCCAAGATGCTGGCGCACTTGTTGAAATATGATACAACTCAAGGCAAATTCCAAGGCGAAGTTGAAGTTCATGACGGATTCTTCAAAGTGAATGGCCAAGATGTTAAGGTTCTGGCTAACCGCAACCCTGAAGAACTGCCTTGGGGCGACCTGGGCGTAGATATCGTTCTGGAGTGCACAGGCTTCTTCACTTCCAAAGAAAAAGCTGAGCTTCACCTGAAAGGCGGAGCGAAAAAAGTTGTTATCTCCGCACCTGCTACAGGCGACATGAAAACTGTTGTATACAACGTTAACCATGACGTTCTCGACGGTTCCGAAACTGTTATTTCCGGCGCATCCTGCACAACGAACTGCCTGGCTCCTATGGCCAAAGTTCTGAACGACAAGTTCGGTGTGGTTGAAGGCCTGATGACTACAATCCACGCCTACACTGGCGACCAAAACACACTGGACGCTCCGCATGCCAAAGGCGACTTCAGACGTGCCCGCGCTGCTGCCGAGAACATTATCCCTAACACGACTGGCGCTGCAAAAGCAATCGGCCTGGTTATTCCTGAGCTGAAAGGCAAACTCGACGGTGCCGCTCAACGCGTACCGGTACCTACAGGTTCCCTGACAGAGCTGGTTACTGTTCTGGAGAAGAACGTAACGGTAGACGAAATTAATGCGGCAATGAAAGAAGCTTCCGATCCGGAAACTTACGGCTACACGGAAGACGAAATCGTATCCTCCGACATCAAAGGCCTGACTTTCGGTTCCCTGTTCGATGCTACGCAAACTAAAGTTCTGTCCGTTGGCGACAAGCAGCTCGTTAAGACTGTAGCTTGGTACGACAACGAAATGTCCTACACTGCCCAGCTCGTTCGTACGCTGGAACACTTCGCAAAACTGACTAAATAATTTAAAGATTTTAAATAGCATCATCCATAGAGCGGAAACAGCAGTTCATTGTTTCCGCTCTTTTCCGAAATACAAGACAATCGCAGCACATTTCGCCTAATCGTATGTTATAGTTCTTTCGGAAAAACGGATGCCATCCTTTAGAAGGTCGCAGCCGTTTCTTCTTGATGCAAACTCTATGCGGTGCCCCTGTAATTCCAAGAGTGGAACAATTTCGGGTGTGGAGGTTAAAAGTCATGAGCAAAAAAAGTGTCCGTGATGTAGAAGTAACAGGTAAACGCGTATTCGTGCGCGTGGATTTCAACGTGCCGCTGGAAGATGGCAAAATCACCGACGACACGCGTATCCGCGAGACGCTGCCGACGATCAAATATTTGATCGAGAACGGAGCCAAAATCATTCTGGCGAGCCATATGGGCCGTCCTAAAGGCCAATTCGTCGATTCCATGCGTCTGACTCCGGCTGCGGAGCGTCTGTCCGAGCTTCTGGGCAAACCGGTTGCCAAAGCTGACGAAGCGGTTGGCGATGCGGTAAAAGTGAAAGTTGCCGAACTGAAAGACGGCGACGTTCTGGTACTTGAAAATGTCCGTTTCTATCCGGGCGAAGAGAAGAACGACCCGGAGCTTGCTAAGCAGTTCTCCGAGCTTGCCGATCTGTTTGTCAACGACGCATTCGGCGCGGCGCACCGCGCGCATGCTTCGACCGAAGGCATCGCCCACTATCTGCCAGCTGTGTCCGGACTTCTGATGGAGAAAGAATTGTCCGTACTCGGCAAAGCCCTGTCCAATCCGGAACGTCCTTTCACCGCAATCATCGGCGGTTCGAAAGTTAAAGACAAGATTGACGTTATCGACAACCTGCTGACGCTGGCCGACAACGTGCTGATCGGTGGAGGTCTGTCTTATACGTTCTCCAAAGCTCAAGGCTATGAAGTCGGAAAATCCCTGCTTGACGAGGAAAAAATCGACACCGCTCTTGGCTTTATCGAAAAAGCTAAGAAGCTCGGCAAGAACTTCCTGCTGCCGGTTGACGTTGTAGTGGCCGACAAATTCGGAGCCGATGCGAACACGAAGACCGTCGACATTAACGAAATCCCTGCTGACTGGATGGGCCTGGATATTGGTCCGAAGACCGCCGCACTGTATGCGGACGTCATCAAGAACTCCAAGCTGGTCGTTTGGAACGGACCGATGGGCGTATTTGAAATCGATATTTTCGCAGAAGGTACGAAAGCAGTTGCTGAAGCCTGCGCGAAAACCGAAGGCTACACCGTTATCGGCGGCGGCGACTCCGCAGCTGCGGCTGAGAAGTTCAAGCTGGCCGATCAAATGGACCATATCTCCACCGGCGGCGGCGCATCGCTTGAATTTATGGAAGGCAAGGCTCTTCCTGGTGTAGTGGCGCTGAACGACAAGTAAGAGTTATAAAGGGAGGCAAGCTTTGCTATGAGTAGAACACCAATCATTGCCGGCAACTGGAAGATGTTCAAGACAGTTCCGGAAGCTGAAAGCTTTTTCGCCGAGGTTAAAGGCGCGGCGGAAGTTGAAGGCGTAGAGACGGTAATCTGCGCTCCATTCACCAATCTGCCGGCTCTGACGAAAGCGGCTCAAGGTACGAGCATCAAAATCGGCGCCCAAAACCTTCATTTCGAGGACAACGGCGCTTACACAGGCGAAATCAGCGGTGTGATGCTGAAGGATCTTGGCGTGGACTATGTTATTCTCGGTCACTCCGAGCGCCGCGCTTACTTCGGTGAAACCGATGAAATCGTGAACAAGAAAATGCATGCGGCATTCCGCCACGGCATTACTCCAATCGTATGCGTAGGCGAGAAGCTCGAAGAGCGTGAAGCCGACCAAACGAAGGAAGTTTGCAAAGTGCAAACTGAAGGCGCGTTCCAAGGACTGAGCGCGGAGCAGGCAGCTCAAACCGTTATCGCTTATGAGCCAATCTGGGCGATCGGTACCGGCAAATCCTCCACTTCGGCGGATGCCAACGAGGTTATTGCCTATATTCGCAGCCTGATCAAGGATCTGTATGATGAAGCGACTGCCGAAGCGATCCGCATCCAGTACGGCGGCAGCGTGAAGCCGGAGAACGTTACTGAATATATGGGCCAAAGCGACATCGACGGCGCTCTTGTCGGCGGCGCAAGCCTGCAGCCAGCTTCCTTCATCCAATTGGTTGAGGGGGCGAAGTAATGTCAGCTCCAAAACCTGTAGCGCTGATTATCATGGACGGGTTCGGTCTGCGTAATACTGTAGAAGGCAATGCCGTAGCACAGGCGAACAAACCTAACTACGACCGTTACCTGAAGCAGTATCCTAATACGACCCTTACCGCCTCCGGCGAAGCCGTAGGACTTCCGGAAGGCCAAATGGGCAACTCGGAAGTGGGACATCTTAACATCGGCGCAGGCCGAATTGTTTATCAAGATTTGACCCGTATTGATAAATCCATTCGCGAAGGAGAGTTCTTCGAGAATGAAACGCTGGTGGCAGCGGTAAGACACGCCAAATCGACCGGTAAGAAGCTTCACCTGTATGCGCTGGTATCCGACGGAGGGGTACACAGCCATATCAATCACCTGTTCGCTATGCTGGAGCTGGCCAAAAAGGAAGAGTTGAACGATGTATTCATTCACGCCTTCATGGACGGCCGCGACGTACCTCCAAGCAGCGGTCAGCAATTCATTGAAGCTCTTATTGCTAAAATCGAAGAGGTTGGCGTAGGCAAAATCGCCACAGTATCCGGACGTTACTTCGCGATGGACCGCGACAAACGCTGGGACCGTGTGGAAAAGACCTACCGAGCCATGGTGTATGGCGAAGGGCCGAAATTTTCGGACGCATTGCAGGCGATCACAGCCTCGTACCAGAATTCCGTGTATGATGAATTTGTTGAGCCTTGCGTAATCGTGGACAGCGAAGGCAAGCCGTTAACGACTGTTGAAAGCGGCGATTCTGTTGTGTTCCTGAACTTCCGCCCGGACCGTGCTATCCAGCTGTCTCAGGTATTCACGAACGCTGATTTCCGCGGCTTTGACCGCGGCCCGCTGTTCCCGGAAAACCTTCATTTTGTCTGCTTGACCACGTTCAGCGAAACGGTTCAGGGCTATGTTGCCTACAAACCGAAGAATCTGGACAACACGCTGGGCGAAGTGCTCGTTCAGCAAAACAAGAAGCAGCTGCGTATTGCGGAGACCGAGAAATATCCGCACGTAACCTTCTTCTTCAGCGGCGGACGTGACGTAGAGCTTCCGGGTGAGACTCGTATTCTGATCAGCTCCCCGAAAGTAGCGACTTATGATCTGCAACCGGAGATGAGCGCTTACGAAGTGGCTGCGGCTTGTGTGGCTGAGATCGAAGCGGACAAACACGATGCTATCATTCTGAACTTCGCCAATCCCGACATGGTCGGCCATTCCGGCTTGCTGGAACCGACGATCAAGGCGGTCGAAGTGACGGACGAATGTGTAGGCAAAGTGGTAGAAGCCGTTCGTGCCAAAGGCGGCGTAACAATTATTATTGCCGACCACGGCAACGCCGATATGGTATTCGATGAAGAGGGCCGTCCGTTTACGGCACATACGACCAACCCGGTTCCGTTTATTGTAACGGATGAGAATGTGGTGCTTCGCGAACACGGCATTCTCGCGGATGTGGCGCCAACGATTCTGGATCTGATGGGCCTTCCGCAGCCTGCGGAAATGACCGGTCAATCCATGATTGCCAGCCGCAAGTAATACGGGCAAGCTTTTACGATGTACCGCAAGGCTTATTAAGACTAAATCTTTGTTGAAAAGGAGATTGAATTGAAATGACTATTATTTCCGACGTTTACGCACGCGAGGTACTTGACTCCCGCGGTAATCCTACTGTAGAGGTTGACGTTTACCTGGAATCCGGCGCGAAAGGCCGCGCTATCGTTCCTTCCGGCGCATCCACAGGCGCTCACGAAGCCGTTGAGCTTCGCGACGACGACAAATCCCGCTACCTGGGCAAAGGCGTTCTGAACGCAGTTAAGAACGTTAACGAAATCATCGCTCCTGAAGTGATCGGCATGGACGCTCTGGACCAACTGGGCATCGACAAAGCCATGATCGCTCTGGACGGAACGCACAACAAAGGCAAACTGGGCGCCAACGCTATCCTGGCTGTTTCCATGGCCGTAGCCCGCGCTGCAGCCGCAGCTTTGGACGTGCCTCTGTACACTTACCTTGGCGGATTTAACGCTAAGCAGCTTCCGGTTCCGATGATGAACATCGTGAACGGCGGTGCTCATGCCGACAACAACGTTGACGTGCAAGAGTTCATGGTTCTGCCGGTAGGCGCTCCTTCCTTCAAGGAAGCTCTGCGTACAGGCGCTGAAATCTTCCACAACCTGAAATCCGTACTGAAAGGCAAAGGCCTCAACACTGCGGTTGGCGACGAAGGCGGCTTTGCTCCTAACTTCACCTCCAACGAAGACGCATTGTCCTCCATCATGGAAGCCATTGAAAAAGCCGGCTACAAACCGGGCGTTGACGTATTCCTGGGCATGGACGTTGCTTCCACCGAATTCTTCAAAGATGGCAAATACCACCTGGAAGGCGAAGGCAAATCCTTCACTCCTGCTGAATTCGTAGACCTGCTCTCTTCCTGGGTTGACAAATACCCGATCATTACAATCGAAGACGGCTGCTCCGAAGACGACTGGGAAGGTTGGAAGCTGCTCACCGAGAAACTGGGCAACAAAATCCAACTGGTTGGCGACGACCTGTTCGTAACCAACACCGAGCGTCTGGGCAAAGGTATCGAAGAAGGCATCGGCAACTCCATCCTGATCAAAGTTAACCAAATCGGTACGCTGACTGAAACATTCGACGCAATCGAAATGGCAAAACGCGCAGGCTACACTGCTGTTGTATCCCACCGTTCCGGTGAGTCCGAAGACAGCACAATCGCCGACATCGCCGTAGCTACCAACGCTGGCCAAATCAAGACGGGTGCACCTTCCCGTACAGACCGTATCGCCAAGTACAACCAATTGCTTCGCATCGAAGACGAACTGGGCGAACTGGCTCAATACAACGGCCTGAAATCCTTCTACAACCTGAAAAGATAATAAGGTTCTCCGAACCTTTGATTCGGTTTAGAATCCAAGAGACTGCTTCCCGGTCATTTCATGATCGGGGGCAGTCTTTTTTTATAAAAATAGTCTGCAGCGTGTACTGCCATTCAGAAATTGGAAGAGACCGGGCAAGTCCGTTTGTTTTGCCATCAATTAAGTTGTCTTGCTTTGGGCTGTATGGTACAATAAAAGTGCTGTTTATGAAACGTGAGTAGTGAATATCCATAGATAGTGATGCTTAGGCGTAGGGGGTGGAAGGAATGGATATTTTTCTGAAAGTGCTGCTTCTGATTTTTTCTATTGGTCTGATTACGGTGGTTCTGCTGCAAAAGGGCAAGAGCGCAGGCCTTGCAGGCGCCATCTCCGGCGGTGCTGAGCATCTGTTCGGCAAGACGAAAGCGCGCGGCATGGAGCTCGTACTGCAGCGTGTAACGGTTGCACTGGCGGCGGGATTCTTTATTCTGTCCATTATTGTTGCCGTCGTGGTTAAATAACATAGACGAATGGAAAACCTTCGCTCTTCACGATGGAGCGGGGGTTTTTTTGTAACCGGCGGGAAGGGATGCCGGGGATTGATTTCGTGTATACTAGGGTATGAAGTATATAAGACATAAAGTACATACCAGCCGTCGGCCTCCCGCCGCGGCGGGCCGAGGTGACGAAGATGATAACACAAGAGAATCTGCTGAATTTCATGCGGGAAACCGCTTATAAACCAATGACGTATGAGGAATTGATCGACCATTTTCATTTCGCGGAAGAAGAGAAGCTGAAGGAGTTCAACGTGCTGCTGAGCACCCTGGAGCAGGAGGGGCGGATCGTGCTGACCCGTACCCGGCGCTACGGCGTGCCGGAGCGGATGGACTTGCTGCGCGGCCGTCTGCAGGCCCATGCGAAGGGCTTTGCTTTTCTCATTCCCGACGACCGGGACCATCCCGACGTGTATATTCATGCCAACGATATCAAAAGCGCCATGAACGGCGACATCGTGCTTGTCCGGATTACATCGCGCAGTCATGCCGGTGGCCGGATGGAGGGCGAAGTGGTGCGTATTGTGCGCCGGGGCGTGCTGCAAACGGTCGGCGTGTTTCAGAATCTGGAGACTTATGGCTTTGTGCTGCCGGATGATAAGCGGATCAACCGCGATATTTTTATCCCGAAGGAATCGTTTAACGGTGCGGTAGACGGTGAAAAAGTCGTGGTCCGCATCGTGAATTATCCGGAAGGCCGTGCGGCGGCGGAAGGGGAAATTATCGAGATTCTGGGACATAAAGACGATCCCGGCGTCGATATTTTATCGGTTATCCGCAAGCATCAGCTGCCGGAAGCTTTCCCCGAAGAGGTTATGGCCGAAGCGCTTACCGCTCCCGACTCCATTACGGAAGAGGAAATTGTAAGACAGAACCGCCGCGACCTGCGGGGCCTGAATATCGTCACTATTGACGGAGAAGACGCCAAAGACCTGGATGACGCGGTCAACGTCGCCCGTCTGGAGAACGGCCATTACAAGCTTGGCGTACATATTGCCGACGTCAGCTATTATGTGCGCGAGAACTCGGCGCTGGATAAGGAAGCATATGACCGGGGCTGCAGCGTCTATCTGGTCGACCGGGTAATTCCGATGCTCCCGCATCGTCTGTCGAACGGCATCTGCTCTTTGAATCCGCAAGTGGACAGGCTTACCATGTCGTGCGATATGGAATTTGACGAGAATATGAAGGTTGTCAAGCATGATATTTTTACCAGCGTGATCCGCACCAAGGAACGCATGACTTACACCAATGTGCGCAAGATTCTGCTGGATGAAGATCCCGAGCTGCTGAAGCGCTACGCCCCGCTGATTGAGGACTTCCGGCTGATGCAGGAAATTGCGATGAAGCTGCGGGATGCGCGGATGAAACGGGGAGCCGTTGACTTCGACTTTCAGGAAAGCAAAATCATCGTCGACGAGAACAGCAAAGCGGTCGATATCGTAAAAAGAGAACGTTCCATCGCCGAGCAGATCATTGAGGAATTCATGCTGGCAGCGAACGAGACGGTGGCGGAGCATTTCCACTGGCTGAAGGTGCCGTTCCTGTACCGGATTCATGAGGACCCGGACCCTGAGAAGCTGCAGAACTTCATGGCTTTTGCGGCCAATTTTGGTTATCACGTTAAGGGCCGGGGCAATTCCGTCCATCCCCGCGCGCTGCAAAAGCTGCTGGAGGATATTCATGGCACGAAGGAGCAGACGGTCATCAGCACGATGATGCTCCGTTCCATGAAGCAGGCGAAGTACGATGCGGAGAGCACGGGGCATTTCGGGCTGGCTGCCGAATATTATTCGCACTTCACATCACCGATCCGGCGTTATCCCGACCTCGTGATTCACCGGGTCATCCGCGAGGTGCTGGAGAGCGGCGGAGCGCTCGGCGAGAAGCGCCATGAATATCTGGCGAGCCGGATGCCGGATATTGCCCAGCAGTCCTCCGAGCGCGAGCGCGTCGCGGTGGAAGCGGAGCGGGATACGGAGCAGCTCAAGAAGGCGGAGTACATGCTGGACAAGGTCGGCGAGGAATTCGAGGCGATGGTCAGCAGCGTGACCAGCTTCGGCATGTTCGTCGAGCTGGAAAATACCGTCGAAGGGCTGATCCGTCTGAGCAACCTGACGGATGATTACTACCACTTCGACGAGGGTCATATGGCGCTCATCGGGGAGCGCACCTCGAAGGTGTTTCGCATCGGCGACGAGGTGAAGATCCGCGTCGCCAAGGTGAACATGGACGACCACACGATCGACTTCGAGCTGGTCGACATGAAGCCGCGCGCGGCTGGCGAGCGGCGCAGCGGAGGTTTTAGCGGCGGCGGCCGGAACGGCAAAGGTGGCCGCGACCGCAGAGGCGGCCACGGCGCGGCGGCCGCAGGCGCCGGGAGCGGCAAGAGCCGCGGCGGCGGTAAGGGCGGAGCCGCCGCCGCAGCGGGCGGCCGTGGCAAGCGTGGCCGTGGCGGGCGCGTGCACGGCGGCGGCCAGGCCGGAAGCGGCGCGGCATTCGGTGGCGCCGAGCGTGGCGGCCGGGGCAATGGCGCCGTCGCCACCGGCGGTGAACCGGGCGCCGGGGCTCGCGGCCGGAAGGCCGAAGCTGGGGATGCCGGCGGTTCCCGCGGCGGCATCAGCTTCAGCTTCGGCTCCGGCAAGGGCGGCTACGGCGCGCCGCCAGGGAGCCGCGGCGACGTGTACACCGGTGTCGACGGTGAAACGAAGTTCCGCACCCGCGAGGATCTCGGGGGCGATTTCGGCGGCGGCGGAGGCAAGAGCCGCCGCAAGAGAAAATCCCAAAACGGCGTCTTCATCGGCGACTCCGTAACCCCGGGCAACGTGGAGCTGTCGGCTCCGCTCGGCGAGAAGCGAAAGAAAAAGAAGAAGAAGAAGCAAAACTAACCCGAACATAAAAGCGGAAGCGCCAAGCTCCGTATGAGATCCCGTAACGATTGCGTGCCTCTTGGATAATGACCGCCGCCGAGGAGTCGGGCGGGTCATTGGCCGCGAAAGACCCCATTTACCGTCGCTAGATGGATAATGGGGTCTTTGTTTTGTACTGTCATCCGATGTGGGATGGCGGAGGACAGCCGTCTTCATGATGTTTTTTAGAGTATGTACAACGTTTTATGGCGCTGCTCCGTCTTATCTGTAGAAAGGCTGGAGAGAGAGGGGGAGGCCATGTTCAGTGGGGAGATGACAAAGGTCACTTTGGCCAGCGTGGGGACCGAGGCGCAGTTTAGCGATGCGGTCAGGCTTCACCGGGAGCTGCTGTATGGGATTGCCTGCAGCTACTTGCGCAACCGAAGCGACGCGCTGGAAGCGGTCCAGGAGGCGATTTGCCGGGCTTGGATCAAACGAACAACGCTGAAAGATTCCAAGGCGTTTAAATCATGGATCATTCGGATTCTAATCTACGTCTGCATCGATGAGCAGCGGCGTAGGAAGCGAATGGTTCCGTTGGAGGACAAGGATCTGGCCGGACAGGTGACGGATATCGGACACGGGCGGCTGGAGATGCTGTCGGTGCTGGAGCGTATCAGGCCCAAGTACCGGCATGTGCTGCTGCTCAAATATTATAATGACCTGACGATCCCGGATATAGCGGCGATTCTGCAGAAACCGGAAGGAACGGTGAAGACCTGGCAGCATAAAGGACTGAAGCAGCTGCGTGCGATTATGGAAGAGGAGGAACGAGCATGACGATGAACCGGGAAGAGCGGGCGATGCTCGCGGAGGCGGCGGATCTGCATGGAAGCAGGCCGCATGGGGACGACGCGATTCAGATGCGGGACATTGAGGAAGCCATCCGGCGGGCCGGAGAAAGAGTAAGGAAACGGAGGCGTGCCGGGGGTCTTGCGGCGGCGGTCGTCACGGCAGCGGTGGCAGCTGGGTTGTTCGCAGGGCCCGGTAGCCTTTTGCCCGCAGCGTTCCAGGCTACGGAGGCCGGTCCAGCCAGTGATGTGCCGAAGGGGCTGGCGCCATTTTTCTCGTGGAATCCGGATGCCATTCCGAGTACGCTGACCTACGCCTGGAGGCATCGCTATGTTCAGCCGCTTGATGTAAAAGCCAGTCAGGACGGATACGGCATTGTCGTCCATGGCGTGATTGCCGACCGCAATCAAATCATGCTGCTGTATACGGCGACGTCCGCGCCCAATCGGGAGATCTACGGCATCTCTAATCTGAAGCTGAGCAGCAGCTCCACCGGAGCGGCGATGGGCAACGGGAACTATGGCTCATACAGCAATCAGCGGGAGCGGAGCAGTCTGCAGTCTTACCGGGGCATCAGCAAAATCAGCCTCGACCCCGCCGCCATCGCCGACCGGCCGAGCCGGATTTGGGCCGATTTTCAGATCGGGGCGGTGCCGGCCGGCCGGACGAAGGGCTGGAACCACTCGGACATGTCCATCGTCAAATTCTCGCCGAGGCTGAAGGTGGCGATCGACCTCGATCCGAGGTTCTGGCAGGCCGAGCCGGTGACGGCGCTGTCGGAGCAAACCGTGACCATTCAGGGTCACGCCTTCCGGGTCAAACTGGAGGCGTACCCGATCAGCACCAAGGTAACCTTCCTGATGGATGATACGCTGCTTAAGGATGCTGATTTCAAAAAGTCCTTCGTGCTCTCCAACGAGCTCCAGTTCTCGATATATACCCGGGATAAGGGGAATCGGGAAGTGCAGCAGATCGGGTCCCAGACCGGCGGCTGGATGGAGGAAGGGTTCCAATTCGTGATGGACAGCCGTTTTTCCATGGATAAGCCGAAGTCGGTCCGGCTGAACTTCCCGAAGGTTCCGGGAACGCCGGATCTGATCTTTAACCTTAGCCCGTAAACCGGCGCTGCTTGCTGTGGTGAGGCATTCATGCCGAAGTGATATGGCTACCTTACCTGAGGCGAGGTAAGCCCATGCTCCCTGTAATCTGGATGCTGTCCGGATGCCGCTGGCGGGTTAGGGCTTTCCTTGCGTTTATGGGAACGCTTTTGATACAATATAATTCTAGTGCCTACGGTCCTTAACGTATATGAAGCGACTGGATGTGGGGGCGGCTTGTTTTAATATTCGATTCAAGGAGTGATTGTCATGGGTAAAAAAGCAGACGGGAAAGTGCTCGCCCAGAACAAAAAGGCTTCCCATGATTATTTTATCGAGGACACCTACGAGGCGGGCATGGTGCTGACGGGAACGGAGATCAAATCGCTGCGCAATGGCCGTGCGAATATCGGGGATGCGTTTGCCACGATACGCGGCGGCGAGATTTTTGTGCATAACATGCATATCAGTCCATTCGAGCAGGGCAACCGCTCCAACCCGGACGACCCGACGCGCACGCGCAAGCTGCTGCTGCATAAAGAACAGATCAGCAAGCTGCTCGGGCATTCCAAGCAGGAAGGATATACGATTGTGCCGCTCAAGGTCTACGTGCGCAACGGCTACGCCAAGCTGCTGCTTGGCATCGGCAAAGGGAAGAAACAGTATGACAAACGCGACTCCGCCGCCAAACGCGACGCGCAGCGCGATATCCAGCGGGCACTACGCGAGAAGCAGAAGATCGCAAGATAAGCGGCAATTCTGGGATGGAACCTCGGGCGCTCTCTTTGTTCGGGCAGCGTCGGTGGCAATCTAAACCTAAGTTTCCTGCAAGATCTATGTGATTAAGCTGCAAAATGTGATATACTCTTTTATGTAAGACTTAATGCTTCAGTTTATCTTTTGGCCTTATGGCGTGAAGGATAATGGATATGGATCGCTCTTGCCGGCGGTTCCCTTGATCCAGGAAGCCCTTTTAATGAGGGGCCGTTTTTGGATTCGACGGGGGTAGTTCGAGCATGGGTAGCGAGTAGTGGGGACGCGTCCGCTTCATCAACGCTAAAGCCAATTAAACGGCAAACAAAACAACAACTTAGCTTTCGCAGCTTAATAACCTGTGAGCTAGCTCCTACCTTCCATCGCCCATGTGGCGGGCTAGGGGCTCAACTTTAGTGGGATACGCCGCTTGGTCTCCGCCTGGGGTCAACGGAAGAAGATAATCAGGCTGACCTGAAGGGAATCCGGTGACAGGGAGTCTCTAGGGTGACATCAAATCTGTCACTACACTCGTAGAAGCTTATGTGGCGTTATCTTCGGACAGGGGTTCGACTCCCCTCGGCTCCATATGGAGAAGAAAAGACACCTTGAGGGGTGTCTTTTTTGATAGCTACAGGGTTTGAATCGTTTAAGCTTGCCAAGACTTCATCTGTCGTTTCCGCGGAGTGGAAAGGACATGGGGACTCTCCGGGACGGTCTCCCGTGCATGGATGGTTTAACTCTATTTTGCATGTTCATCTGGCTGATGAATACCAAAAAGGTTCCCTTCGGTATCCATGTAATACCCTTGCCACGCCATTCCGGGCAGAGCATACTTGGGCAAGGCGACCTGGCCTCCGAGCCGGAGGATTTTGGCTTCAGTCGCATCATAATCTCCTACTCCCATGGTACATGCATATCCATTCACAGCCTGACCGGGTTGTGGGGAAGCACCTTGACGCTGCATCAAAGCCCCGTTGATTCCGGGTTCCTTTGCATCACCTGTTACGGCTCCCCAATAAGGCATTCCGGCATAGTCACTCCAGTCCTCAAAGGTCCATCCAAATACTTCGCCATAAAACTTCTTAGCACGCTCCATGTCATCTACATGAATTTCGAAATGAATGAGTCTGCCCATGATTTCCTCCTATAGTTTGACTTCCTGCCTTCTTCTATTATACTTTCCTTTTTTGTAAAATATATAAAATTTAATTCAAAATATATCGTGGTCCGTGCGAGAATGTGTAATAGGTCATGAGCATCTCCTCATGTAAAATATGAATGAAATCAATTTGCTTTACTGTATAATGAAAATTATCTTAAAACAAGAAGAGTAAAAAGATTAGCAGAATCGAGAATGATGCAGTCATAATTTTAAACGGGGAGCGGATTTTTGACATGTAGGGCCTTAGAGACACCGAATTGTCGCAGGCGTACCGATCATGGATTTCTCCCCTTAACCTGTTTTAACGCCGCTACAATAAGAAAGCTAACAATCACTAATAAGAGCCATGAACTCACCTTTCCCAGATGAACGAGACTCCATGCCTCGGTTTGGTTCGGGTATTGCCAGGCTCCGAAGAACGTTGCGATATTTTCGGCGATCCATATAAAAAATCCGATAAGCACAAAAGAAAGCGCGAGCGGAATACGGTAACGGGCTTCGCCAACCTCATATATGACCCAAGACTTCCAAAAGACGATAATCACAAGTCCGGATAACCAAAAGCGGACGTCCATCCAATAATGGTGGGTAAAAAAGTTCAAATAAATCGCTGTTGCAAGAGGTACAACTATCCAAAACCGTGGCCACTTCACCAGTTCAACTTTAAATCTCCTCCACGCCTGGCATAGATAACTCGCTACGCTTGCGTACATGAATCCGCTGTACAAAGGGACTCCCCTGATTTTGAAATAGCCTTCCTCCGGATACGACCAAGAGCCCATATGTACCTTGAAAAGTTCAAGAGTAAGCCCGATCAGGTGGAACAAGGTGATCACCTTTAGTTCATCCCGTGTCTCAAGACCGGAACGTACCATCCACCACTGCATCAGAAGACAGAGGATGAGCAGCCAGTCATACCGCGGCAGGAAGGGAAGCGGCAGGTTTTGTGTCAAAGCCAAAGAGGAAAAAATCACGACAGGAAACAAACAGGATTGGGCCTGCTCTGAGCCAAAACGAACGAGTTGTTTTAGTGCTCTCATGATTTGGGTCTCCAGCTTACTGTGTGTCTTCATCGCTTCGGTATTCTAAAAGATCTCCGGGTTGACATGCCAAAGCCTCGCAAATCGCCTCTAAAGTGGATAATCGGATCGCCTTTGCCTTTCCATTTTTCAATATCGAAAGATTAGCCATCGTGATTCCGACCCTCTCCGAAAGTTCGGTAACGCTCATTTTCCTTTTAGCCAGCATCACATCAATATTGATGATAATCGCCATTGTTTTCACCTCAGACCGTTAAATCATTTTCTGATTTTATATCGATGGCATTTCTCAATAGCTTTTGAAGAACGGCAGCAAAGACCGCAACCACAATGGAGGCAAAAACAATGACCAATCCGAGTACGATGAGACCCGGGGCGTCGTCTTTCTCCGCTATGAGATATACAAGTGGCATGCCTGCCGCATACAAGATGCTGATTGTGATTGCACAGTATTTGATAATCTTTAGAGCACTTACGGATCGTTCCGAGAAAGCCTTGTTCTTGTCAATATAGCTTAAAAGTCTTAAAGCCTGAGCCAAGGCAACGAAAAACGGTATCGCCGATGCATACATAACGCTTAAAAGGGGATATACCCAATAAGCTGGATAATGTTCTACTGCTTCATTAGCGATGGAAGGCAACCCCAATATACACAAAGCAAGAATTGGCAATCCAATAAGAAACACAGCTGCCTTTAAAAAGAGTGTTTCCCGTTTCATAAAAAGCACCTCACTTGTTTATTGTCAAATAGGACTTTAACACATTATTTATCGATTTACAATAAATAATTATTGATTTTAATTACATCATTGTTGTTATTAAATAGTTTAGACGACAGAATGAAACCATTTTTGAAAGGAGGGTGTGGCGGGATAGGGGCGGGGCTTTAGTGGGACACGCTTTCTAGTCTCCGCCAGGGGTTATTGCTGTTCATTTTTTCTTGCGCCTGCAGGGAATTGTTGAGCGTATCACGGCGAGTGATCAATCCGGGTAACAGCAGACTTAAATAAACAAGCCCAGATTCATCTGGGCTTGTTTATTTAAGTCTAAAAGTCAACCTGCATCGAAACCGCATTCCCGCTGCAATGGGAGTTTATTCTTCTTTTATTATCGTTTTACTCTTTCTGCTTTTCCAAATGGTAACCACAATGGAGGAAACGGTTAGAAGCAAAAAGATTAATGAAATGGGATGAGTGAAGAAAGGGGTGATTTCCGAATTGATCTGCAAAGCCTTCATTAGTTCCTCTTCCGCTTTTGGACCCAGGAGCAGGCCCAAAATGATCGGACCTATAGGGACGTCTATTTTATCCAATACATAACCAATTAATCCGAAAATGACGACCATCCATACATCAACCATCTGGTTGTTCAATGCAAATGCTCCCAAGCAGCTGAACACAATAACGCTCGGAACGAGTACCGCCATCGGAATGTAGGAAATGCGGACCAGTAAAGGCAGCAAGGCGGTTTGGGTAATCAGCAGCATAAAGGCGCTGAGCAAGAGGGCGACGAAAATGGATTGGGCCAGAACCGGCTGGGCTTGAAACAATCCGGGTCCTGGTGTAATTCCGTGCAAAATCAGGACACCCAGCATGACCGCTGAGGCCATGTCTCCGGGAATGCCAAGCGTAATCGAAGGGATAAACGATCCCCCGGCGTTTGCATTGTTGGACGCTTCAGATGCGATAATTCCGCCCGGATGCCCTGTGCCGTATTTTTCCTTGTCTTTGGCAAACTTTTTAGCCTGGTCATAGGCAATGAAGGCGGCGGTTTCCGCTCCGGCGGCAGGCAGCGCTCCGATCAAGACGCCGATAATCGATGATTGTACGACGACAAATTTCTCCCGAATCATATCTTTACATACTTGCAGCATCGGGATGCGAATGTTTGCTTTCGTTTTGGGTTTACTAATTGGATTTCGCAATTCTTCTATATTTTTCAGCAGCGTGGATAATCCAAAAAGTCCCATGAGAGCGGGCAGTGGTGCAATTCCCGAAGCCAGACTGTCCATACCGAAGTCGAATCGGAGCTGACCGTTCGGATCATATCCGATTGTGGCAATCAATAAACCGAACAATCCCGCGATTAGCCCCTTAAGTAGCGATGCACCGCTCAACCCGGCAATGAGCGTCAATGCGAATACCATGAGAGAGAACACTTCCCAGGGACCGAATTTAAGTGAAATTTTTGCCACCAGAGGACCAAAGAAAAACAAAATGATCGCTCCGAATATTGTACCGAAAACCGACGCTATGATGCCCAGGCCAAGCGCCCGTCCCGACTCTCCCTTCTGAGACATGGGGTGTCCGTCGAACATGGTGGTCACCGCCGACGGCGTTCCGGGGATACCGATAAGAGTGCTTGTTACCAAACCGCCGGACGCGCCGCCGGTATAGATGCCGATCATCAAGGTCAAGCCTGAGATCGGGTCCATGCCAAAAGTAAAAGGCAAAGCAAGTATGATAGCGGTCGTAAAGGTGAGCCCCGGTATGGTGCCGGCAATGATTCCAGCTAACGTTCCGATAAACAAATAAAAAAGATTGGCCGGTTTAAGGACCTCATAAAAAGCCTGTAGGACGTGTACGTAATCCATGCGTATTCACTCCTGTGTATCATACTAAGGCAGGATAACCTGCAATTCATTCTCGAAAATAAACTGAATGACAAAAGTTAAAATCAAAGACAAAGGAATATATAAGAAAAGCTTTTTCTTGACAAACGAGACATTGAGTACAAGATATCCGACAAAAAGGAACAAAACCGTGCTTGGAAAAAATCCTAGAGTCGGCATCAAGATCAAATAAATCATAAACCATGCGAACATAAAAGGTACGCGCCAATGATGCCGCAAGAAAGCGATTGAAGCTCCTTTAGCGCCTTTGCCCTGTTGATTACTTTTTTTTAGGAAGCTTGATACTAGAAGGATTAGCGAAGAGAAGATGAGCGCATAAATGATTATTCTTGGGAAAAAAGCGGAGGAAACGGCTTGTATGCCAGATTTCTCCGCAAAAAGCCGGGAATTGAAAAGAAAAATCCCGGCTATGGTTAATGTAACGATTGAAAAGATTTTGTCTGCCATAGAAATACCCCTTACTTCATTTTGTCTGCAAGCTTGGCCATTTCCGCGTCGAGATCTTTCACAAAGGTGCTGAACTCGTCATGCGGCACGAACTTCGGATTGCTGCCCAAGTCTTTAATTTTCTTCTGCAGCTCCGGATCTGCCAAAGCTTTCTCGTATGCGTTGTCCAGCACATCGAGAATTTCGGCCGGAGTTCCTTTCGGTGCAAACATTCCACGGGATACCGGAAGGGAGAAATCGATACCCTGTTCAATCATTGTAGGCACATTCGGCAATGCGGCATCGCGCTCCGTGTTTACGATACCGAGCGGTACCAGATCGCCCGACTCAAAATACCCTTTACCGGATGCGTAGTCGGCAACCATACCTTCGACCTGATTGGCGACCATGGCGGCATATTGTGGCCCGGTACCCGGATAGTTTACGTATTTCAACGATTTCGTATCTACGCCCGCTTTGTCCAAAAGCGACGCAATGGTGTAGTGGTCCTCGGATCCGACCGTATAGGCCCAAATCACTTTACCGGGATTTTTTTTCACATAATTGATAAAATCGGTCATGTTTTTGACATTGTTCTTTTGGGAGAATTCTTTGGTGACTGCAGGAATGTGCGGGGTGGACGTAATCTGGGCGATGCCTTCGAAAGAAGAAAAGCCGTAATCTACAATTCCGGTATGCTGCGCTGCGGCAACAACCTGGTGAGATCCGAGAATCGTATAGCCGTCCGGAGCGGCATCTTTTACATACCTGGAACCAACAGTTGCCGATGCGCCTGCCATATTGACAGGTACAATCGGTTTGCCCAGATGCTTCTCGGCGTAAGAGGCGACCAACCGGAACAATACATCGGAACCACCGCCCGGCGGATAAGGGATAACCATTTTAACGGGTTTTTCAGGAAACTTAGTGCTAGTCTCTTTTGCAGACCCGGCTGCAGAACCTGTCCCAGAGTTAGATCCCCCGGATGATACTGAGTTATTGGAACAAGCGGTAATAAGAATCAAGCACAAAACTAACATACCAACCAGCTGCAACCTCTTCATGAGTGTACCATCTCCCCTAAATGTGATATTTATCATTACAATATAAGTCATATTACATTACGTCAATACTTTTTTGATAAAAAGTAACCAAATTTGAAAAAACACATACATTTTGATTGATATATAATAAATTTATTACAAAAGGTAACCGTTTTCATATATTTTGTTTCATGTTGGATATAAATGGTTGATCGATATTGGTCAAAATGTATAAATAAGGTGGCGGTAATGGTTTGAATGTGATAGAAAACATGACATTATAGAGAACGCTTCTTTTCAACTTCCTTCTTTATTTGCTACAATCCTAAATATGAGGATAATGGGGTGATACCAAATATGTTGGATCAAATAGACACGCTTATTTTGCACCAGCTTTCCAAAAACAGCAGATTGTCTTACGTCGATCTAGCCAAAGAAGTCGGTTTGTCGAGGGTGGCAGTCCGGGAACGGATCGACAGGCTTATAGAAGAAGGAATTATTGAGCAGTTCTCCATCGTCATCAATGCGGAGAAGTTAGGAAAGAAGGTTTCCGCTTTTCTGGAAATTGATGTAGAGCCGAAATATTTCGAAAGTGTAGCGGAAATGTTGATGGCAAACCAGAAGGTTGCCGTTCTGTATCAAATGACAGGCCCCTGCACGCTCCATATGCATATCCTTGTGGAAGATCATCAGGCTTTGGATCGATTTCTGCGGGATTCGGTATATTCCATCGAAGGAATTGTCAGAGTGGAAAGTCATATTTTGTTGAGGAGATTCAAAGCTCAGGATGGTCTTAATATTTGAGGGAGTGAATCGTGGATTTAAGATTTGGCTCCATACCATGCGAAAAACACCGATCCGTTGGACCGGTGCTTTTTTGCATCTAAACTAGTAGAGGGGAATTTTTTTTGCGGGGATTATTTAATCGAATTCCGTTTTTTAAGCTTCTGCTAATATTGATAGGTTAGAATCGTTGAATGTTACCCAGAAATAAGGGGGGAGGACAATAAAATGCCGCAACGAACCTTGACGACATTGGATTTGCAGGCTGCCCCGCAGACCGACTTGCTCCCGACGAAAAAGAAAGAACGGATCGAAGAAATAACCCTGTTAAGGGCGTTTGCGTTTCTCGCCATTACCATGCAGCACAGTATAGCGGAATATATTTACCGAAGCGATATTTTACAGTCCGATGCTATCATGCTGACGATGCTTTTTGATTTCACACGTTTCGGGACGCCGACATTTGTGTTTCTTTCCGGGCTGCTGCTGTTTTACAAGAACAACGGCAAGCTTTCCTATTGGCCTTTTGTTCGAAAAAGGCTGGTGGATATTTACTTACCGTTTGTATGCTGGACGGTCATTTATTGGATCGCCGTACAGGGGGTTGCATTCGGTCAATTGGGAAATCCGGCAGACTGGCCGAGGACGCTGCTCCATGAGCTGTTCCTGCCGACCTACGGTTATCATCTGTGGTTTATTCCAATGATTTTCCAATATTATCTCTTATTCCCGCTGTTTGTGCTTGCAATCCAGAAGGTGCGCCAAAAGCTTCAAGCGATGCCGGGAGGAGCATCCTTCCCCCGCGTGTTTATGATCGTTGCCGCGATAGGTGCGTTATACGGCATCCTGATGTGGTTATCCAGTAACCGGATGCCGGACTGGGCGACCGATTGGGGCGGGATCTGGGCGAGCGTACTCTCTTACCGGTCGTACTATTTTGTTTTTTACTTTTTCTACTTTCTGCTTGGTGCGGTTTGCGCCTTTGGACTTCAGCGCTGGCGGCGTTTTGTGGAAGATGGCTTTATCTGGTACGGATTTGCATTTATTGCTCTGTACATCTGGCAAGGTTATGAGATCCTTAACCATTCCACGGAAACCATAAACCTGAACTATGCCGGATACTTGAGGCCTTTTACCTTCGTTCTTATCGTGTCCCAGCTGCTACTGCTGTACGGTATTATACGGTTCGTGCAGACAAGGGGAGGAGCAGCGTGCAGTATCTTCCGCTTTATCGGCACGTATTCCTTTGGCGGTTTTCTCGCGCATGCCTTCGTTCTGATGCTGATCAGCTTCATCACCAGGCCGCTTTCGCTCACCGGGTACCATCTGCCTGCGGCTGTCCTTACCTTTGCGCTAACGGCGGCGGGTTCGATCGCGCTTGCCAAGCTGCTCAGCAAGCTGTCTTTCGGGCGGTGGCTTGTCGGACCGACAGGGAAGCAGGCGAACCGAAACCAGGTAAACGCCAGGCCAGCGCAGCAAACCTTTCCTCAATAAAGGCCACGCCCCGGCTCCATATAGCAGCGAAAGACACCCGGAAGGGTGTCTTTTTTTGTTGATTTCTTTTTCGGACATGATAAACTATACAAAAAGTTATAAAGTTATAACTGTTATAAGGTATAACTTATTAGAGTGTGATCATAATATGAAGGGAGGGTATCAAAGTGAATGGAGCGATCAAATTGAGCCAGGAGAAATCGGTAACGAAACGTTATTCCCGAAAAATAGGTCGAATGGGAAATAGCCTTGGTGTGAGCCTCCCTAAAAGTCTTGCCGACAAAATGAATGTGGTGCAAGGCGATGAGATCGAGTTTATTGAGACGGACGAAGGTGAGGTTTTGCTGAGAAAAGTCCGGCATGTGGAGCTGCCTGAACATGTCCGCCCTGAGGTGCTTGAGGCATTCTACGATATTTTTGAAGAAGATAGACAAATATTTGATGATCTAAGGGATCGGTAATATGACTATTTTTTTGACGAAAGAAGAAATCGTTGCAGCCCACTATTATATGATGAGAAAAATGAATGACGCGGATCAGGCAGGCATTAAAGATCATGCCTTGCTTGACTCTGCTGTACATAGACCTGAGCAAAGTCTGTTTGGTGAAGATGCTTACCCGTCATTGTTTGAAAAAGCAGCCGCTCTATTGGAATCCTTAGTTAAAAATCATTGTTTTCATAATGGGAATAAGCGAACGGCTTATCTTGCAGTTAAGTCTTTTTTGATGGTAAATGGATATCTTTTAAGGATGGAGCGTTTGTTTGCTGTTGAGTTCATCGTGGATATTGCCAAAGGCGAATATACATTTGGACAGATAGCCAGTATTCTCCGTGAACACTCGATAGAAATATAGTAGTTCTATTAGGCTTGGGTAAAACCACAACTTAGCAGAATCGAGAATGATGCAGTCATAACTTTAGACGACCATTGTGGAGGTATTTTTATCATGAGTAGAAGCTTTCTCATTTTGTATGGAGTCGGCGGCAGTGGACCCGATCATTGGCAAACATGGTTGCAGCAAGAGCTGGTGAAGCAAGGTGAAAAAGTCCGGTTTCCTGACTTTCCAGACAAAGATCAACCAGACAAGGATGTTTGGCTCGACTATTTATCTTCTGTTTTTGAAGAAGTTCCGCAAGATGAAGAAGTAATCGTTGTGGCTCACAGCTTAGCGTGCATCATGTGGTTTCACTACGTGGCTTCACATCCGAAACGAAAAATTCAGAGAGCCATTCTGGTAGCGCCACCTTCACCATTTTTGGAATATGAGCCTGTGATGACGTTTTTTCCTGTACCGGAAAACTTGGTTGAGATTGCAACGGTGGCGGAAAAGACGCTGTTTGTTTTATCCTCAACAGACCCTTATTGTTCGGTAGAAGATGCTTCTCAATATTTAGATTTAGGGATTCCTTGCGTTATGCTGCCTAAAATGGGACACATCAACGTAGAAGCGGGCTACGGTCCATGGCCGTGGATTCTCGATGTATGCTTGAACCAGCAGGTTACTCTATGAAAGAGAGGATGAACAAGCTGCTTAATGATCAGTGATTATGATCAAGAGGTTACAGCCGGGCATTGTAAAAAAACTTTTGGTAAAAAAACGAGTCGAACAATTAAGTTTAAATGCTGGGTTTAGGCATTTTTTGCACAAAGGGACCTTTAAAAACCATCGCACGCTCGTTGATTTCGGCGTATTTTCAAGCAGCCTTGGCTTGACCCTGCGAATTGTGGATTTGGTACACCACGATTTCGGCCCCATACAAAAACCCGCTCCGGGAGCGGGCTTTTTACATGTAAGGACTCAAAATATAACCGGATTGTCGCCCCCAGATTGTCGGAGTTCCAACGTACCTATCATAGATTTTTCCCCTTAACCTGCTTTAACGCTGCTACGATAAGAAAGCTGACAATCACTAATAAGAGCCATGAACTCACCTTTCCCAGATGAACGAGACTCCATGCCTCGGTTTGGTTCGGGTATTGCCAGGCTCCGAAGAACGTTGCGATATTTTCGGCGATCCATATAAAAAATCCGATAAGCACAAAAGAAAGTGAGAGCGGCATACGGTAACGGGTTCCACCAACCTCATATGTGACCCAAGACTTCCAAAAGACGATAATCACAAGTCCGGATAACCAAAAGCGGACGTCCATCCAATAATGATGGGTAAAAAAATTCAAATAAATCGCTGCTGCAAGAGGTACAACTATCCAAAACCGTGGCCACTTCACCAGTTCAACTTTAAATCTCCTCCACGCCTGGCAAAGATAACTCGCTACACTGGCGTACATAAATCCGCTGTACAAAGGGACTCCCCCAATTTTGAAATAGCCTTCCTCCGGATACGACCAGGAGCCCATATGTACCTTGAAAAGTTCAAGAGTAAGCCCGATCAGGTGGAACAAGGTGATCACCTTGAGTTCATCCCGTGTTTCAAGCCCGTAATGCACCATCCACCACTGCATCAGAAGGCAGAGGATGAGCATCCAGTCATACCGGGGCAGGAAGGGGAGCGGCAGGTTTTGTGTAATAGCCAAAGAGGAAAAAATCACGACAGGAAACAAACAGGATTGGGCCTGCTCCCGGCCAAAACGAACGAGTTGTTTTAGTGCTCTCATGATTTGGGTCTCCAGCTTACTGTGTGTCTTCATCGCTTCGGTATTCTAAAAGATCTCCGGGTTGACATGCCAAAGCCTCGCAAATCGCCTCTAAAGTGGATAATCGGATCGCCTTTGCCTTTCCATTTTTCAATATCGAAAGATTAGCCATCGTGATTCCGACCCTCTCCGAAAGTTCGGTAACGCTCATTTTCCTTTTAGCCAGCATCACATCAATATTGATGATAATCGCCATTGTTTTCACCTCAGACCGTTAAATCATTTTCTGATTTTATATCGATGGCATTTCTCAATAGCTTTTGAAGAACGGCAGCAAAGACCGCAACGACAATGGAGGCAAAAACAATGACCATTCCGAGTACGATGAGACCCGGGGCGTCGTCTTCCTCCGCTATGAGATATACAAGTGGCATGCCTGCCGCATACAAGATGCTGATTGTGATTGCACAGTATTTGATAATCTTTAGAGCACTTACGGATCGTTCCGAGAAAGCGTTGTTCTTGTCAATATAGCTTAAAAGTCTAAAGGCCTGAGCCAAGGCAACGAAAAACGGTATCGCCGATGCATACATAACGGTTAAAAGGGGATATAGCCAATAAGCCGGATAAGTTTCTACCGCTTCCTTCGCTATGGCAGGCAGTCCCCATACGCACAAAGCAAGAATAGGTAATCCAATAAGAAACACAGCTAACTTTAAAAAGAGTGTTTCCCGTTTCATAAAAAGCACCTCACTTTTTTTGTCAAATTAACTTTAGCACGATATTTATTGTTTTGCAATAAATTATTATTGATTTTAATTACATTATTGTTGTTATTATTTTTTAAATGGAGGGTGGGCTGCGCCAGCAATGCTTTTAGGTGACATCGAATTCAGGGTGTGCGAATATGGATATGCCCTATTCCAATATTTTGAAGGAGTTGTTGGGAGTGCCAGTAGAGTTTGAAGGGTTCTCTATTAAACAAGTATTTATAGATAACTTGATGAATGGATCTCTTGCGGGGCTGCAAGTCATACCGAGGCGAGTGGCCAATGTTAACATTCAACCGCCGGTGGAGCCATTTCAATCGCTGCATGGAATGCAGTTTTTTGGGGCACATTGTAGCCGTTTTGGGGAGGATAATTGGAAGCGGCAAAAAAAGCAGGGACCCAAGGGCCGCCTGCTTTTTCTCAACATTTTGATCTAGGTATTGATCACAAATTCCTTACTTTCTTTACGTTCTTTTGCAAATTCAGCTGTTGCTGTAAACAGTAAGTCGGAGGAGGAATTAAGAGCGGTTTCGAAAGAGTCCTGCAAAACACCGATGATGAAACCTACGCCAACGACTTGAATCGCAACATCATTCGGAATGCCGAATAAGCTGCACGCTAAAGGAATCAGTAAGAGAGACCCGCCGGCAACACCTGAGGCACCTGCAGCAGCTACGGCGGACAGGAGGCTAAGCATGAACGCCATCCCAAAATCCACTTGAATTCCAACCGTATGAACCGCAGCGAGAGTCAAGACAGAAATCGTAACAGCTGCACCCGCCATATTAATCGTAGCACCTAATGGGATGGACACCGAATACGTATCCTTATCCAGCTTCATTTCTTCACATAATCTCATATTGATTGGAATGTTGGCCGCTGAGCTGCGAGTAAAGAATGCGGTAATCCCGCTTTCCTTCAGGCAATAAAGAACAAGCGGATAAGGATTTCTCCGGATATTCAGATATACGATCAATGGATTAATAACAAAAGCCATAAATAGCATACATCCAATAAGAACAAGAAGCAGCTTACCGTAATCGAGCAAGGATGAAAGCCCATTTGCTGTAATGGAATCAAAAACAAGTCCCATGATGCCTAATGGTGCCAAGCTGATTACCCATTTGACGATTTGTGAAACCGCATCTGAAAAATTAGCGAGCAAGTCCTTTGTATGATCCTTGGCATTTCTTAAAGCTATGCCTAGAAAGATAGCCCAAGTCAGGATACCGATATAGTTGGCATTCATCAGGGCGTTAATCGGATTGTCGACAACCTTAAACAGCAAAGTCTTAAGTACTTCTATAATCCCATCAGGGGGAGTCAGGTCGGTGACACCCGTTACAAGCGACAAGCTTACCGGAAATATAAAACTGGCAACAACTGCGATTAGACCTGCCAAAAATGTACTTAAACCATACAGAACAAGAATCCTGTTCATATTCGTTTCGTGGCCCTTTTTATGTCTGGAGATGGCTGACATCACGATGAGCAGGACCAAAATGGGCGCAACCGCTTTTAATGCAGATACAAACAAGGAACCGAAAATGGTGATCCCTGTTGCATTAGGAACCGCTAAAGCCAAGACTATACCAGCTATAATCCCGACAAGTATTCGTTTTACCAGGCTTGCTTGGTTCCACTTGAATATTAATGTCTTCATTTATTCCCTCCGGTTTCAATATGGAAATATAACTAAGCCCAGTCATTATGCTTTATTGAGGCAAGTTTATATTTACGTCAGTTAGTTTATCACGAAAATTGCCGATTGTGTGCCGGGTGTAAAAAAACTATGCATATTCAAAGACTTCCTGCTTCTTCGGGGCTAATATTTTCCGCCTCTTTCCCGGGGCAGACGCCATTCTCCTGAACCCACGCCCACATCGCGGCAAAAATAGGCTGCAGACGCTGCCCGCGTTCGGTAAGTTCATATTCGACGTGCAGCGGTACACCAGGATAAAGCGTACGGGTGACAATTCCCTTATCCTCTAACAGCCGCAACCGGTCTGTCAACGTTTTCGGACTGATGGGGTGCAGCTTACGGCGTAATTCCCCAAACCGTTTGGTACCGTTAAACAGTTCGAGTAATAGTAAAAGCGTCCACTTTCCATCTAGAATCTCAAGGATGGGTTCAATAGCACCTGGACAAGATCGATCTATCATACGGCTTTCCCTCCATAGTTCATTTTTTGAAACTATTGCACTTTTCTGTAACTACTTTTCAAATGTACCATACTGCGATTACTATTGAAATCAAGGGAATAAAAAAATTGAAAAGAGTGGCGGAGGGGAGGAACCCGCAAATGGAAAGACCGTTTGAAGTGGACCGGATGGAGTATCCATTCACCGATCGCTGGCTGCCTTACCGTGACGGTTATATTCATTACGTCGATGAAGGGCAAGGACCGACAGTTCTTCTCTTGCACGGTAATCCGACGTGGTCTTATCTCTATCGGAACGTCATCAAAGAGCTGCGCAGGGAATACCGTCTTATCGCTCCGGATTATCCCGGGTTCGGTATGTCGAAGGCCCCTGCCGGCTATCGCTTTACGCCGCAAGAGCAATCGGAAGCCATTCTTAATCTGATCCGCCGCTTGAATCTTAAGGATTTTGTATTAGTGGTTCAGGATTGGGGAGGTCCGATTGGCTTGAATTACGCGGTTAGGCACAGGAAAAACCTCCGGGGTATCGTCGTGATGAACACCTGGGCCTGGCCTGCAAAAATATTGCCGATGAAAATGTTCTCGCTCGCCATGGGAGGTCGGCTATTCGGGTACTGGCTTCAGACACGGCGCAATTTTTTCGCCAAAGTCATTGTTCCTCACGGTATTTACCATACCGATAAAGTTACGGACAGCTTGAGAAAAGCTTATACCGACCCATTCCCGACCCCGAAGTCCAGGATACCGACATGGGTCTTTCCCGGGCAGATCCGCAAGGCGCGATCATGGCTCGCCGACATTGAATCGAAACTGCCGAATTTGTCCGATTTGCCCGCACAAATTCTATGGGGATCGAAAGACAGTGCCGGCTTCCCGCCCGAACAAATGGCCAAATGGCAGAGATATTTACCGATGAACGAAACCGAGATTCTGGACGATGCCTCACACTATGTGCAAGAGGATCGGCCGGATCGGGTGGCCGCTTCAATCCGAAGAATATGGATAAGAACATAAGGAGGCGTACGATTATGAAAACGACTTTGTGGGCAACATTAACCGCTAACGGCAATTATGCGCAGTCCAGCTCCGAGAACCCGCCGAAAAAGGAAGCGCTGGACGACTTCGCGGCACACGCCATAGCAGCAGGAAACTTCATTGTCGGACGCCGGACTTTCGAGGGTATGCTCGAAAACGGGAGTGTCGGCGGTGGGCCCTTTGCCGATCTAGATATCGTAGTGGTATCCGGGAACGCTGGAGACCTTCCGGGGGTAACGGTTGCGAGATCGCCGCAGGAAGCCCTGAACTACCTGCAGCAAAAAGGACATCAAACCGCTCTCATAGGGGCCGGCGCTGATCTGCACAATGCCTTTTTAAGTAAAGGGCTTGTGGACGAAGTGATTTTTAATGTTGTACCTGTGATGGAGGGTAAGGGGTTAAACCTTCTGATCGACAAAGATAACTATCAATATAAACATGTGCAATTGCTGGACTGCAAGCCTCTTGGCAGCGGCGTGATACAACTGCGCTATGCGATGGACCGGTAAATGGGTTAAACTTAACGGAGAAAAGAGTCATTTCAGAGTATCTTCTGGGATGGCTCTTTTTTATAGCGGCGATTATTTATTGGAATTCGTTCTTTTAAGCTTCTGCTAATATTGGTAGGTTAGGATCGGTTAATGTTATGCAGAACAGAAATGAGGGGGAGGACAACAAATGCCACAACGAACTGTGACAACATTGGATTTGCAGGTTGCCCCGCAGACCGACATGCTCCCGACGAAAAAGAAAGAACGGATAGAAGAAGTAACTCTGTTAAGGGCGTTTGCGTTTTTCGCCATTACCTTGCAGCACAGCATAGCGGAATATATTTACCGGAGCGATATTTTGCAGTCCGATGCAATCATGCTGGCGATGCTGTTTGATTTCACGCGTTTCGGGACGCCGACTTTTGTGTTTCTGTCCGGGCTGCTGCTGTTTTACAACAACAACGGTACGCTTTCCTATTGGCCTTTTATTCGAAAAAGGCTGGTGGATATTTACTTACCGTTCGTATGCTGGACGGTCATTTATTGGATCGCCGCACAGGGGGTTGCATTCGGTCAATTGGGAAATCCGGCAGACTGGCCGAGGACGCTGCTCCATGAGTTGTTCCTGCCGACATACGGTTATCATCTGTGGTTTATTCCAATGATTTTTCAATATTATTTCTTATTTCCGCTGTTTGCGCTTGCGATCCACAAGGTACGCCAAAAGCTTCAAACGATGCCAGGAGGAGCGTCCTTCCGCCGGGTGTTTATGATCATTGCCGTGACGGGTGCGTTATATGGCATCCTGATGTGGTTATCCAGTTACCGGATGCCGGACTGGGCGGCCGATTGGGGCGGATTCTGGGCGAGCGTACTCTCTTACCGGCCGTACTATTTTGTTTTTTATTTCTTCTACTTTCTGCTTGGCGCGGTTTGCGCCTTTGGACTCCAGCGCTGGCGGCGTTTTGTGGAGGATGGCTTTATCTGGTTCGGATTTGCATTTATTGCTCTGTACATCTGGCAAGGTTATGAGATTCTTAACCATTCCACGGAAACCATAAACCTGAACTATGCCGGATACTTGAGGCCTTTTACCTTCGTTCTTATCGTGTCCCAACTGCTGCTGTTGTACGGTATTCTGCGGATCGTGCAAACGAGGGGAGGGGCGGCATGCAAGATTTTTCGCTTTATCGGCACTTATTCCTTTGGCGGTTTTCTCGCGCATGCCTTCGTTCTGATGCTGATCAGTTCCATCACCAGACCGCTTGCGCTCACCGGCTACCATCTGCCTGCGGCTGTGCTTACCTTTATGCTAACGGCGGCGGGTTCGATCGGGCTTGCCAAGCTGCTCAGCAAGCTGCCTTTTGGGCGGTGGTTTGTCGGACCGACAGGGAAGCAGGCGAACCGAAATCGGATAAAAGCCAGGCCAGCACAGCAGACTTTTCCTCGATAAAGGCCGCGCCCCGGCTCCATATAGCAGCGAAAGACACCCTCTCGGGTGTCTTTTTCAATTTCAGCGCCTGTTTTGTACTGTACAGGGGAAGGCTGCACTTCAAAAATGTCTTAGATCTTTCCCGCAGCCGCCAAGATTCGCTTGGCCAACTCATCCCCTCGCTGTTCCAGAATCCCGATGGATTGGAGTAAATCCGCTTGCAGCTGCCGCTGCTCCTTCGTCCAGGCTTTTTTCGGAGAATCGTAGGTGTCCAAGGATTTCGCATCGGTCAGACTTGCGTAGAAAGGTCGAAGCTGGGCATGCATTTTCTCGTAGACATCGACCATTTCGCTTAGGTATTCGGTTAGAGAGGACGCCGGGAATGAAAGTGTATGTTTTAAATAGATAGCCGCGCTTCTTCTGGCATCGGTCAGAGCCATTAGGCAGAAGTGGTTGACGCCGAGTCTTCGGGCAAAATCCTGTGGGTTCGCTGTTTGATACCATTGTTCATCCAGCAAACCTTCCCGCCATGCTTGCAGGGCTTGATAACCCAGTTTATATCCTCTGTTTTCCTGGGCGTACATGGAGTCTAATTTGACCTGAAGCGAAGCGTAGAGATTGTCCAGAGCGGATGGCTTGGCGGCTTCGCCGTTAAAACGAATGAGGATGAAAGGCCATTGATCTACATTCAGGTAACCTTTGCTAATTTTCATGTACTCTTGAAATTCCGGGTCATCTTTATGCTCTTCAAAGGTCTCATCGTCAAAATAACTGCGGCACAGCAAGGTTTCTCCGCCATTTAGATAGCCTGTAATGATTCCCCACTCGGGAGCAACCCGCAGATTAATGGCAATCGGCAAGTGGTGTTTTTTGATGCTTTCCTTGATGAGCTGTTTTTCCAATTCACGTTCTTTGGATGTGATCCGGTCTGTCCAGCTGACCTGAAGGCCATAGGCTTTAAATGCCGGAGCGGCATAGTCGTAAGCAACCAGAGCATCCGCGGAGCTATAATCCCAAATGGGGGTAAAAGCGACTCTCCAGCACGCCCCTGACACGCCCATTACGGTTTCATAAGCGGTTTCCTGTCCCATGGTTTTTAGTGACAGATAAAGAGCGCCTGCCCATGAACAATCCATCCCTTGACCAAAACCCAGATGGCCGACATCCTGAACAATATAGCAATCATCCACGGAGTCACTTCTAAAAAGTTGCGTCCGGTCCGGAGTGTAATGAATCGTATCGCCTTCCGGGCAGCTTATGGCGTGTATACCGGTGGCGTTTACATAAACAAGCAAAAGATAATCCTCACCCTGATTGTCGATCGGACTTGGGAACAGCTCATGAGTTACGGTGAAATGCTCCCACTGAAAATATTGATAATGTTTCATTTTATTCATGATGTTCTGATGCTTCCGCTCATTGCCGTATGCAGAAAATACAAATTCCAGTTCTCCAGAAGGTAGGCTGCAGCCCTCGCTATCGAGATTGATGGCTAACAGGCTATCCTGCAAAACATAATCGGCATAGGTGCCCGAAGGGATCTGGTATTTGATTAGCAGCAGCTTTATCCGATTGCTTTGAATGCGATGGGGCAGGGTCTGGTCATTCAGGAAAAATGTCAAATGATTGTCGATAACGAACTGGTTTATAAAATGAGTGACATCGTGGCTTTCACAACCATCGGTGTAGATGGCTTGGAGAACCACCAATTGCTGCGGCATCAAAATGCGATCGATCGATTGACCCAATATATGTGATAGTAAAGGAAGCGTAGAGGTTTCGGGCAAGGATTTACCGGTCTCCCATTTTGAAACGGCTTGGGCGCTGACATTTAATTGTTCAGCCAATTGTTCTTGTGACAATTGTTTTTCTTTGCGAAGTGTAGAAATCCGTTTCCCGACTGCGTCAGCACTTATCATTAATCACATCTCCTACGTTTGGATTGCGACGTCGTTGCTCTTATTATAGTAGCTCGAAAATGGGAGTACCATTTATCCAAAGATGAGTGTGGCTGATATTCTGCAACTGCGGGTTGAGTGGTAGATGTGGAAGGACAGGAGCATTAGCCGTCAAAATGATATAATAACAACGATAGAGCTAAGCCGTTAGATTTACCGATACACTCAATAACAATCATCCATTTTTCGAAAAGGAGCTCTAACAAAGTGAACGATTTCTGGGGATTTTCGTGGGAAGGGCTTGTCGTTTTCGTATTGGTAATGGTGCCGAATCTGTTTTATTTTTGGCTTCCAAAGTCGAGTGGGGCGGGAAGAGCCGGAAGCCATCATTGGATGCTGGATGTAATTGAGCATGCGAGCCAGGCCATTTTCGTTTTGCTTTTAGTGTTTTGGGGAAGCCGTCACGATTCTCCTATGCTAAGTCCATATACTTTAGGTATGGCGGTATTTCTGTTTGTATATTATTTGCTATGGATACTCTATTTCAGAGGCTTCCGTAATTTGACCGTGCTGCTTGGAATGGCGGTTGCACCTGTGGCGTATTTTATTTTGGCGGAAATTTGGCTTCATAAAGGGCCGGCGATTGTGCCGACCGTCATTTTTGGAGTCACGCATATCATCATTACCTATATCGATTACCGATCGGTACATAAAAGTTAGATTATTTGCTTCGCTGTACAATGGGACCATCCCCGGCAAATAAAAAAGCCAACTTAGGTTCAGCCTATATGGTTACAGCATTCTTCACTCACAACCTCCGAATCAATCGAGGCATGGGCCCCGCTGATCCGGGGGCAGTTAAATATTCCTCTGCTGTGGGAGCTAGGAAGAAAATACGGCAAGACGCCTGCACAAATCATACTCCGCTGGGACTTGCAGCACGGCTTCGTCACCATTCCGAAATCGGTTCATAACAGCCGGATTCGGGAGAATGCCGACATTTTTGATTTTGAACTTGCCGAGGAAGATATGAGAGCCATCGATGCGCTGAACCGAAATGCCCGCTGGGGTCCGGACCCTGACAATTTCAACTTTTAAGCTGCCATCAAATACGAACTCTGAAAAAAACAAAAGGAGCCCTGCCGCTGCATAAGCTGGCGAGCTCCTTTTTTCTGTACAATTAGGCGAATATCCGGCTGACTTGCTCGACTTCGTCCGGAAGCGATGCTCCTATTTCCTCCACCATATCCTTGGTGATGCCCAGGTTTTGCATGACTCTGGCATTGATCGGATGGCGAACATCCAGTCCAATCAGCCTTTGATAGTATTCCGTGCTGATGCAGTCGGCTACGTGAATAAGTTCGATTTCGCTTAGATTGTCTGTGGACAGCAAAGGCGAATGGTGGTATTTAACGACCAGCCCGAGATCTTCGGGAAGCCCCCATTTTTCGCAAATCCAGGCTCCGATATCCGCGTGAGTCTTTCCGCCCAGGGCGATTTTTTCCGCCACAATATGGTGGACGCCTCTATTCATCGTTTCAAATATCTGATCAACCGGGTCCGGAAGACACGCGTTGAGAATGGCGAAACCAATATCATGACAGAGGCCATAGGAGAAAAGCTGAAATCTGTCGCCGATCTTTAATTTGGACGAGAGCAAATTGCAGGCTACCGCGGTTCCTAGATTATGTTTCCAGTATTGATGGCTTGAAAAAAGCGTGGATTTTCCTAATTCATCGTGGAATAACAGCTCGGTAATAAAATAAATCAGCAAGTTTCGCATCGTTTTCATGCCGAGGAAGACAATGGCTTCATTAATATTCTCGATCGTTCGGGAAATTTGATAGTATCCGGAATTTACATTGGCCAGACTTGCTTGGTTCAATCCATCGTATAAAGCGACTTTTTCCGCAAGCAGATCGACATCCAGCAGATCCGGTTGCCTGATCATTTCAAAAATATCGCTGATTTCCGGGGGGATAACGGGCATTTTTGGGGAAGTTTCAAGCGCCTGGTACACGTCTATTTGATTCATCCTTTTCACCTCTTCCAATACTTTGGCGATATTTATCGACATTTTTTGTGAACGTGAAATTTCAGCCAGACGAATTCATTATATAATATCTGGAATTGCAGTCCGTCGATAAAATGTTACAAATATCGGGCGTCTTCTTCGTTTTGTATGAATTTTTGGCGGAGACGGCGGGTATGTATCGGCTTGTTTTATTTGGTAGTATATGCTAAACTATGAAAATGACAAGAACAAACGTTCTGTATATTTGAAGGTGGCTGGAGATTTTCATTTTTACTCTTAGGAGGAGGAGAGAAGAAATGGAACGACGGAAAATCAAGCTGTTTCCTTATCGAGTAGAAGCTCAGGCTGAGCAGGTGAACGAAATTCCCAAAGGCATCGAGATGATTCAGGCACCGGCGGTGTGGGACCAGACAAAGGGCGAAGGCATTACGGTAGCCATTCTGGATACGGGGTGCGAAGTCTCGCATCCGGATTTGAAGGGGCGAATTGACGGCGGGCGGAATTTTACGGATGATGATAACGGCAACCCTGACATATACGTGGATTATAACGGACACGGCACACATGTAGCCGGAACGATTGCGGCGATCAGTAATGGTACCGGGGTCGTCGGTGCGGCGCCGGAGGCGAAGCTGCTGATCCTGAAGGTGCTGAACAAGGACGGCTCGGGCCAATATGAGTGGATTATCAACGGGATCAATTACGCGGTTGAGCAAAAGGCCGATATCATCTCCATGTCGCTTGGCGGACCGGAGGATGTGCCGGAAATGCATGAAGCGATCAAACGGGCGGTAGCGGCGAATATCCTCGTGATCTGCGCGGCAGGGAACGAAGGCGACGGTAATTACGCTACCGACGAATTTGGCTATCCCGGCTCCTACAACGAAGTCATCAGCGTGGGCGCCGTCGATTTACAGCGGAACTCGGCCAATTTCACGAATTCGAACAATGAAGTGGACCTTGTTGCGCCCGGAGCAGGAATTTTGTCAACCTACCTGAACAAAGGCTACGCGACGCTCAGCGGCACCTCCATGGCAACGCCGCATGTCTCGGGTGCGATGGCGCTGATCAAGCGGATTGCAAGCGAAAGCTTCGGCCGTGACCTCACCGAACTCGAGCTGTACGCGCAGCTCATCAAGCGGACGATTCCGCTCGGCAACTCGCCGCGGCTGGAGGGAAACGGACTCTTGTACCTGACGGCTCAGGAGGAACTGGCCAAAATCTTCACACCCGCTGTCGTCGCGAAGGTATTAAGCCTATGACGCGCAGGATGCGGATGCTGGCGCTTGAGCTGGAAGAGGCCAAGAAAATACACCTCACGATGACCGGCGAACGTCCTTACTACGACGAAACGCGGGATAACGAGCTGAGAAATAGCTATTACAGCGGCAGTGTCATGAATCGAAATGAGCTTCAGCAGCTGCTGGAGCGGACTCACGACCATAGGCTGCCTTACAAGCCCTACCGCTATGTCTATCCGTGGGTCGACCTGCAGGAGAATGGGCAGCTCAAGAGCCTGTACTCCGGCCGCGGCATGTCCCCGCTTGAAGCGATTGAAGCGGACATCCGGCTGCTTGAAGCGGTGGATGCGGTAAGCCTGGCGGGGGAGGTTCAGCTGAACTGCGAGCATGTCGTACCGCAATCATGGTTCGGGAAGCAAGAGCCAATGCGGGGCGACCTGCATCATCTGTTTGCCTGTGAGCCGGGTTGCAACAGCCGGAGAGGGAATCATCCGTATTATGATTTTTTGGATTATACGCCGGAAGTGAGTGCGCAGAGTGTCATTGCGGACTGCGGGAAGCAGGAGGACGACCGGTTTGAGCCTGAATACGGCAAAGGCATTGTTGCCCGCGCAACCCTTTATTTCCTGCTGCGCTACCCGGGGGCGATTGATCGCAGCCAAGTTGATGTAACGCTGCTGCTAGAATGGCACCGCAGTTTTCCTGTTACGCGGTATGAATTGCACCGGAATCTAGCGATATTCGAGCTGCAGGGCAACCGCAACCCGTTTATCGATTTTCCGGAAGAAGCAGAGCAGTTGGCGGGAAGCGGCAGGAACTAAGGTATCTGTCAGCAACCTGAAAACCGCTCAACGTGAGCTTAACTCCATATAAAAAACCCGCTCCCAGAGCGGGTTTTTTACGTTTAAACTTCAAAACTATAGTCTGAAAAATATTCCGCCTTTTTTTGGTCTTTGCCCATACAACAGAGCTTAGCCTATGTTAGGGGAAGCAGGAATCTCACGAGCTATGTGCATAACGATGTGCATGGAATTGAGTATGAAAAATCATATTGACACATTCATTGATAATGATTATCATTACATCAACATTGATAATGATTATCATCTAGATAATCTCAGAAATACAGCGGAATAGGGGAGACTGAAAAAAATGAAGAGGTCGTTAATTGTATTAAGTTGTTTCTTGTTATTAATGGTTCTTGTCGCTGGTTGCGGAGGGCAATCGGAGAATGCCGGTAATCAGCCGGAAGCTGCAAAGCCAGATGTTCGTATCATTAAACATGCTATGGGTGAAACAAAGGTTGAGGGCACTCCTCAACGAATCGTGACTTTATACCAAGGCGCAACAGATGCAGCAGTAGCTTTAGGCATTATACCGGTTGGTGTAGTAGAGTCTTGGACGCAGCAGCCTATGTATGAATACTTAAGAGATGAGTTGAAGGATGCAGCTATTGTTGGTTTAGAGACTCAGCCAAACTTGGAGGAGATTGCCAAGCTTAAACCTGATTTGATCATCGCCTCCAAGCTTCGTAACGAAAAAGTGTACCAGCAGCTTTCCGAAATCGCTCCTACAGTAACGCATGAAACGGTTTATAAATTTAAGGATACCGTTGAGCTGATTGGACAAGCGGCTAATAAGGAAGAGAAGGCTAATGAATTGCTTGAACAATGGAATCAAAGAACGGCCGACTTTAAAGCTAAAATATCCGCAAAATTAGGCTCTGAATGGCCTGTTGAAGCATCTGTGCTTAACTTCAGATCCGATCATGCCAGAATCTATGTTACAGGTTTCGCAGGCGATATTTTAAGTGAACTTGGTTTTGTACGATCTGAAGTTCAACAAAAAGCAGCCGATGAAGGAAACGTGGTGCTTAAGTTAACGGACAAGGAAAGCATTCCATCAATGAATGCAGATGTATTCTTTGTTTTTAATGCCGATGGACACAGCCCTGATGCAGCTATGATCCAAAAAACTTATGACGAATGGACAAATCATCCTTTGTGGAAGAACTTGGATGCCGTTAAAAACGGTCAGGTAACGGTCGTTGACGAAGTGCCGTGGAATATGGGCGGCGGCTATATAGCTGCTAATACTATGCTGGATCAAATTTACGATTATTACAAATTGGAAAAATAATCTCTAAAGAATAGGGGGGGTATCCCCCTATTTTTACATATTTAAATTTATCTTGAAAAGAGTGACTTTTATGGACCCGTTACTTCCCCGGACTTCACTTAAGATACTTGGCCTTTGGATCGGGCTATGTATCTTAATGGCGTCTTTTATGTCCAGTATGATATTTGGTCAGACACCGACACCTATTAAAAAGGTAATCGAGGCATTTATGCAATTTGATGAAACCTCAACGGAACATATCATCATTACGACTACTCGTCTTTCCAGGGCAGTCATTGCAGTAGTCATTGGAGCCAGCCTTGCCATTGCCGGTGCGCTGCTGCAGGCGCTGACAAGAAATCCGCTGGCTTCTCCAAGTATATTTGGAATCAATGCCGGTGCTTTATTTTTTGTTGTATTTGCTACAGTTTCGTTCTCAGTTAGTTCTCTTATTCATTTAATGTGGTTTGCATTTCTGGGAGCAGGCCTGGCGTCCATCCTGGTTTTTTTGCTTGGTTCTCTTGGAAGAGACGGTTTATCACCGATTAAGATTGTATTAGCGGGAGCCGCACTAACCGCTCTCTTTAATTCATTCACTCAAGGATTATTGGTTCTTAATGAACAGAACCTAGAGGGCATATTATTCTGGCTGGGGGGTTCTGTTTCGGGGAGATCCCTGGATATGCTTCAGCCGGTTTTGCCGTTTATGATAGGGGCAGGTGTTTTGTCTCTGTTTCTGGGGAATTCCATTAATATTTTAACTTCAGGGGAAGATATAGCTAAAGGATTGGGACAGCAAGTGATATTAGTTAAACTCTTAATGGGGACTGCTATTGTTATGTTAGCTGGAGGATCAGTTGCAGTGGGCGGTTTCATCGGATTTATAGGTTTAATTGTTCCTCATATTGTTCGTTTCCTTGTCGGTACTGATTATCGATGGATTATCCCTTACTGTGCAATTTACGGTGCCAGCTTATTATTATTGGCTGATGTAGGAGCAAGATTTGTCATAATGCCTGAGGAAATGCCGATTGGTGTAATGACAGCTATGCTTGGAGCTCCATTTTTCATCTACATGGCACGGAGGGGGACCAATAAGTAATGAGGAAACATACGACTATACGCAATCGTTCAGGCACAATTTCTTTTTTAATTGATCATAAATCAGTTCTTGTTATCCTCGGATTGTTTAGTGCATCTCTGTTATTAGTTGTTATAGGATTATCCGTTGGGAGCACCATGATCAATCCTTTGGAAGTCATTCAACATCTTCTGGGGATGGGCAATAAAGAGCATGCTTTTGTTATTGAGACGCTTAGACTCCCTAGAATCGTTCTTTCATTTCTTGTAGGAATTTCCCTGGGTGTTTCGGGACTACTTTTACAAGGGATTGTACGAAATCCGCTGGCATCTCCTGATATTATCGGAATAACCGGCGGAGCGGCAGTAACTGCCATTTTGGTGATTACCTTCTTTTCAGAGCTAAGTATACGTTGGATACCGGTAGCAGCAATTACAGGCGCAGGATTGATTTCTCTCCTGATTTATGTTTTGGCTTGGAAAGGGGGAGTTACCCCGATTCGGCTTGTGCTGATTGGAATTGGAGTTCAGGCTGCAACGGGTGGAATTGTAACGATGATGATCGTTTTAAGCCCTACATACTCTACGAGTGAAGCGTATATTTGGTTGACCGGGAGTGTTTATGGAGCGAATTGGAACAATGTTAAATCAATGCTCCCTTGGGTATTGGTATTTGTTCCGCTTTCATTGGTATTATCTCGAAAAGTAAATGTACAGGAACTGGGAGACGATATGGCTCTTGGCTTAGGGACAAAGGTGCAAACCGATCGCTTTATCTTACTCTTTGTTAGTGTAGCATTAGCCGGTTCTGCAGTAGCATTTGCAGGCGGAATAGGCTTCGTAGGATTGATTGCGCCTCATATTGCAAGAAAACTGGTAGGCCGGTCATTTGCCAGTTTGGTGCCTGTGTCGGCTCTACTCGGAGGACTCATCGTGGTTTTGGCCGATGTTGTTGCCAGATCAGCTTTTCTCCCGCTCGATTTGCCTGCCGGAGTTTTTGTGTCGGGGATAGGAGCTCCGTTTTTTATATATTTGCTGTATCGAAATCGTCATGCTTGAAGAAGGAGTGAAGATGAAAATGACCGCTTTGGAAACGAAAGATTTAACATTGGCCTATAGAGAAAAACCTGTTATAAACGGCTTGAATTTAAAACTGCCCAAAGGTGAAATCACGGTATTTGTCGGCAGCAACGGTTGCGGCAAATCTACGCTGCTCCGATCCTTGGCTCGTTTATTGAAGCCGCTAAGAGGCGCGATCGTGTTGGACGGACAGAAGATCTCCTCCATGCCAACCAAAGAAGTGGCCAAGCGATTGGCTATTCTCCCCCAGGGGCCTATTGCCCCAGAGGGATTAACCGTGCATCAGCTCGTTAGGCAGGGGCGGTATCCGCATCAAAATTGGCTGAAACAGTGGTCTCAAGAGGATGAAAAGAAAGTACAGAAGGCATTGGAGGATACCAATTTAACAGCATTCGCCGATCGTTCCGTTGATTCGCTGTCGGGGGGACAGCGGCAGAGAGCCTGGATTGCGATGACTCTTGCACAGGACACCGACATTATTTTGCTGGATGAGCCTACAACTTATTTGGACATGACTCATCAAATCGAAATCTTAGACCTGCTGTATGATCTGAATGAGGAGGAACATCGGACGATCATCATGGTTTTACACGACTTGAATCTCGCTTGCCGGTATGCACATCATATTGTGGCTATTAAGGATCAGCAAGTGTATGCACAAGGTCAGCCAGAACATGTTATTACAGAAAATCTGGTAAAAGATGTATTTCAATTAAATTGTGAAATCGTGCAGGATCCTCTTTATGGATCGCCTATGTGCATCCCTCATGGTAAAGGCAGAATCAAAAAATCCAATGAGTTTATTGAACCTCGGCAAGCTTAAGCCCCCCTTTTACAAATTTCGACACTCCATTTTATTATCATCGAACAATTGGCCGTTAGTATGAAGGAGAAGTCAGGAAGGAAAGGAACAATACCCGATGTCCTTGCTTTATAAGATTGGAAACAATCCCATTATCGCAGCGGTACGCAAGCCGGAAGATATCGAGGCTGCACTAGACAGTCGGGTGGAGAACCTGTTTTTCATGGGCTGCAATGTCAAAGAAATCATTCAAGCGGTCCGGCTGACAAAGGAATGCAAGAAAGGCGCATTTGTTCATCTTGATCTGATTCGCGGTCTTTCGAGCACCGATAAGGAAAGCGTCGATTTCATCTCGGATTACGTGGGCGCCGACGGGATTGTGACGCCGAAGAGCCATTTAATCAAGGAAGCGAAGAGGGTCGGACTTTACGGCATTCTGCATCTGTTCGTCATTGATTCGGCAGCTCTGCATAACGGCCTGAAAGCAGCTGGAAATGTGGAGCCTGACGCCATTGAGCTTATGCCAGGGGCAATTCCCAAGATTATCCGTTCCTTTGCCGAGACGCTGGAACATATTCCGATTGTCGCAAGCGGTCTGATTCAGACGAAAACGGAAGCTGGAGAAAGCCTGCAGGCTGGTGCGACTTCACTGTCTGTCAGCGATCCGGCGCTCTGGAACTGTTCGTTTGACGATCTTCAATAACCTGTTCATCCGTACAATTTCATAGAATGTCTGTTAGAGTGAGGGACGAGAGAAAGCTCTAAGACAATGAACAAGGGACTTCATACCCTGGTTTATTGCCTTGCGCTTTCTCTTTTTGCATTTTAGAACCTAGGAGGTAGTATATGGAATCCGCTAATCATCCAAAGCCCGATAAGTATGTGCTCATCATCAGTATCGACGGCATGGCCAACTACTATTTGCAGGACCCGAACGTCCGCATGCCTAATTTGAGGGAGCTTATCCGCGGCGGCGTCTGCGCGGATGGGATGGAAAGCGTCTTTCCGACAGCGACCTGGGCGATCCATTCCAGCCTGGTGACCGGGAATTATCCGCGCAAGCACGGCGTTCTGGGCAACTGGGTCGTCGACCGGCCGAACCGCCGGGTAGGCGAGCACTTTGGCGACCGCATGTGGGACATGCGTGATGTGCTGCGGGGAGAAACCTGGTACGACGCCGCCAAGCGAATGGGCTGGACGACCGCTTCGGTCTGCTGGCCGGTTACGCGGGGCGCGGACATGATCGATTACAACATTCCCGAGTTTTACGAGCAGGAGATGTTCGAGTCGCACTGCACCCTTTCTCTCTGGAATGAACTGAAGGCGGCAGGGCTTCCGGTGGAGTGTTACGGCGAATGGAGCCGGGACCATGCCCGCGGTCCGATGCAGGACTGGCTTACGACCGAAATCGCCAAACACCTTATCGACCGGCACAACCCCAATCTCCTTCAGCTTCACTACTTGCTGCCGGACAGCTACCAGCATAATTATGGTGTCCGGTCAAAAGAAGTGTACTGGTCACTCGAGTATGTGGATGAGCGGATCGGTGAGGTGCTAGAGGCATTGGACCAGAAGGGGATTTTGGAAAAGACGGATGTGTTTGTTTTGTCGGACCACGGATTTGTAAATACAACCAGGACGTTCTATCCGAACGTGCTGTTCAAACATAAAGGGTGGCTCGCCCCCAATTTGAACGATGAGCATGAATTTAAAGACAGCAAGGTCGTCGCCGTATCCAACGGAGGCTCGGGATATGTCTATGTGCTTGAAGACGATGCCGAAGCGAAGGAGCTGCTTATGATCGAGGTGCGCCGCGCTTTGGCCGACAGCGATGGAGTCGGACGGCTGTTTGAGCAAGAAGACTTTCCTTCATTAGGTCTGCCGGCTCCTGGAGAAGTGGACGACCACTGCCCGGATTTCGCCTTTGAGGCCGAGCCGGACTGCTTCGTTCACTTCGACTGCAGCGGTGAGGAGGTTACCGGGAGCTTCACCAAGTTCAAAGGGATGCACGGCTTTCTCCCGCATCGGGAAGAGCTGAAGGCCGTGTTCGTTGCGGCCGGTCCGTCCATTCGGCCCGGAGCGAGTCTTCCGGAAATCCGTATTGTCGATGTTGCCCCGACCATCGCCCGTCTTCTTGGAACGGAACTGAAAGATACGGACGGCCGCGAGCTGGATACGATTTGGAAAGAGGAGGTGCGGCTGTGGTCATGCTGAACCGGTTAAACGGAAAGCGGAGCGAGGCGGAGTCCGTTCCAGGCGAACGGGGGAAAAGCAGAACCCGCAGACGCGGCAAGCTTAACAAACTGTGGCTGCCGTTGGCCTTTTTACTCCCGGCCCTTGGCCTGTATGCCGTATTTTTTGTTTATCCGTTCCTGTTCTCGCTGAGCCTGAGCTTTCAACGATGGAATTTGATCAGCCCGGACAAGGAATTTGTCGGACTGGCGAATTATGCCCATCTGATGCATGACGAGGTGTTCTGGATTTCGCTGCGCAACTCGGCCCTTTACGTTCTGATGACCGTTCCGCTGGCCGTAGGAATCGGTCTTGTGATGGCGCTGCTGGTCGAAAGCTTGTGGAAGGGCAAGCGGCTGTACCGGCTTGTGTTCTTTCTTCCGGTCGTCTCTTCGATCGGGGTTATCAGCATCGTGTGGGGCCTGATGTATAATCCGCAGGACGGCGCCGTCAATAAGCTGCTTGCTTTCTTCGGTATCCAGGGGCCGAACTGGATTAACGACCCGGCAATGGCGCTCTGGGCGCTGGCCATCGTCGGAATTTGGAAGGGCTTCGGCTATAACATGGTGCTCTATATTTCAGGGCTCAAATCGATTGACCGCAGTCTGTACGAGGCGGCGGCCATAGACGGCGCGGGCCGGCGTTCCCAATTCCGTCATGTGACTTTGCCGCTGCTGTCGCCGGTGACCTTTTTCATTCTCGTGATGAGCATCATCTCTTCGTTTCAGGTGTTCGCGACCATCCAGATCATTACACGCGGCGGTCCGAACAATTCGACCAATGTGCTAGTGTACCAGATTTACCAGGAGGCCTTTCAATTCTTCAATATCGGGGCGGCGGCGGCTTCATCGACTCTTCTGCTTCTTATTGTCGGAACCCTTACGGTCGTACAGCTTCGGCTGTCGCACAAGATGGTCCATTACCAGTAAACCCGCGCTTTCGGAAAGGAGGTATTTGGAATGCAGCGTACGCTTCGTTTGATGGAGGAAGGGGGAAAGCATCTCCTGTTGATCGCCATCGCTTTTATTATTCTGATTCCGATTTTATGGATGCTGGTCACTTCGGTAAAAGCGCCGCAGGAGGTATTCTCCGGTCATCTGTTCTGGGCGGAACACTTTAACCTTAACGGTTATCTCCGGGTGTTCCGGGATATTCCGTTCACCTTGTGGGCGTGGAACAGCTCGGTAATAGCCGCGGCGCAGACACTTGGTCAGCTTGTTGTCGGCCTTGCAGCGGCCTTCGCTTTCGCGCATTACCGCTTTCCCGGACGTGACGCTCTGTTCTTCTTTGTGCTGATGACGATGATGATTCCCCCGCAGGTAACGATGGTTCCGGTCTATATGATCGTGAATGAGATGCATCTGCTGAATACGTTTGGCGGCGTCATTATCCCGCATCTGGCGAGCGGTTATGCGATTTTCCTGCTCCGGCAGACGTTCATGACCATTCCCCGCGAATTGGGAGAAGCGTCTGTCATCGACGGCTGCAGCGCTTTCGGCACGATGTGGCATGTGTACCTGCGTTTATCGGGGACCGTTCTAAGCGCCTTGGCGGTGATTCTCTTCGTCGGCAATTGGAACGATTATCATTGGCCGCTGCTCGTCCTGGCCGAGAAGAGCCTGCAGACGCTTCCGGTCGCTTTCGTGCAATTCCGCGAGGAGGAGTCTCTGGAATGGGTACCGACGATGGCGGTAGCCACGCTGTCCATGCTGCCGATTCTTGCTCTGTATCTTGCGGCGCAAAAGCAATTTATTGAGGGATTCATGAACAGCGGACTGAAAGGCTAATCCGTCTTATTGCCATTACGTTGATTTTGCAACACCACATATAGGGAGGTAAATAACACATGAAAAAACAAATGAAAGTGTGCTTGCTCGCAGTAATCATGCTCCTGACGGCTGTTTTATCGGCCTGCGGAAAAGACGGGCAAGGGGGAGCAGCTGCGGATTCGGGTAATACGAATGGAGCGGTGTCCGAAGACGTTGTCGAAATCGAATTTCTGCATCAGCATTCCGGCGATATCATCGACAGGCTTGTAGAAAAGTATAACCAATCGCAGGATAAAGTGAGAGTAAAGCCGACGTTCGTGCAGGGCTCTTACGAAGGCGTGATTGAGAAAATCCAGACGCAGGCGGCGTCCGGCAAGTTCCCTGACGTATTCACGAACGGGTTCGTGTATAACCGTTTTGCCATCGATACGCTGCCGGTTGTACCGGCCTATACCTTCATCGACAAGGAAAAGACCGATCTGTCGGATTTCTTTCCTTCGATGCTGAATCTGGGCAAAGGCGATGACGGAAAACAGTATATGATGCCTTTTGCCGTCAGCACTCCGCTTCTTTACTACAACGCTGATCATTTCAAGGAAGCCGGACTGGACCCGAACCAGCCGCCCACAACGTGGGAAGAAGTGCGCGATGCCGCCAAGAAGCTGACGAAAGACGGACGCTATGGCATATTTTTCGACTACCAGATTACCGGGAACTGGCTGTATCAGGCGATGACGGAAACGGCGGGCGGGCAGATGATGTCCAAGGATCTGAAATCCGTCGGATTTGATTCGGATGCTGGTCGAAAAGCGCTGCAGTATTGGGTGGATCTGGTGAATCAGGATAAATCGATGCCGAACCTGGACAGCAAGCAGGCTTCCCAAAGCTTCCAATCCGGCGGAATTTCCATGTATGTGACGACGACGGCGGCGCTTACCGGATTCCGCAAGCAGTCGCAGTTTGACCTGCGAACGGCTCTCTTCCCGTCTGTGAACGGCAACCGTACCGTACCGGCGGGCGGCAACAACCTTGTCATTCTCGCCAAGGACCCGAAGAAGCAGGAAGCCGCCTGGGATTTCGTGAAGTATGCGACTTCGCCTGAAGCGACAACGATGATTGCGCAGGAAATCGGCTATATGGTTACCCGCAAAAGCGCTTTGGATAATCCCGAAATGATGGGGAATTTCCTTAAGGAAGTGCCGGCGGCGGAGGTTACGTATAATCAGGTCGATAACATGGTGCCTTGGTATAACTTCCCGGGAACCTCCGGATCGAAGGTATACAAAATTGTTCAGGATAACATCCAGGCGGCGCTCCTGCAGCAAAAATCCGTCGATCAAGCGGTCAAGGACGCGGCAAACGAAGCCAACGCCTTGCTGAAATAGAAGCGGAGGGTATGGATATTGGATCACGGCTTTCTTACCCGCGCAAAAGTGTACTTCTTTGATCTTGACGGCTGTGTCTATCACGGAGACCAGTTATCCCCGGAGATTATCCCGCTCCTCGGGCGGCTGCGGCAGCTCGGCATCGACTACGCATTTCTCACGAACAACTCCAGGCTGAGCGCTGCTGAAATTGGCGGAAGACTTGCCGGCATGGGTTTGGAGGTCGCCCCCGAATGTATTCTTCCGGTAACGGATATTGCCGGAAGATTCATCCGGGACAAGTACGGAACCGTCACCGTGAAGACGATCGGAAGCGAGAGTCTGGAACGCGGAATTTCGGCGGCGGGACACCGGACGGTGAACTGGGATGAAGGGAAGGCCGACATTGTCGTCGTTGGCCGGGATACAGCCTTTCATTACGACAAGCTGCAGCAAATCTCGTCGGATATCCGCTCCGGGTCGCGGCTTGTCGCGACCAATCCGGATATTTACCACCCGGGCGCGGATGGCATAAAAGTTCCGGAGACCGGCGCTCTGCTGGCTTCTATTGAGGCAATGACAGGTACAGCGGCGGAGTGTATCGGCAAGCCTGAGCCTTACATGTTCCTATACGGCATGAAGCTGTTCGATGCGGTACCGGGAAGCTGCGTTATGGTTGGAGACAATCCGGATACCGATATTCTGGGCAGCGTGCGCGCCGGCCTTAAATCCGTATGGATTACCAACGGCGCTCCGGGCGAGCCTTCTGTCTGGAGACGGGAACCGGGAGAGGATCATTTTTGTCCGGATGTCGTATTGAACAGTATGGAGGAGCTTTGCCGCCTTGTCGGCGGTCTCTGAAGATGGAGGCTTGAATAAAAAATAGGATTACCGCTAAAGACACCAAACACGGTGTCTTTTTCGTTTGCCAGATCCGAATGGAAAGCACGGAGATCAGAATCTTTGAGGCACCACCGGTGGGAGTGCTCCGCAAACTGCGACAGGAGCAGAGTTTTATTGTTCGCCGATTGATATCCCATAAATCCTATTAGAGACGCTGGGAATGGCTGGACAGCGCCCACTTTATAAATCTTCATTTTGTTTTATATTTATTTCATAGCTTTCTGGTAATCTATCTGTAATTACAATTCAACTGGAGGAATCATGAAAAGCAAATTATCAGGTATGATCTTAATCTTGATGTTTATCCTATCGGGATGCGCTAAAGGAACAGGTCACTTGTCCATTCATAAAGACGGTAGTTTGGATTTGAATTTAAGTGTAAGGTTAAATCAACGAGCCCAAATGTTCTTGAATCCTGAAATCGAGGGTGAAGTAAGCAGTAAGGCCGAAGCTGCGGGTTTTACTTTTAAGACGAATCAAACAGGGGAAGAGACAGAGTATCAATTGCATAAACATTTTGATACATTGGAAGAAATGGGTTCCAGTTTAAATGCGGATAACGAAAAGACATTTGAAGCAGATATAACCGAAACATTTTTCTATACCAAATATAAGGTCAGCGGTCAAATTAATATGCCTAACTATGAAACGCTGCTGTTGCAGAAGACTGATAATAACAGCTTGCCTGAACCGTTAATGAAATTGATTCTGCAAAAGGCGTCGTTTGATTTTAAATTGACACTTCCCGCCAGCACGATAGGAAAGCACAACGCAATGGGTGCTTCAGGCACAACATTAACATGGGATGTGTCCCTTGAGGAACCGACTCCAATCCGGTTCGAATTTTATGCTCCTCATATGAAGAATATCGTAATCGCCGGTCTGGGTTTAATAATTATAGTGACGTTGATTGTGTTTATTTTATTAAATAATAAGAAGAAAAAGGGTGATACCCATAAAAACGGTATTGGTCGTTGATGATGACCGGGATATCGTGAGGCTGCTGTCGGACGCATTGAAATATGAACAGTTTGCAGTTATCCCAGCCTATTCGGGCGAAGAAGCATTGCACCAAATCAACGAAAATAAGATCGATTTTATTATTTTAGACATCATGATGCCCGGATTGGATGGGTTGGAAGTATGCAGAACCGTACGTCAACAATATAATATCCCGATCCTGATATTAAGCGCAAGAGACCGGGACGTCGATAAAGTGATCGGACTGGAAATCGGTGCGGATGACTATATGACGAAGCCCTTCAGCATTCAGGAACTGACTTCCAGAGTCAAAGCTCATTTTCGCAAATTAGAGCGACTGCAAAAAGAGTGGTCCACCATGCAGGATGAGAGCCAGCCTCAAGCTCAATGCATTGTAGATGGACCTTTGGTACTGAATGAAGCCACCTTTGAAACATTTCTTCATGGGAAGAAGATTGAACTGTCGACGAAAGAATTTCAAATTTTATTGTATCTTTCTTTACACCCGAACCAAGTGCTAAGCCGAGAACAAATTTATGAGAACGTTTGGGGAGACGAGTATGGAGAAATAAACACGGTAACGGTGCATATCAAAAATATTCGAAAAAAATTGGACAAAGAGCTGGATTGCATTAAAACCGTTTGGGGTATAGGTTATAAATTTGTAATGGCAGGTAATTAAAATGAAGCTCAAAATAAAATTACCGTTGTTGTTTTCGCTTATTATTTTGATATTATCTGCACTGATTGCGGTTTATATCAAAACCTCTGTCATTGACAGTATTATCGGGAATATCATCGATTTTCGAGATCAAATGGACAAGAAAAATGAAGGGGTTTCATTAAGGGCCGAAGAACTGTATCCGAATTTTGCTGCCATGGAGAACTATTTACAGGCGCTTGCGCAAGAAGAGAGGATTAGTCTTACTTTATATGATTCGGAATTTCAAAAAATGAAAGAATTTTCAGGCGGGCCGAGATTAGAAAACCCAGGAGAACGATGGTATCCGATTCATGATGAGGACGGGCGAGTGGTAATGCTTATCCAAATTACAAGGTCGTTACACTCCGAAGACATTATCTTAAAGACTGCTTTTACAAAGACGTTTATATTTTTACTCTTTTTGTTATCAGTCATTTTCATTTTGCTGACCATTTACCTGCATTATTTTATTACAAAGCCCATTCAAAAATTAAACCGCAGATTAGGGAAAATTAAGGTTACCCACATTCCTGTTCATTTGACCGTCAACCGTAAAGATGAAATAGGTGAATTGTATAAGCATGTGCTGGACATGGAAGAGCGGCTTCAGCAATCCAATAAGGATCAAGTCAATATGGTTGCAGCCATCACCCATGACATTAAGACGCCGCTGACTTCCATCAAGGGATTTATCGAGCTGCTGCTGACCAAGCCCGCATTAACCGAAAAGGACAAGACGGATTATCTCCATCTGATTGAAAAAAAAGCCGACCACCTTACAGAGCTGATGATTGAGTTCTCGTCCTACACGAAAAACGAGTTGCTGCTGCCTTCAATAACCTTTCAGCCGGTGAAAATCAAGGCTTTTTTTGAGAGTATAGCAATAGAGTATGAGGCAGAGCTTTCAGGGCTTGATTATGATTTAGACTGGGAACATTCCTTCAAAGGGCATGAGATCATCCAGATTCATGAACCGATGCTGCGAAGGGTGTTCGCCAATTTGATAAGCAATGCGGTACGATATGGCTCCACGGATAAGCTTCACATTGATATGAGGGGGTACATCAGGAACGGGAATGTTGTTTTTGTCATTGAGGACAACGGCATCGGAGTGCCTGTCCAACATATGGACTCTCTGTTCCAACGATTCTTTACTGTCGATCAGTCGCGCCAAAGTAAAGAAGGCGGCACAGGTCTCGGCTTGGCAAGCTGCAAATCAATCATTGAAAGACATGGGGGAGAAATCGAAGCTTTTCAATCTGCCGGTGGAGGATTGGGAATTGTAATTTGTATTCCCCAGGAATCAGAATGAATAAGGCCGTGGCAACGGTCTTTTTTTATTTGAGGTCTTTATAATTTTTTATTTTTATTTTATAGCCATTTCATTTGTTGTTGATAGCATGAGGCCATATCAGAATAACGAAAGAGAGCTGGTTTCATGAAGACGTTGCTTAAACTGAAATGGCCGATATTTATCGCATGGATAATAATGGCGGGTGTTTTATTTGCCTCCATGCCCAATTTAGGTGAGCTTGTACGGACCAAAGGGCAAACAAGCATCCCGGAAGCATATAAGTCCTATCAAGCGAATCAATTAATTCAGGAATTGAACAATAATACCGGTCAAGAGAAAGAAATGCCCGTAATTATTGTTTTTCATGAAGATGTGAAGCTAAACGATCAGCAGATAGATGACATTGACCGAGGAATTGCCGAATTGGAAAAACGGACAGAAGCACTGGGCATTACGAACATTCTGTCCCATACATCAAACGAAGATGCTAAAGATCAGTTGATTGCCAAGGATGGCACAACGATTCTTACTGGTGTCTCGATCCAAAGAGGTGAACGCAGCAGCGAGGAAGTCAGGAATCAATTATCAGATGTTTTGACGGGTGTGAAGGTGCCTCATTACTTGACGGGTTCCGATCTCATTACCGAAGATTTCATCAAAACAACCCAATCCGGTGTTAAGAAGACCGAGGGCGTGGCCGTCCTATTCATCATCGTTGTATTGATTATTATTTTCCGGTCTCCGGTAGCGCCAATCATTTCGTTGATCTCGGTAGCGCTGACTTACTTAGCCTCATTAGGTATTGTCTCACAATTAGTGGATAAGCTGAATTTTCCGTTCTCGAACTTTACGCAAATTTTTCTACTACTGGTTCTGTTTGGTATAGGGACGGACTATAATATTTTATTGTTTATGCGATTCAAGGAAGAATTGACAAAGCAGGCAACCACGCTGGACGCCATTACTCAGACTTATAAAACGGCCGGGAAAACCGTACTCTATAGCGGAATGGCCGTATTTATCGGTTTCAGCACCTTGGGACTTGCCGAATTCAAGTTGTTTAAGTCTGCTTCCGCCGTAGGCATTGGTGTAGGTGTTCTAATGGTGGCATTGTTCACGGTCGTCCCTGTCTTCATGGGCTTGCTTGGAAAGAAGTTATTTTGGCCTTCCAACGCAGCATCGGGTCATAAGGAAAATAGATTAACGTCTGCCATCACTAAAGCTGCTGTCAAAAAGCCGTTGATCGGTATTCTCGGTTCTTTGGTCATTTCCCTATCGGCGATTCTCTTCTATAACGGACAATTGAGTTATAATTCCCTGGAAGAGATTAAGGAGTCATACCCCTCTGTTAAAGGGATAAACCTGGTTTACGACCATTTTCCGCAAGGACAAGCGCTTCCGAGCACCTTCGTGCTTAAGTATGACGAGCCTCTTGACACCAGCAGTGCTTTGGCCTTTGTTGACAAGGCGACGGAAATGATAGGCTCCATTGACGGTGTGGATAAGGTATACAGTGCGACTCGTCCACAAGGCGAGATCATCCCTGAATTGTATACAAATGATCAATCGGCCAAATTAAGTGAAGGCGTCGGCAGAGCAGATGAAGGAATCGGTACCATAAAAACCGGATTGGATCAGGCCATTACCGATATCAATGCGGTCAAGACAGAAGATTTCGATAAGGTAAGCGAGTTGGTCTCCGGTACGAAAGAAATTCAGCAAGGTATTGATCAGGCGACTGATGCATTAAATCAAATCGGCGTGGGCATGAACAAAGGGGTTCAAGGTGCGGAACAGCTTCAGAGCGGTGTTCAGAACTTAAATCTTAAGCTCACCAGTTTGACTCAATCGACAAATTCGCTGGTGGATAAGCTGCAAACCATTCATTCCGGTTACGATATGATCTATTCCCAATATCAAAAAATCGAGAGCTCCCTTGTTGGTATTTTCAATACTTCTCAAGCCGTGAACGAATACATTTTAATATTGGAGGTGTCGAATGAGGAACTGAGCACCAATGCGGATTTTCTGGCTCTAAAGCAAACTTCCGCAGGTTTAAGTGAACAGTTAAAGCTGTTATCTTATGGATTCTCTAAGTTAAATCAACAATTAAATGCCACGAATCAGAAGCTTACCCAAATCAAACAAGGCTTGGAACAAATCAATAACGGTCAGAAAAAAATACTGGAAGGCTCGAAACAAATCGAGGCGAACACCGGAGCGCTTAAGACAGGTCTTTCACAGAGCAGCGAGGGGCAGCAGAAGGTGCTTGCGAGTCTGCCTCAGCTTTCGGACGGGTTACTCCGGATCAATCAAGGCCAAAGCGAACTGGATCAAGGTTTAAGTATGCTAGATGATAATATCTCCAAATTGGCAACCGGATTGGGAGACAGCGTAAATGGGCTAAACGAGATTTCCGACGGGTTAACAAGCGCAACCGATTATTTGGACGAAGTAACCCAAACTGGTTCTTCCGAGACATTTTTTATCCCGGAGGAAGTCCGGACAGGGGTGGAATTTACAAAGTCATTAGATGCGTATATGTCCGAAGACAGGCATTCCATGAAATGGACCGTTATTTTATCGGAAGACCCGTATTCGACAGAAGCTATGCAAACCATCGACCATATTGATCAGGAATTTCAAGCGTTGGTCAGAGGGACACCCTATGAACATGCGTCATACGGAATAGCAGGGATATCGTCGCAGAATCATGACTTGGAAACAGTGAATACCGGCGATTTTACCAGAACGGCCATAATAATGCTGGTGGGAATTATTATTGTTTTGTTCGCTATTACCCGCTCCTTCTGGATTCCGGTTATGATTATCGTATCTCTGGTTCTGGCTTATTATACTTCATTGGCAGTGACCGAATTGATCTTTAGGACATTTACAGCCCATGCCGAATTGACATGGACCATTCCATTCTTTGCCTTTATTATGGTCGTGGCTCTGGGTGTCGATTACAGCATCTTCCTGATGATGAGATATCGTGAGTACAAAAATTTAAGCGCACAAGAAGCAATACTGGAGGCAATAAAGCATACCAGCGGCGTTATCGTTTCAGCGGTGATTATATTATCTGGCACTTTTGCCGCCATGTATCCGTCCGGAGTATTGACATTAATTCAATTATCTACAGCGGTCATTATTGCCTTGATGTTGTTGGCCTTCATCTTCCTGCCGTTATTTCTGCCAGCCTTCATCTCCTTAACCAATCGAACAAAGCCGCATCTGTTGCCGAAGCGACCTGTCTGATTGAAAGAACTACCCCCAAGCGTAGCCGGTTAGGGGCGACGCTTGGGGGCATTCAACCTGTCCACTGCACTCGTAATCATACCAGGTGCTCAATTAACAATTGAGCGGTCTCGCGGGCATGCTGTGCAGCATGAAGATCAGTTTGCAGCATGGCAATCGTGATGGCGCCTTCCACGAGCAAGTACAGCCCGTTCGCTAAGGCTTCGGGCTTTGCGGCTTCGGCCTCTTTTACCAACGATGCAATAAAATCCCGTAAGTAAGTCTTATACTGATGCGCTGCCTCATAATAAGGGTGGGAGTGTTCGGCATATTCCGAGGCCGTCTTGATAAAAGCGCACCCGTTGAAGTTCGGTTCCACGAACCATTCAGACAGGAATATTTGCATGATGAAGCTTCCATGATTGAGGGTGCGAAGTCGGCAGGTATTGTCGAGGGCAAAATGCAAGTAGCTCGGAATATGCTCACTATGGGTTTGGACATTGCTACAATTTCCAAGGCGACGGGTCTAACTGAAGATGAGATCAAATCTATAAGGCTTTAATAATGTACCTCTTGTTGAATATATAGAGAGCCTCAGCGATCCGCTGAGGCTTATAGAATATCAGGAACTCCGTATTCATTCCCCATATTAGGCTTTCCTGGATCAGTTCACTTTCATTATTATTTCGACATCATGTGATAATTGGTGACACGGGATAGACGTATCCTGGTTCTTATGATATGTTATGTTACACGATATTACATTGTTTTTTCACTATTAAAATTTGCAGGTTTATGAGGGTTAATGGGTGAGGCGACCTTTCTCTCGAGGCGAAAAAACTACGCAGGCGGGTGAAACAGCGTGCACTTGAATGCTTCATTGTCACAAGTTCAGTCTGTCCAATTAAATATTTCTCCCAAAATGAAGCAAGCATTATATATTCTGCAGTGCTCCGCTGATGAACTGGGGGCCTACTTGCAGCAGCAAGCTGTTGAAAATCCGGTGCTTGACCTGGATTGGCGGGACAGCTTCCGTAACAGAAAGAAAGCAGCTCTCTATTCAGCGGATAGCGATTTTATAAATGGCATAGGCGGATCGGACGAGTCGCTGGAGACAAGCCTTCTGTCCCAATTGCGTCTAAGCGGATACAACGGGCGCAGCTATTTCCTTGCCGGCTACTTGGCGGGCAATTTGAATGAGTATGGTTATCGGGCATTTCCCTGGAAGAAGTCTGCAATGCATGATCTGTCGGCATAATTGAAGCGGAAGCTGCGCTACGTATCTTGCAATCCCTTGAACCGGCAGGCGTCGGAGCGAGAAATGTACAGGAGTGCCTGCTGCTGCAAATCGGGAGAGATCCGGACGCCGACGGCTCGGCGCAGCGGATTGTCCGTGACTGTTTCAGCGATTTGGAGAGGGGCCGGCTGCCGCGAATCTCCGCGCAATTGGGAATGACACCGGAAGAATTAAAGAAGTCACTCCGGTATATTCGCGCTCTTAATCCCCGCCCGGGTCTTGCGTACGGCTCCGGCGCCGCTCCGTATGTTCAGCCGGATGCTGTCATCGTAAGAAAGCAGGACGGCTACCACGTTGTTATCAATGAGGCGAACTGCCCGAAGCTGTCGCTGAGCGAATATTACCGGAACATGCTCGGGTCTGACGAATATATTTCCGCATACGGTTATCTCCGAACGAACCTCGATTCCGCCGAGTGGCTGCTGCGCAGTCTCGGGAAAAGAAAAAAGACCCTTCAAAAAGTCATCAGGTC
>NZ_JAAKGU010000014.1:0-168526 GCF_011043685.1 Paenibacillus apii | reverse complement strand
GTAGGACTGTCCGAAGAATATAGTTAAAGTCTAACCTTCGAGATTAAGCTATTTGGCAGTATAGTATTGTTTTATTAACGAGAAAGTTTGGCGAAAACTGTAATTCGCATCAGTACTTTCTTTCGCCGATCAACTTGAACATGAACAAAGGCAAGTTACAGCCCTCGGGGACTTTTATTGACAGATAACTCCTCTTTTAATTAAAGTGATGAAAGAATGGTGCTTATTAATGATATAAAGGATAATTGAAATGAAAGATTTTCTTGATTATATAAAACAAAAAGTTGTAATTAAAAAAGCGATATATTTCATGCTCTCGATGGGCATGGCTTATTATGAAGTGCCCCAGAAGGAGGATTTTCTTAAAGCTACCGGCTATAAGGATATCATTAATCCAGCTTTAGATGAAATTCAGCAGTCAATGGAGCTGCACGACATAGCCAGAGAAGATTTTGCAAAATATCTATGGGATATCGAGCCCTACCTTGCTTATTTGCTGGTTGAAACCAAGATACCTACCGATCTAGTTATATTAAGTTTGTTAGATAAAGAACTCGATATATATGACATCTTTACTATTCCACTTGAAGCCCTTCCGGAAGCTGCAGATCCTAAATACGGCATTGTGCTACTTGATGATAAAAGCTCTGCTAATCACCAGGGAGTCTTTTTTGGAAATAATTTTTATTATTATAACCCACTTTATAGAGCGAGAAGAGATGCAAAAACACCGCCGTACCTTATACATCTTCTCACTGAACAAATGAAAAATAAGAATTCTGTTTCCTTACGGTTAGACCAAACAATTAGTCTTGCAAAAGAACATTATAAACCATTCATGCGTGAATTTTCTGAGGTGTACCAAGGAAGAGAAATTAATCTCGATGAAATTCAATTCCCCCTTCACCCCGGAAACAGCGAATTCTTTTGTGTTTATAATCCGGAAACTATGAAGAAAATTCAATTTAGGATCTCTCATCGAAAGGATTCTGAACACTGGATTGAGGTTGAGGAGTTATGGGATATTCAAGGGAATGAAGAACAGGAATTGTTTAGAACACGATATTTGCATTCCATCTTTAACCCTCAGACAAATACATTTGTTCACGTCGATGGATCGTTCAATTTTTATAATAACGATAACTATAAAATAAGGGTAAAGCAGCAAATAAATGCTCACGCGAATTTACATATTAAACAATGGCTTGTTGAAGGTGAAATCAGTGTAATAGATTGGGGACAAATGATTTTACACTTTTTCAATGACCCTAATTTGATTCTTGATGCCTTTAAAGGGAACCTGATTGAAGAGGTCTTTGGAGAAAATCCAATTGAATAAAAAATAGCATTAGTGCCATCTTGCTGAGGATAGGTATATCCATTACACAACGGAAAACTTTACTTTCATACTTCCAACAACAAGGCTGCCGCGGATCTTCATGGTAGCCTTTGATACGTTAACGGGCAGGGCAAATGACGGAGTTGGTGTTTGTAAAATCTCTGACCACATTTACGGGCGAAGTATTAACGGATTATCCTTTGATTTCGATAAAAGAGAATAACAAATACATCTTTTCGATCTATCCTCAATATCATTTCGTCATGTTCCCAGACTCTATCTTAAGAGATGAGAACGTCAACATCCTGGAGGATGTCTCATACACGAACAGCATTCACAAGATCTATGTAACTAGGATGAAAGTGTATCCTCTGGTAAGAGGACGGAGAATTTACTTTTGATCATATTTTATCGGATACTCCTCAAGCACTATGGAATCGGACTCACAAACAATCGGGAATTTCTGAAGACTTCTTCATGCAGTATTTTTCAGATAGAGAAACCGGATATGCGATTCAAATTAAGGAATATCGGGAATATCAGAACCCTGTTCAACCTGATGAGGTTTTTGAGCATTTCGTAGCCCCGCAGTCGTATCGCTATGTTGCAGATGAGGAATGGAAGGAACTTCAGTTAGTGTTGTAATGTTTAATGACCAAGGGCTTCAGCCAAGGAATTCTTACGGCTGGGGCTTTTATTTTTTTTGAACATATCTCGATAAATCAATGTGAATAGTTAGCCGGCATTGCTGTTGGAAACACTGATATGGAGTGGGTAAGGCCAGTAACTGATCAAACAAAACGAAGCGGGAGTGTGGCTTTTAATGAAGCAAGGGGCAGGTAAGCTTGAGGATATTTTGATAAAAGTCACTATTGTTATGTTACTTGGTTTTGGTGCAGGGATGATTAGTATTCGTAATTGGATAACAGCAATTGAGGCGATTGGTATCGGTACGTTAATGTTAGTGATTTACTTAATGGGCAGAAAGATAGATGGATTCATGAAGGATGATGATGAGCTTTAGGAAGTTGTCTGCGCCGTTTGCATCAAAGATATATATTTTAAAATTAGTGAGGAGGGTCTGCCAACAAATATCTAAAAAATGATAAATGAATAAAATATTTTATAAGAGATATAATTGTGATAGAAGAATCTATGAAGGAGTTGTTCTATGGGAATGAATAAACACTTGCTGAGAAATGGATGTGCGAGAGTGACCACGCGAGGCATTATTTTCAAGGGAGCTAGATTTACATGCTCAAGAGCAATTAGAAATCGGTGGTTCGAAAAGGCTGCGTTTGAGAAAGAGTGGCGGGTAAGGATTGTATATATTTTCAACAAGGAATTGTCAGCAATTTATATAGTCGCAAGTAATGGCGACTTGGAAAAGTGTAATCGAATAGATGATAGCAAGAGACCTTCAGACGTTAAACTTCAGCTTTACTTTCAGAGCATTTAGAAACTTAAAGCATTAAGAAAAATGCAAAATAACGATGCGTTTATCATAAACCAAGATAAGCAAAGGTGGGAAGATGGAAGAGTTAATTGAAGATGTCGAACAAATTATCAATGTATACAGGCTGAGCATCGAAAGAGAAAAAAAGTACTATAATTACCCGTTCAAAAACAATCCGGATCATTACTACAAACTTATGATGCTGCAGAAGACATTAGAGATTTGGATAATCTGTCTGGAGAAAATCTTGAGGTACAGAAAACATTGATGGGGACCGGTAGAGCCAAGTAGGAGCAAGAAGTTCACTAGTAGGATTAAAATCGAGAGGAACTGCGTGCCCGGGTTTGTGACTCCATGTACTCTTGACGCGATGTTGATCTATATGAAGCGTTTAGAGAGTAGAGTTGAACAACTGGAAGGCATCTCTAACTAGAGGGAGGTTCGAAATATCATGTCTCCCCCTAGTCGTTAGCTCCTTTTTGCAATGGTTCTATCGAAGAGCACCATTTCTACGATGGCCATCAAGAGGTGAAAATGAAACTTGAGAATGGAGATGGAACGATGATTTTTAAGATTACAGAAGAGATGCTTTAGAAAATACAAGATCGGGATTCATGCAAACCCGTTGACAGTACAGGTGCTAAATTCGCTTATACCTTCGTTCCTACTGGACTTGGGCTAATCATCGAGATGCAATGTGATATATGCAAAAGGGTACTGGATCTAACAGAAGATTGGTGATGAGCTGGCAGCACCTTAAAACAGCTGAGAATCCTGATCCGTATTGGTCAGAGAAATAAGCGGTTCTTCTATAACCCCGCAAGCATCTTCGTTGCTTCTGGTAAGAATGGCTTCAATGATGGTGGCGATCAGTTTCTTATCTTTAAGGGCAATTTCATTACCCTCTACAGTCAGTGAAATACCAGAGCTTAACAATTTAAGGAGATCCCATGTCGATCCTTTCACAAAAGAATAGTCAATTGCAGGCATCAAGGAGATTTGCCCAAATGGGTCCCGAAAATGTGGTTCGGGAAAATTGCTTAACCCAAGCAAGTAGTCGGCCGAAACCTCAAAGGCATTAGCTAATGCGGTAATTTGCTCTGGGTCTGGATTACCTTTGTTGCGTTCCCAATTAGAAATAACGTGTTTCGTTGTGTCGATTTTCCCGGCGAGTTCTTCTTGAGTCCACCCTCTAGATATACGCGAGGTTTTAATTCTTTCTCCTAATATTAACATATATCCCCCTACCCATAATCTGCTGCTTACCTGAATACAAAACTGAACAGTAAAGTGAACACTTTACTTAATGGTAACATAATACTTTGAAGTTGTAAATTAATTGACTAAATGGTGTTGACAAGTCAATTAATTATCGTCTATCATCAAAGTCAATTATAATTCGTTTTATTTACTGGTATTGTAAATAATAAATCTATTTATCAATGGAGGAATTGTTCATGTCGAAAAGACGTCGGCGCACTACAGCAGCAACGATTGAAAGGTGGATTAAGGAAGGGCGTGGTAGGAGGCATTTTGAGGAATATAAGCCTTGGTTAACCATTCATGATGTTCCATCCCATGGGGTTGTAACGAGAGTTCGGGGTTGGAAGAGCACCCAACAACGCTCGTAAGTTGTTGGGTGCTTTTTGTAGGGTTTAGCTTTCTACGTTCGTTATCAAGCACTGCTTACGTCATTAAAGTTACATATGGTGTCGCTTTTAAAAGAGAACACTTATCCATTCGTTTTTTTGAAATAAAAAAACGTCTATTGTGTCATGAAACATTACATGCGTTATTGACACGATAAAATAATTAAAATAAAATAAGGATCATTAAGGAACGTGTTCCTTTATGGGAGGGCTATATGAGTTTTAAATCTAGAGTGGCGATTATTGGGCCAGAAGATTTAGTTGTCGAATGTTTTAAATTTGAAAATTCTTTCCCAAATCTTTTATTCCTGGCGTGCATTTATGAAGAAGAAGAAGAAATTACCGATATTGTGCAGCGTATGCGAAATGAAGTGGATTTATTGTTTTTTGCTGGCGTGATCCCATATTACAAGGTTAAAGAAATGCCGGAACTAGAGATAATGCCTGCAGTGTATATTCCATATAATGGATCCGGCGTTTTGAAGGCCATAATTGAAACACAACGGTTAATGAATAATGCTCTTACTAGCATTGATACAGTTGATAAAGAATTAATCATTGAAACATACAAGGAAATCGGAATGGATCCGCCTGAATACATTCTTGAATTTGATGACTCCAGCAAACTGGAAGGGCTTATTGATTATCACACGAATCTTTTCCGCTCAGGCCGTATTCACATTGCCATTACAAGTATGGGTCACTGCTACAAGGAACTTATTGAATTAGGTATTCCAGCAGTCAGAATTAAACCTTTACATGCCTCTATTCGTGAAACGTTTGTACGTGCTCAACTCATTTGTGAAAATATACAAAGCAAGAATAACTATCTAGCAGTCGGTTCAATTTCAATAGGTGGATTAGAAGAATGGAGATCTACCAAAAGCGTATTGGATGAGCAAGAACTAAATTTGAAAGTAGAACAAGCAGTGTTTAAATTTGTGAAAACAATCGATGGACAATATGTTCGAACGGCACCAGGTGAATTTTTATTCTTTACAACTCGCAGTTTTATCTATCGATCAACATCAGATATGAAAAACGCGCCTGACTTCTTTCAATCCCTTAAGCTTCCTGAGGGCCTGTATTTGAGCATGGGAGTAGGGTTCGGTCTTACAACTAATCTAGCTGCAGAAGCCGCGCGTGCAGCTTTGACTAAGTCAAAAGAAGTTATTAGTAACACCTGTTTTGTCGTTAATGAGGAGCATCAGCTTTTAGGCCCGCTAGGAAGCTTTGAGTTGGAGGAACAATCAATGCGGAATACGGACGAGGGATTGGATCGCCTATCGTCTGAGCTGGGTATCAACAAAATTGTCTTGGACAAATTACTTCAGGCTGTTAAGGAATTAAAGGGTCAATTTACTGCGAATGAGATCGCGCCTTTGATAGGAATAACGGTAAAAAGTGCTCAGCGGTTGATACGCAATTTAGAACAAGCACAACATATCAAGATTGTTGGGCAGGAAGCCTTGTGGAAGAGGGGGAAGCCTAGAAGAGTATATAGCTTCAATGAAGAAATTATGCAGTTGCAAACAGACCTTTTTAGGGGGAACTAAGATGAAAGTCATTGTGGGTCAAATCTCACACGAAACCAATACTTTCTCCAGTGTAACGGCAGATCTGGAGAAGTTCTACCTTGGCGAGTGGGAGATCGGGAGGGAAGTTATCCGCCATCATACCGGTGTTCGAGATTATTTAGGTGGTATGATCGCAGGAGCAGAATTAAATGGAATCGAATTGATTCCTACGATAAATGCAATGGCGTTTCCTTCAGGAAAAGTTACCTCAGAGGCATACGTTACCATAAAAAAACTTGTTATTTCAACAATTAAATCGGCAGAAGCATACGATGCCATTTGTCTTGCGCTTCATGGTGCTGGCGTAGTTGAAGATATTGAAGATTTGGAAGGAGACTTATTGTATAGCATCCGGCAAGAGATTGGCTATGAGACTCCGATTATCGTAACGCTGGATCTCCATGCAAATATCACCTCTCTGATGGTCGAAGAAGCCAGCGTGATGCTCTCTGTAAAACAATATCCACATACTGATTCTTATGACATCGGGTTCGAAGCTATGCGAACAGTATACCGTATCATACAAGGCGAAATCCAGCCTGTCACATATATGAAAAAATTGCCGCTACTTATTCCAACATCGACGACTTATGTTAATCCGGCTAGGATGATCAATGAGTATTGCGAAGCATTGGGAAATACATTAGGCATTCTGGATGTGTCATTTGTTCATGGTTTTCCATATGCAGATATTTATGCAGCGGGTGTTTCTGTTATATGTACAACTGAGAACCCAAATGAGCTTTTAGCAAACCAAACTTTAGAAGCAGCCAGCGAACGTATTTTACAGCTTCAGCACGAGTTTTTTCCGGAACTCCCTTTTCCAGAGAGAGGAATCGAACAGGCTTTAGAAAGCGATGTTTTTCCTGTCGTTATTAATGAAACTTCTGATAATCCGGGCGCAGGAACACCAGGCGACGGCACATATTTACTGAGTGCCATGATTAAAGCTAACATCCCATTTTCTTGTTTTGGAGTGATCAATGATCCGGAAGTTGTTGAAGTTGCTCATCGTAACGGTGTAGGCAGTACGATTGATGTGCTGTTGGGTGGGAAAACAGATGATTTTCATGGGGAATCACTCCGAGTGCAAGCATCTGTTAAATCTTTAACAGATGGCCGCTTTATCCAATCTTCACCGATGTGGCAGGGGTTAAAGCGTAGTGTTGGTCGATCAGTTAGACTTTTGGTCGGTCAGATTGATGTTATCGTCTGTTCGGTAAGTGCACAAGTTTTCGATGAGCAAATTTTTTTGTTGCATGGCATCGATGTCCGGGAATATCGAATCATTGGGATAAAATCCAGTCATCATTTTCGTGCGAGTTTTGCCAATCTTGCTGCACACATTATCACAGTTGATTCGCCTGGCCTTAGTACAAATCAATTCCATACTTTCACCTATTCAAAAATACGCCGACCTATAGTACCACTCGAGGTTCAAGATGAAGTTTCGTTAATCCAGCCTATAAAATAGGAGGCAGAGGGATGTTAACAAGAGAGAGTAACGCAGCTATTGAAGCCTTGGTTGAGAAATTTAGCGGCAATATTTCTGTCCGTTTTAAAGATATTCACAATCAAACTGATTATTGTTTGGAGAGTGGTACGGTTCGCCCAACTGCAAGCACAATTAAGCTGTATATACTTGGTGCTATGATGGAACAGGCTCAGCAGGGCATGTGTAAACTGTCGGATCGAATTACGGTGAAGTCAGAGGTTCAGGTCGGTGGTTCGGGGGTGCTTAAAGATTTGCTTCCTGGTATAGAATTGACAATATGTGATATCGCCACATTGATGATTGTGTTCAGTGATAATACAGCAACCAATATGATGATCGACCTGATAGGAGGAATTGAGGCGGTAAATAAACACATAAAAAATCAGGGTCTACAAAATTCTGAGCTGCGCAACCGGATTAACTTTATGGAAATTGGGGACGATATTAGACGCCTCGGCGTGTCGACTGCAGACGACTTCATAATATATCTTGAGAAGTTGGCTTGTGGATATATCTTCGATGAGGATTATACGCGAGCAACACTTAATATTCTTAGCAAACAGCATTATTTAGATCTATTTCCCCGGTACTTAGATCACAATCCATATGCTACTGACCTCAACATGGAGCAGGGTGTGAAAATAATGAATAAAACAGGTTTTTTTCCCGGCGTGCGATGCGATGTTGGACTGATTGAACTAGTAGGTAAACATTATGCTTATGCTGTTTTAAGTGATAATTGTGCCGATCTTTCCTTTCATATGGAAAATGAGGCTTCCATGCTAATCGGGAAGATCGGCAGAATACTGTATGACTCCATAGAAAAAGATCATACCTGAAGGAATAGGAGGGAGTGATGAGTCCAATGCCATTATTAGAAATTCGCAACATATCAAAGGTGTATGGATCTACTACTGTTCTTTCCGACGTAACGTTTACTTTAGAACGTGGGGAAACCGTAGCGGTCATTGGTCAGAATGGCGCGGGCAAATCTACATTTTCTAAAATTGTTGCCGGTGTTGTAGAACCGACGGAGGGGGAGATTTATGTCGATGGTGAAATGGTCTCGCTGTATCCGCCTCGGAATGCCTTAAAACATGGTATTGCATTTATTCCACAGGAGCTTGCTTATGTACCGGAATTAACAGTAGCCGAAAATGTAATGTTAGGCCGATGGCCTAAAAAGAACGGGCGCGTTTCGCATCGCGAAATGGTGCGTCAAACCATGGAACAAGCACAACACTTCGGTATTCAAATTGATGTTGAAAAGAAAATGTCCCAACTTAAGCTTGCGGATAAGCAGTTAGTAGAGATATTAAAGGCATTGAGTAAACGTGCTCGAATCATTTTGCTGGACGAACCAACAGCATCACTTACAGATAATGAAAGCAAAAATTTATTTCGAATGGTAGGGCGTCTGGCTCGGGAAGAAGATGTCGGAATTATCTATGTTTCGCATCGAATGGATGAAGTATTCCAGTTTAGCGATCGTGTCGATGTTTTTCGTAATGGCCGTCATGTTGCATCGGAACCAACTAGGGGAAGCGATCATGAAACTTTAATTTACCATATGCTTGGTCATAAAAAAGAAAATCTTGATTCTATTGCATCCAGATCTAACAGAGGGCGTAAATGCGTTGTGGAACTTTGCAATTGGTCTAACAACGGAATACCCACAATCAGCAATTTAAATCTGAGTGTTCATGAAGGTGAAATCGTTGGTTTATTTGGGGTTAGGGGGTGCGGAGCAGAGACCATTGCAGAGGGGGTTGTTGGATTAAACACAGATATTTCTGGCGAGCTAGTATTTGAGGGTAACACCAGATTGTTATTCAAATCTCCGCGAGAGGCGCAAAATGCAGGAATTGCTTATGTACCCCCTGACCGAAAAAAGCAAGGTCTCGTCCTTAATTTATCTGTTCAAACTAATACGACACTGCTTGTGTTGAGAAAAATGTTAAATCGGTTGAGGATGCTGGATTTTCGTAAAGAACGAAAGCTTACTCAGAATCTATCCGCTCGCTTCAACTTAAAGTACCAGGGATTATGGCAATCTGTTGGAGAACTGAGTGGAGGGAACCAGCAAAAAGTCCTGCTTTCAAGTCGCCTTGCCTTAGCACCAAAGCTGCTCGTGCTGCAAGAGCCAACAAGAGGCGTTGATATAGGAGCACGCTTAGAGATTCACAGGGAACTGCGCGCCATTGCAAATGAAGGGACCGCAACCTTAGTTGTAACCTCGGATATCGAAGAGGCCATTATTTTATGCGACCGACTGATGATAATGAGGGATGGACAAGTAATGGGAGAACTAAGTGGTGAGACAAAAACCCAACAAGAGGCACTTCGGCTTGCGTCTGGAGGCGCTTAGAGAGGAGAGTAGCGATAATGAAACTTTCGGATACAGCTGGATTAGAATCTCCCGACAAAAAGAAAAAGATAAAAGGGAATATAGCGTTTGAAGCGATAGGATTGTTTGTTTTTTACATGGCAATTACTTTGTTCTTCAGTGCTTCGACCGAAAACTTCTTCTCGACGTCAAACGCCCTCAATATTTTGGATAATGCTTCTGTACTTGGTATCGTTGCTATTGGACAAACCTTTGCTTTGATCACAGGAGGTTTTGATCTTTCGGTCGGAGGCATTGTGCCGCTTGGAGCAGTCATGTTTGTTGTATTTTCAAACAGTGGGATAGATCCGTATACGAGCATTTTACTTGTAATTCTGATCGGCGGTTTAGTCGGTTTCATTAATGGTGTTTTTATTACCAGATTTAAAATCAACCCGCTAATTACAACGCTTGCGACCTTATCTATTACAGCCGGTTTAGCAAAAGTAATTACTGGCGGTTTGACAACAATTCTTGAAGATTTAGACGCCGCCGTACTGGCGGGGCGCAATGCAGGTGTGCCGAATCATGTTTGGATTTTGGCAGTTCTTGCAGTCTTGGGATTTTATACGCTAAAGTATACGAAATTTGGCAGATCACTATACGCAATGGGGGGGAATAAGGAAGCCAGCCGGCTTGCTGGCATACGCGTAGATCTGACCACAGTCATCGTGTATATCATTTGTGGTGTTCTAGCTGCCTTTGCTGGTATTGTTCTGGCCAGTCAATTGATGGCAGGTTCGGGAACGATGGGTTCCACGTATAATTTAGATTCAATTACGGCGGTTATCCTTGGAGGAGGTTCACTAACAGGCGGACAAGGTGGAGTTATCGGAACTATTGTTGGCGTTTTGATTCTTGGAACGTTATCAAACGGTATGGCAATTATGCAGGTGCAAACTTTTTATCAAGAAATTGTGACGGGGATTGTATTGTTGTTAGCTGTAAACTTCAATAACATTAGAGCAGCTTGGATCAATAAAATACAGAATAAAAGGGGAAAATAAAATGAAAAAGAGCCAGATTATGAGATTACTCTTGGTGACTGTACTCAGTGCGGCTTTAACAGCTTGCGGAAACAATAGCACTGCTAATGATTCTAACGCATCTGCCACTGATAATGCATCCCCAAACACTGAGAATCAAGAAATGTTCTTCACCTTTGCGAACGTCACAGAATCTGGTCCTCTATTTGTCGAACTTGGGAAGGGGATGAAAGCAGCTGCTGAAAAGGCGGGTGTGGAATTAAAAGTGTATAACAACAATTTCGATGGTGCTACAGCTTTGAAAAATGCGCAGCTGATGGTGCAAGATAAGCCGGACTTGATTATTGAATATAATGGTGTAGAAGGTGTGGGCAACGCACTTCAGGCGGTTTTTGAAAAATCAGGAATTCCTTCGATCGGTGTAAATGTGCCTGTTCCAGGTAGCCACTGGTTCAATCTTAGTAACAAGCAACTCGGAATTGATGCAGGTAAAGAACTCGCTCAGGCTGCATTGGAAAAAGGATGGAAAGCTGAAGAAACGACGATCATCATAGCACAAAGCGCGACTGCCGGAACAGAAGTGAATGATAGTGTTCGTTATTTTTATGTCAGTGCTGCTGAGACGTTGGGATTGGAAGGAGTTGCACCCGAATCCATTGTGCCGACTACCACTACAATTGGCGAATCCTTAATTCAGGTGGACGGAAAATCTACGTTGGAAGATACCTATACATCCGTCAAAAACGTGCTGCAAACTGTTGATCAAAACCGTAAATTGCTTGTTTTCTCCGTAAATGATGATTCTACACTTGGTGCATGGAGAGCTATTGAAGAGAGTGGGCGAACAGAAAATACTCTTGTAGCAGGACTCGGAGGTAGTGAAGAAGCGCTCAAGCAACTTCGTGAGAACCCTCAATGGGTTGCAGAAGGAAGCATATTTATGAGTGATTGGGGGCAATACCTCATTGCTATGGGAGTTGCGATTGTAAATGGAACTGAGCCTCCGGCACTAACTCCTGCTCCACAAGTGATGCTCACCAAAGAAAATGTTAATGACTATTATCCGAACGGTGCTGTTGCCGAAAAACTTCCTCCTCTAGTGGAAGATAATATGTATCTCAAGGATACTGGGATATTACAGTTGTTCGGAAATATTCAAGGACTTGAATGATAAACAGGCGGTGTAGCGATAAAACAATGAAGGTAAAAGAGGAGCTCGTATCACAAAGTTAAAACGAATTGAGGCTACCTTAAAATGCCGGTAGCCTCTTTTTCTCTTTACTGTGCCTGTTAAATACGTATTTTTTTGTGATAGGAGCGTAGGGCAGGAAGTTTATATACTCGGGTACATGGGGAAATAGGAGGGAATATGTTGTGGGAAAATGCTGGTTATCGTGATACATGGGTAGAAGTAAATTTGAATTCCATTGTTCATAACATTAAAAGTCTACAAAAACGGTTACAACCTTCTACTAATCTAATGGCCGTGGTAAAAGCGGATGGTTATGGCCATGGAGCTGCTGAAATCGCACGTACTGCGCTGCAAGCGGGAGCTCAGTATTTAGGGGTCGCTATTGTAGATGAAGCCTTGCAACTAAACCAAGCTGGTATAGCAGCTCCTATTTTAGTATTGGGATATACGCCAGTACGATCAGTCCGTGTAGCGTTGATTCATGATGTGACCTTGACCGTGTATACATTGGACGTTTTACAAGAGATTAGCTTTCAAGCTAAAGAACTTAACAAAATAGTGCGAATTCATTTAAAGGTTGACACGGGAATGGGAAGAATCGGGGTGACTACTGAGAGAGAGGTGATGGAGATAGTCCGTTTTGCGGATGCAGACCCTTATATAGAACTTGAGGGTATATTTACACATTTCGCTGATGCGGACAGTCTGCAATCAAGTTACACGGAAGAACAATTTTTTCGTTTTTTGGAGGTTTTGGATTTTATTCAGCGGGATGGATACGATATTCCGATAAAACATTGCTGTAACTCGGCTGCTACGATTCGATATCCGGGTATGCATCTCAATATGGTGCGAGTCGGTATAGCTATGTATGGTTTATATCCGGATCCAACAATGAGGGAGGAGTACGAACTTCGTCAAGTTATTAGTCTAAAAACCAGGATTGCTTCTTTAAAATGTATACAGAAAGCACAAGCTGTCAGTTATGGTAGTACTTTTGTTTCTGAAAGAGTGAGCATGATTGCCACTTTACCTATAGGATATGCTGACGGACTTTCTCGCTCATTATCAAATCGCGGGAGGACTGAAGTGAGAGGGAAATATGCTCCAATTATTGGGCGTATTTGTATGGATCAAACCATGATTGATGTTACCGATATAGAAGGGTGCAAGCCTGGAGAGGAAGTGACTTTAATTGGGGACAGAAAAGAATTACCTACAGTAGATGAGCTTGCAGAACTCGTGGGAACAATTAATTACGAAGTAGTTTGTCTTATTGGAAAACGAGTTCCTCGAATTTATCTTAGCGACTATTTAGTGCAAAATGGGTAAGGTGAAATCGAGGATAGTTAATTATGAAAGGATACTTTGGTAAGGTTGTTAAGGATGAAGATATGATTAATGGTCTGAGTGTAAGGCAGACGAAATTATGTTTTGAGTCTATATTGAAGCTCTGGGAGCATCATTCTAATTTGCCTAATGGTGTTCAACCGTTCCAAAGATTTGATTCAATCTTCAGAGTTATAGAGCGTTTGGACCCAGATAACGATGAATTATATTTTTTTCTTAACTCAAGAAGAAAAGAGAGTCAAGATGAATTAATAGATGATGTGCAAAAATGGCTACAAATGGCTGAGGACATTGATCAAGTAGCAAGAGTTTGGCTTGAGTATGTGTTTAAACAAGCTGCTTTAAGTGTTGTTGACGATAATACGGAAGAGTGGCTGGAATTATCAGAAGGATTTAGTCAAGATGGTGATGCATCATTTTGGTCTCGCTATTTTTATAAACTCAACTTTCGCAGAGCGAAAACCAACTCGGTCCTAGTACAGGCTTGAGTTAGAGTCGGTTTAAGTAAGGGTCTTGCCAACATAGAAAAACACCGCTTCGTTTGGTAAAGTGAGATTGTCGAGATCCACTAAACCACAGAAGAGGTGTCCTCCCTATGATAAAGCAAACATCATCCTTAGATCAACTCCCACCTGAAATGAGACCTGCCTTTCAAGAGTTAGGTGTACTGAAGCACCTGAGGAAATCAGGCTTCCAAAGGGCTTTCGGCTATACCTGTTCCTACCTGTTCATGCTCGTCTTTGTTCTGCTCTTTCACCAGAAGAACTGGTTTCGCTTACTCGAAAGTGCCAAAGGTGAAGCCTTTCCTGGCAAAGATACTGTCCATCGGTTTCTCAATCACAGCGGATCTTGGTAGCCCTATTTGTGTTGCCCCCTTTTGTTTTATCACGATTGCACGCAATTGACGTCTCTCAACTGGCTCCGTTCCCCTGGCATGAATCAGTTAATGCTTGTTCTCGCGTGGGTTGGCTTGCCGGAAGAAAGCAGATCAGCGTTACAATAAAAGCAGCCGTTATAAATAACACTGATCCCAATATGGAGCTCGATATAGCATGAGCGAAATGCATCTTTGAAGGTTGATCCGTACGGATAGCTGCATCAAATACGGATATGAGAATAGCCAGTCCCAACGAGGAACCGCTTTGATGCGCGACATTAATGAGACCCGAAGCTGCACCGGTATCTTGAGGATCCACACCTGAGAGCCCCAAGGCGGTAAGCGGTTGGAAAACCATGCCGGCGCCAATGCCCATGATCGCCAAGAGGATGAACATTTGCGGAAAAAACTGGGCTTGTACGCCAACGATCCGGCTTATCCAGAGGGTACCCATGATGGCTAATAGCAAACCGGCCATCAGGACTTTCCTATTTCCAAAACGGTGCACTAACCCGGGCATCAAATACATCATCCCGAACTGGGCGCCTGTAAATGGCAGGAAGGCTAAACCTGCTTCCAGTGAGCTGAAACCGAGCACGTTTTGCAAATACTGAGGGATAAAGAAGAAGAGTGAAAAATTCCCGCACACGATGAGGAACCTTCCAAGATAAGCCCCGGACCGCTGGCGGTTCGCAAACAATCGGAGAGGGATGATCGGCTCCGTCGCCCGGGCTTCAATAAGAACGAATGCCGCTAACAAAATAATCCCGGCTGCAAGCAAAATCCATGTTTCGGGTTTCCCCCAACCGTGCTCGGCGGCTTGAACAAAGCCGTATACCAACGCAGTCATGCCGATGACGGAGACAATCGCACCCCAAAAATCAAAACGTCCGGTTCTCGTACCTGTTTTCTGGATATACCTCTGTACCAAATACAGCAAAGCAATCCCAATGGGTACATTGATAAACATCCCGACACGCCAAGATATAAAATCGGTGAAAAATCCACCAAGTAGGAGACCGATACTGCCGCCTCCAGCCGAAACCGCGCTGTAGATCGCAATTGCTCTGGAACGTTCCTTGGCCTCGACAAAGCTCGCTGACAGTAATGCTAGCCCAGCAGGCGTTGCTAATGCAGCCGCAAAGCCTTGAAATGCACGGGAAACCAGTAAAAATTCGGCTGTCGGCGCCAAACCAGCCAGCATGGAGGATAGCGAAAATAATCCAATGCCTATACCAAGTATTCTTCTGCGCCCCAGAAGGTCACCTGCCCGGGCACCAAGCAACAAGAAACCGCCGAACGGCAAAATGTAGCCATTTTGGACCCAGGTCAAGCTGGTCGCCGTCATATGCAGCGAACGGCCGATTTGAGGGATTGCCGTTATCATAATGGAGGCATCAAGCACAATAATCAGTTGACATGCAATAATAATGGTTAAAATCATCCTTTTTGACTGATGCATAAACATGTTCCTTTCCTTTTCAGTTGTTTTGTGTTCCTGAATAATATTATGGATGGAATTGGAGGAGGGAAGTAGACCGTTACTGCATAAAACTTGCCTAAAGCTGCAAAATGATGTAGTTTGAAAAAGAAGGGGGGATGGAATTCATGCCGGAACAAAGAGTGGATAACCAAGCTAACTTTGGAAAGAGTGTTTCTATTCATAAGAAAGCATTGGAACAGATCATTGCTATGGCGGATCGGATTACCTTGGCGGAGGGACGGACGCCAACGATAGTTCCGTTTCTTACGATTGTCAGGAGCAGTCGTGAAACGCCGAAAAGTCTGGGTGTGTTGACGCCCTCTTTTTGCCTGATCCTTCAAGGGACTAAGAAGCTTTACCTTGGTCAAGATATCTTTCATTACTCGGCGGGCGATTATTTGGCGTCACTCATCGATATGCCGGCTGCCGCCCAAGTCATCGACGCTACGGAAGAATCGCCGTATATCGGTTTACGTGTCGACTTTACGACTCAAGAAATAGCTTCTGTGATCGTGGAGGCGGAAATCAGTACGGATTCAAAGGAGAAAAATCGGAGTGCCGGTGCCTTCATCGGAAAATCAGATGCCGCGCTGCTGGACATATTTTTCCGGTTGCTGAAGCTTGTTGATAAGCCTAAAGATGTTCGATTTCTGTCCGAGTTGATCAAAAGGGAAATGATTTTTAACTTGCTGTCAGGAGATTTTGGGCACTTATTTTTGCAAAAGGCGCTCTTTGATCAAAGAGCGGACGGAGTCGGAAAAGCCATTCATTGGATCAAAGAGAACTACGCACGCTCTTTCACCATTGAGGAACTCGCCAAATCCTGCAACATGAGTATCTCTGGGCTGCATCATAAATTCAAAGCCGTCACGACAATGGGGCCCTTGCAGTACCAGAAGCAGCTTCGCCTTTTGGAAGCGAGGCGCCTCATGCTGAGTGGTCCCATGGGGGCAACGACAGCCGCTTTGGCAGTAGGCTATGAAAGTCCGTCACAGTTCAATCGGGAGTATCGAAGGATCTTTGGTCTACCTCCTCTCCAAGATATGAAATCGTTGCGAAAAACTTCATATGCCGGAGGATTTGAGGATAGTTAAGTGGTGTCGGTCAGCATTAAGGAAATTCTCGAATAAAAGCCGCCATTGGCTGGCCTCCGGGTATTCGAACGCGGTGGAGGGTTAAAAAACCCTGTTTTTTTACGGCGAACCCAGGCTATGTTGTTACGGCAAATTCAAATCCGGCACGCTTAACCACCTGTAATACTTTCTGATTGAATTTACCAGATGGATAGGCACAAGCGATTACTGGGTGCTCCAATCTCTTCTCCATCTTTTGTTTAGCGCCCCAAACTTCGTCCACAAGTTGTAATGAGGTGTTAAATTCCAATTGATTAAATCTTTGAAAGTCATGGTGTGATATCCAGCATTCCTCAAATGTTCCATTTGTTTATAAAATACCTTTGGGGGAACAAAAAGCGTACTGGATGGATTGATGCCAATCGAATGATACATCAAGATGGGAATTGAATCTGTGTTGACTCGAGGGATCATTTGAATGGGTTTACTTTTTGATGGAGATTTTATCGAGTTATTTATGATGGGAACAAGGAGATGCATAGAAATTGATAACCAGACTGCTTCAAGCAAGCGAAAAGCCGAGCATTTTTCAAGAGGGGACCTCTCAAATGTGGACGGACGATTATATATCCCGCCAACTGCTGGCGTCACATTTAGATCCGGTGTCGGATGCAGCAAGCCGGAGACCCGAAGTCATCGATTCAACCGTTCAATGGATAGATCATTACTTATGCCGGCAGGATCATGCCAAAGACATTCTTGATTTGGGTTGCGGGCCTGGGCTATATGCGCAGCGATTGGCGAAATTAGGGTATTCTGTAACGGGCATTGATTTTTCAAAATCGTCTATTGAATACGCCAAGCAACAAGCAGCGATGGGGAACTTTGCGATTTCTTATGTAAACGAAGACTATATTTTGTATGACTATTCCAATTCATATGACATCATCTTAATGATTTACTGTGATTTTGGCGTTATCGACGAATCGAGCAGGGACACGTTACTTACGAAGATCTATGCAGCTTTAAAACCTGGAGGAGCATTTATTTTTGATATATTCCGCCCGCAAAAGTACATGGACCATAAAGAAACCAAAACATGGAGTATGGCAAACGGAGGATTCTGGAGGCCCGGTCCCCACTTAGGTTTAAATTCAAGTTATTGGTATGAAGACTCGGGCGTCCATTTAAGTCAATATATCATTGTTGATGAAACCAGCCGTGTTGAAGCATATAACATCTGGGATAAAACGTACACGAGGGATGAGATATCCTCCATTTTACTGAAGTATGGATTTGTTGACCTGGAGTTTTATAATAACTTCTCCGGCGATCCTTTTACTGAAGATAACGATACGCTTTGTGTGTTGGCAAGAAAGAAGTGAAATGTTTTTACTGTTCCTCCAATGGCTATAACGGTTTTACAGGAACACAGATTTCGCAATAATGATGGTTAACCATGTCACCCGTGTATCTTTCCAAAATCGGTTTGTTGTCCATTTGATATCCGCTGTGTTGTAGAGCTGGAAAAATTTCCGTCCATGCTTTTTGAATATCTTCCGCCGTATGTTTGACTTTAAAAATAACATATTTCTCCTCGGAAAGTTCGCCTTCGCAAATGGAATCATCCACTCGGACATCCTTTGAAATAACGATGCACGCGTCATATCTGCAATGCTCCGGAGGCGTGGTTTCAGGGTTATCTTGGGGAATTCCGAGAATTATTGCTGATTCATTGAGCAGGCTTTTCTCCTTCGCCCATTTTTTTAATTTTTCCATGGCTTGAATATTGGCAGGACCATAGGGACCAACTTGCCGCACATAGGCAATTCGATATGCTGGAAGAGTCTCGACTTTAATGTTCATGGTTTCTTCTTCCTTTCTCTAATCATATTCAATACATTTGGAATGCTATCATGATATAAAAATAAATTCATTCATTTTTTTAAAATTATTTCCAGGAGGCGATGGTTCGATGGAGCTTTATTTTAGAGATAATTTGTTTAGTGCGGGTGTTACGGAAATTCTTAACGAGCAGGGAGAAAGTATCGGTCAGATCGATTTGAAAAGCGCTTTTGGCTCGGCGATTGATGTGTATGGGCCAAATGGACAGTTGCTGTATAAGGGACACTTTCCGTTTTTTTCAGGCAAATGGGAGATTACGGACGGTGGCGGGGGACAGTTCGGTGTTTTGCGGAACAGATTTTCAATGTTCACTAAGAAATTCACCTACGAAACCGATGGGCGAGGAAGCTACGATATCACATCCCCGGCATTTTCCAAGGAATATGAGGTGTCCGATGAATCGAAGATTGTAGCCCATTTCAAGCAGGTGAACGGCTGGTTTTCCTCAGGTGCTTTTGTTCTGAACAATCAGAGCGATCATTTGGATACTTACGAGCTTGTTGCGGTGATTATGGGAATGCATGAAATTCAAAAAAGGCACCGCGATGCGGCTATTAGTGCAACCTGATAGTATTGAAGAAAATAAAAGACCAGGAAATTGAATATCTCCTGATCTTGCATAACGTTATTGGGCTAACGGTGATTAACTGCTCTTCGCTCGCTTATTTTTTTCACGAACTTCTCGATTCGATCGAATCCTTCATTAATATTTTCCACGGAGGTAGCATACGACAGTCTCACATAACCTTCGCCCATAGCTCCAAAACAATCCCCGGGAGACACAACGACATGCTGATCCTTGAGGAGCCCGATTGCAAATTCGTCTGAAGTCAGGCCCGTTTCTTTAATATTCATGAATACGTAAAATGCGCCCTTCGGCATTAAGCAGGACAAGGTATCGATGCTGTTGATCCGGTCGACCATAATTTTTCTGCGCTGTTTATATTGCTCATTCATGTAGGTAAGAGCGTCTTGGGGTCCCGTCAGGGCTTCGATCGCTGCATATTGTGCCGGAGTGTTCACGCAGGACAGCATAAATTCCTGGATTTTTTGCATTTGCGAGATGACAGGCTCCGGGCCTAGACAGAATCCGACTCTCCACCCGGTCATAGCATAGGATTTGGATACGGAATCTATAATAATCGTTCGTTCTTTCATGCCGGGAATGCGGGCTATATTGAAAAAGTCTTCATCATCATAGATAAGATGCTTGTACACCTCGTCAAAAATCACATATAAATCATGCTCGGCGGCTATCCGTGCGATCATTTCTATCGTCTCCCGGTCAGCCACGGCTCCCGTTGGATTCGATGGCGTATTCAGCAGGATGGCTTTGGATTTTGGGGTTATCGCTGCTCTTAAACCTTGCTCCGTAAAGTTGAACCCTTCTTCTTCGTACACCGGAACCGTCACCGGAACGGCATGATTCATTTCGATCATTCCATAATAATTGGTATAGCACGGGTCACTGACGATGACCTCATCTCCGGGGTTCGTAAGGACCAGAAGGGACAGGTAAAGCCCCTGCATCCCCCCAACGGTAATCATTATCTCATCAAGCGGATTGTAACTGATTTTATCAAAATCTTGAAAATGCGCGCTTACCGCTTCACGTAGAGGAAGAATACCGGAATTGGGTGTGTAATGCGTATGGCCGTGATCCATGGCTTTTTTGGCGGCGTCTATAATATGCTGTGGAGTATCAAATTCAGGTTCGCCTATTACAAAACTAATTACATTGTCTAACCCTTGGGCCATATCATACATTTTTCTGATTTTAGCCGGTTCGATGCTTGCGATCTTTGACGATAATTCTTTCATTCCTGATCTCCTTCCTCCACCCATTATCTGGCGATTGAAACCGCTCCTTCCGCACCTTTTTGCAGGTGACCGTCTAAATATTCGCCCCCAATGGAGTTTAAGCCTTCTTTTAGTGCCGCAATCATCTCATCTTTCTTGTCTGGCAGCATTCCGCGAACGGGTATTACATTGGAGGTATGGAGACCGAAGAAAAAGGTATGGTCCAGGTTCAATCCGCTTAACATTTCGATTTCCTCTTCAATATTTTGGCGCAAGGTATTTTCTATAAAAAGCCCTTCTTTTACTTCTTCATCAAGCGGGCTGCCGGGATCCACATGTAAAGTGGCAATAAAAATCAGCTTTGGCTTAACTTCATTTAGCAGTTTGCTGTTTGCTTTTGCGTTTTCACGTGTTTTTTCGCTGCCGGCTCCTCCGATGATAATATTTACACTAAAGTCTATTCCGGCCTCGGTTAAACGCTTTAACTGAACTTTCGCTTCATCCACCGTAAATCCTTTATTAAAATGTTCCACAACCTCGGGCATACCGGATTCCAGGCCAATATTGAGGTCATTAATCTTTAAGGCTCTTAATTCTTTAAGCTCTTCATCGGTTTTATTTTTTATGTTATTAACAGAGGCATACATCGCTATAGTCTGAACTTGAGGCAGGATTTCATTGATTTTAACCGCAATCGATTTAAGCCGTTCTGCACTCAGGGCAAAAGGGTCGGCATTGACTAAAAATATACGGTTTACTTCGGGATACATTCGTTTGGCTTCCCATAAATCATGCTCAATTTGTTCCATCGTTTCGATATGAAAAGGCACATCGCTATACATGGTGCAGAAGCTGCACTCATTATGGCTGCATCCGACAGTGACTTGCAGTAATAGCGAATACGCTTCAAAAGGCGGACGGTAAACGGGGCCGGTATATTTCATTTTCTCTTCTCCTTTATACATAGCACTGATTTCTATAAGTTTACAATTATACGGCTGTTTGAGGTAGTACGTACTTTAAAGTGCGTATCTCAAAGAAAACGGAGTCCGTTCACGATCGCTTGAAGATGAGCTTGATCCGCCCAGAGGATGAAGTACGGATAGGTGCTGCCGTTAATCACAACAGGCTGCGGATATACAGCGATGAACGCGGATTGCTGCCGAAGTTCAGGTGCTTGGTCCGGGGAAGGGAAGATGTAGCAGGCTTCCTGACCCTGCACGCGTCCCGAGACAATCCGCGGCGAAGAGCCGTACGGCATTAGCGGATGATACGCTTCGGAACGGCACAGCTCGTCGAAGGGCAGATCGCTGGCCAGGGCGGATATCTGGAAGAATCCGTCTGCACCCTCATACCGGGTATCGCTCACCGCTCGCCAAGTGGCGGGGTAGGGGAAGCTGACACGGTACACATCGCTGCGGAACTGGGCGTAGTTATCTGCTGGAATTGCTGCGTAGGACCATTGTACGGAGGTGATGGCTCCTGTACCGGAAACAACACGGATAGGTGCGGGATGGCGGATATCGACGATCCAAATCTCGCTGGAGAGCCCCGTTCCCCGGCAGCCGGACAAGTAGGCAATGGCTTCACTATCTGGTGACCAGGTGACAGGAGTCGCAAAGCAGTCGGAGACGGCCGGAATTTGCTGGCCCCCGCCTTGCGGACGTTCGGTCCGGATGGCCGAGAAGTAGCCTTTGCGTTCGGCGAAATCGGTCGCGCTGTACGCGATAACATCACTGTTTGGAGCCCAGGCCGGGAAATAATTTTTCGCCAGGGGCCCGCCCGTCAGCTCGGATATATTCCCTGTACTGATTTCTGCAACATATATAATGGAAATGCTTGCGCCGGGAGAGGTGAAAAGGGCATGGAAGCCGCTTGGCGAGAGCTCGACCTCATTCTTGGGGCTGTTCTGATCATGCGTAATTTGGCGCTGGCCGGTACCGTCGGTACGAATCTCATAAAGCTGATCTGTTCCGGTGTTATCCGGGGCCGCAAATAACAGCTTATCGCCGGAGGGAAACCACTGCACATGCTTAGCGCCGGTTACGGGCAGCGTTCGGCCGAAGAAGGTAGCCAGCTCATAGAGCACGATCCGGTTCTGCTTCGTGTAGGCGATCTGCGCGCTGTCCGGGGACCAGGAGAGGGTGGTATAGGGCTCCAGCTGATCGATCTGCGTCAAGGTTCCCTGCAGCACGTCGAGGATGAAGAGAACTCCTTGCTTCCCGATAAAAGCAATCCGGCGATTGTCCGGCGACCAATAGGGCACGGAATGGGCATCCGCCTGCTGACCTCCAACCGCTGTCGTTCGGCCGCTCCGCGGATCGTACAGCCAGAGATCGTAGGCGCCGCCAGCGTTCGAAACAAAGGCCAGCCTTCCGGCTTGGCCCGGAGGAGCGTAAGGAATGATGAGGCGCATGCCCGCGATGATCAAGTCGGAAGGCAGCCGGTTCGCTTGGCGGATCAGATCGGGTCTGCGGACGCGTCCCGTCGTGACGTTGTATCTGCCGGACAACTCATATAAGGTATCCCCGGGCTGGACCACATAATAGGGGACACCCGGCGGGATGATGAGTATTTGATCAATATAGATCGTGTATGGCGGACTCAGCCGGTTGGCTTCAATAATAGCGGCCATAGGCACGCCGTACGCTTGCGCAAGGGAGTAGACAGAGTCTCCAGGTTTCACCTGAACGGTTGTCACACCGGACGGAACCGACAACTGCTGACCGGGGGTGATGATATCGGGAGACGGAAGGTTGTTTGCTGCGATGAGCGCAGCGACAGGGATTTCCCATCTCTTGGCGATCACCGACACGGATTCGCCGGGTCTTACGGTATAGAATGTCTGCACGGGGACGACCTCCTCCTTAAACCTCTTGTTACCCAGTGTATTCAGTAGATGAATGATGCAGAAGAGGCAGGAAACTTCCACAAATTAGTCGAAATTATAAAATGGATTCTTTTTGTAAAATGAAGGATTTGTGGAGGTGGCGGCTTGGCATACATACGATTGGCGTACATACGATTGATTGTTTTGGTTTTAGTGTTTGAAGTATTTATTACGGCTATAGTTGGACTTGGTATTTATGTCGGGTTTTCTGTATTTCCATTCTCTCCGATGCAGGTAACGGCGTCAGGTTCTGCTGCGCAGACGATCGGGCTTAACGCGACCATTCCATTGTATATGCCGTCGCTCTCAGATCTGAAGATTCCCTACACGCAGCTTCAAGCCGGGAAGCCGGTATGGGGGATAGCCTCAATTTTGGTGTCGGCTGCGGTAATGGTAGTTCAAAGCTTTCTTCGGGGCATGTACCTTGGAGGGATAAAAGGATGGGTCCAGAGCCAAAGGATGGTCCCGCTGATCCAGTGCGGACGCCGGTATTTCAAGGATATGCTGGGATGGTCGGTATTTCAGATCGTCTTGGGTGCGGTGACCTTTTTCCTGGGTTCGGTATTTTTTCCGTTCGGAATCATCTTAATCGTTGCTTTGCTGTTCTATGCGCTCACGCCCTATCTGATCGTCCTTCAGGACCTCTCTCTCAGTGAAGCCTTTGCCGAGGCACCGGGCCTGTTCCGGCGTTATTTCAGGACGCTGCTGCCACTTGCTCTGACCGCCATGCTGTGTACGCTGATCTTCAGTCTGCTGCGGTCTCTCCCCCAGCCTATGGGATATGCGATACCATTGCTCGCTTATGCAGTGGTCGGAACCTTTCTGATCGCCGAGCTTATGGAAAGGCTGGAAGGAAAGCTGCGGGAGGACGGGGAAAAGACTCCGCATTTGCCCTTCGGGGAGGCCGGAACTGGCCGATTATCAGCCTATATTACCGTTCTGCTCGTACCGGTGCTGGTCACGGCCGGTGTTCTATCGACTTCCGGCCAGCACCTCCGTGCATTTGATTTTGGAGGTAAAAAGCGGCTTGCCGGCATCTCTTACAATACGAATTTCTCCGATGTCTTCTATGCGTCGGAGCAGAGTTATACGGCTTACGCATGGCAGACAGGGGAGTTTCGCATTGCTATGCGGCTTCCAGACCTGTCCGGTGGGCGTACCCCGAGGGAATTACGAGGTATAGCCGACATTACTTGGCTGGTAAATGAGGAAATCAGGAGCGTAAACGGAACCACGACTAACATTAGCGTGGAGCCTTTCACGCACAAGAGCCGGCTGATGTACCGGCTTGTCCGGGAGAAAGCGGAGGACGGCAGCTTTTACTACTCCAGCTTGAATGGCTCCGTGTCAATCCTTCCAGGAGGGGCGCGTCCTTTTGAGCCGCTGTCCGTCCAAATGATGGTAAGCCGGAACGGCAGCAATATATTTGTACTGCAATACCCGACGCGTTTCGGATCAACACAGGCATTCCGTATTTCGGATGACGGGCGGTATATGATCCCAAGTACAAGTCAGATCAATCCGATGGATGTTCATGCTTACTGGTTCACTAGGGAACAACGGAAAGAGGATGTCTTTGAGCTGCTCAGCGCCAAAAACAAATACAGTTTCTTGGCGACCCTTAACCGGGCATACCTGCCGCTCGCAGTAGCTATGCAGGAAGGAGACGGGAGCATGGTCGTCAAAATTTTAGAGACGATGAGGAAGGCCGGAGTACACGTGAAAGTGCCTGATTGGGATGAGCAGGGTTGGACTGAGTATTTGCGGAGCCAATACGAGGGTGCCAGTGTGCAGAGAACGCTGGAGTTTATGACGAAGGCCGGCGTTCAGGGGAGCTATGAGAGCAGGGAACTACCGGAGAAAAGCGACGAGAAAACTGGCGCCTACCGATTCGAGGTGCCGTTTCCGACCGGGACGGTGCCGATTATCTATAAGGAATCCAAGGGAAATGGCAGACTGGTATCCGTCACTATTTTTAAATGATTGCTCCTTAACATACTGTTCCTTTCCCCGCATCCCTACATAGAGTTATTCAAAAGCATATTAAAGGAGAATGCCGCAGAAAGGCCCCATTGATAAAATGGAGGCAGGCGGCCTGCCGAAAACGGACAGGCTGTAAATTTGCGGAAGCCGAGGTGAGGAGCGGATGGGGACAGGAGCCTCTTTCAAGCCTGTTCAAACGGCCCAACTGGAAGGCATCTCCCAAATCAGGCCCAGGGAGCGATTCGTTTATTTGGATTTGATCAAGACAATGGCCATCTATCTGGTTTGCTTTTATCATTTTAACAATCTTCCTATCGATATTCTGAACCATCCTTCCTTTTTTACCTATTTAAATTATGGAATCTTAGGCATGGCCAGCGCCGGAGTGCCGCTGTTCTTCATGGTAAACGGTGCGCTGATGCTGAACCGAAGCTATAGTCTCCGCAAGCATGTATACAGAATCATCATGATCTGCATCCTGACAGTGGTTTGGGGTATTCTTACCCTGGCGGTGCTGATCCCGATTAAAGGCGACAGCTACACGGCGGTTCAGTTCGTCAAAGCCCTGCTCGAATGGAAGCAGTATAGAATCAACCATCTGTGGTTTCTCCAGACGCTGGTCTGTCTGTATATCCTGTTCCCCTTGATTAAAGAAGTCTACGATAAAAAAGAAAAAGGGCCGCTGTACTTTTTCTTCGGCGCGGCCTTTCTGCTCACGTTCGGGAACGTCTTTCTCAGCAATCTCGCCAATACGGCGGAATGGGTAATGAAGGTCAACTATTTGGAGAAGAACTATAACTTTTTCAATAATTTTAATGTATTTAGCGGCTTCTATGCCTTTTCGATTGTCTACTTCATCTTAGGCGGCTGGCTGCAGGCCAAGCTGCTAAAGAACCGATTCCGCAGACCCGGCAGTCCGGTGTTAACGGGGATCATTCTGACCGCTCTGATTGCGCTGCTTGGATACGGGCTAATCATGAGCCAGTCGAACGGGGATGTATTCGATACGGTTTTTGACGGGTACGATACCCTAATGACCCTTATCGTTACCGCAGGTCTTTTTATCCTGTCCTCCCGCTACCAACAGGGCAAATCTCCCCGGCTGTCTAAGGGAATGGAGGTCATCGGCTCGAATACGCTGGGGATTTATTTCATTCATGTCATTGTCGGCTGGTTCACGCTTCCTTACTATAAACTGCTGCCCTTTAGTACGAATTTGCTGGCCAACCTCATATACGGAGCCGCTGTCTTGATCCTTTCCCTTGGAGTTGTGCTGCTGCTGAAAAAGATTCCTGTCGTGAAGCTGTTATTCCAGCTGTGAAACAGGTGAGGGAAGCATGGACAGGGGAGTCATGAGCCTGTTCGGGCAGTTTACTCGGAAAGCGGATGAGGATATACAGCCGTTTTACGTACGATCCGTACATATTCACGCGGAAGAAAGGGCATGCTGACAGGAGCAGGTACAGCGTCAGTTGCGGAGCGGAATCTATAGCTTTCATGTGCAGTGTTTGGCGGAAGGCCCTGAATCTTTAATGCATTTATGCCTTGTTCAAGCCTCCATCCCAGCGCAAGCAAGAGGATAAAGAGGCCAGAACATATCATAACCTTGCGTATGAACATGGAAATCACTCCTTTATACGAAGGATTCCCTGTAAGATGTTCGGGCATACCGGTATTTTCGGTGAGAATCTCTTTACAATCCCCTCTGCGATCGATATAATTTATATTAATTGTATATTCGTTAACTAGGAGGAGCCTGCCAATTGCGGGCTCTTTTTGCGTTTTTTCGGGAAAACTGAAGCAGGAGGCGTAGAAAATGACTGTGGAACCGAACAATGAAAGTATCATGGTGTGTGTCCATTACGGACCGCACGGCCAGCGTTTAATTCAAAGAGGAAGCCGATTGTCCCTTCTGCTCGGAGCTCCTTTAACCGTACTTAATGTGGACTCATCAAGGGATTATGAGTACAACGCGGATAGGGAGCGGTATCTCTCGGCATGGGAGAAGCTGACCAAAGAGGCTGGCGGAGAATTTCTGATCCGTAAATGCCTTGGAAGAAAGACGGCGGATGTCATTGCGGAAACCGCCCGGGAGAGGGGAATCACACAAATCGTTATTGGACAGTCCGGCCGGACCCTGTGGGAGGAGATTACCCAAGGCAGCTTTATTAACGATTTGATTGAGCAGCTTGGTGCGATTGATCTTCATATTGTAGCCGTCCAGCGCTATCCCGATATGCTGGAGGAAACCCATGAGAAGGGGATTGCGGCTTTTCTGGTGAAGCAGGGGGAGAGCTATGTGCTTAGTGAACAGGAAGAGGGAAGCGAAACGATCAAGGGGATATTTTTCCGGGAACTGCACACGGAATTTAATAACGGGCTGTTCAAAACGGTGACGGATGGCGAGCCGCAGTACTTGAGGATTGTACAGGGTGAATGGATAAAGCCGCATTAGTTCAAGATTCATAAAAAATAATGTCTGTATAGGGGGAGTGCTCGTCTGTGCTGCATGCTGCCATTTTGATTCCATTTTTGCTGGCTGCCTTGATTCCGCTTGTCAAGCGTCTAACGCGCATTCATCCGGGTTGGGTGGTTCTGCCGATTCCGGCTGCGCTGTTCCTGTATTTTCTAACGGGAATTCCTGGCGTACAGGAAGGAAACTATACGCGGGAGAGCATACACTGGATGCCTTCACTGGGTATCGATATTTCGTTATATCTGGATGGCCTCAGTCTTTTGTTTGCCTTGCTGATTACCGGTATGGGTACTCTGGTGATCTTGTATTCCATCTATTATCTGAACAAAACGGAAGCGATCGCCCGCTTTTACATCAATCTGCTCATGTTTATGGGAGCTATGCTGGGAGTGGTTTTGTCTGATAATTTAATGGTCCTCTACGGATTTTGGGAGTTAACCAGCATTACGTCTTTTCTGCTGATCGCTTTCTGGCACCGCCGGGAAAGATCCCGTTACGGCGCCCTGAAGTCGATGCTTATTACCGTCTTTGGCGGGCTGGCGATGTTCGCCGGGTTCAATCTGCTCTATGTGATGAGCGGAACATACAGTATTCGCGAGATGACCGGCCAGGTACAAATGCTGGCCCAGGAGCCGCTTATTATTCCGGCGATGCTGCTGATTTTGCTGGGAGCCTTCACGAAATCGGCGCAATTCCCGTTTCACATCTGGCTGCCCGATGCCATGGAGGCGCCGACTCCGGTCAGTGCCTATCTTCATTCGGCCACGATGGTGAAGGCGGGGCTGTATCTGGTTGCGCGGCTTAGTCCCATTTTCGCCGGTCAGAATCTGTGGTTGTGGCTGGTCTCGCTCACGGGTCTAATCACGCTCTTATACGGATCATTCAAAGCGATTAAACAAACCGATCTGAAGGCCATGCTTGCCTATTCAACCGTCAGCCAGCTCGGACTGATTATGTGCCTGCTTGGACTCGGCTCAGCCGCTTCGCTGGCTTCCGGCGCGGAGGAACCGCTGTTTTATGCTCCGGCGACCGCGGCGGCTATTTTCCATCTGATCAATCATGCCGTGTTTAAAGGATCTCTGTTTATGGTTGTAGGCATTGTCGATCATGAAACGAATACAAGAGATCTGCGCAGGCTTGGCGGATTAATGTCCCTGATGCCAATCACGTTCTCCGTAGCGGTGATCGGGGCGTTCTCCATGGCGGGACTGCCTCCCCTTAGCGGCTTCTTAAGCAAAGAAATGTTCTTTACAGCCGTACTGAATATTCGGGAGTTCGATGTTCTGGATGGACACTCGTGGATGATCCTGTTTCCAGCGGTAGCCTGGATCGCGAGCGTGTTCACCTTTGTTTACAGCATGATCCTGGTCTTTAAGACATTTACCGGAAAGCTTAAGGAAGACCAATTGGATAAAATACCGCATGAAGCGCCGCTTGGCCTGCTGGTTTCCCCAGTGGTTCTGGTTTCATTGGCTGTGGTATTCGGCTTCTTTCCAGGACTGCTGTCTTATTCGTTAATCGAACCGGCCATGGCCGCCGTCCATAACGGATTACTGGCGCCAGAGGAAACGTTTAGCGTCTCTATCCATCTCTGGCACGGCTGGACCCCTGAGGTCTTCATGACGCTGGGCGTGATTGCCGCAGGCACGCTGCTGTTCAGAGGTTACAGTCAACTACGGATACTGGACCGTGAATGGAACGCGCGGAATTTGCTGAACCGTATGTATGACGGTTCACTTCGATTGCTGGAGGGCGGGTCCCGCCGCTTCACAGATCTGTATATGACCGGCTCAGTCCGGCATTATCTGCTTTATATCTTCAGCTTTTTCATCGTTGCTTTGGGGAGTGTTATGCTCGGAGCGAAGGGCATAACGCTTGGCATGAACCATTATGCTCCGCTGTCTTTCTATGAAATGGCCGTCATTGCTGTTATGGTTCTGGCGGCAGTGGCCGTACCTTTTGCCAAATCGCGTATAAATGCGATCCTGTTCACCGGCGCGGCCGGCTACATGGTGACGCTGCTGTTCGTCATCTTCCGCGCGCCGGATCTTGCTTTAACGCAGATGATTGTAGAGAGTGTTTCCGTCATTCTGTTCCTGCTTTGCTTCAGGCATCTTCCGAAGCTAAGCAAGGGGAAGAGGCCGATAAGCTTTAAATTGCCGAATCTCGTCATTGCCGCCGGCGTCGGCATTACCATGACCCTTATCGCGCTGGCAGCTATGGGAAGCAGTCCGTTTGCTCCTATCTCGGAGTTTTTTCTTAAAGAAAGCTATACCTTGGCAGGAGGCAAGAATGTGGTCAACGTTATACTGGTTGACTTCCGGGGCTTCGATACCTTATTCGAAATCATGGTGCTGGGCATTGCATCCCTCGGGATCTATGGCCTGATCAATCTTCGAATGGAACCCGGAAATTCGGCCGGAGTCAGAGCCACCCTTGGAAGAGCGGCTTATCCTTTCAGGAGCAATGATGTGATCCTGCAGACGATGTCCAAGGTCATCGTGATCATCGTTATCACCTTTTCTACCTATCTGTTCTTTGCCGGACACAATCATCCCGGAGGAGGCTTTATTGCCGCGCTTATGGCTTCTGCCGCACTTATTCTGCTTGCGGTCGCCTTCGGGATGGAAACGGTACGCAGGGCGCTTCCGGTGAACTACCGGATGTTAACGGCGGCGGGACTGTCGATTGCCGTTCTTACCGCAGCGGGCTCGTTCGTTTTCGGAGCCCCTTTTCTTAGCCACTCCTTTGGCCATTTCCATTTGCCGATTATGGGCGATACCGAGCTGGCTACAGCCGTACTGTTTGATCTTGGCGTTTTTTTGGCTGTAGTCGGAGTAACGATGAGCATTATTTTAACAATAGGGGGGGATGAGTGAAATGGAATGGATGATGGCCGTGGCGATCGGGATTTTATTTATGACTGGAGTATATCTGATTCTGTCAAAGAGTCTTCTACGGATGATATTGGGTACTTCCTTGCTTACCCATGGCGTCCATCTGCTTCTCATGACGATGGCCGGACTTAAGACAGGCGCAGCGCCAGTGCTGGGCGATAAAGCGGAAGCCTATGTGGATCCCTTGCCGCAGGCGCTGATTCTAACCTCAATCGTAATCAGCTTTGGAGTTACCGCCTTTTTCCTCGTCCTTGCTTACCGGGCGCACCAAACGCTGGGAACGGATGATATGGACAGTATGAAGGGGGATGAATCATGAGCAACCTGTTGGTATTTCCGATTTTAATCCCTCTATGCACCGCTGTTTTATTGATTATCCTGAAGGAGAAGATTCTGCTTCAGCGTATCATCAGTACAGTAAGCGCCCTGTTCAATATCGCGGTTGCAATCGTTCTGGTTTCCCGCGTTCATGCGAACGGAATTCAAACCCTGCATTTGGGAGGCTGGGCGCCGCCGTACGGCATTGTTTTTGTGGGGGATATGTTTGCCGCTCTGCTTGTGCTGACTGCGGCGGTGACAAGCTTCGGGATTCTTCTCTATTCCTTCGGCAGCATTGAGGCCGAGAGGGAGAAGGCTTATTACTACGTCCTCTTCCATTTTCTGCTTGTTGGCGTATACGGCTCTTTTCTTACAGGGGATATTTTTAATCTGTTTGTCTTTTTTGAGGTCTTGCTAATATCGTCGTATGCCTTGATTTCCCTTGGCGGAACGAAGCTTCAGCTTCGGGAGTCGCTAAAATATCTGCTGATTAATATCGTTTCGTCCACACTCTTCGTAGCGGCTGTGGCTTACCTGTACGCTGCAACCGGCACACTCAATATGGCTCATTTGTCACAGCGTGTTGCCGAGGCGGGACAAGGCGGTGTACTGGGTGTGATTGCTGTTCTATTCCTGATTGTATTCTCTTTAAAAGCCGGCTTGTTCCTGTTCTTCTGGCTGCCGGGATCATACAGTGCGCCGCCGTCGGCCGTAAGATCGCTGTTCGGGGCGCTTTTAACCAAAGTGGGGCTTTATGCGGTTCTTCGGACGTTTACCCTGATATTTATTCAAGATCCGGGAGTAACGCATACGTGGATTGCCTGGATGGCAGCGGCTGCCATGATTCTGGGCGGACTGGGAGCGGTCGCTTATAACGATATTCCGCGTATTCTTAACTACAACGTGATTATCAGTGTGGGCTTTGTGGCTTTCGGCCTTGCAGCGGCTAACGGGGATGCGCTGAACGGAGCGGTCTTCTATCTGCTTCACGATATGCTGTCCAAGGGATTATTGTTTATACTCGGAGGGATGATAATCACAATAGGGGGAACGGGCCGGTTGAAAGACATGGGGGGCCTGATCAAGCGTTACCCCCTGATCGGCTGGATGTTCTTTGTACTGACGCTGGCGATTGTGGGGATTCCGCCCTTCAGCGGCTTTGCTGGTAAAGTTCTGCTTATCCGCGGCGGGCTTGATGCCGGCATGCTCACACTATCTCTGATCGGTCTTGGGTCCAGCTTTCTGGTCTTGTACTCGTTAATCAAAATATTCAGACTGGCTTTTTGGGGAGACGAGCCCGAGGGAGAGCGTTCAAGGGTTAATCTGAAGGGCGCAGCCGCCGTCTCGGCGGCACTGCTCGTACTGGTCATCGTGATGGGCACTCAGGCGGAATGGGTCTATTCCTATGTGTCGAAGGCCGGCGACGTGCTGGTCCATCCCGCGCTTTATATCGAAGCCGTAATGAAGGAGTAGATTGAAGATGGCCTTGCAATTTGTACTCAACCTGATGATTGCCTTCCTGTGGATGCTGCTTAATAATGATTGGTCCGGCTCCCGTTTCACGATGGGATTGCTGCTGGGCGCTGCCGTACTGCTGCTGCTGCGGAGGTTTTGGTTCGAACCCTTCTACCTCAAGCGGGTGTGGGCCATTCTGAAATTGCTTCTGCTGTTCATGCGGGAGTTAACCGTATCCGGCTTTACGGTCATGAGGCATATTCTTCGTCCGAAGCTGGCCATTCGTCCGGGAATCTTTGCCTATCAGACCAGCCTTACATCGGATTGGGAGATTACCCTTCTCTCATGCCTGATTTGTCTGACACCGGGAACGCTAACCCTCGAAGTATCCGGGAGCGGGCAGACTCTCTATATTCATGCAATGGATATAGAGGACGCGGACCTGCTCTCCGAGCAAATTAGAGGCACATTTGAACAAGCGATCAGGGAGGTGACGCGGTAATGGTTTCAGCCATTCTGACGGCTGCGCTGGTCATTCTCTCATTAGCCGTATTAGCCTGCACATACCGCTTGATCAAAGGTCCTACCCGTCCCGACCGGATTGCCGCATTAGACACGATTGGCATTAACCTTCTGGCTATGATTGCGGTAATCGGCATGCTGCTGAGAACACAGGATTTTATCGAGATTATTCTTGTCATAGGCATTCTGACATTTATAGGAACAACGGCTTTGGCCAGATATATCGAAAGAGGTGTTGTGATTGAACGCGGAGATGATGAACATGGCCGGTGAATGGCTTTTTGCCGTTCTGGTACTGTTTGGCGCTCTGTTCTGCGGGATCAGCGCGTTTGGATTGGTCCGTCTGCCGGATGTATATTTACGCTCGCACGCGGCAACCAAGAGTGCGACCCTCGGCGTGCTTTGTGTTCTGGCAGGGGCCTTTCTTTACATGATGTTCTATGTGGAGGTTGTCAGCTTCAAGCTGCTTACCGCCATTGTGTTTGTCTTCATCACATCACCGGTAGCAGGACATTTAAACGGGAGAGCCGCCTACCGTTCGGGTGTTAAGCTATGGGAGAACAGTATTCAGGATGATATGAAGCCGGTATTGGAACGAGAAATGGATTCTGGAAATCAAAAATAAATGCCACAGGAGCCCTGAATATGTTTTTAAAAGGTTTGTCGATGGTAACAGGTAAACTCAGCTTGACTTCCTCAAGGATTATACTGCTGGGTTTTGCTATTCCAATATTATTAGGTGCTTTATTACTTGCTTTGCCGATATCATCTTCAACGGGGAATAGTGTGGGTTGGTTGAATGCATGGTTTACCTCGACTTCAGCCGTATGCGTAACTGGACTGGTTGTTCTCGATACGGGTACGGCCTTCTCTCCCTTCGGACAAATCGTGATTCTATGTTTAATTCAAATTGGCGGATTGGGATTTATGACATTTGGTGTGCTAATCGCCGTTGTGATGGGGAGGAGGATTGGATTAAAAGAGCGCCTGCTCATCCAAGAATCTGCGAACTCAGTTACAACGCAAGGGGTTGTCCGTTTATCACTTAGCATCTTCCTCATTGCTTTTATTGTTGAGACTCTTGGAGCCGTATTGTTAACCATTCGATGGGCAGATGAACTAGGGCCGACAAGGGCGATCTACTACGGGATATTTCATGCTGTTTCAGCATTTAATAATGCGGGATTCGCGTTGTGGCCCGATAGTTTGAGCCGCTATGTTGGAGATCCATCAATTAACCTGGTAATCTCTTCTCTTTTTATCATCGGGGGCATCGGGTTTACTGTGATTCTGGATCTTTACCGAAAGAGACGGTGGAGAGACCTTGCCTTTCATTCAAAAGTAGTTGTAATTACATCCGGACTCCTTTGTTTAGTTGGCTTTCTTGTAATATTCGTAATTGAACTCTTTAATACAAGAACGTTTGGCGGGCTATCGTGGACCGAACGACTCTGGGCCGGCTATTTTCAGGGTGTAGTTACTCGGACGGCTGGATTCAATTCGATTGATGTTGCCAGTATGATGCCTGCTTCCCAGTTTTTCATGATTTTTTTAATGTTTATCGGGGCATCCTCCGGGTCGACAGGCGGAGGCATCAAAACAAGTACTTTCGCTGTACTGGTACTAAGCATTATGGCAACAGTGAAGGGGAACGAAGATGTGCAGCTTTTAAAAAAACGCATATCTCAAAAAATGATATTCAGAGCACTGGCAGTTATGACTATTTCTGTGGGAGTAGTAATTGCAGCTGCATTTCTCTTAACGATTACAGAATATCGACTGCATAAAGACTTTTTAGTGCTGCTATTTGAAGCAACATCTGCATTTGGAACGGTAGGGATGTCCATGGGATTAACCCCTGAACTTTCACCCTTGGGTAAATTGGTCATTATTATCACTATGTTTATTGGCAGACTCGGCCCATTAACCTTGGCCTTTGCGCTCGCACAGCGGAATAAGAAGCAAAAATATCGTTATCCGGAAGAGAAACTGCTAATTGGTTAAGGATTTTCATCCCAAGGGGGAGATATCATGATTCAGGTGGAGGACCTTTATTATACCTATCCCGGCCAGCAGGAGCCTGCTCTTTCCGGACTTAACTTCAAGATACCGCAAGGAGAGGTGTTTGGATTTCTAGGTCCTTCAGGAGCGGGCAAGAGCACAACGCAAAAGATATTAATCGGAATCTTAAAAAAATATCTGGGCAGCGTTAAGGTAATGGGCACAGAAATAAAGAATACGGGTCCGGACTATTTTGAGCAAATTGGAGTAGCCTTCGAATTTCCGAATTTCTATTCGAAGTTTACCGTAATGGAAAACCTGAAGCTTTTTCGGTCACTCTATGCGGGACGAACAGAGGAACCGATGTATCTTTTGAAGCAGGTTGATCTGGCGGATGCCGCCAATATGAAGGTTTCCCAACTGTCGAAGGGAATGAAGATGAGGTTGAATTTCTGCCGGGCACTCCTGAATGATCCCGGTATCCTCTTTCTGGATGAACCGACTTCCGGGCTTGATCCCGTTAATGCCAAGAGGATGAAGGACCTCATCCTGGAAAAGAAAGCGAATGGGAAGACGGTAATCATAACCACGCATAACATGCAAGCCGCGGAGGAGCTCTGCGACCGGGTGGCTTTTATTGTAGACGGTCAGATCAAGCTGATTGATTCTCCTCGTGAACTTAAGCTTCTAAAAGGAAACAAGCGAGTCCGGTTAGAGTATCGCCATCTGAACGGGAGAAGTCATGTGGAATATCCTCTGGACAGGATTGGAGAGAATGAACAATTTTTGCGGCTTATCCGGGAGTATCCCATAGAAACGATTCATTCCATGGAAGCCTCGCTGGAACAAATATTTATTGAGGTTACCGGGAGGAAGCTGACATGAGATTCAGGGCTGTATTTGCCTTTGATATCCGCTTTCAATGGCGCCATGGTTTCTATTGGGTCTATATTGTTGTCTGCGCGTTCTATTTGGTGCTGCTGCATTTTATTCCTGATGGATATCGGGAGAAAGTAATCGTATTGTTAACATTTAGCGACCCCAGTGCACTCGGTCTTATTTTAGCAGGAGGGATTGTGCTGCTGGAAAAGGATCAGGGTATCCATGATCCTTTATTTGTCACTCCAATTCGTGTCAGGGAATATTTGCTTTCAAAAGCGGGTTCGTTATCTGTGTTGTCTCTATCGGCAGCTTGGGGTATACACGTGGCAGCAAGCGGAATTCCGGTATCTCCGTTGGCATTCTCTGTTGGGATCGTCTTGACATCATCCTTGATGACGCTTCTGTCCATTGGAGTTGTGGCTCGCTGTCAAACCATTAACAGCTTCATTCTGCTTTCTCAGGCTTATGCGCTGCCGTTTGTGCTTCCGCTGCTTGGTTATTTGAATATATGGAACTCGGGGCTCTTTCTGGCGCTGCCGACCGAAGGGACGTTAAGATTACTGAATGGGGCATTTTCAGCTATATCGATTACCGATTATTTGTATTCCATAGGGATACTGCTAATTTGGAATGTTGTAGTCTTTGTATGGGCAAAGCGGTCCTGTGAACACCATGTTTTGATGAGCCTGGATAGGGGAGGGGCGGGGGAATGAATAAATACCGGTCGCTTCTTATCCATGATATTCGCCATGCCGGTCTGGACCCGGTGCTAATGGCAGGATTCTTTGCTCCCCTGGCTCTTCTTGTTGTTTCGCGATATATATTCCCGATTGTCGCAGTTTGGCTAATGAGCAGCTTTTCGTTTGATATCTATAAGTACAGCAGCTTTGCCGCAATTTTCTTAGCGTCGACCATTCCAATGCTGACAGGCATGATGACCGGGCTGCTAATGCTTGATGAACGCGATGAAAATGTCATTTCCTATTACGCAGTTACGCCCTTAATGCGCAGAGGATACATGCTATATCGGTTAATTCTTCCATCCCTGCTCTGTGTATTACTTTCATCCATCTATCTGCTATTCTCGGGACGATCTGAAATTCATTTCGGAATGATCTTCGTAATCGTGCTCTTAGCCATTGAAGCGCCTTGCTTCACCTTGTTCCTTGCAGCTTTTGCTGCCAATAAGGTAGAAGGGTTGGCTTTAGCCAAGATAGGCGGATTACTTATAGCAGGGCCTGCGGCAGCTTATTTTGTACCAGGCGCATGGCAGCTTCTGGGGGCTTGGATTCCTACGTATTGGCCGGCTGAAGCGTTTTATGCTATAGAAGAAGGCAACCCTCTTATTGCTATTGCGGATTTTGGCGTGGGGCTTATATTTCATTTGGCGCTTCTGTATGTTATGGTCAAAATATTTATTAAAAGGGCGGATTGAATAGAATGGAGCCGCCGTGCTGATTGTTTCCCTATGGATTGTGCTGCTGCTGAAAAAGATTCCTGTCGTGTAGCAGTTATTCCGGCTATAATGAGAATGGGTTCTCAATCTTAGGCGTCATGTGAAAGGAGAAAAGGATCTTGAACGAACAAACGGCAGAGGCAAATCCAATGGGAAGCGAGAGTGCTCGGCGGAAAGAGGGTTTTGGACTTACGATTCAAGTTCGTTTGGTTTCAGATCTGGCGAAGTCACAGGCATATTACCGTGATGTTCTCGGATGCAAGGTTGATGACTGGGGGCATGCTGAACGAGGCGGAATGATCGTTATCCTGCAGCAGGCGGTTTCTCCCGATGATGTCCGGCCAAACGCCGCCTCACGGAAACGTCCGGATTATCCCACCGAATGGGAAGGACCCGACTACGGATGGGACACCTTTATCCATGTGAAATGGGATGAGCTGGAGCCTTTGGTCGAAGAGGTGCGCCTAAATGGCGGCAATATTGCTGTCGAGCCTTTTTCGGGCACACACGGCGGTTTGGAATTCAAGAACGCATATATTAAAGACCCTGATGGATATACCCTGGTGCTGGGTGCGATGCGCGAAAGTTTGCGTTAAAAATGTAACCGCTCTATTTTCGCTATAATGGACGGTTTGGCAAGCTGTCAGGGACTAGAAAATACAAACAAGCAAGCTTCCGGTTTTCGGAGGCTTGCTGTTTTATTCGGGGCTTCAGCCCGTTGAGTAGGCGGAGACCTCCCGTTAGACGAGCGGCGCCGGGGTCTTCAACTCGGACTTCTGCTATAGGCCGAGCTTCTGTCCTTTCTCCAGACGCTGTATTTGCTGCTCTCCGGTATCCGCCAGCTCTCTGAACTGATTAATGGTTTCACGCATTTTGGGGAGGGCCTCCTGCTTGTAAGTGCTGATCGAGTCTAGAGCAGACAGCACGTCAGTGAAAGCCTGTTTTAACGTGTCTACCGAAATACTCGTTTCCAGAGACTGCTTATGGATCGCCGCGCCCTGATCTTTCAACATTTTGGAGGTGCCGCTTATCAGATCATTGGTGGTTTGATTTAGCAGCTCAATCTTTTTCAAGACGATCCGTTGATTGTAGAGCGCACTTGCTACGGTAACCGAGATTTTGAGGGCGGAGATCGTTACATTTCGGGCTCTGTCCACCCCGCGGATCAGCTCTTTGTTATTTCGGATGACGACTTCGATCGCCATGATCCCCTGTTGATTAACTACCTGCATCTGCTGCAAATCCATCACGCGCTGACGCAGCGGAAACAGCACCTCTTCGGTAATGAACCGGATTTTATCTTCCGACTCATTGCGTGATTTTGCCGCCCCAATCTGAGATTCGATTTCTTCATCCATCAGCATGCCAAGCTGGATTTCCTTTTGCAGCTTCTTGGTGAGCTCCCGCAGCGCCTGCTGTTCGAACTCCAAAGTCGTATTATCGTTTTTTAATACAGATTTGCCTTTATCCAAAGAGGTAATAATGTCCGAAATAACGGCATCCGCCTTCTGATACTTGGCAAAGTAGCTGCGCAGCGGGTTAAAGAACTTACCCAGAAAACCGCTCTTGGCAAAATCCACCACACTCGGGTCCAAATCCTTCAACTGAAGCTGAAGCTCGGTCAGCCCCTTGGCGACTTGGCCGCCTTCATCGCCCGTTCTGGACAGGTTCCCCACAGACACCTGCAACAGAGCATTTTTCTCCGACGAGGACCGCATCGTATTCATTCCGAATTGATCGATCGATTGCAGGATCTCTTTCCGCTTCTCCAATGAATCGACATCCAGCTCCAGGATCGTGGAGACATTGTTTACCGCCAACTTCTTTAGCTGGGCTACTTCCTCGGGCACCGGTTTAACCTGCTCTTCAATAGCTGACTTGATCTTCTCCGGATTGACGACTTCCATTGTAAATGACATGGCAACCCCTCCTAAAATAAAAATCACATTTGCACGTTGAGCAAATTACCGATTTTATACACAACATCGTCCGTATCCGCGTTGATGCTGGCCGCCTCGTTGATACTTGAAATGCTTTGCAGCGCCTGAATGTTCGCATTATAGCCAATCGTGTATACCGGAATTTTATAGGTTTCAATTAACCCTCTGATTTCATCGAGCGAATGCCCTTCATTCGTTTCCCCATCGCTTAAGACAAAGATTACAGGTTTAACATCAGGGTGAGCCGTTAGCTCATCTTGAAGCATTTTCATGGCCACCACAATTCCGTCAAAAGTAGCTGTACCGCCGCCGGCCTGCAGGCTGTTAACGGCTCCCACAAACATAGACTGCTGATTCGCGTCGTATTTCCCAATCGGAAGATTGATGGAAACTTCACTGGAGTAAGAAACTAAACCAATGCTATTGTCCCTGCCGAGGTACTTTTGACCTTTTAATAACGACTCTCTTAATCGGTTGAGAGGCTCGCCATCCATACTTCCGGATACATCGGCCACAAATACCGCTGCGATCGGCTTATTCCCGTTCTTCTTTTCCTTCCACAGCTTCTGGGCGGAGGAGAGGAGGGTACCGTCAACCGCGTTAAGCTCGGAGTGGTAATCCGGCAGACCATTGAACCCTTTGTCCGCAGCTAATCTCTGATACTTATCCTGCTCGGCGAACTCCGCAAACTTCTTGATAATGTCCAGCTTATCTTGAGGTAAATTGCCCAAGGCATACAGCGGACTGTCATGCCTTACGCCAAAAGGAGTGAACACGTAGCCGCTCTTCAGATCCGGCGCATTGACATACGTTTGGTACTCCAGGACAAAAGCGTCAAGCATTCCCGACTTGGCCGCGTCACGCATTTGCAAAGTTGTAGACGCGGTGAAAGGGACATTGGCCTGGAATTTCTCAAACCCTTGAACCGCTTTATCCCCTAGTAAATCCGAGCTGTCAAAAGTCTGAAGGGCGGTCACCAGAAAGTTGAGGCCGGTGGAACTGGCGAAAGGATCGGTATACCCCATAGCCAGCTCGTTATTGGCAATAGCGTCTGTAACCGTCTTGATATTCAAGGAACCGTATTTATCCACCAGCTCATCATACTTTTTCTTGGTTGTTACAATACCGGCTACATTCCCGGTAAGACGCTTTGATACAAGCTGAATGGGGATGCCTTGCGCTTTGACCATTTCTCCCCACAGCTCATTGGAAGGTGTGAAGGCATCCGGCACATACTTGCCCGACTTTATATAATCTGCGGCTGTTCCCGAGGCAATATTGCGGATCTTGACAGAAACGGGCTTCCCATTTACGACGATGTTGGACTTATTAAAATCTGCCGCTACTTCATTCAACCACCCGTCTACGCCGGTTCCAGACTTCTCTGTGGAAGAGAAAATTTCTACGAAACTGTCCGTTGTGTTGGTTACCGAAATAGGGAACTTGGAGATATCGGGCAAGGAGTCGCCGACAGACGCAGGATCAAGATCGATCTGACCTTTTATCGGTTCCGCGGAAGTTACAGAAATGCTTTTGTACAGTTTATCCAGCTGCTTGGCCGCGCCTTCCGAGGTTACCTGTGTCTGGCTTTTACCTAAATTGGAGGTTAAACTGATCCCGAAATATACAAGTGCAAAAACGGCCACTGCGATAACTCCCAACACCACAAACGCTTTACCTTTTCTAGCCATGCTCATCTCCCTCTCATTGCTTATAGAACTTCGTCTGTTTGATCAATGCATCCATTTCCTGCATGCACGGCATATCCTCAATATTTTGATAATCCGTGCTGTCCAATTGGGAGATCTCCAGCAGCAGCTTGTCTAGCTTCAGCAGAATTTCTTCATTTGCGCCAAGGTATCCCGTTACGGAGGTCAAGTACTCGTTGTGCAGAGCGGTTTTTTCCTGAACCAGTTTATTGGAAAACTGCGCGAGCTTCTGCTCGCTGGTGAAAGCGGAGAGCTCTGAAGCATCGAATACACTAAGCTTATTCAGGATTCCCTTGATATTCAGGTAAAAAAGCTGCCCGACCTCATCAATGACAGAGTGGAACTTCTTGTAGCTTAGCTCCGCCGGATCAAATCTTTGGCCAAGGACGTCCAATAAGGTGGTTTTCTTCTTTTCTATCCGATCCAACTGATCCAGGGCGAGAGCGATATCCTTCTTTAACACATTTGCATTTCTGTAATGGTTAAGCGCTGTTATATAGTCCTCATGCGTTTTCATGTTTTTCACAGGTGTCAGAACAGGAGGTTTAAACAGTAAAGCATAACTCCCGTACAGCAGCACAAGGAGACTAATAACCAGTAGGGTTACTCCCGAAGCTGTCTCAAGTGTACTTTCACCTCCGATTTCCACCCCTGCTAAACCCGGAGAAAGAATTATAATATCCAGGACTGCAACTCCGGCAATAAGCCCCAGCAGCTTCATAAGTCTTGAGCTGTTCAAAAGACGCACCTCCTTTATATAGGATACCTTACTTCCAATATTTAGGGCTATGATTTCAGTTAAAGGTATATCATTGAATACGCCCGTAGCTTCGGATAGATGCATAATTTTCCTGTTGCCTAAGAGTGTATTGGCTTATTGGGGAAATGGTTATAAAAAAACAGCAAGCTTCCGGAAGATCGGAGGCTTGCTGTTTTGCTTCTATAGTATATTCGCGATTCAAGAGGCCGTTTATATTGCGTTTGCGGACAGGCTGGCGATCTTGGTCAAGCGGGATTCATTGACGGTGACCCCAAGTCCGAAGCCTTCGGGAACGGATACAGCCCCGTTCGACACCGTAAGCGCGCTGGCAGGATCGTCTTCGGGGCGGACCCGCTGGAATCCCCACACTTCAAAGTGGCTGGCTCGCGAAGCCGCGGCGATTTGCAGCAAAGCGGCGGTAGCCAGCCGGCCCTCGTCCATCTGCCCCAGCATGTATGGGAGACCGAAAGATTCGGCGACCGCCATCATCCGCAGCAGATTGGCGACAGAGCCCGCTTTGACGAGCTTCAGGTGGACAATGTCTGCCGCGCCTTCGGCGGCAATCCGGGCGACATCCGCGCAGGTCCGGCAGCTCTCATCGGCCACAACGGCGGCCCGTGTCTGCTGCCGGACCTGATTCAGACCGGAGAAATCGTCAGCGGGTACGGGCTGCTCCACCCATTCCACTCCGAGCGCTTCTAATTCCCCCAAGCGAATGGACGCTTGCTTGGGCGTCCATCCCTGATTGGCATCAACGCACAGTAGAACTTCTCCGTCAAACCCGGACGCGTCAATAACGGCTCTCGCACGGCGAACCCGTTCCAGATCCCCGGCCCGGTCCGGGCCGACTCTCACCTTAATAGTCCGGAAGCCGGCCTGCAAATACCGGGCTGCTTCCTCCTCAGCTTCGTCCGGCGTGCCGAAGGCGATGGTGGCGTCGCTCGGGATGGAGTCACGCATCCGTCCTCCCAAAAGCTCGGCGACAGACACTTTCAACTCCTTACCCATGAGATCAAGCAGGGCAATGTCCACGGCGGCGCGGGCCGCACTGTTGCCATTAATCAGCCTGTCGAGCTGGGCGTTAATCTTGTTTCTGTTCATCACGGGCTTTCCGAGCAGTGCAGGGCACAGTGTATGCGTGAGAACGGCGGCCACCCGTTCGGGCGTATCGCCGGTAACATATTCGCAGTTGCCGCGAACTTCACTCCAGCCGCTGACACCCGTATCAGCCGTAATTCGCAGATAGATTTCTTTCAGGTGAGTAACGGTTCCGGAAGAGGAATGGGTGAACGGCGGAGAGAGCGGAAGGTCGCATCTGAACACATCGATTTGGGAAATAAGCATAGCGGACACCTCGTTTTTCATTCGGTAGCGAAGAAAGTGATGTTACTAAATCTAACGCAACTTGAAGATTTTGATGCGGGATTAGATAGAGAATTGATATTTGATCAAATATCACAGTAATTATAGTCACACAAAAGTGCGATTAGCAACAAAAAAATCGACAAAACTTTTATTTTTTCGACTCCATGGAAGATATTTCGACGTCATGATAGATATATTAACAATTTGAGATATTTTTATTGACAGTTTGTCGAAACACCCCTTACAATGTGACCTATGTCACAGGTCATCATTGATCGTTGATATTTGATCAAATCTTTGATCTTGAGATTTTAGGAGAGGAGATGCTGAATGATTGAGTAGAATTCCAACCTTTGTCACCGCGTCGGAGCATGTATACTCCGTTCTCAAGCAGTGGGTGTTATCCGGCGAATTGGCTCCTGGTGAGAAAATCGACCAAGACGCCGTCGCCGCCCGCCTCGGGGTGAGCAAAATGCCGGTTCGCAGCGCTTTGGACAAGCTGGCGGCCCAGGATCTGGTGCTGCTGCATTCGCACAGGGGCGTAACGGTTACCCCGTTGTCGGCGCAGCATCTCGAAGATATTTATCTGGTGCGCTGCAATCTGGAAGGATTGGCTGTGCAGCTTGCGACTGAGCAGCTTACGCCGGAGGATGTCACTCTTCTTAACGGCATGATTCAGAAACAGGAGGAGCTCGCTGGTCACGAGAATCTCGATACCGAAGCGATCCTGGCTGCCAACCGAGAGTTTCATATGTTCATTTACGGTCTCGCACAGCGTCCGGTACTGATGTCGATCATTGAACGGCTATGGGAGCAGAGCGAGCGTTACCGCCGTATTCTTTTAATTCAGCCCGGAATGGTTGACGGTTCTCTTAACGAGCACCGCCATCTGGTTGAGCTGATGACCCGCAAGCAAGCGGAGGAAGCAAGCCGTTTCCTGGTTGAACACAATCGGAAGACCCAGAAAGTCGTACTAAGTGTCATGCAAAATAACGAGAACAGCGAGGAGAGGTAAACGTGATGATGAAGAACACCAAGATGCTGGTTTGTGCAATGTTGGTATTGGTAGCTGCTGTATTGAGCGCATGCGGAACAAACAGCGCAAACGGAGGGCAGGCTTCGTCCCCGGCCGGAAGCAGCAAGCCGCAGGAAACCGCAGCCGCAGCTCCATCTTTTTTGGTTGAAAAAGGGTTCCTGACCTATGGCACGGCCGCTACGTTTCCTCCATTCGAGTACATGGTGAACAATGAATTCACCGGCTTCGATGTTGAGCTGGGACAAGCGATTGCAAAGGAAATGGGCGTAGAGGTGAAGATCCAGTCCATGAACTTCGACGGCCTGATTCCGGCTTTGCAGGGCAAACGGATTGATATCATCAACTCCGCAATGTATATCAAGCCTGAGCGGGAAGAACAAGTTGATTTCATCCCTTATATGGGTCTTGCCGATTCGATCGTCGTGAAGAGCGGCAATCCGAAGGGCATCAAGAGCCTGGATGATCTGTCCGATCTCACGGTCGCCGTCACACGCGGAGCTGTCGAGGAAATCAACGTTCGCGAGCATAACGAAAAACTGAAGCAAGCCGGAAAGAAAGAAATTAAAATTTTGGCGCTTCCGACTGGTAACGACGCCGTTCTTGCAACCGAGCAGGGCCGTGCCGACGCATTCCTTCACTCTTCTCCGGGAGCCGCTTATTTGCAAGAAGAGAAACCGGGCGTATTCGAAATCGCCGGCTCCTTCGGTGCGGATACGAAGATCGGAATCGCCATTCGCAAGGGCGACACTGAAACGAAGACTGCAATCGAAGCAGCGCTGAAGAAAGTCGTTGAGAACGGTACCTATAAACAATTGATGGAAAAGTACCATCTGCCGGCTGAAATGAGTTATTTCAAGTAATAACCGACATCCCAGATAACATAGCCGTCAGATTCGCGTAAACGGAATTTTGACCTTGCCGAATCTGACGGAAGCTGTAAAAGGAGGTTTGAGAATGGAATTTTTGGAAGGCGTTTGGGCGTATCTCGGTTCCCGTGCTTTTCTGGATGGAGCCGTGAATACGATGAAGCTAACGCTGGTGTCGCAGATTGTCGCCGTCCTTCTTGGATTCATCATTGCGCTTGCCAAAATGTCAAAGTGGAAGCTTCTGCAAGGCTTGGCAACTTCGTATATATGGATTTTTCGCGGGATTCCTGTGTTGGTGCAGCTGATCTTTGTGTATACCGCGCTGCCTCAGTTCGGGATCAGGCTGACCGGGTTCCAGTCGGCATTCGTCGCACTCGCGCTTAACGAGGCGGCTTACATGGCGGAAATCGTGCGTTCCGGCCTCGCATCGGTGGGCAAAGGGCAGCATCGCGCGGCCAACGCTCTCGGAATGAACAGCTGGCAGCGGATGAGATACGTCGTTCTTCCCCAGGCTTTTCGGGTCATTGTTCCGCCGACGGCCAACCAGTTTATCGGCATGCTGAAGACTTCGGCGATGGCCTCGGTCGTGGGCTATACCGATCTGCTGCTGACCGCTCAGCAGACGGCCAGCGCCAACTTTGATTATGTGGACACGCTGATCGCGGCCGTCATTTATTACCTTGCCTTTACGGCGATATTTACGCTCGTGCAATCTTACCTGGAGCGGCGGATGGATATTACCCGTTCGCGAACCCGCAAACCCCGGCTGTTCTCACTGATGAAGCGCGGGAAGTCAATCCTATAGCTTGAAAAACGGAAAGGAGGTCGAACATTGTGCTGCAAATCGAGCAGGTGTCCAAGCAATACCATGGTGATCCGATCCTGAAAGGGGTCTCCCTCGATATCCGCGAGGGCGAGCGGGTGGTTATTATCGGACCTTCCGGTTCCGGCAAGTCAACGCTGCTGAGATGCATGGCGGGACTTGAGCCCATCGACGGCGGACAGATCCTGTACAACGGACAGGATGTGGGCGGATCGAGGCACGCGCGGGCAGAGATCGGCATGGTTTTTCAATCGTTCGATCTGTTCCAGCACCTGAACGCAATCCAGAATATTATGCTGGCCCCGAAAGTGGTGCGCGGGGAAAAGGAGCATGAGGTTCGGAAGCGTGCGGTTCAACTGCTGGAACGGGTACGTCTGAAAGACCGGGCAGAGCATTATCCCGAACAGCTTTCCGGGGGGCAGCAGCAGCGCATCGCCATTGCGCGGGCGCTTGCCATGAATCCGAAGCTGATGCTGTTCGACGAGCCTACCTCGGCGCTTGATCCCGAGATGACGGCTGAGGTTCTGGATGTGATCTCGGATCTCGCCAGAGACGGCATGACCGTCGTCATCGTTACGCATGAAATGGAATTCGCGCGCAGGGTAGGCGACCGCATCATCTTCATGGACCATGGAAAGGTTGTCGAAGACCTGCCTTCATCGAAGATGGAAGAAGCTGGCAAGCATCCCCGCCTGGCGCAGTTCCTTAACCAGATTACGCAGTACTAATCCCTCGGAAAACCATAGGAGGCGATATCTTGCGGAAAGTTAAACTTGCATTGGTGCAGTTTGAGAGCATCGTGATGGACGTTCCCGCCAACGTGAATAAAGGATTGCATTTTGCTCGGGAAGCTGCCCGGCAAGGGGCGGATCTTATCGTATTTCCGGAATTGTTTCTCACGGGTTGCGATACCGATATCATCGGTGACCGATACTATGATCTGGCACAGCGTATGGACGGGTCTGCCGTACAGGCATTTGCGGAATCGGCCCGCACTCACAATATCAACATGGTGATCCCGACGGCTTTGAAGCAAAGTGAGGGGGACTTTCCCCGCAACAGCGCTGTGATCATAGACCGAAGCGGGGCCATCGCCGGAACATACAGTAAGGTTCACCTTTGGGAAGATGAGAGGGAGTATTTCAAACCCGGCAATCAATATTCCGTCTTTGACATGGATTTCGGCAAACTCGGCGTTCTGATTTGTTATGATGCCGGGTTCCCCGAGGCGGCCCGGACGCTTGCGCTGCAAGGGGCGGAGTTGATCGTAATTCCTTCAGCCTTTTCCGTAGAACTGAAGTATAGATGGGATATTTATTTTCAGTCGAGAGCGCTGGAGAACACTTGTTTTGTAGCTGCTGTCAATGGCTCGGGCCCAATAGGCAAGCAGCATATGTTCGGCAACAATAAAATAGCAAACCCTCTTGGCGAGATTGTGCTCGAAGGGGACCTCAAGCGCGAAGACATGCAGGTGCTTGAGATCGATCTCGACGAATTCGGAAATTATTCTTACCCGTATTTAAAGGATTTAAGAATGGACACTTACGGCTATCAGGCTTGACAACGATGAGTTCAGGGAAAGGGGCAGACGATATTGAGCGCCACATCATTGGTATTTTCCAGGGATGAATTTGATTCCCGCCTGCAAAATGTACAACGCGAGCTTGAACTCAAGGGGCTCAGCGGCATGCTGATTCACACCCCTGAAAATATTTTTTATCTGACCGGCTATCAGAGCCCGGGCTATTATATGTACCAATGCCTGGTCGTGCCGGCTTTCGGCGATCCGGTGCTTGTGCTCCGGCGGGGTGAGCTGTCCAACGTTCAAACCTACAGCTGGCTGCCTGAAAGCCAGGTCAGAACCTATGACGACACGAACGACCCGGTTGCCTTGACCGCAGATACGGTCAGAGAGATCGGCATCGCTCCCGGTACAATCGGCCTGGAGACGGGCTCCTGGTTCCTGCCTGTCCGCAACTACCAGAAGTTTGAGAAAATGCTTGGCGATTTCCGTCTCATGGATGCCCAAGGGACGGTTGAAGCGTTCCGGGTCATCAAATCTCCGGCGGAAATTGCGTACATCCGCGAAGCCTGCGCCGTGGCCGACAGCTCGATGCAGGCAGGGATTGACGCGATCCGGGCGGGAGTGAATGAGGACGAAGCCGCCGCGGCGATGTTCTCCGCCATGATTAGGGCCGGGGGCGAATATTTGGGGATGGAGCCGTTTATTTCCTCCGGCTACCGTTCGGGCAACATGCATGCCGCATGGGGGCACAAGGTGATCGGCGACGGGGAGACCCTTCTGCTGGAAGTGGCAGGGGCCCGCAACCGGTACCACGGCGCGCTGATGCGGGCAGCCTATACCGGCACGCCAACCGATGAGATCAAGCGGGTGACCGAGGTGTGCATCGCTTCCTTGAACGCCGCGCTCGAAGTCATCCGTCCGGGCGTTACCGCCGGAGAGGTGGACGAAGCCTGCCGGGGAACGATTGAGCGTGCCGGACTGTACGAGCAGTTCCGCAAACGGACCGGCTACTCGATCGGCGTTGCTTTTGCGCCGGACTGGGGAGAAGGCCATATTATGAGCCTTCAGCGGGACGATGATCGCGTGCTGCTGCCGGGCATGGTCTTCCACATTCCGCCGGCCCTTCGCGTTCCGAACCGCTATGGCGTCGGATTCAGCGAGACGATCCTGGTGACGGAGACCGGCTGTGAAGTGCTCACCAAGCTACCGCGGGAGCTGACGATTGCGAAGGGGGGACAAGCATGAGCGGATCATTCACAGGAAAGACCGCGCTCGTAGCGGCGGCAAGCAAGGGCCTTGGCCGGGCCGTGGCGTTCGAGCTGGCACGCGGCGGGGCGAAGGTGGCGCTGTTCAGCCGAAATGGCGAAGAGGCTAAATCCGTGGCTGCGGAAATCACCGCTGAAACGGGAATGCCCGCGCTTGGGCTTGCGGCGGATGTCTGCTCCGCTTCCAACCTGTCCCGCTGCGTGGAAGAGACGGTCTCCGCTTTTGGCGGGCTGGACGTTCTGGTTACCAACGCCGGCGGTCCTCCAGCCGGGAACTTCGAGTCGCTGAAAGAGGAAGACTGGCTGTACGCGTACGAGCTTAACGTGATGAGTGTAGTCCGCCTCGTCTCCTACGCGCTTCCGCATCTGAAGGCGCAGGGCGGCGCGATCGTCAACTTGGCTTCATCCTCGGTCAAGCAGCCGATCCCCGGTCTGACGCTTTCCAATGTGATGCGGACCGGCGTGGCTGGCCTCGGCAAGACGCTGGCGGAGGAGCTTGCCCCGTATGGCATTCGGGTCAATACGGTGGCTCCCGGCCGGATTGACACGGACCGGGTCCGTTCCCTGGACCGCATCCGGGCGGATAAGGCGGGGGTTGACCCGGAGGCGATCAAGGCGCAGAGCGAGAAGCAGATTCCGCTTGGGCGCTACGGGCAGCCGGATGAATTTGCCCGCGTGGTGGCGTTCCTGTGCTCGGACGGCGCAAGCTATGTCACGGGCCAGACGCTGCTCGTGGACGGCGGGATGGTGAAATCGCTATGAGCGAAGGCCTGCGTACAGTGGAGCCGGTCATCCGCCCCGAACGGACCCTGGAGCTTCTGGCCGATCTGATCCGCTTCCAGAGCGTGAACCCGAGCGGCACGGAGGGAGAAGCGGCCGAATATGTCGCCAAGGTCATGCGGGAAGCGGGATGCGAGGTTGAGCTTCAGGAGATCGAGCCGGGCCGGCCGAATGTGATCGCCCGCCTGAAAGGCACAGGCGGCGGGAAGACGGTTATTCTGAATACGCATATGGATGTCGTTCCGGCCGGCGACGGATGGAGCTCCGATCCGTTCGCCATGCTTCGCAAGGGAGACCGGGTATACGGCCGGGGCGTTATGGATGCGAAGGGGCCTCTGGCCGCAATGATGGCCGCCGTTGAAGCGATTGCCGCATCCGGCGCGAAGCTGCCGGGGGACATCGTGCTGGCAGCGGTCGTGGATGAAGAGGCCGCGAGCCTTGGAGCCCGCAGGCTGCCGGACGATCTTCACGGCGACCTAGCCGTAATCGGCGAAGCGACGAACGGCAGCCTGGCGATCGCGCATCGGGGCAGCATACGTCCCGTGCTCGTCGCCGAAGGGGTCTCGGCCCATTCGTCAACGCCTCACCTCGGCGTCAACGCCGTGTCCCTGATGGCGCGGACGCTTGTGGCGCTTGAAGACTTCGCCGAGGAGGAGCTGACGAAGCGGCTTCATCCGTTGACGGGACAGTCGACCCTGTCCGTCACGGTCATTAAGGGCGGAATCAAGGAATCGATGATTCCGGACCGCTGTGAGGCGCTGATCGACCGCCGGCTTATTCCCGGCGAGGCGGAAGAAGACGCACTGCGGGAGATCGAGCAGATCATCGCCGGTCTTCCCGCGCTGGACGGCCGGGTTCGCATCGACCGGCTTGTTCCGACAACGGGGGTGGCGTCGGAGACCCGTCCCGATCATCCGATGGTCAAGCTCGCTTCAGCGGCGATCGAACGCGTATACGGACGTAAGCCCGAGTTAACGGGCCTTACGGCCAATTGCGACATGACCCACTTCGTCAAACGGGGAATTCCGTCGGTCATCTACGGGCCGGGCGATTTCAGCGTGGCTCACAAAATCGACGAGTGGGTAACCGTGTCCGAACTGGAAAATGCAGCACGGGTCTACGCTTCCATTGCGATGGAAGTCGCAGGCTCGTAACCGATAAACAGAAGAGGTGATGGACGTTGTTGAACCAACATGTTCAGTTGGCGGATTGGGTGGAGCGTGTTCAGCCTTCCCCGACTGCGTTGCTGGAGTCCACAGTGGCAAGGTACCAGCGGGAAGGCCGAACCGTGTACCGCTTGGGACTCGGGCAACCGGATTTTCCAACGCCTGACCGGGCCAAGGCGTCCGCGATTCAGGCGATACAAGACAATTTCACAGGATATACCGACACGAGCGGCATCCTGCCTCTGCGCGAAGCGATCTGCCGGGCGCTTAAACGGGATATGGGGCTTAGCTACGATCCCGGGGACATTGTAGTCACCGTCGGCGGCAAGCATGCCCTGTTCAACGCGATTTGCACGCTGTGCCGGCCGGGAGATGAAGTTCTGATTCCGGTTCCGTATTGGGTGTCGTTCCCCGAGCAGGTGAAATTCGCCGGCGCGAAGCCGGTCTTCGTTCAGACCAGTGCTTCCTCCGGCTATAAAGTGACGCCGGAGACGCTTGCGCCTCTGGTGAACGAGTCGACCCGTCTGCTGATTCTCAACCAGCCGAACAACCCTTCCGGCGCGGTTTACAGCGCGGAGGAGCTGTCCAGGCTGGCCGAGTTCTGCAGGCAGAGGGATCTTTGGGTCATCAGCGACGAGGTGTATTCAGCGTTTGTGTTCAAGCCGGAAGGATATACGAGCATCGCGTCGTTTCCCGGCATGCGGGAGCGGACCGTCGTGATCAACGCGGTGTCCAAATCGTACGGGATGACCGGCTGGCGCATCGGTTACTCCGCCGCTCCGGCCGCGGTCACCGAGGCGATGCTTCGCCTGCAGTCCCATACGACAAGCAACCCGTCATCCATCGCCCAGCAGGCGGCGCTGGCCGCCATTGACGGCCCGCAGGACGATCTTGCGGACATCCGCGAGGAATACGCGGCGCGCCGCGGCATTCTGGTCGAAGGGGTTCGCCGGATCAAGGGACTGGAGTGCAGCGTGCCGGACGGCGCCTTCTATGTATGGGTTGACGCATCCGCCTGGCGCGGCCAGACCCTGAAGGGACGGACCATTTCAACCGCCGACGATCTGGCGGATATTCTGTTGACGAAGGCCGGGGTAGCCGTGATGCCGGGAACCGGGTTCGGCAGTCCATACCATATCCGCCTGTCTTACGCCGTTTCCCGTCAGGAGATGGATAACGGAATCGCGGCGATGGAATCGATTCTTGGGAGCAAATAAAGGAGGAAGTCCACAACATGTCCACAACTGACTTGAAAGATAAGCTTAAAGGGATTTACGTGCTCGCTATCACTCCGATGACGGATACGCTGGCTTTCGATCCGGCCGCGCTGCGGCGGAATATCGATCACTTCATCGCTTCGGGCGCTCACGGCATTATCGTCGGCGGTACATACGCGGAGTACCCGAGTCTGACAAGTGATGAGCGGAAGCAGCTGTTCACCGCCGCCGCCGACGCGGTGGCCGGCCGGGTTCCGCTGCTGTGCTGCACGGCGGCCAGCGGCACCGGCGAAGCCATCGAGCTGGCGGATGCGGCCAAGCAGGCCGGCGCCGACGGCGTAATGGTGACACCTCCGTACGTATCGGAGGTCCGGCCGCAGGATATTCTGTATCACTTCGAGCTGCTGAACGAATCGACTGAACTGCCGATTCTTATCTACAACAGTGCGAGCATCGGCGTCCATCTGTCGCCGGAAGAGATCGCCAAGCTGGCCAAGCTGGACAACGTCGCCGGAGTCAAGCAGGGCGCTACCGATCTGCATGCGCTGGTGCGGACCGTCGCTTACGCCGGCAAGGACATCTCGGTCATGTGCGGCTCGGACGGCCTCATCCTCGGCGGACTTGCCTCCGGCTTGCCCGGCTGTACATCCACGAACGCCAACTTCATGACTTCCGAGTTCGTCGCGCTGTACAACGAATTTCAGCAGGGAGACAATGCCCGCGCCCTGGAGCGGTATTACCGCTGGCAGCCGATCCGCGATCTGGCCCGCAAATACGGGCAGCCCGCGATGGTCAAGGCCGCGATGGAACTTATCGGGCTGTCTTCGGGACCAGTCCGGGCGCCTTTCCGCACGCTGGGGGAAGAGGCCAGAGCGGATATCGCACGCACCCTGCAGCAGACCGGCATCATAGCATAAGCATCAGCAAGCGAACCTCGCCGAAAGCCGCTCAAGCTTTATGTGAGTCTAAGGAATTTTACCGGTAGAGGACATTTGGCCACTTGAAGGGATTTCACATGAAATATGGGAATTGGTGTTTCGATCAAACCCAATAAAGGTTTTGCAATACAGCCGGGCGAGCGGCAGGAATTCATTCCTGTACCTGTCCGGCTGTTGTCTTTTTTGTCCTGAATTGATTGTTTTAAGCAGTCTCTTTAATTTCAATAATCTGAAAGCGTTTATATGTTACTTCGAGGACTTCTTTCAATATTCAGTAAAAGTGAACGAATGGTGGAAGTCATTGTCTATCCAGTGGTTCTTTTGTATAATTCTACCGTTGGAATTTTGAGAAAATTATACCATTTATTCTCCTTTATGTTTTTTTATTGGTAATGAATGGGTTCGGCGCAATAACAAGCCAGCATCTAGGGAAGCAGGCCGACATCTTGAATGACACCGGGCTTGCGTTCGAAGACGCTCCGGGCTATCTTCATCAGACTGCTCCGGCGGTTGACGCGATCCTGGTAACGGATGAGGTCTTGTCGGGGGTCGGAGAGAAGGATAAACGGATATGGATCGATTGGCGGCCCAACTGGCCGCTAATCAGCGTTCAACGGTAAGAGTGATTCTCGTAACGAGAGATTTTTTTAAAATGAAAGAATGGGAGAATCTGACCACCAAATATCCCAATCTCAAAATCATGATTTGCGACTACATAAGAGTGCCGTCCGAGGTTTTTGTCAAGGCTCTGGAGATATTACCGGAACTGTCGGGGAGGCTCCCGAAGAAGGGCAAACCTGCGGAGGACAACAGTTATAGCAAGATGAATGGCGGCAAGGAAAAAAAGAGCTCGTTACCGGAGCGCGAACATGTACTGTTGACACCAGGAACGGTACCCAAATTGCTGCCTTAGGCAGTGAGCCAACACTATCGAGGAACTGAACGAGAACGGACAGATAAAAGAATTTAGGAACAAGCATGGCCTTGTCCATGCCCTATTCATGAATCCGTCAGACGGTATCTATATAGATACCATTTCCAAGGAGTACACGGGATTTTCCCATCATTCCATGTTTTCATTGAAAGCAGCAGACAATCAGGAGCAGTTTCAGCGCTCCGAATCCCAGACCCGGGCATGGATTCCGGATAAGATTTACAATATCACCGTAGGTATGGAGTCCGTTTCCCCACTTGCCAAAGAACTGCTTGTTGGACGAGATTGAAGTGACCGTGAAAGGTTCCATGTACGACGATTTGAATAACTGAGATTAGGCGTTCATATTCAAAAGCAGCAAGTAGATTAAGGAAGAGCCGCAATCACGAGTTGACAACAGGAGAGGTGACTTGTACAAAAAAAGAGGGGAACAAGCATGATACAAAAAGTGGATCTTGAGCGCCTGCTGGCGTTATCCGCTGGCATCCAGCGCATTCGCCGCAGCCTGGAGGGCAAGTTGTCCGAAATGAACCGGAGCACCGGCAGGCTGCTTGCGCAAACCGGAAGCGAGTACACGGAGCCGTATGTCCGCCAGAGTGTGCGGGAAGCGGAAGACCACTTGCGTGAGGTAATGGCCGCCGGGGAACAAGGGGACCGGATTTTGCGCCGGCATGCCCAAAATCTGGAGTGGATAGTTTGCCGTTACCGGGAGTCGGAACGCCGGGCTAAGGCGCTTGTGGATGCGTCGCTATTACCGAGGTCGCCGGAATGGAAGACGTTTAGCGGTCTCGGCGGGCCGGTTGCCCGCTTTCCGGTGTTTCTTTTCCCGGGGGAGCGGCTTAAAGAGGGGCTGTCCGCCGGCGCCGATGCCGAGCTGGTCTATGGATTGGAGCCGATATGGACCGACGAAATCATCGCCGCGCTGATCCGCAAACTGCAGGAGGGTACGGAAATGGAACGTGTTTCCGCCCGGAAGCAGCTGCGGGAGATTCGGGAGCAGTTGAAAGAGCTGGCGCGCAGCCGGACGGCAGCGGAGGTCTACCGGGCCTTCGGCAACGCGGCTTACGAGAAGGAAGCGCTGCGGTATGCGGATACGCTGCGGACTTCGCTCGAGATGAAGGGGATTTCGGCAGCGGTGCTTGAAGCGACGGCGGTGATCCCCGGCGATGTCCCGTCTCCTCCGCTTACGGCCTGCCGGTACAATCCGCTGGCCGCGGATAGGTCGCCGCTGCCGGAGGAGAAGGAACTGCAGTTGGTGCTCACGGCCGCGATGGCCAATGCCGCGTACCGCCAGTGGGCGCATTCCCATTATGAAGCGATTGCGTTATCGGTGCGGCAGGCAGTGGCGGAGCGGCAGGAGCTGGAAGCTATCGCTGCGCTGTACGGGAAGCTGCCGGAAACGGAAGTGAAGCGGCTGCGGAAAGCGCTAAAGGCACAGGGCTATGCGCTAGAGATGGACGAAGATACGTTCACGCCGGACCTGGTGTCTGCGCTGCTGCAATACGGAGCCGCGCGCGAGCCGGAGGCGGCCGTGGATCGCCGCACGGCGGTGTCTCGGGCGCTGGCGCTGCTGAGCGGAGATCTGCCGGCGGAGCGGATCAACAGTGATCTGCTGCAAATGCTGGTGATGCAGTATGCCAGGAAACAGAAAAGCCTTACGCTGAATGCGGACGGCCAATCGGAGAGTGATTTCCTGCGTTATGTGTGGAGTCAGGGCTACGATCCGGAAACATTCGACCTGGTGCCGCCATCTCTGCGGGAAGGGTTAGGTCTGAAATACAGTGAAGCCTACTTTGCGGTGCAGGAGGAGAAGGACTGGAGCCAGGCGGGGAAGGTGCCGCAGTGGATGAACGTGACGGCCTCGTTTCTGACGGGCTCGGTGAACGGAGCAGTGGACGGGGTCGTTGGTCTGGCAGAGGGAGCGTATCAGGTGCTGCGGCACCCGATCCAAACGGGCGAGGCGATTGGAAGCCTGATGGAGCAGGGAGCAAAGAAACTTCGTCACCCGGTGGAAAGTATAAAGGAACTGCAGGGGTGGGGCGAAGGAAAGATCGAAGCGTTCCGGGAGATGACGCCGGAGCAGCGGGCGTATGCGCTGGGACACGCAGCGGGGAATACCGCGACAAATGCAATCCCGGTGGGCAAAGCGCTGCAGGGTGTCAAATGGATGGTTAAGAGTGATGCCAAGGCGCTGAGGTTGCTGCTGCAGGAGAAGAAAACATCAGGCTCCCTCTCCGGGTGGGGGCTTCCGCCCAGGCTGGCGACACCGGAGGGCCTAACTGTACCGGGCTCGTCCCATCCCGACTTTACGGTGCCGGAGGTACGGAAATCGGAGGGGTGGGGGATTGAGGGGACGGGTAAAGTTCCTGATAAGACTTTTGTTGATAATCCTATTGATGATACGGGGGAACTAATACCGAATGCGAAGTATAAAGCGGGTGAGCACCAATATGATTATGAAACAGACCATCTTGGTAGGATTGAAAAGTTTACCGCTGATGATCTAAAATTGACTACTAGAGAAGAGCGATTGCCACATGATTCAAATACACCAGGCAAAGAGCCCGGCGACCATGCAGGCCATCTGGCTGGGGATAGATTTGGTGGTTCACCAGAGATTGATAACCTTGTCTCCCAGTCAAGTAAAATTAATCTAAGCGAGTACAAAAAAATAGAAAATGAATGGGCAAAAGCGTTACAATCAAATCCTCCTAAGCATGTATCAGTTGAAGTAAAAGTAAATTACGAAGGGGATTCACTTAGACCGTCTAGTTTTAATGTGATCTATGAGATTGATGGCAAGATTAAGGTTGTTGATCTGGTCAATTAGGAGGTAATAATATGACAAAGGTATTTGAAGATTACTTCTCGGAACTACAGGCGGATATGGTTTCGATTTGTATGGAATACGTAAGTAATAAAGCAGAGATGATCTATATTTACGCTACAAATGAATTTGATCAATTTAGTTCTGATGTATTTTATAAAATAAACGGTCAGATTGTTGAAAAGCACAAATTAAATACTGCTGTCGAAACAGATGATCGTCATTCGCAGCCTATTTACAATGTGTCAAAAGAACGGCAGATCGCAGTGCTTAATATTTGCAATCAAAATTTACGTAAAATTAAGGACTTGTGTCAGAAATTCAACAGAGATATGCCTACGGAAATGAAACTGATTTATGATGTTTCAAGAAATAAATTGGAAGCTCAATATAGCTACGAAATTAAATACTCAAATGATCCAGTAAAAACAGCTGGGCATATTTTCGATGAGTGGTTTGAGGAAATGGGCGGGAAATTGTAGCCGCTGCAAGTTGGTTGCGCAAGCTGATCTACCAAAACGTAAAACGGCGTATTTTTCAATCCAATGTCATACAAACGCACCACGCAACACGTATTAAGCGGGCGGGAGATAACGAAGCCAAGTAAATTTGATTATTCTTCCCTGCGAAGATTAAACCGAATCGGAAATAGCATCCAAATAGTGCGGCAGGATGCGGCAATTTTATCGAATCCATTCGGGAGTTACCGTTAATATCTAGGCTGTCTTGTTATCCATGGATTATTCCGATGTGACAAATTCAAGATTCAAAAATCGCTCTATGCTTCTGTATGTCTGATGTGATTCCTGCCTGTAGAGTGTCTAACCTAATAAGGGAGAACATCTCGAAAGGAGCAATCATCCATGAATCATCCCGTTAAAGAATGCATTCAGAAGCTAGGGCTAACACATAGGGGCGTTTGTAGTCTTGTATAACAACTCATGGGAAAGGTTTCGTAGTTGCTTGTACGGCTACACTGATTCCATCCCCCGTGCCATCTTGAATGTCATGCTACAGTATGGCTATGATGAACAGGAAGCACAGCGGCAATATCTCTTATGGAGAATTGTCATTCCAGGCTTCGAGTCATTGCTAGTTAATGAACTTCCTCCAGACATAAACTCTGCAATCCTTATATATAACTATGAATATAATTGTGATATTAAAGAAGTTAAAAGAGACGGTTATAACTACGTTTTTATTGGTAGTGTGCAGTACGAGTAAATTATTGAGTGTAATAGTTGGTATTATGGGTTATGGGCTGCCCAGTGCCGAATGAACCCATCATTCAACCATTAGCACATATTATAACCTGAATAACGAAATGCCGTTACATCAAACAGGTTGATTATGGTCAGATACCATCGTGATTGACCTGTTTTTTTATGCCTGCCCCCACCATTACGCACCACGCAACGCTGGTTGGGCTGGTGGGGAAGAACGGAGCTAGGCATATCCAGTTTTTCATGGTTATTGCTTCAATTAGAAGATTGTCTCCATAGTATGACGTGATGCGGAAAACAATTGAATGCAGTAAGGCTTTACCGTTGTTGTCTAAGCTGCTGGTTATTGATGGATTTATTCCGATGTGACAAATTCTAGAATCGTCTTATGTTTCTGTATGTCTGAGTGTGATTCCTGCCTGTAGAGTGACTAACCTATGTCGGACGGCAAGTATTATGTCAAAGCCTGGATCGCGGATGTAGAGCTTGGAGACAGCAGTAACGCCTATAACAAATTGGGCAAGCTGGTCGGCGTCAAGCCGCTGGACGAGATTGAAGTAACCGTGAAAGGCTCCATGTACGACGATTTGAATAACTGAGATTAGGCGTTCATATTCAAAAGCAACAAGTAGATTAAGGAAGGGCCGCAATCACGAGTTGACAACAGGAGAGGTGACTTGTACAAAAAAGAGGGGAACAAGCATGATACAAAAAGTGGATCTTGAGCGCCTGCTGGTGTTATCCGCCGGCATCCAGCGCATTCGCCGCAGCCTGGAGGGCAAGTTGTCCGAAATGAACCGGAGCACCGGCAGGCTGCTTGCGCAAACCGGAAGCGAGTACACGGAGCCGTATGTCCGCCAGAGTGTGCGGGAAGCGGAAGACCACTTGCGTGAGGTAATGGCCGCCGGGGAACAAGGGGACCGGATTTTGCGCCGGCATGCCCAAAATCTGGAGTGGACAGTTGGCCGTTACCGGGAGTCGGAACGCCGGGCTAAGGCGCTTGTGGATGCGTCGCTATTACCGAGGTCGCCGGAATGGAAGACGTTTAGCGGTCTCGGCGGGCCGGTTGCCCGCTTTCCGGTGTTTCTTTTCCCGGGGGAGCGGCTGAAAGAGGGGCTGTCCGCCGGCGCCGATGCCGAGCTGGTCTATGGATTGGAGCCGATATGGACCGACGAAATCATCGCCGCGCTGATCCGCAAACTGCAGGAGGGTACGGAAATGGAACGTGTTTCCGCCCGGAAGCAGCTGCGGGAGATTCGGGAGCAGTTGAAAGAGCTGGCGCGCAGCCGGACGGCAGCGGAGGTCTACCGGGCCTTCGGCAACGCGGCTTACGAGAAGGAAGCGCTGCGGTATGCGGATACGCTGCGGACTTCGCTCGAGATGAAGGGGATTTCGGCAGCGGTGCTTGAAGCGACGGCGGTGATCCCCGGCGATGTCCCGTCTCCTCCGCTTACGGCCTGCCGGTACAATCCGCTGGCCGCGGATAGGTCGCCGCTGCCGGAGGAGAAGGAACTGCAGTTGGTGCTCACGGCCGCGATGGCCAATGCCGCGTACCGCCAGTGGGCGCATTCCCATTATGAAGCGATTGCGTTATCGGTGCGGCAGGCAGTGGCGGAGCGGCAGGAGCTGGAAGCTATCGCTGCGCTGTACGGGAAGCTGCCGGAAACGGAAGTGAAGCGGCTGCGGAAAGCGCTAAAGGCACAGGGCTATGCGCTAGAGATGGACGAAGATACGTTCACGCCGGACCTGGTGTCTGCGCTGCTGCAATACGGAGCCGCGCGCGAGCCGGAGGCGGCCGTGGATCGCCGCACGGCGGTGTCTCGGGCGCTGGCGCTGCTGAGCGGAGATCTGCCGGCGGAGCGGATCAACAGTGATCTGCTGCAAATGCTGGTGATGCAGTATGCCAGGAAACAGAAAAGCCTTACGCTGAATGCGGACGGCCAATCGGAGAGTGATTTCCTGCGTTATGTGTGGAGTCAGGGCTACGATCCGGAAACATTCGACCTGGTGCCGCCATCTCTGCGGGAAGGGTTAGGTCTGAAATACAGTGAAGCCTACTTTGCGGTGCAGGAGGAGAAGGACTGGAGCCAGGCGGGGAAGGTGCCGCAGTGGATGAACGTGACGGCCTCGTTTCTGACGGGCTCGGTGAACGGAGCAGTGGACGGGGTCGTTGGTCTGGCAGAGGGAGCGTATCAGGTGCTGCGGCACCCGATCCAAACGGGCGAGGCGATTGGAAGCCTGATGGAGCAGGGAGCAAAGAAACTTCGTCACCCGGTGGAAAGTATAAAGGAACTGCAGGGGTGGGGCGAAGGAAAGATCGAAGCGTTCCGGGAGATGACGCCGGAGCAGCGGGCGTATGCGCTGGGACACGCAGCGGGGAATACCGCGACAAATGCAATCCCGGTGGGCAAAGCGCTGCAGGGTGTCAAATGGATGGTTAAGAGTGATGCCAAGGCGCTGAGGTTGCTGCTGCAGGAGAAGAAAACATCAGGTTCCCTCTCCGGGTGGGGGCTTCCGCCCAGGCTGGCGACACCGGAGGGCCTAACTGTACCGGGCTCGTCCCATCCCGACTTTACGGTGCCGGAGGTACGGAAATCGGAGGGGTGGGGGACTAAGAGTACGGGGGAAGCTCCTAGGATTGATGTTGGTAATACTGAAATAGATGCTCTAAGGAAAAAGTGGAATGTTCCAGAAACTGAAACAGTTGCAGTTGGTAAAACAGATGTAAAAGGTTTGGAAGATTTGACCTTTGAAGGAGGGTCACCGAAAGTACGAAAAGAAGCAGGATTACCTGATTTAGATGAAGTAATGCCCGATAGAAATATTAAAGCTCCTGCAAATAACCCATTGTTCACTAGGCATGCTGAGGAGGGAGTATTAAATGAATTTGATTCAGCAGTTATAAAAGCAGGAATAGATCCAAAAGATGTAGTAGGAATATTAAGACTTCATCAATCGAATCCTGCTGGTGTATGTAGAAAATGTTATCAGGGACTAGGCAACGATAAGGTGTTGCCTGGTGTGTTAAAGCAGTTAAGTATAAAATATCCAAACCTAATAATCGAAGTTACATCGGAGATTGATGAAAGCATAAAAGTAACTGGTAGGCTTAATCTAAAGATAAAAAATGGAGAATATATTGATTAGTTGGAGGTTAATATGACTTATACAAACTTTGATAGTTTCACAGACGATGGTAAAGTGATTTTTTTTCTTGGTCTTTCAGAAAAAGTACTATCAGTATTTTCTCGAAAGGAAGACCAAAAAGTTGCTCAAGACGTTATTAGTAAATGTTGGGACTGGTTGAGGGAAAAAGATAATATAGGGGATATTCTCTACGATTTGTTAGATGATGAGGAAAATGGTATAACTATAATCCAAGAAATGTCAGACAATGAAGTAGATAAGATAGCTTGGAACTGTATTATTGATGCAGTTGCATATACTAGTCGAAAAGCATATGAAAGAGAAGGTGTAAAGTATTATCCAGAACCAATTGCATTAGTAGATGACACATTAGTAGATCATTTTATTGATTGTTTTGAAAAATGTGTAGTGGATTCAGGCAATTACATTCTACGAATGAATTCTTTATTGACTGAGTTCAAGGTTGAGGATAATATGAGTGATTTGAGGACTGAAGTTTTGAAGAATTTATAAAATATAGTTTAACTGCTACCAACTGTTTTGGTCTTATCGGTGGGGTAGTGGCTTTAGGGTGATATTTTTGTCTATAAAGGAAGCTATGAATCACTACTTTTCGTTAAGGAAAGAAATTGCGGATGAAGGATTGGATTTTTTATTTAAAATACCATTCGATGAAGATGTTGATTCCCTTATTTATGTTGGAGAAGTTGACGAGGATGAGTATATCTCTTGGAGACCTGTCAAAAAAAAAGATATTAATGATTTCAAATCACTAGAAGAGAACTTAGGTATCAGAATTCATCCGTCTGTTATCGAATATTTCAATTCATATTGGTTTGCAGATTTAGATGGGTTTATTAAAGACCACTATATAAAACTAGAATCGGTACTGCCAAAGGCAGATATTGAATCTTACAGAAACATGCTTATGGGATACAAGAATAACCACAATAACAAACTTGAGCATATCCCTATAGGCATAGAGGGTAATGGGCTTATTGTTGTAGTTGATAATGAAAATGGTTCTGTAAAACTTGAGGACTTTGAAAGAAATTCATTTGAAGTAATCTCAGAGGGTATTAAGCAATTAATTACAACTTTACGGCTAAAAAGATAAATTTACAAAGCGGATTGATAGACCGATGACAAATAAGAAAACATCCGATACGCATGGCGAAGAACTACAGGAGCTAAAAGACCTATTATATGCTGAGGAAAATAGCAATATTATTGCAGAAATCAAAAATATGAGTCCTCTGGAACTCCATATCCTTGCCGCTAACTTTAACTGGAACAGTGGCTTTGAAATTCCTGAGGCTATACTGGGTAATGGAAATTGCGACTTAGGTACTGGTCTGCTGTTGTTTTATCGAGCAGATGGTTATCGTGTGCTCGAATCAAAAGATGCTGTTTCTGAGTCCGCCCAAAGTGAATGGAAAGATTTAATTAGTAACTTGTTTGATAGGATAGTTGATGACGACTTCCCTAACAAGACGATATCTTTTACACCACCACTAACAAAAGTACAAGCCTTTAAACTGAGAAAATCAAACCCTAGTATTCCTGAAGTCTTTTTGGATAAGTCTCCTGGTGATGATGTAGCAATCCCAGTCCTCTAGTGTATCATGTGAGAGCTATCCAGTGCCGAACGAAGACATCATGATGAGAGTGACTGTCCCGCTGCGCACCACGCACCACCAATTAAGCGGGCGGGAGATAACGAAGCCAAGCAATTTCAGTTATTCATGCCCTGCTAAGATTGAACCGAATCGGAATATCATCCAAATAGTGCGGCAGGATGTGGCAATCTAATCGAGTGCATTCGGGATTTACCGTTATTATCTAGGCTGTCTTGTTATTGATGGGTTATTCCGATGTGACAAATTCAAGAATCGTCCTATGCTTCTGTATGTCTGGTGTGATTCCTGCCTGTAGAGTGTCTAACCTATAAGGGAAAACATCTCGAAAGGAGAATCATCCTGTTAAAGAGTGCATTCAGAAGCTGGGACTAACCCATCGGGCGTTTGTTGTCCTTTATGACATCTCATGGGAAAGGTTACGTAGTTGCTTGTATGGATACACCGATTCCATCCCCCACGCCATCCTGAATGTGATGCTACAGAACGGCTACGATGAACAGGAAGTACAGCGTCAATATCTCTTATGTCGGAAGTGGAGAGTCCAGCAAGAGCTTAACGCCACTGGAAGCGTGGTAATGTGCTTCAAAAATGAAATGGATTGCCTAAAATCAACAAAAATAATTATTGACTAAACGATCCGGAAAGGTTAATATGAAATCACAAGGAGGTGGACTACAAGAACTGCAGGCACGGAAATTATAATACTTAATGCAAGGTTTTATTTTTTTAAACATTACAGACTGAATAGTCAAATTAAAAGGAGGAAATAAAAATGAACAACAACAAACTTACAGCAGGAGCTATTCGCGAGCGGGCGCAAGAGACCTTTTGGAATCACTTGAAATATTTGTCGGGCGGAGATATTGAAGCATGGGTCAATCTTTGGCACGAAGATGGTATCCTGGAGTTCCCTTACGGCCCGGCAGGATTCCCTGAATTCAAACAAGGCAAAGCCGACATGTACGAATATATGCAGAACTTCCCGAAACACTTCGAGGTGCAATTTACAGAACTGGAGTTCCATCCGGCTGTCGATCCCGAGCTTGTGATTGCGGAATTCAAATCCACCGGGAAGCACAGAGAAACAGGGAACCCTTACAATCAGACGTACATCAGTGTGGTTGAAACGAAAGACGGCCTCATTACACGCTATCGGGATTTCTGGAATCCGCTGGTGGCGATCGAATCGGTTGGCAGCATGAATCAAGCCGTTCAATTCTCAGCGTAACCCATCATTTTTTTATCAATAATTGACTGAACGATCTGGAAAAATAATATGAATGTTACAAGGGAGGAGTGCTTGTTAGGCAATGGCAAGAAGTAAGGAATTTGATACAACGCTAGCTCTGCACAAGGCCATGGAGATATTCGGGCATTACGGTTACGAAGGCACTTCGCTGCAAAATTTACTCGATGGGTTAGGCATAGCGCGTCAAAGTCTATACGACACCTACGGCACCAAGCGGGATCTCTTCATCAAGGCGGTAAAACATTATGTGATTGAGAAATCGGATGCGGTCATTTCGTATTTGGAGCGCCCAGGTTCGGTAAAAAAAGCGTTTGCTGATATTTTTCATGAAATTGTGGCCGTTCTGCAAGATGATCTCCGCCGTAAGGAATGCTTCATTATGCACAGCGCCATCGATCAAGTTCCTCATGATCCGGAAATCGCAGCGTTTTTTGAACGGGATATGACGAGTTTGATCCAAGCCTTCTATGATGCGCTGGTTCGCGCCCGAAATCAGGGTGAACTAAGCGGAACCCGTGATTTGCTTGGTCTTGCACGGTATTTGTACCATGAGAGATATGCTCTAACCCAAGTGGTTAAATTAACTACCGATCCTAAAGTTTTGGATGATATTGCTGCCGTTACGCTTTCTAAGCTGGACAATTAATGGAGCGCAAAAAAGACGCTTCAATTTATTTTCGGATTTTCAGATCGATTGGTCTGGAAAGTGGTGGAGTCTTACGTAATGGAGTTCGGGGGTAGAGTGGGCGATTTATTGACCCTATTCCCGCTATATTAAATAGACTGAAAGGTCTGATAAAGAAAAGGAGCGGATTTCATGAATTCGACTAGACACAAAGGATTGGCATTGACGATTCTGGCACTGTCCCAATTAATTTTGGCTCTTGATTACACGATTATTTTTGTAGCTCTGCCTTCACTTGCAGCAGACTTAGGATTTAGTGCGAACCAGCTGCAATGGGTCATCAGCGCGTTTTCCCTGGCCTTTGGAGGCTTCCTGCTTATCGGTGGAAGATTGTCCGATTTACTGGGCAGAAGGCGGATGTTCATCATTGCCATGGGGATCTTCGGTTTAGGCTCTCTGCTTGGCGGTCTGGCAGACTCTCAGCTGTTCCTCATTATGGCAAGGGGACTCCAAGGCATAGGCGGTGCGCTGCTGTCGCCGGCTACGCTGTCGCTCATCATGTCCAATTTTGAAGAAGGCCCGGAACGCAACCGTGCATTAGGCATTTGGGCGGCAATGGGTGGAGTGGGCATGTCCATCGGGTTATTGCTTGGCGGCGTGTTAACAAGCTTTATCGGCTGGGAAGCCACCTTTTTTGTCAATGTACCAATAGCTGTTTTCGTTATTATCCTCGCTCCGATCATGCTTGTGGAGAGCAAGGCGGCAGCGGTAAAACGCCATTTTGACGCATTAGGCGCGATTTCCGTAACAGCCGGCATGATCTTGATAGTAAATTATCTTATTCAAGCCCCGGTCGTTGGCTGGCTTCATCCATCAGCAATTATTCCTGGCATTATCGGCGTTATTCTCCTTCTAATGTTCGTAGTCATTGAAAAACGCACGAAAGATCCTTTGATCCCTTTCAGACTGTTTCGTATACGGAGTTTGACCGGGGCCGCGATTACCGCAGCGTTGTTCTCCGCTTCATTCGGTACGTTATACTATTTCCTCACGCTATACACGCAAGAGGTGCTGCATTACTCTGCCATCCAATCCGGATTAAGCTTCCTGCCGCTGACCATTAGTGCTTTTGCAGGTGCGAAGTTGATTAATAAAATGCTGGCAAAGGTAGGGGCGGCAGGTACCATTGCAAGCGGCATGGGACTTGGCGCAATCGGGTTCATGCTGCTCACCCAGCTCTCTGAGCATGGATCGGCATGGGGGATTATTCCGGGCACCGTTATTATTGGTATCGGTCAGGCCTTTATTTTTACAACAATGTTCATTGCGGCAAGCTCGGGAATTGATATGAAAGAGCAGGGTGTCGCATCCGCTATCGTTTCTACCGGGCAGCAAATCGGCGGAGCGGTTGGATTGGCTGTCATTATGGCCATTATATCTGCAAGCCTCGGCACTAACGCTACTCTGGAAACGATGGAGCCCTCGGATTTAACCGGAGCGATCCACATGGCATTCATTATTGACGCTGTGATTGCGATTATTGGCATTCTTGTATCGTTCCTTGCGCTTAAGCAAAAAAATGCCGCTGTTATGGAAGCGGGGTCGCTGCAAGAGTAAAGCCCGCCGAGTTCCCTTCTGAACACTTGACTTCGAGCTTACTCTAGGTCCTATAATTAAGGTGTCGCATTTTAAGGACGTTTACCCTTAATAATAAGGAGGTCAAGAAGATGAGCCTCAACATGCAATATACGATCGGTCAAGTTGCCGAGAAGTCGAATTTGTCGATCCATACCTTGAGATATTATGAAAAAGAAGGCATTCTGCCGTTCATCAAACGAAACGAAAGCGGCATCCGCATTTATGAGGATGAACATATCGAGTGGCTGAACTTCATATGCTGCCTCCGTGATACGGGCATGTCCATTTCACAGCTGAAGGAATTTGTCGAGCTTACCGTGAAAGGCGACGCAACCATTGAAGAGCGTATACAAATGCTTGAGCTGCAGAAGAAGACCATTCAAGATCAGGTCAATACTCTGATGTCCTATATCGGGATGATTGACTTCAAGATCGGCATGTACTCCGAAGCCAAAGACAAAGTCCAGAGCGACGGACAAACAGGATGAACTTAAAATCAAAAGGGACGAACCGAAGTACTTCGGCTCATCCCTTTTTTTTCTGGCGAATTATTGCGGATTCATATAACGGTCTTCGATATAAACGGCAGGGTTCCATAGAGGATACTCCGGCTGCAGACGGCTGGCTTGATCCAGTCGGGACAGCTCCCCCTCGTTCAAAACAATACCGGAAGCTCCAAGATTGTCCCGAAGCTGGTCGGGCCGCTTGGCGCCGACAATCACGCTCGTGACGGTCGGTTGATTCAGAAGCCAGGCCAGCGCGATGCGAGCGACCGAGGTTTCCCGCGCCTTGGCGATTTCCTGCAAAATATCAATCAAGACATAGCCCTTTTCCCGGTCAACCGGAGGGAAGTCGAATTTGTTGCGCCGGTCATCCGCCCCGCCTTGGTTGTCCCGGGTATACTTGCCCGACAGAAATCCGCCGGCCAACGGACTCCACACGAGGAGGCCCATCTTCTGATCCTGAAGCACGGGGATAATCTCCCGCTCAACGTCGCGTCCGGCGAGCGAATAATAGGATTGGGTCGTCTGGAAGGCATTAAGGCCCAGCTGCCGGGAAATGCCGTTCGCCTTCATCATCTGCCAGCCCTGCAGGTTCGAGCAGCCGATATACCGAACCTTGCCGCTGCGAACGAGATCGTCCAGCGCACGCAGCGTTTCTTCCCAGTCCGTAAGCGGGTCGGGGCCGTGAATCTGATACAGGTCGATATAATCTGTACCAAGACGCTTCAGGCTTTCTTCCGCCTGCCGGATAATATGGCCTCTCGATAATCCGGCGTCGTTCGGGCCCGGTCCCATCCGGAATCTTACCTTGGTCGCGATCACCGCTTCATGCCGCTTGCCTTTGAGCGAACGTCCGAGAATCTCTTCCGATTCACCTACGCCGTATACATTAGCGGTATCAAAAAAATTAATCCCTGCTTCAAGCGCTTCATTCACAAGCAAACCTGCCGCTTGATCATCCAGAGCGCCCATTACCGAGCTCATTGGATCATTTTTGCCACCGAACGTCATCGTACCCAGACAGAATTCCGACACCATCAGACCAGTACCGCCTAGCAGTTTGTATTTCATGCATCATCTCTCCTTGATGGTTGATTTTGTCTTTGCAAAATCATCATAATGGCTAGAGTTTACTCTAGGTAAAGGAGGTATTTAGTCGGATTTAGGAATTTGAAATCACGAGATGAAGCGGGGAATGAATGATAACATTAATCGAAGAATATCGGAATCAGAATGCTGCTGAACTCAAACCAGACCGGTATGATCTGGGATGCTCCATCAGAGCCGTATTCCAATTATTTTTGCCCTGACTGGTCAGCCGGATCACTTCGCCAAAGTTATTCGCAGAGGGGAATGTTATGAACACATCAAAAACCGTACTGGTCGTCAGCGTTTCAATCTTTCGTGAGGACGGCAAGGTGCTGGTGATCAAGGAAAATAAACCGTCCGTCCGGGATAAGTGGAACTTTCCATCCGGCCGGATCGAACCGGGAGAAGCTATTCCGGACGCCGCGCGCCGGGAAGTGAAGGAGGAAACCGGGTACGAGGTCAGACTTATGGCGGCGACGGGAATCTATCATTTTGTCAGCAGCTTGGGCGATCCCGTCATTTTGTTTCATTTTACCGGGGGAATTACCGGCGGCTCGCCTCAACTGGAAGAAAACATCGGTGTAGACAGCAGATGGGCCGCTTTATCCGAATTATTGGAATTGGACCCCAGTGAATGGCGGGACGCGGGAGTTATCTCGCAAATCGTTAACAACCTTATAGCGGGCAATGAATATCCAGTGGCTCTGTATCATCCGAAATTATGCGGGGATGGATGCTATCGCTTAAGGGACGGCTTATGAAGCAGGATAAGGACTCTGAGTTATATTTCGGCTCATCTTGTACAGGCATTCCCCGCACATGCGCTAAATCACATCATCATTTTCAGAAATACGATAAAATTTTCATAAAAATTGCTGGTTTTTGGTGGATTCCAAAATGGCGAAAGAATAGGTTAACAAGAGGAGGCATCTTGATGATTAATGCAGAGACGCTTGCAGGTTATTATGAGAAGAAGGGCAGATTGCAGCAAAATTTTCTGACCAAACAGTTCCAGACCGATCTTCCCCAGTTTTCGACACATGAAGAGGCAGCCGGCTGGTTCAAAGCGCTGTTCGGAGACGACTTTATTTTTGTAGAGAAGATGAAGGCTGCCAACGAAGCGGAATTCTACTACCTGTACGACATCATTCATGACCGCGAGAGATGGGAACGCAGAGAACGGGATATAAGAGAGAAGGGCTTCGCGAACGGATTGGGCATGCTGCTGTGCGCCCAGCGGGTCGATATTTATGAAGACGGCTCGGTAGAAATTGCATTTTAAAAAAATAGCCAAACCCATTTCGGACAAGCAACCGGTCGATGCACGCTCGTGCATGGCTGGTTTTTGTTTGTTTGCTATATAAGTTGAACTTAAGATTTTCCCATCAGATATCAGTCGTAACTACGAGGAACGTTTGGACTTCCGGCCGCTGCCCATCTCCAGATTTCTTGATTTAAACCGCTTCTCGCGGATGAAATCCGGAGACAGCCTATGCTTTCGAAGCGAGCTTTCCTCCGGAAAGCTTTCAGGCGATCGCTATCGCTCCTACAGTTCCAAACTTCCCCTTTGTTACTCCTTCTTCTAATTTATTTCAAGTTCATCTTATATTAGTGTTAAGATAGGATAAAAAAAAGTAGGGGTCATTGACTATGAAAATACTTCAAAGCATAGCTGTTGCCGGGATGCTTACGTTATTGCTAGCCTCTGCCGGCTGCGGGAACGGGACAGCTGGAGACCCGAAACCCGGGGCAGAGGAGACTCCGGCTGTGGCGGCTGGGGAATCGGCGGCTCCGTCAAGCGGGGCATCCGGGCCCGCAGCGAGTCCAAGCAGTGCGCCGGACACCAGCCCGGCTCCATCGGCGGCCGCATCGGCACCCTCGGCAAGCGCTCCGGCGTCTCCAGACAAAGAGTCAGGAGGGACGAGCGGCTCCGCGGCTCATGAAAATCAGGAAGTATGGGCTGCGGTCGACAAGGCGCTGGAGAGTGAGGAATACAGCTCCATTGTCAAGATCTTCGAACAAGTGCCCAATCCAAGCGAAGATCTTACGGCGATGTACAACCTTGCCCAGTACAACATTTACGGACAGGACGGAGACGATGAGAAGTCACTGGAATACTTGTACAAGATTCCGGCGGGCTATCAGGGAAGACACGCGGACCTGGTGGACTATTGGAAGTTCCTTCATGAATCTTATGTCCAGGGCCGTACGGACAACATCACTTTTGAAGAATATAAGCAGAAATACTATCATTCCGGCAAAAACGCGCACTAGCGCTCGGGAAGGGGAATAGGGCTTCCCCATTCCCCTTCCTGAACCTTTTTTCCCCGCAAATCACACTCCTATCCTTATTAAGACAGGGCCGCCTTTTATCGAGAGTTTTCGGTAACATTGGCATCCCGGACGCCCATACTGTCTAAAGTTTTAGTTATTGACTTTTCCAATGAAAGCAATTACAATTTCCTCGAATGAACAACGAAACCCATTTCGAAAGAGGGAGGTGAACAGGCTTGATTACCATTTACGACATTGCCAAACGGACGGGTTATTCTCCGACCACCGTGTCGAAGGTGTTCAACAATTACAATGATGTCAGCGCCAAGACCCGGGGCAAAATTTTGGACGCCGCCAAGGAGATGGGGTATTTGCCCAATTCGCATGCCCGGACATTAATGACCAAGAGATCGTGGACGATCGGGATCCTGTTCAACGAACCTACCGGTGTGGGGATTCGCCATCCGTTCTTCAACGGCGTCATTGACAGCTTCAAGAAGACGGCGGAGGCTGAAGGGTACGACCTGATGTTCATCTCGGGCAATATTGGCGGCAAGAGCAGCAGCTATTTGGAGCATTGCAGATTCAGAAGCGTCGACGGCGTTATCGTCATTATGGCCGACCGGAAGGACCCGGGCCTTCAGGAGCTGCTGGAGAGCGGAATTCCCTGCTTCCTGCTGGATTTCGAGTCGTCGCAGGCGGGAACGATCTGTTCCGATAATATCAATGGCAGCTTTCTGGCGGTGCAGTATCTGTATGAGCTGGGGCACCGCCAGATCGCCCATATTTCCGGCGGAACGGATACGTTTGCGGGACAGCAGCGGCAGCTGGGGTACACGATGGCGATGAACCGGCTGAAGCTTGGGAGGCGAGAGGAGTATATACCTAGGGGCGGCGGCTTTTTTTCACTGGAGAGCGGATATGAGGCGATGAATCGGCTGCTTGACCTGGAGCAGCCGCCGACGGCTGTGCTGGCTGCAGGAGATAATCTCGCTCTCGGAGCGATTAAAGCGATTCGCAGCCGCGGCCTGCAGGTGCCGGAGCATATTTCCGTGATCGGGTTCGACGATATCGAGGCCGCCGGGCTGGTCAATCCAGCGCTGACCACGATTCGCCAGAATGTGCAAGAGATGGGCAGCCGCGCGGCGAAGATGCTGATCCATTCCATTGAAACGGTCTGTGCTCCGGAATCGGTCGTTATCCCCGTGGAGCTGGTAATACGGGATTCGTGCCGGGCCGTGTAGCGGTGAAGCCCATTGCAGGTATACAGCGGGTGGTACAGTGAGCCGTACAGCGTTTGACTGACGCAGCGTTTGACCGGCACAGCGGCTTTCCGGTTGTCGGGACTTCCGGGGATGTCTGCGCGGCTTTTTTCGAAACCGATTTCGAGTATGGTTTGTCTGCATGAAACTTCGCTCCAATGGTCTGATGATGTAATGACGTAATGGCGGCAGGTAGCGGTTCCTGAAAGTCCCGATTCAGGCGGTGTGGCGGTGTGCGGTAACGGTTCTTTCTTTGATCAGACGGTACCCTGCGGATAACAGACGGTACTTACGGAAAGAGAGGGTAAAAGATGCCAGCCTATTATTTTGAGGACCGGAATTTTGTTATTGAGGAGTTCGATCAGGCCAAGACGTTCTCAAGCTTTCTTCCCGGCCTGGCCGGACGGAAGGGGATTCCTTTATGGGCTTTCTATGTTAATCGCGGGCAGGGAATTGCCAGCTTCGGCATCAGGGACAAAAACTCTCCGATCATGGAGTTCTCACCGGCAAGCATCAGCTATAAGAACGTGGCGGTGAACGGATTCCGCACCTTCATCAAGCTGGGGGGAAATTCTTCCGTCTATGAGCCGTTTCAGGACTTGGGGGAGAACCCCGCCGTGAAACGGACGATGAGAATCGGGCGCAACGAACTAGCCATTGAGGAGATCAACCGGACGCTGAAATTGCAGGTCAAAGTCGTGTATTTCAACGTGCCGGACGAAGGGTTCGCCGCGCTGGCCAGACATGTGGAGATTGTAAATCTGGACGGCTCGCCTCTCTCGCTGGAGGTTCTGGACGGCCTTCCCGAAATTTTGCCTTACGGGGTCGACAATGCCGGTTACAAGGCGATGGGTAATCTGCTCCGCAGCTGGATGGAGGTTTATAATCTGGAGCGTGCCATTCCTTTTTTTAAACTCCGTTCAAGCACCAAAGATGAAGCCGAAATCAGTGAATTTGCAAGCGGGCACTTTTGCCTCTCGTTCAGCGACGAGGAACGTCTTATTCCTCCTCTGGTCGATTACGAGACGATTTTTGGCTATAATACCTCGCTATTCTATCCTTCCGAATTCGCCAAAACTTCCTTGGCGGAGCTTCTGAACCGGCCGCAGATTACGGCGAACAAGGTTCCCTGCGGGTTTGCCGGCAAATCGGCGGAGCTGGCTCCGGGTCAAAGCGTGAACCTGTATACCCTGATCGGCCATACGAACGATATCGAGGTGATGAACTCCCGGGCCGGGCACCTCTGCTCACGGGAATATTTTCGCCGGAAACGCGAAGAAGCCGAAAAGCTTGCGGAACGGCTCACGGATGATATGCATACGTCCTCTTCGTCGCCGCTGTTTGATGCCTACTGCAGGCAGAGCTATCTGGACAATGTGCTCAGGGGCGGTACTCCGATTCTGTTCGGCAAAGGCAAAGAGGCCAAAGTGTACCATCTGTTTTCCCGAAAGCACGGGGATTTGGAGCGGGATTACAATTTCTTCTCCATCGCTCCGGAGTATTATTCCCAGGGCAACGGCAACTTTCGGGATATGAATCAGAACCGGCGGAACGATGTGTTTTTTAATCCGGATTCGGGAGCGTTCAACATTTATATGTTCTTCAGCCTGATCCAGGCGGACGGGTACAACCCGCTGCTGGTCAAAGGGAGCACCTTCCGGGTGCCGGGAAAACGGCGGAATGAGCTGGCCGAATGGCTGGAGTCCGCGGTGGACAGTCATCGAAGCGAGCTTGCGGAACTGACGGCGGGCCCCTTCACTCCGGGGAGGGTCATCCATTTTATCGAGGACAACGGGGTACGGCTGCAGATTGGGGAAGAAGAGTTTCTGGAGAAGCTGATCGGCCTGTCGGAGCAGAGCATTGAAGCGAATTTCGGCGAAGGCTATTGGATCGACCACTGGACATACAATTTGGATTTGGTGGAGAGCTACCGGGCGGTGTTTCCGGACAAAATGGAAGAGCTGCTGTTCTCACCAGGCACCTGCCTGTTCTTTGACAGTCCTTCAAGGGTTCTGCCGCGCAGCGAAAAAACCGTGCTGAAGAACGGGAAGGTCCGCCAGTATGGCGCGGCCGTTCATGATGAGGAGAAGCTGGTCCGCTTCGGAATCGGCATGGAAGATACCCGGTGGCTGAAGACCGGGAGCGGGTACGGGGAGGTATACCGTTCGAACCTGTTTGTCAAAATGCTGTCGCTGGCCCTGATCAAAATGTCCACGCTCGATCCTTACGGAATGGGCATAGAAATGGAGGGCAACAAGCCAGGGTGGAACGACGCCATGAACGGGCTTCCCGGATTGTTCGGTTCGGGTATGGGAGAGACCTTTGAGCTGAAACGTCTCATCAACTTTATTTTGAAAACGCTGTCAGATATGCGGAAGCATAATGATTTTGCCGCCCGCAGCGCCGTGCTCCCGGAGGAAATGTATAATCTGCTGATTTGGGTGTACGAAATCGTCTCCCTCCGGATGAAGAACAAGCTGACCGACTTCGAATGCTGGGATCAGACCGCCTCGGCGCGCGAACGGTATCGGGAGATGGTCCGCTTCGGAATCACCGGCCGGGAGACACCGGTATCGTATTCCACGCTTCAGACGATTTACCAGTTATTCCTTCAGAGACTGGAACAAGGCATCGCCAAGGCTCTGGAGCTGGGGGGCGGGCTTGTCCCTACTTACTTCCGTTTCGAAGCGGAGGAATACGCCTCTTTAACGGACAACAACGGTAATCCGGTCATCGCCGGATGCGGTCTGCCCGCCGTCACCGTAAGCCGCTTCCGCGCCGAAGCGCTGCCGGCTTTTCTTGAAGGGCCCGTTCACATGCTGAAGACGGTGGACAGTCCCGGACAGGCGGAGGAGATTTACAGGGCGGTAAGAGCAAGCGGCCTCTACGACGAGAAGCTCAAAATGTACAAAACCTCGGTAAGCCTTGAGGAACAACCGCAGGAAATCGGCCGAATCCGGGCGTTCACGCCGGGGTGGCTGGAGCGGGAATCGATCTTTTTGCATATGTCCTACAAATATTTGCTGGAGCTTCTGAAGACTGGTCTGACCGGGCCCTTCTTCGTGGAATTCAGAAATACGCTTATCCCGTTCCAGGACCCGGCCGTATACGGGCGCAGCACCCTGGAGAATTCATCCTTTCTGGCAAGCGGAGTCAATCCGGACCCGACCGTTCACGGAAGAGGATACGTGGCCCGGCTCAGCGGTTCGACCGCTGAGTTCATCAGCATCTGGATGCTGATGATGGCCGGGAAGCAGCCTTTCCGGCTGGGTCCTGGCGAGGAGCTGATTCTCCGGCTTGAACCGGTTCTGCCAGGCTGGCTGTTTAGCGAAGATGGCCGGTTGTCGTTCCGCTTTCTCGGCTCCGCAGAGGTGACCTATCTCAATGAACGGCGTGCCGATACGTTTGGGGACGCAGGCGTGTCCGTCCGCAGCATCACGCTGAGGGATAAGGCGGGTAGCGAGACCCGGGTGGAGGGCTGCGAGCTGGCGGGGGCGATTGCGGAAGGTGTGCGCAGCGGCCTGTACCCTGAGCTGGAGGTCCTGCTCGGATAGCTGTCGGCACAGGGCGGGGGACCGGCGAACGGTTCCTTGCCGTCCTGGCTTATGCAGGACCGGCCCATGCAGGACCAATATTTTGCTGGAGCTTCCCCCGGGAACCTCCAGGAGCTGGAGACGCCGATACGAACTTTTTCATTATGCCACATAACCCTTAAGCCAAGGACCGCCGCTGCGAATAGCAGGGCGGTTTTTAATCAAGCATCTGTGGATGTTATAGTTAGGAAAAAGAATGATTGCCGGTTGGCAAGTTGACTTTCGCTGCCTGCATACGATACCATATGCATGAACATGCATTTTGCATATAAGGAGCGATTCCATTGACCGATTTATTTACTCCCTACAAAATTAAAGGACTTGAGCTCAAGAACCGGATTGTTCTGCCACCGATGTGCCAGTATTCGGTAACGAATAAAGACGGGATTGCTAATGAGTGGCATCATACCCACTATGTCAGCCGGGCGATCGGCGGGACGGGGCTCATTATTATCGAAATGACCGATGTCGAGCCCGATGGCCGGATTACAGATTATGATCTCGGGCTGTGGTCTGACGAACAAATTCCGGCGCTTGCCCGCATAGTGGAGGACAGCCACCGGTATGGCGCGAAGGTCGGCATTCAAATTGCCCACGCCGGCCGCAAGGCGGAGGACGCGGCGATTCCCGTCTCCTCATCGCCGGTTCCGTTCGACGAGAAGTCGAAGACGCCGCGCGAGCTGACGACTGAGGAAGTGAAAGAGATGGTAGAGAAGTTCCGGCTGGCGGCGCACCGCGCGGTTCAGGTAGGCTTCGATACCATTGAGCTGCACGGCGCTCACGGATATTTGATCCACCAGTTCACCTCTCCGCTCACCAACCGGAGAGAGGACGAGTACGGGAAGGATCTGACGAAATTCGGGCGTGAAGTCATCGCCGCGGTCAAAGGCGAAATGCCTGAAGACATGCCGCTCATTCTGCGTATTTCCGCTCAGGAGTACGTCGAAGGCGGATATGGCATTAAGGAAAGCCTGGAATTCAGCAAGGCATTCAAGGAAGCGGGCGTAGACATTTTCCATATCAGCGCCGGCGGAGAAGGGCCGATCACCGCGGCCGGCCGTCCGGGCACGCATGCCGCTTACCAGGTGCCGCTTGCAAGAGCGATCAAGGAAGGCCTGAACGTTCCGGTCATCGCGGTCGGCCGTCTGGACGAACCCGCGCTTGCCAACGCGGTTATCGGCAATGGTGACGCGGATCTGGTTGCCGTCGGACGCGGCATGCTAAAGAACCCTTACTGGCCTCTGACGGCTGCAGCCGAGCTGCGTAAGGAGACGGAAATTCCCAGACAGTACGAGCGCGGCTTCGTTATCTGATACGTTCGGCCCCGCAAGCCGTTCGTGCCAGGAAGTCCGCATAGCCAAAACCCCGTTTCAAGATCATCTCTTGGGCCGGGGTTTTTGTGTTGATAGCCTAATTTGAAAAATAATCGGCAATGCCTTTCGCGATAGCCTTTGCCGCTTTTTTCTGGTACGACGTCTTGCGGACGAGGGATTCATCGCCCGGGCTGGTGAGGAAGCCCAGTTCGACCAGGGCCGCGGGCGTTTCGTTCTCCCTCAGAATATGATAATCGCCGAAGGATACCCCGTTGCTCTTCAGGCCGATGCCATCGCCCAGCCGATGCTCGATGGAGCGGGCCAGCATCAGGTCATCGGACTCGGAGTAGAAGAACGTCAGCGTGCCCGATATCTTTTTGGGGGAGGAATTGTAATGCACGCTGATAAAAGCGTCCGCCGAGACCTCCGGGGCCAGCCGCGCCCGGCTGGACAGCGAAGGCCGTTGATCGCCCCGGGTGCGCGTCATGGTCACATCCGCGCCCGCCGCCGTCAGGTAATCCCGCAGGTACAGCGCTGTCTGCAGATTGAGGTCCTTCTCCATTGTGCCAAAGGTCGTGCCGATCATTCCCGGATCGTCTCCGCCATGGCCCGGATCGACGACAATCCGCTTGCCGCGAAGGCCGGCCGACGTTGACCTGCTGGCGTTTACCGGGCGTACTCCGGCAGCGGACGGCGATGAGCCGGCGGTTACGTACGGTTCCGCGATCCAGCCGGCGGCTCCGCTTGGGGTCCGTATGCTTAGCCAGCCGGACCGGCGGGAGAGAACGGTCACAACATCGCGGGCTTTAAGCGATCCAACGGCCTCATAGCCGGTTCCGGGACCGCTGCGGATGCGCAGCGAGTCGGCCGTAACCGTCGCCGTGGAACGGCCGCCGCCGGCCGCAAGCGTCTTCGGCAATGTGCCGGATGTCTGCGCGGAAGCCGCCGAACCGCCGGCCTTCTTCAGGTAATATCCGGCAACCCAGCCGGTCATATTTCCGGCTGAAATTCGGGCCCAGCCATGCTGCTCCTCGGTCACGGTGACGAGCGATCCGCCTTTGACCGATCCTTTGACCGCCGCTCCGTTCGCCGGTTCGCTGCGGACATTCAGTGAGGTAGCGTACACCTTGGCGGTGTAGCTGTCCGCCCGGACCGTGTACGAGCTCAGGGCGAGGCCGAGAATCGTTACGGACATCCCGGCGGCCAGCCAGGCAAGCCGCTTCAGCGCAGCGAACCCGCTGCGCTTTTCAGAGCGATTGCCTCTGTCCCGATTGTCCGGGCCGAACCCGGGAAAACTATGTATATGCTTGTTCATATTTAGCCTCGCTTTATGATGAAGTTCCTGTTGATCTTTACCCTTTACCCGTCCCAGGGCAAAAGAAAACCCAAAGCTCGCCAAATTGATGCCAGCGTCTTAAAGAAGCGGGCCTAAGGGATCAGCCGAAATCCTGCCGCCGGGAGAGCCAGTCGTTAAGTGCGGGACGGGAATCAGGATGTACCGTTCTTGCGGGCGATTTCCCGGCGGACAACAGGCGCGACTTCCGACGCAAGGAGCTCGATGGCGGAGGCGACTTTGGCAAAAGGCATGCCGCCGACATCCATCTGGGCCATAAAGCGGGTATGTCCGAACAGCTCATGCTGGTACAGAATTTTCTCGATGATCTGCTGCGGACTTCCAACTGCCAGCGCTTCATCTGGCCGCGTGTACGCTTCGAAATCCTCGCGTGTGAACCGGAACTCCTTTCCGGGCCGGGCCATGAAGCCGTTCAGATAGTTTACATAATATGGGTAAAAATCGTCAAGCGCCTGCCCCGAGGTCTTGGCGACATATCCGTGACTGGTGACGGCTACCTTGAGATTCTTCTGCGGATGGCCGGCTGCGGCTCCCGCCTGGCGGTACAGGTCAGCCAGATGCCGAAACCGCTCCGGACTGCCGGAAAGGATGGCGATCGCCATACCGGTTCCAAGCTGCCCGGCTCTTTCCGCACTGGCCGGCGTGCCGCCGACGCCGATCCAGAGTGGAAGCTTCGCCTGCAGGGGACGGGGCGAAATTTCAGCGTCCTTCAGCGGCGGGCGGAAGGCACCTTCCCAGTTCGCGATTTCCTGCTCGCCAAGCTTCTGAAGGAGATTGAGATTCTCCGCGAACAGCTGCTGGTAGTCGTTCAGGTCGTAGCCAAATAAAGGGAAGGATTCCGTAAACGCGCCGCGTCCGGCCATAATTTCCGCGCGACCGTCCGACAGCAGGTCCAGGGTGGCGAAATCCTCGAACAGCCGCACCGGATCGAGGGTGCCGAGCACCATGGTTGTGCTGGACAGCTTGATCCGGCTCGTTACCTGCGAAATCGCGGCAAGCACGACGGGAACCGAAGAGACGGCAAAATCCAGCCGGTGATGCTCCCCTACGCCGAACACGTCGAGTCCGGCCTCGTCCGCCAGCTTGGCGGCGGCTATGATATCCTGAAGGCGGCGGTGCTGGCTTACGGTTTGTCCCGATACGGGATCGGCGACGATATCTCCGAGCGTATACACCCCGAATTCAAAGCTGCTTTCGGGCAGCACCGGTTCATGGTTGGGATTGGTCATGAAAAAGGCTCCTTTTTCCGGGTCTGTGAACATAATAGTTTTGATTATTATACCAGTTTCCGGGCGGGGCGCCGCAAGTTTATTGCCCGCCGCAAATAAATCGTGATAAGTTTAGGAGGCGCAAGAAGCGGAGAAAAGAACGCCGGGAATATAAGTAACGGCGAATGGATGGGAGCAGGAGCAGATGGCCTATAAAATTGTATTTTTCGATATCGACGGAACGTTGGTGAACGAGGAGAAGGAGATTCCGGCGGATACGCTTGAAGCTGTTTCCAGGCTAAAGGAAAACGGCGTGGAGCCGGTTATCGCCACGGGGCGCGCGCCTTATTTTATCAAGCCTTTGCTAAACAAGCTGGGCATTGACTCCTATGTATGCCTGAACGGGGCCTATGTCGTGTATAAGGGCAAGACCTTGTACAAGCAGCCCTTGGCCAAGGAAACGATCCAGGCGCTGATTGATCTGGCGGGCCGGCACAAGCATTCGCTGGTGTTTCAGGGCGAGCACACCTATTACGCGGACAGCGAGAACCACCCGTACATAACCGAATCCGTGAATACGCTTAAAGTGGATCATCCGGGCTTTGACCCCGGCTTCTGGAAAAACAATGAGATTTACCAGATGTTCCTCCACTGCGAAAGCCATGAGGAATCCTTGTATGAAGAGCTGCTGTCCCGCCTTCGGCTGATCCGCTGGCATCCTCTCGCCATGGACGTGCTTCCGCCGGGAAGCTCCAAGGCGAAGGGGATCGAGGCGATGCTGGACACGCTGGGCATCAGCCGCGAGGAGTCGGTTGCGTTTGGCGACGGCCTGAACGATAAGGAAATGCTGGAGTCGGCCGGGCTGGGCATCGCCATGGGGAACTCGCATGAAGAACTGATCCCCTATGCCGATTACGTGACCGACCATGTAAACGAAGGCGGCATTTATAACGGACTGGTCAAAGCCGGTTTGATTTAGCAGGGGGAGGGGTTAGCTATGAAGCTGCTTCAATTTATAAAGGACGGACAGGTAAAACTTGGTGTGAAGACAGAACAAGGCATTATGGATGTGGAATTAACGGCCCGCGGCAGCGGGCTTGAGGTTCCTGTTCTAATGGAAGATGTGATTAAGGACAGCGCCGCGGCCGTTCCCCAGCTTCAACAGCTTGTTCGCGGCAATTCGCTGTGGCTGAGGGAAGAGGAGATCGTGTATGCGCCATGCGTTACGCGTCCCCAAAAAATCATTTGCGTCGGATTGAACTACCGAAGCCATGCGGAGGAATCGGGGCTGGAAACGCCCTCGGTTCCGGTGCTGTTCAGCAAATTCAACAACAGTCTGGCCGCCCACCGGGAGACGATTGCCCTGCCGCGCGTCGCGTCGCAGATCGATTACGAAGCGGAGCTTGTGCTGGTCATCGGAAAGCGGACGTCCGGGGTGACGAAGGAGGAGGCGCTTTCCTGCGTGTTCGGCTATGCTGTGGGCAATGATCTGTCCGCGAGAGAGTTGCAGTTCCGCACAGGCCAGTGGCTGCTTGGCAAATCGCTGGACGGGTTTGCCCCGGTCGGTCCTTACGTTGTTACGGCCGATGAAGTCGATCCCGGCAGCCTGGGCATCGAGTGCCGGGTGAACGGAGAGCTGCGCCAGTTTGCGAATACGCGGGACATGATCTTCGGCTGCGCGGAGCTGATCAGCTATATTTCGGAATATATGACGCTGGAACCGGGGGATCTGATCTTCACCGGCACGCCGGAAGGCGTGATTCTCGGGAAGCCCAAGGCAGAGCAGACGTGGCTGCGTTCCGGGGATGAACTGGCGGTTAGCATCGAAGGGCTGGGAACGCTGGAGAACCGGCTGGAGTAGTTTGGAGTAACGGTTCTGCCAGGAGTGGTTTTCTTTTGTGCTACTAACGGAATGAAGCATTCCATTCGATTCGCCATAAGAACAGGGGAGAGAACCATGCAAAATGGATACTCGGGCGGCCTGCCGGAGCGGGCGCTGGAATGGATCGCGGGAGTGGGGAGCCGGCCCGTCCGCGTTAGGGAAGTCCGGCGTCTTCCGGGCAGTACGTCCTCCGCTTTATATCAGGTGCGGCTGGAGGACGGTCCGGAATCGCGGGATGCAGTAATTCGCCTGTACGACAATGAGCAATGGCTGAGCCAGGAGCCCCGTTTGGCCGCCCATGAATCGGATGCGCTTGCCCGGTCCGGTCTGGGCCGGGTCCCTTCGCCGAAGCTGCTGGGCGCGGATCTGGACGGCGGCGCTTGCGGTCTTCCGGCCGTGCTCATGACGATGCTGCCCGGAGAAGTCATTCTGAAGCCGCTGGATATGCAGAGCTGGCTGGAGGGACTGGCGAAAGCGCTGGCGGAGGTGCATGCCGTTCCGGCCGGCGATTTTCCCTGGACGTATTTCTCATATACCGATATCGACGCCCTGAAGCCGCCCGCCTGGACCGGGCGCCGGGATGGCTGGGCCGAAGCGGTGAGCTTCGTCAAGAATAACCGGCCGGAGTATGAGCCGCGTTTCATCCACCGCGATTACCATCCGGCCAACGTGCTGTGGCAGGGAGACGCCGTCAGCGGGATCGTCGACTGGCCGAACGCATGTCTGGGACCGGCGGGAGCCGATGTGGGGCACTGCCGGCTGAATTTGGCGCAGCTGTATGGCGTGGAGGCGGCGGATGCTTTTTTGCAGGCTTATCTTGATTATGTGGGAGACGCGTTCACCTATCATCCTTACTGGGATCTGCTGTCCTTGTTCGACGGTCTGGGAGAAGGCCCTCCGCAGGTGTATGGGGGCTGGGCGGCGTTTGGGATAACCGATTTGACCAGCCGGATCGTGACGGAGCGGATTGAACGCTACCAGGCGAGCTTGATAAGACGATTGGGCGGATAATTGAAAGGTGAAGAAAGTATGAAGGACATGCCGGTTTCCGGCTGCAACAGGTCTTTCCCTAACGGACAGGGGAAGGCTTTTTTATCGTTCCCGACAACCCGAAAGCAAGGCGAATTGTGTAAATTATCTTATTGACAAACTTTCCCGGGCGCACTTAATATATGTATTAATCCTATAAACTTAGTAGGAAAAGTTGACCGGATCACCGGAGGCTCTGCAGAACGGCGCTGTGCTCTTTTTGGGTACTGCTGCTGTCATCTTCAGAGCCTTTCTTTGTTTGCTCCGGGTTTAGAGTGAGTCTGCTGCCTGCTGTTGATAAGTGTGAATAATATCACAATGAAAAGAGGTAAAAGCAATGACAAAGTACCTGTTTACATCGGAGTCCGTCACGGAAGGGCATCCGGATAAAATTTGCGACCAAATATCGGACGCTGTACTGGACTCGATCCTGGAGCAGGATCCCGACGGGAGAGTAGCCTGCGAGGTGGCGGTGACTACGGGGCTCGTTCTCATTGCCGGCGAAATCTCGACCTCGGCGAATGTCAATATTCCCGCGATCGCCCGCGAAACGATCGTGCAGATCGGCTACAACCATTCCGACCTCGGCTTTGACGGCAACTCCTGCGGTATTATCAGCTCGCTCGACGAACAATCGGCCGATATTGCCAGAGGCGTGGACAACGCGCTGGAAACCAGACAGCTCGAGAATGCGGAAGAGAACGGCGGCGAGATCGGAGCGGGCGATCAGGGGCTGATGTTCGGCTATGCAACGGATGAGACGCCGGAGCTGTTCCCGCTGCCGATTTCCCTTGCCCATCGCCTGGCCAGAAGACTTACGGAAGCGAGAAAGAGCGGATTGCTGCCTTATCTGCGGCCGGACGGCAAGACGCAGGTAACGGTTGAATATGAAGATGACCGGGCCGTCCGGGTGGATACCATTGTCGTCTCGACGCAGCATGCCCCGGAAATTGGGCTGGATCAGATTTGGAAGGATATTGTTCAGCATGTGGTGGAGCCTACGGTTCCGGAAAATCTGCTGGACGAGAATACCAAATATTATATTAATCCGACGGGACGGTTCGTTGTCGGCGGGCCGAACGGCGACGCCGGACTGACCGGCAGAAAGATCATCGTCGACACTTACGGCGGCTACGCCCGGCATGGCGGGGGCGCGTTCAGCGGAAAGGACCCGACGAAGGTGGACCGGAGCGCGGCTTACGCTGCCCGTTATGTAGCCAAAAATATCGTGGCGGCCGGTCTGGCCCGCAGAGCCGAAATTCAGCTCGCCTACGCCATCGGCGTTGCCAGCCCGGTATCCGTAACGGTGAACAGCTTCGGCACCGGAATCATATCCGACGACCGGATCTCGGAAATCGTGAAGGATACGTTCGATCTGAGACCGGGTGCCATTATCAAGGCGCTTGATCTCAAACGGCCGATCTACAGACAGACGGCGGCTTATGGACATTTTGGAAGAAGCGATCTGAATTTGCCGTGGGAGCGTACGGATAAAGCGGAGACATTGAAAGCCACAGCCGCGAAGTTTGCGGTTCAGGCAGTGGAAACCTCTTCCGCGAAATAATCACAGATCTGAAGCCGGAGCAGCAGCCGGCAGACAAGAGGATATACAGACAGGGGGATAAAAAATGGCTAAAAGGACCAAGCATATTGCAATCTACGGGAAGGGCGGCATTGGAAAATCGACGACCACATCCAACATCAGCGCCGCTCTCGCCGAAGCGGGCCACCGGGTAATCCAGATCGGATGCGATCCCAAGAGCGATTCCACCAATACGCTGAGAGGCGGCGACTATCTGCCTACGGTAATCGACAGCCTGCGGGACAGCGCCAATGTGAAGCTGCAGGACGTGTCCGCGGTTGGCTTCAAGGGCGTGCTCTGCATTGAAGCGGGCGGTCCGGTTCCGGGTGTCGGCTGCGCAGGGCGCGGCATCAACGCAGCCGTGGGCCTGCTTCAGGAGCTGAATGTATTCGAGGAATACGAGGCCGATTATGTGCTCTACGATGTCTTGGGAGACGTAGTGTGCGGCGGCTTCGCCGTGCCGATCCGCGATGGCATTACCGACAGAGCTTATGTCGTCAGCTCCTCGGATTTCATGGCGATCTATGCCGCCAACAATCTGTTCAAGGCGATCGGCAAATACGCTCCATCCGGAGGAGCAAAGCTCGGCGGCATTATCGGGAACAGTATTTTGCCCGGGTATCCCGAGTCGCTGATTACGGATTTCGCGAGCCGGACGGGGGCATCGGTTGCAGGCTTCGTTCCCCGTTCGCCGGTAGTCGCCCAGAGCGAGCTGTACGGCAAAACCGTGATCGAAGCGAATCCCGGCTCCGAACAAGCGGATGTTTACCGGAAACTGGCCGCTTATGTGGCGGAGAATGAGAACTTGTCTGTTCCAAGCCCGCTGAATGTCACCGATCTGCGAGATTGGGCCAGAAGCTGGGGAGATGCCATCAATCAGGAGGCGGCTTCCTTCTCTGCCGCTGGGCGCTGAGGAGACGAACCATGAACGAAATCAGACAACGGCTTCCCCGGACGAGGGAAAAGCGCAGGGGGGCGCTGACCGCTTTCTACGGCGACAGCGCCGCTTTGGCGGATGAACTGGAGAAGGAAGAGACGAGACAACGAATCCGCACCTATTCGGAAACAGGAGACGACGAGGTGATTGGCGCAATCCGGCTTCTTGGCCGCATTCGCGGCAGCGTCACCATTATTCACAGTCCGCCGGGGTGCGGTGCGATCAAGCTTGAAGATGAGCTCAGGGCTGGAGGCAGCCCCTGGCTGATTACGAATATTGAAGAGAATGACTCGATTCTGGGGGCAGACGACAAGCTTAGGGAAGCGGTCGATCGGGCGTACCGGACCTGGCGTCCCGAGATCATCTTCATCCTGGCAACGCCGGTTGTAGCCATTAATAATGACGATATCCAGTCTGCCGCGACGGAGAAGGAGGATCAGTACGGCATTCCGGTAGTCCCGGTATATGCCGCGGGCTTCCGCTCCAAAACGGCCGTGTACGGGTATGATCTGGTGTTCCATGCGCTGGCCAAGTACGTATTGAAAAAAGATCCCGATGCGCTCCCTCTTCCGGCCGTTAACCTGATCGGCACAGCTGGAACGAAGACAAGTCATATTATTCGAGACTTGGACGGAGCGGGTATTTCGTATAACAACCTGTCTGGGAGTCTATCGATTGCAGCGCTGAAGCAATCGCTGAATGCCTTCGCCTCCATTGCCATCGATAAGGACGATTCCCGTTTCCTGCTGGAATGGCTGGAAGAGGCCCACGGGATCGTTCACCTGGAGGAAACAGCCCCGATCGGCCTTGCCGGAACGGAGCGGTGGCTGCTGGCCGCCGCCAGATCCGCAGGTGCCGCTGGCTCTGCCGAACAGGTCCGCGCCTATATCGAAGAGGCTAAAGCTGCGGCGGTTACAGACTTGGAGTGGCACCGGCTGGATGGTGCTTCCGTCTTTATCGACCTTCCTCCAGAGCAAGCCTTCGGAGTAGCCGAATTCGTGGAAGAGCTGGGCGGAAAAGTGGCTGCATTAAGTTTGACTCACGCCGATAGCTCGCATGTCGTAAGACTACGGGAATGGGCCGGCCGGAGTAATCCGCAGGTATTCATCCAGCAGGGGCAGCCTTTCGAGAAAATCAACGCGCTGGGGAAATTAAAGCCCGATCTTTATATCGGGCGAGGTGAAGCAGCCGTGTGGGCGGCCAGAGCGGGAATCGCGGCGGCGGCCGTCGATTCCGTGGACGTGTATGGCTTCGGGGGCGTTCAAGAGCTGGCCCCGCTTTTGACCAAAGCGCTGCGCAACCCGTCGCTCAGCCGCTATTTAAGCGCTGGAAGCTCCTCTTACCGGGCGGGCTGGCTGAGCAAAAGCGTCAACTGGCATATCAAGCAGGAGGTGAAATAGGATGGGAGAGACAACGGCGGGAAACCGGAACAGCTGCATGCTGCATGGAGCTGTTCAGACGATCAAGTCGATAGAGGGCGCTGTCCCGATCATCCATTCCACTCTGGGCTGCGGCGTGCAGCAGTATGCCGGAGTCAGCAGCCTTAGCGGAGGCGGAGGGTCCGGCTGGACGGGCGGCCTCGGACTTCCTTCAACCAATTTTCTGGAAAGACAGGTTGTGTTCGGAGGAAGCTCAAGGCTTAGGGAGCAGCTCAAAAATGCGGTAAAAATTAAGGAAGGCGACTTCTACGTGGTACTGACCGGGTGCACGCCTGAGCTGGTCGGCGACGATGTCCCGGCGATGACCAAGGAGCTGCAGGAGCAGCAATACAAAGCGATTCACGTCAGTACCCCCGGGTTTAAAGGAAGCGTCCATAACGGATATACGGCGGTGGTAACCGGCATACTGCGCCAATTCGACAAGCTGGCCGAGCCCTCCGGCAGCAAGAACGGCCGTCTGGTGAATCTGTTCGGCATCATTCCGGAGCAGGATGTGTTCTGGCGGGGAAATCTGAAAGGTCTCAAGGACAGCCTGGAGGGCATCGGCGCAGCCGTGAATGTGTTGTTTGGGCCGGATGCGGACAAGGGAGAATGGGCAACCCTTTTTGATGCGGCTCTCAATGTTTCTTTCTCCCCGCACAGTCTTCCAATCTGCGAGTGGCTGGAAAGAAACGCGGGCATTCCTTACGTTCACTTCGACGGATATCCGGTAGGCGCCCTGCAGACGGGAGAATGGCTGCGCTGCATTGGGAAGCAGCTGGATCTGGAGCAGGAGGCGGTAGAGGCATGGATCAGTCTCAAGGAACAGAAGGAGCGGCACTACATCCTGCATTTTCTGGACGCATACTACAAGTACGGCTTTCAGAAAAAATTCGCCCTGGTCGGCGAGAGCGCATCCGTGCTCGGCATAGCCCGTTTTCTGACCGATCCGCTCGGCCTGCTGCCTTCCCTGATCGTCCTTACCGACGACATTCCGGAGCCGTCCCGCAGCGCCATCATCCGTCAGTGGGAGGAATGGCAGCCGGGTTCGGAAGCAGAAATTGTATTTGAGAGCGACGCCAAGATCATTGAGGAACTGGTGCTGTACAAGGAGATAGAGCTGCTGCTCGGGAGCTCGATTGAGCGCCGCGCGGCGGAGCGAACAGGCATCCCGTTCGTCCCGGTATCGTTTCCGGTTTCGGACCGGATCGTGCTGACGAAAGGGTACGCCGGCTTTGACGGCGTGTTCACGCTGCTGGAGGATTTGGGAAGCGGTATTCTGGGGGCGGATTCAGGACATTTGCCATATCAAACGGGTGCGGGGAGTGAACAGAATGAGCAGGGAGCAAGTCAGAAGCCAGCTTTATCAGGAATTGAAAATTAAAAATGAAGTGAATATCGAGGGTGTGGCGGCCAATCCGGCCATATTCCGCAATCTCGATCTGGGCGGAGAGATTCAGGAGCAGGTTCATCTATGCTTTGAAATGGACCACGAGACTCACGAAGGCTTCGACCTGCCCACCGGCTACACCACGCCCGGAGGTCTGCGGGTCGCCTTTCACTGGGACAGCAGATCGGACTTCCGGGTTGTCCTTGACGGCGGCGAGTACGTGCTTACGCATAAAGGCAAAGAGCTGTTTCCCGTATCGTTTGACAAGCGCCCCAAATATTATGGGCTGAGCGCGTCCGACGGCACGCCATTCTCGCGGATTGCCGGGTATTCTCCAGGGTATACGGGAGGTGGAACGGTTTCCATTGCCTACAGCAATGAATGCTCGCTTAAGGAAAAGGGGCAGGACTGCCTGTTCTGTAACATCAACGCGACCAAGGATACGTACTCGGAAATTCAGGGCATCAAATGGAAAAATCCGAAGCAGATCGGGGAAGCGGTAGCGGCCGCCTACCGGTTGGACGGGGTCACGCATACGAACCTGACCGGAGGCTTTGTGCCCGAGCGGCGGGAGGTCGATTATTACATCGACGTCGCCGAAGCGATTCAGGAGAGCACCGGCCTTCAGGATTTCAACGGCACCGCCGTTATCGGCGCGCCGCTGGATCTTGGCATTATCGACCGCTACAAGGAAGCGGGCTTCCGCACGCTGGCGATGAACCTGGAGATGTGGGACCCGGCCTTCTACGCGGCGATTCTTCCGGGCAAGGTGGCGGAATGCGGCGGCCGGGAGCACTGGATCAAGGCGATCGAGTACGCGGCCAAGGTATTTGGCAAAGGCAAGGTCAGATCCGGCTTTGTTGCGGGTATCGAGCCGAAGAAGACGACGCTTGCGGGTGTGGAGTACTTCGCTTCCATCGGTGTGCTGTCCCTGACCGGGGCCTGGACGCCGAACCCCGGATCGGCGCTGGAAGGTCACCGGACCCCGCGCTCGGAATGGCATCTGGATATGGCCTATAAATGCCATGAGATTTTTAAGAGATACGGCTTTACTTACAAGGACTACTTCGATATTGCGCCAAGCCCGAATTTCCTGATTCACGATTTGTTCGCGATCGACGAGGAGCTTGTTCCCGCGTTTGGCGAGTATGCCGGAGTGAACGGGAAAGAGAGCGATCGGATAGCATAGCATAGCGGTGAACCAACTTTAGAAGAGGACTGCCTGATTGGGATCGGGCGGTCTTTTTCAAAATATAAGAATTAATAAACCGAGCGCTTTTGGCCGCTGTCGCGAATTTTATTTTTTTCGTTGACAGCCTCTTAAATCGGTGATACCTTAATAATCACAAATCGCATAAAAATAATATGAATTAAATCACAGTATGCCGACTGTTCATACAGAGGTGTTGCGTCCTGGTAGGCGCGATACCTCTGTTTTTTTGCGCAAATCAATTAAGCTTCGGGTTCAATAGAAAAGGAGGAACGGTATGGGACAAACGCTGCTGGACATTTCCAATCTGAATAAGACGTTCGAAACCGCGGGCGGTCCGGTGCAGGCGCTGCATAATGTCGAGCTTCATGTGGAAGAAGGGGAATTTATTACCGTGATTGGTCCAAGCGGCTGCGGCAAAAGCACACTGCTGCGCATCGTCGCCGGTCTGGACGGGGGTTATAGCGGGACGGTGACGCTGGGAGGGACGAGGATTGACGGTCCAGGCATTGACAAGGGGTTTATTTTTCAGGAGCATCGCCTCTTTCCCTGGCTGACCGTGGAGAAGAATATCGCTTCCGACCTGTCACTGCGCGATCCCGGAGTCCGCAAGAAGGTGGATGAGCTGATCGAGCTGGTGAAGCTGAAGGGCTTTGAGAAGTCGTACCCCCGCGAACTGTCCGGAGGCATGGCCCAGCGGGTGGCGATTGCCCGGGCGCTCCTGCGGAATCCGAAAATCCTCCTGCTCGACGAGCCGTTCGGCGCGCTGGACGCGTTTACCCGGGCGCATATGCAGTCGGTGCTGCTGGATATTTGGCGGACCAACCGGACAACGATGATCTTTGTGACCCACGATATCGACGAGGCGGTCTTTCTGGGCAACCGGGTGGTTATTCTGGAACCGCGGCCGGGTAAAATCCGGAAAATCGTCCGCATCGACCTTCCGTATCCCCGGAAAAAAGCGACCGCCTCTTTTCAGGAGCTTCGGCTGAAGGTGCTTAGCGAGTTCGAAAAGGTGGAAGAGCTGGAGTTAACCGACGGAGCAGGGATTTGACCGGCCCTTTATCCGATTTAACTGATTGGAATTATATATTTTATTCGAAGAGAAGGAGGGAATGATTCATGAGCAACCGTGCCGCCGCCATTGAAGCCGGAGGCAAGCCCGGAAAGGGGGCTCAAGTCCTGCTCGGTCTGCTGCTGCCGGTAACCGTTCTGGCGCTGTGGCAGGCGCTGGGGCATTACGGCTTGATTTCGGATCTGCTGTTTCCGACGCCGTATACGATAGCCGCCTCTTTTGCTTCACTTGCGGCCTCGGGGGATTTATGGAGCAATCTCCGGGTCAGCGCCGTTCGGGTCCTGCTCGGTTTTCTGCTCGGCGGGGGGCTTGGGCTTACACTTGGGATTCTGGTCGGACTGTTCAGACGCTCGGAGAAGCTGCTTGATCCTTCGCTGCAGATGATCCGGATGATTCCTAGCCTCGCGGTAGTCCCGCTGTTCATCCTCTGGTTCGGCATCGGGGAGGAATCGAAGGTGCTGCTGATTGCCAAAGCTGCGTTTTTCCCGCTCTATATTAACACCTTTATGGGAATTCGCGGTGTGGATAACAAGCTGTTCGAGGTGTCCCGGGTGCTTGGCTTCAGCAGGACGAAGCAGATTTTCAAGCTCGTGCTCCCGGGAGCGGTGCCGCATATTATGCTTGGCGCCCGCCTGTCGGCCGGGCTCTCCTGGCTCGGTCTGGTCGTTGCGGAGCTGATTGCGTCCACATCGGGGATCGGCTATATGATGTCGGACGCCCGCCAGTTTGCCGATACGCCGGTGGTGTTCGTCGGCATTATCATCTTCGCGGTCTGCGGTCTGCTGAGCGATACGGCCATGCGTCTGATTGAACATCGGCTGCTCCGCTGGAAAGCAAGCTTATAGCGGATAGAAAGGAGAGAATGAGAGTGAGTGAAGGAGCCAAAGTTATTGCCCAGCCTGGAACGGGCGTGAGGGAAGGAAGAAGCAGGTTCAAAGCGGTGCGCGGAACAGCGGCGGCATCCCGCCGGCCGGTTTCCTGGAAGCCGTATCTATCCGACCTCGGGGCCGGCGCGATACTGCCGATACTGACGGTTGCGCTTTGGCAGACCGCCGGAAGCGCCGGCTGGGTATCGCCGGAATTTCTGCCGACACCGCTTACCATCGTCCGCTCTTTTGCCCGCCTGGCGGTATCGGGCGAGCTTGCGCATCATCTCGGGGTCAGCCTTGAACGGGCGTTCCTCGGCTTTCTGATCGGCGGAGCAGCGGGCCTGCTGCTTGGCATCCTGACAGGCCTGTTCCGCAGGGCCGAATACTTGCTTGACCCGAGCGTTCAGGTGCTGCGACTAGTTCCCCATCTGGCGATTGCCCCGCTGATCATCCTTTGGTTCGGCTTCGGGGAAGTGTCCAAAGTGGCCATTATCATCAGCGGCTCTTTTTTTCCGCTTTACCTCAATACTTTTATGGGCATCCGGCATGTGGACCATAAGCTGCTGGAGGTCGGAAGGGTACTTGGCTTCAGCCCGTACCAGCAGCTGCGGCGGCTTATCCTTCCGGGGGCGCTGCCGAACATTCTTCTGGGCCTGCGCTTGTCGCTGGCGGTGGCCTGGATCAGCCTGGTCGTTGCCGAACTGATCGGCTCGCAATCGGGCGTCGGCTTCCTTATTAATGAAGCGAAGCAAAACTCCAGTACGGAAGTTATCTTTGTCGGGATTCTCATTTTCGCCTTCGTCGGTAAGCTGATTGATTCGATTTTCCGGGTACTGGAGCGCAGGTTTTTATTCTGGCGGGACAGCTACCGGGGATAAATCCATTCCACAACCAAGATTTCGGAGGAGGTAACAACAATGAATGAAACGGTAAAAAAGGGTTCACTGGAGTTAAAAGCGGATGTGCTCGTCATTGGCGGAGGTCCGGCCGGAACTTGGGCCGCGCTGACCGCTTCGGCCAAAGGGGCCAAGGTTGTGCTGGCCGACAAAGGCTATTGCGGCTCCAGCGGCGCTACCGCTCCGTCCGGTACGGGCGTCTGGTATGTGGAGCCCGATAAGGAGCTTCGCGAAAAAGCAAAGGCAAGCCGTTTCATTCTGGGCGGCAGTTTGGCGGAGAACAGCTGGATGGACCGGGTGCTTCAGCGGACGTATGAGAATATGAACCGGCTCAGCTTGTCGGGATACCCGTTCCCGGTGGATGAATTCGGCAATCCCCACCGCCGCAGTCTGCAGGGGCCGGAATATATGAGGCTGATGCGCAAGCTGGTGAAAAAGGCGGGCGTTACCATTCTTGACCACAGCCCGGCGCTGGAGCTGCTGGCGGACGGGCACGGCGTAGCCGGCGCATCCGGCGTGCAGACGCAGAGCGGGGAACCGTGGAGGGTCATCGCCGGAGCGGTTGTAATCGCAACCGGGGGCTGCGCGTTCCTGAGCAAGGCGCTGGGCTGCAACGTGCTGACCGGAGACGGGCTTCTGCTCGCCGCCGAGGCGGGCGCGGCGATGTCGGGGATGGAGTTCTCCAACGCCTATGCCATTTGCCCGACATTCTCCTCCGTAACCAAGACGGCGTATTACAGTTATGCCAGCTTCTATTATGAGGACGGAACCGTTGTGGAAGGCGCGGGCTCCAAGAAAGGGCGCTCCGTCATTGCCCGGAATCTCCTGGCGGGGCGGAAGGTCTTCGCCCGGTTGGATCAGGCGCCAGAGGATTTGCAGCCCCTCCTGCGGGTGGCGCAGACGAATTTCTTCCTGCCCTTTGACCGGCTCGGCATCAATCCGTTCAAGGACGCCTTCCCTGTAACGCTTCGGCTGGAAGGTACTGTCCGCGGCACCGGCGGCATCCGGATTACGGATGAGTCTTGCGGGACGGGCGTGCCCGGACTCTACGCCGCCGGGGATGCCGCAACCCGCGAGCTGATCTGCGGCGGCTTCACCGGCGGCGGCAGCCACAATGCCGCCTGGGCCATGTCCTCCGGCTCCTTCGCCGGAGAGGGAGCCGCCGGCTATGCGCTGAGCCTTGGCCGGCATGCAGCGGGACGCGCGCCGGTCGGACTTTCCTCCTCCGAGCTGACGCACAAGAAAGTGAGGCCCGCAGCAGGCTCGCGGGCACAGGAATACACCGCTGCCGTTCAGGCGGAGGTTGCGCCTTACGACATCAATATGTTCCGTACCGGGGAACGCCTGGAGGCTTCCCTCGGACGGCTCGACCGGCTGTGGAAAGAGCAGCGCGGTCAGGAAGTGGAGCTTACTGCCGAAGGCGTGAAGCTCCGGGAAACGGCGGCCATGACAGCGACGGCCCGCTGGATGTACTCCTCGGCGCTCGCCCGGACGGAAACGAGAGGCATGCATAAACGCGAGGACCACAAAGCGATCGATGACAACCAGCATTACCGGTTAATCAGCGGCGGATTGGATACCGTCTGGGTGAAGCCCGAGTTGTCGGCAAAGGAGCGTGTGCTGTCGTGATTGAAGTCATCAGCGCGGACCGGTGCGTCGGCTGCAATCAATGCGTGTCGGTCTGCCCGACCAACGTGTTCGACCAGTCAGGCGGCAAGGTTCCTGTCATTGCAAGGCAAAGCGATTGCCAGACCTGCTTTATGTGCGAGCTGTACTGCCCGGTGGATGCCCTGTATGTGGCGCCGGACTCGGAAGCTGCGACAGGCATTACGGAAACGGAGGTTGCGGAGCAGGGGCTACTTGGCGGGTACCGGGAGAAAGTGGGCTGGGGAAGAGGAAGAACGCCTGTGGCCAGCCATAGCTTTATGGTTCAGTTATCGCACCGGGCAGCATTCTAGCTGCCCAAGGCTCGCAGGAGCAAATACCTATTATAAGGGGAGAATAGAGGATGGCAAAGGTGTATAGAGAGATTCTGGGGGGCTGGGCACGGGGCTTTCGCTTCGTGCTTCTCGCAAGTATGGTCGTGATGATGCTGGCCGTTTCCGCTTGCGGAAGCGGCGGGAATTCCGCAGGCAGCAGTACGAGAGAGGCGGATAAGGCGGAGGCGGCGGGCAGCGGGAACAGCGCCAAGAGCAGTGTTCCTTCGGTGCTGAATTACGGCTTCATCGGGGCCAACAAGCTGAATCTTCCCGGTGGGGCGGAAGGCTGGGGCTTCTATAAGGGCATCATTCAGGAGGAGCTCAAGAAACACGGCATTACGGAAGTGAAGCTGACCAGCTTCCCGAATGGACCGGACCAGACGGAATCGCTGATCAGCGGCCGGCTCGATTTCGGGTCGCTTGGCGATACACCCGCCATTATCGCTTATGCCGGCGGCGCCAAGACCCGCCTGATCGGCCAAGGATCTGCCCATACGGTCGGCTATATCATTGGCAAGAAGGATGGCCCGAAGACGGTAAAGGATCTGCAGGGCAAGACCATAGCCACCCAGAAGGGATCTTTCATGCACCGCTATCTTGTGGGACTGCTTAAGCAAGAAGGGGTGACGGATTACAAGCTCGTGCATATGCTCATTCCGGACGCTACCGCGGCCCTAGCGCGCGGCGACATCGATGCGACGACCAATACCGGCGTTCAGGCGGTCAAGCAAATTTCCGACGGGTATCCGGCTTTGGACGATTCCTCCAAGCACCCTGATCTTCTTGGCTCCAGCGTGACCGTGGTTTCGGAGGATTATTTGGCGAAATTCCCGGACTTCCCGAAGGTCTGGAACGAGGCGCGCGAGAAAGCGCTGGCCGATCTGAAGCAGCATCAGGATGAATATTACAAGTTCCTTGCCGAGATCGGGAACACTACGCCGGATATCGTCAAGCAGGTAAGCCCGACCGAAGATTTGAAGGATACCGCTTTTACGGATGACGGACTTTCGCTGCTTGAAGGCACGAAGAACTTCCTGGTGGAAGAAAAGCTGGCCAAAAAAGATTTCAACATCAGCGATTGGCAGCTGAAATAGCATTTCCTTCGGTTCGAAATCAGGATTGAATACAAAGGACAGGCCGGATTTTACCGGCCTGTCCTTCTGTGTATGCGGTAACCTCCTCATTTTTGGCGAACGGACAGAGGCATTTGGAAGCATGGACCTCGTCCCGCAAAACCGGGTGTATTTTTCTATATACGAAGCGCCCGGAAGATATTATACTTAGTTAGCATACCGTTTTTTCAGCAGACGGACTGCCTCCCCCAGGGCTTGCCAAGAAACTAGAGAAATTGATGCTGGAGGAAAATGTATGAGTACTATAGACCTGGCGGGACAGCTTTCCAGTTACACGGGAAGATTGCTTAGAGAGCGGTTCGGGAGAGGTCCCGAGTCCGTATACGCTTCAATTGCGAAGCAATGCATTGCGCTGCACATCCGAAATTTTATGGGACCGGTAGAGCGTTTCTTGCTCAGTAAAGAGGAGGAGCAGGCCTTTCGCTACACTCGAGAGCTGCTGATGAAGTCTCTTCTTCCCGAATTGTCCTCATATATAAAGAGCGAAATGAAGATAGAGATTACAGAGATTTTTTATGATTGGGGTATACATAATGCATCAGGTATGATTGTGGCTCTGATCAAGGGCGGTGAAGCCTTCACGGACGACTATGAGGGACAGGACGAGGTTCATAACCAGATTAATGAAGTAAGCCGCAAGGTACAAAGGTTCCCGGACCGGACAACCTCGTGGTGGATTAATCCCCGCACCCTGATCGTCAAACGCGAAGGTATTCTGATTCCGCTGGAGAAAGAGCTGATCGATCTTGGCTACGAGAATACACTAAAGACGACCAAGCGAAAGATGGAGAAGCGTTATTTGGAGACCACCACCATTGCGCAGCTGTTCGGCAAGGAACTGGCCGATATTTATGTGGACTGGGATTTCAATAAAGATAACAGCGTTATCGCGTTTACGTTCAATTCATAGATGGTTCAGGCGGGAATGAGTCGGACATGCAAATGAGCCGAACATAAGCCGAAGGAAGGGGATAGTCCCCTTTCTTCGGTTTTTTCATTTTTACGGAAATCCTGGAATGGCCGGGACCGCTGTAAGGGGGAAAGTGAATGGAAGTACGTTCGCAAAAGGTCCTGTATGTGGAAGACAATCCGCTGAATATGGCGCTGATTCATCATCTTTTCAAAAAAAATCTGCCTGACGTCCTGCTTCTGGAAGCCGAAACGGGGGAGCACGGAATTGAAATGGCAAAGCAGCAGCGGCCGGACCTCATCATTCTGGATATTGGCCTTCCGGGGCTGAACGGATTTGAGACGCTGGAACACCTGCGGCACGGGGAATACACGCGCCATGTTCCGGTCCTGGCCATCAGCGCATTTGCCCAATTGTCCGATATCGCCAAAGCTCAGCAGGCGGGGTTTGCGGGGTATGTTACCAAGCCGATTCATGTAAGAACATTCACAGAAACCGTACTTAATCTGCTTGCCGGGGGAGCAGGCCGTTTTACCGGCTGCTGAACATCATCTGGAACAAGAAAGCTCTGGGGGAGCGCATGATGATAAACCGCAGGCAGCAGGCTCGGATTGGCTGAAAGGAACGGGATTTGCATTTGACTTTCGCCCGGATATACAAGATATTAATAATAAAGTTTTTAAATGATAAATTTCAACATATTTTTTCATTCCACAGACGGGCAGGTGGAGCAATTGCTGAGAAAATATACGGATGGCTATTCCCGTTTTGAACAGGCTTTCTTGACGGCGGCTGTCGGAGAAGGCTTTCTTTCCGTCGATGCGAAATGGACAGACATCAATTCTGCCGTTACCGGCATTCTTGGGCTTAGCAAACAAGAACTGCTTGAGCGCAGCTTCACAAGCGTAATACTCCCGGATGATGTACCTGCAGCGGAACGGATGATTCGGCTTCTAAATGAAGGAACTGCTACCTTCCAGGATCAAGAGCTTCGGATGGTTTCAAAGGAAGGGGAGCCTGTATGGGTGCGGCTGCGGCTGACGTTAATCGAAGAGTCCGAGGTTCAGTCGTCCCGGTATTTCATTGTCAATCTGCTCCCTGTCTCCAAGCCGGATGTCCCGTACCCAAAAGGACTGCCTGGCGATGACGAGCTGTACCGCTCCATTGCCGCCAATATGCGAGATATCATCTATTACACTTCGATTGACCGGGTGTGCCTGTACTGCTCCCCTTCCATTTCTGAATTACTCGGGTATCAGCCGGAGGAATTGCTCGGGAAGCGAAACTATGACCTTTTGCATCCGGATGATGTGCAGCTTGTCACCAGCCCGGAGCTGATGAAACGCCAAAGCGTCCAGCTGCGCGTACGGCATAAGGAAGGCCGCTACATATGGCTTGATTTCACGATTCGTATTGTGGAGGACGGGGATAGCCGAAATGTGCTGGCCGTCGGACGTGATATGACAGAGCGCAAAGTCGTGGAGCGGCAGCTGCAGGAAATGCTGGAGAGATACACCTCGCTGAAAAAATATAATCACGATGCGATCATCTCGATCGACTTGCTGGGGAATATGATCAACGGGAATGAGCGGGTCTGTCAGATGACAGGATACAGCATCTCGGAACTGACCGGAATGAATGTGTCGATGCTTGTCGGAGAAGAGTATGTAGACGACATTCTCGCTTTTTCGGCAGAGCATACGTTCAAAGATATCGACCGTATTCGCCATAAGGACGGCCACTATGTCGAAGTCATTGCGACGGTAGCGCCCATTATTATTAACAATACCAAATCCGGTTTTTATATTATCGCCAAAGATATAACCGAGCAGAAAAAGCTGATGATTGAAAAGGAACTCGCCGAGAGCATGAATCAGGCCAAAAGCGAGTTTCTGGCGGTGATGAGCCATGAAATCCGCACTCCGATGAATGGAGTGATCGGCATGGCGGACCTGCTGCTGGATATGAGTCCGCCCGACTCTCCCATGCGGGAGTATTTGGAGATCATTCGAAAAAGCGGCGATACGCTGCTCTCGATCATCAACGATATTCTCGATCTCTCCAAAATCGAAGCGGGACGCACCGAATTGCAGGAGGAACGTTTTGAACTGAGGCCGTGCATCGAATCGGCGGTTATGGTGCTTGCCCATAAAGCGGAGAGCAAGGGACTGACGCTGCGGATTTCAGTCGATCCGGAGATCCCGGAATTTGTGAGAGGGGACAGCGAACGTCTGAAGCAGATTCTGATGAACCTAGTGGGCAACGCAGTCAAATTTACCAATACCGGGGGAGTAACCGTCCAGGTACGGGTGGCAGAAATCATCGGCCGGGATCAGGTAAAGCTTGAAGTCAAGGTATCCGATACCGGCGTCGGCATCCCGGAGAATCAGCGGGAAAGGCTGTTCGAGCCGTTCTACCAGCCGGATCGCTTTATGCAGCGGCAGTATGAGGGAACGGGACTGGGACTTGCCATCGCGAAAAGACTGGTCGGCTTGATGGGCGGCAGCATCAGACTTGAGGATTCGGAGCAAGGAACGACCTTCGTGTTTACGGTCGTCTTCCGGAAGGCTGAGCAGGGCAGGATCAGACTGGTAAAGGATACGCCGCGCGAAGGAGGATCGGACCGCTCTCTGCGGATTCTGGTGGCCGAGGATAATGAAGTCAACCAGATTGTCCTGAGAAAAATGCTGGAGAAACGGGGCCATTCCGTATCCATCGTTTCTGACGGGCTTCAGGCTGTTTACGCGCTGAACGGCGAGAGATACGATCTTGCTTTTATGGATGTCCAGATGCCGGGCATGAACGGGCTGGAAGCGGTCAAGGTTGTCAAGGACACGCTCCCACCGGAGAAGATTCCGGTGATTATTGCAATTACGGCCAACGCCTTGAAGGATGACCGGGAGCGTTGTCTGGCGGCGGGGATGGATGAATATATCAGCAAGCCGGTAAGAAGCGAGACGATCCGGAAAATGATCGGGAAGTTTTTTTGAGAAGCAGCGGGAGAGCTGGACCGGGAACCCGGCAGCTCTGAAAGTTAAGCGAAGAGACGAGTAACGGTTAATCGTTATCGTCTCTTTTTTTTGCGGATAGAGCCAGCCTTAGGCCTTTTTCTCGTTATACATATTGCTGTCGGCCAGAGTGATCAGTACGGAGAGGGTGGAGTTGTCGTCAGGATAAAGGGCGTAGCCCATGGAAATATTGACAGGCAGATTCATGTCCGCAGACAATCCGACAATCGCCGATTTAAGCCGGTGCTTGATGGCTTCCACCTCTTCATAGCCGGAGCAGAGCCCGCAGAGTTAAAATTCATCGCCGCCCCAGCGGACGGCAATACTTTCAGGCCGGTCCGGTCCGCTTCGGCCATCATCTTTAGAATATTAATAGCTTGCACATGAAAAAAGCCAAACATAGGCATTCTAAATTCAGCATGCAATTTACTTCAAGCGAGGATGGAATTATGGACAATCAATCATCTTCAAAAGGCGGCGGAAAGCTCAAATGGTGGCAGTTGTCCCTGCTCGGGGTGGCGGGAACGATCGGCACGGGCTATTTTCTCGGTTCTGGCCTTGCGATTAAGATTGGCGGACCGTCTGTGCTGATTACTTATCTTCTGGCTGCAGCCGGAACCTACGTCGTCTTCGACGCGCTGTCCCGAATGACCGCTGATCATCCCGAGCAGGGCTCTTTCCGTTCCTATGCCCAGAAGGCATTCGGGGGATGGGCGGGATTCGGAAGCGGGCATGTGTATTGGTGCTCCGAGCTGCTCATTATGGGGAGTCAGCTTACGGCGTTGTCCATATTCTCAAGGTTCTGGTTCCCTTCCGTTCCGATGTGGATTTTCGCCGCCGGTTTCGGTTTGCTCGGCCTGATTATTGTCTTTTTCGGCAATAAGGGCTTTGACCGGGTGGAGCATGTGCTTGCCGTAGTCAAAATGGCCGCGATCGTCATGTTTCTGGTACTGGCGGCGGGGCTGCTTATGGGGTGGATCGATGGAGGGCGGTTTAAGCCGAATCTGCCGCTGACGGCCAAAGAATGGTTTCCAAGCGGCGGGATGGGGCTGTGGTCGTCTTTTATCTTTGCCTTTTACGCTTATGGCGGAATTGAGGCGCTCGGCATTATGTCTTACCGGCTTAAGAAGCCGGAGGAAGCCCCGAAAGCTGGGAAGATCATGCTGCTTCTGCTCGCGGGCGTGTATGTCCTGTCGATCGCCCTGGCGATCATCATGGTGCCCCATTCCCGGTTTAATTCGAAGGAGAGCCCGTTCGTGCTGGCCTTAAGCAGCGACCATCTGGCTTTTGTTCCCCATGTCTTTAACGGGGTACTGATCATTGCCGGCTTCTCCACGATGACCGCTTCGCTCTATGCCGTCACTTCCATGATCATCACGCTTGCGCAGGAGGGAGACGCTCCCAAGCTGTTCTCGCGGAAGCTGAAGAACAAATATCCGGTGCCCGCGCTGAGCCTGATTGCGGCAGGTCTTGCGGCGACCATCGTCATGTCTCGCCTGATGCCGGGAAAGGTGTATGAATACATCACCACGGCTGCGGGTCTTATGCTGCTCTACAACTGGTCGTTTATTTTGCTGTCTTCAGCCAGGCTGTTAAAGCCCTTCAGACTCAGCGGCGTCAAGCGCTGGTGCGGGCTTATACTGATCGCTGCGGCGGTATCCGGGACGATCTTTCATCACGAGAGCCGGCCGGGCTTCTTCGTCAGCCTGCTGCTTGTGGCCCTTATTGCGGGCTGCGACGCAATTGTCCAGCGTATGCGCAAAAGGCGCAGCGGCGACGAAACAGAGGAGGACAAGCCGGAAACACCGGCTGCTGCTCCCCTGCATGGGCGGTTAAGCGGTGGACCCAGCTTCCGGATCAAGGGCATTTGGCTGCGCAAATCGCGGCTTTAGTGGAAAAAGATAATCCTGACCGCTTCCTTGCCGAAGTACAGCCCAAAGCCGATCAGCGCCAGCCCGGATAGGATGGACAAGCCTTTTAATACGCGGGCGGTCAAGAATCTGCGAAAAAAGCTGGCCGCTCCCGCCATGCTGATATCCCAGAGAAGAATCCCGAGCACGATGCCGCCGCTGTAAAAGAGAAGCTGACGCATCGGGTACTCCGCAGCCGCTTTGGCCAGTACAGAACCGTAAATGCCGAGCCAGAAGAGGATCGACAGCGGATTGAACAGGGACATCAGAAATCCGGAAAGCAGCGATTTGCTAAGGCTGGCATCATCTCTTGTCTGCCCCGGGAACGTGTTGCGGCCGGCATCCTTAATGCTCTCGATTCCGGTGTACACCAGCACCAAAAAACCGAACAGCCAAAGAAAAGCTTTGACATACGGGGACTCCAGCAGTTGAATGACGCCGAAATAGACAAGCAGCATATATAAAATGTCCGCGCAGATGGCCCCGAGCCCGACAAGCCAGGCATGCCAGAAGCCGCTCCGGATACCTTTGTCCAACTGTGCGGCGTTAATGGGCCCGATAGGTGCCGAGAGCGATATGCCAAGAAAAATGTAGCCGATAAAAATGTCCACGGTTTCGTCTCCTCTTTAAGCCGGATGGGTTGCGTACAACTTATCCTATTCGGCGGAGTGGACATGTACTACATTTTTTGGGAAAAGGGACTTAAGATAAAGTTTTGCAGTATTAATGCTTTAATGCGTTGGTCAGAACCATTGCATCGGGCGACAATATCCATTAAGATACCAGAAGAAACGACTCGCTGCCGTCTGGACGGCATCCGTAATCATAAAGCAAAGACGTTGACGAAGAGAGTAAGCGGTAAACCTGCGGGTCCGAACAGGGAAGGCATGCCAAAGACTGAGAGCTGCCCCGGATACGATTGCCGCCGAAGTTCACTTCGTAGTCGGTTCCTGAAGTGCCTTTTTACTTGGCATGCGTAGGGAATTCCGCGCCCCGCGTTACCGGGCTAAAGACAGAGCTGATTTCCTTCGCCTTGTGAAGAACGGCTCTAAATAAGGGTGGTACCACGGCTCCTCGTCCCTTGACGGAGAGCTTTTTTGCGTTGTTATAAAAGAATAAGAAGGAGTGTAGAAATAGTTATGAGTAATGCTGAACTGGAAAACCTGAGAAACCGGCTGGATGAGATCAACAGCGAGCTGCTTACGCTGATTTCGGAGCGGGCGGAGATTGTCCGTGAAATTGGAGCTGTCAAAGAGAAGCAGGGCGTACCGAAATTCGATCCCGAACGGGAAAAGAAGATGCTGGATAAGCTCGTTGCCGAGAACAAGGGACCGTTCACGGAAAGCACGATCCGCACGCTGTTCAAGCAGATCTTCAAGGCATCGCTTGATCTGCAAAGCGCCGAGCATAAGAAGAGCCTGCTTGTCAGCCGCAAGACCCGCAAGGAAGACACGGTTATTCTCCTTCCCGGAGACGTTGTGGTCGGCGGCAGCGCTTCGCTGATGGTGGCCGGCCCCTGCTCGGTCGAGAGCGAGCAGCAGACCCGCGCGGTAGCCGCGGCGCTGCAAAAGGCGGGCGTGCGCGTTATGCGCGGCGGTGCGTTCAAGCCCCGCACCTCGCCGTATGATTTCCAGGGTCTTGGCATGGACGGACTGCGCATCCTGCGCGAAGCCGCAGATGAATACGGCCTGCTGACCATCAGTGAAATCGTGGACCCGGCGCATATCGAGCCTTCGCTCGACTATGTCGATATCATTCAGATCGGCGCGCGGAACATGCAGAACTTCGAGCTGCTGAAGGCGGCGGGCGAAGTGAACAAACCCGTACTGCTGAAGCGCGGACTCGCGGCGACGATGGAGGAGTTCCTGCACGCGGCCGAGTACATTATGTCCCGCGGCAATACGCAGGTCATGCTGATTGAACGCGGCATCCGCACCTACGAGAAATGGACGCGCAACACGCTCGACATTTCCGCCGTGCCGATTCTGAAGCAGGAGAGCCACCTGCCGGTGCTGGTCGACGTTACCCATTCCACCGGGCGCAAGGACATTCTTGCACCATGCGCAAAGGCTGCCCTTGCGGCGGGAGCCGACGGCATTATGGTCGAGGTTCATCCCGATCCGGCGACGGCGCTGTCCGACGCGGCGCAGCAGCTTAATTTCGACGAGTTCAACACGTTCTTCGACGAAGTGAAGGCGTCCGGACTTTACCGCCAATAATGCCCGCAGAGCGTGCCGAGACCGCACTTTAGAAGCCGGCGGATGAAGGTTTCCCGATTTTGTCATGAATACTGGGCCGGACTCCCTTTCAAGCCGACGCTCCCGATGTTAAAATTTGAGGTAACAACCTTGGGAGGGATCTGCTAATGCGCGTGCACGATATTACTTTGACCCGCGACTTCTCCTCCGATGACCTCAAGAGCATATCGATTAAAGCGGGACGTTACCTCTCCGAGATTATACTGCTGAAGCCGGATGCGATCATCGATGTGAAAAGCTTGCTGGGAATGATGCTGTCTCCGCTCAAAAAAGGCTTTGTCATCACCATCCGCACCAAAGGCAAGGACGAAGAAGAAGCGCTGGACTTTATGTGCGAGATTATGGATTCCCGCCAAAGCGGCGATGTCGTCCTAAAGGCGGGGGAAATGGTTTAAATGCCGATTTGTAACAGAACAGGACAAAGAACGGGTAAGAGGGTCCCTGCAAGCCATGAAATGGCTGCGGGGGCCTCTTTTTTTAAATTTGTCGGATACGGCAGAAAACTGGTGAAAATGAAAGGGAAACCCTGAAACGAACGCTTACAATGGAACGGCCTCTGATTGTGGCTGTAATGGCGGGTCCGGTATAATGAACGGTATTAGCGTTGCACCGGACCTGTTAAACTCAAAAATTTAAACTGCAGGAGGGAACCTTTTCATTGAAGCAAAGCAAATTGAATAATGGTTGGTTATCGAATACCCGAACCGATATTCTGTCGGGAATGACGGTAGCCGTTGCGCTTATACCGGAGGCTATCGCCTTTTCGATTTTGGCGGGAGTCAGTCCGATGGTGGGCTTATACGCGTCGTTCTGTATTGCTGTCGTAACGGCAATCGCGGGAGGACGGCCCGGCATCATCTCCGCCGCGACGGGAGCGATGGCGCTGCTGGTCGGCAGCCTTGTCCTGAATCACGGAATCGAGTATTTGTTCGCGGCCACGATTCTCTGCGGCATTTTTCAGATTCTGATGGGTATGTTGAAGCTGGGACGCTTTATTACGTTTTTGCCGCAGCCGGTAATGACCGGTTTCGTAAACGCTCTGGCCATTCTTATCTTTATGTCGCAGCTGACCCATTTCAGCGGACAGGGCCCGCTTATGTATATTCTTGTTGCCCTGACCCTTATTATTATCTATACTGCGCCAAGATTGACGAAGGCTGTGCCTTCGGCTCTGATCGCGATTATTATCGTATCCTCGCTGACCATCTTTCTGCATCTTGATGTCAATACGGTGGGAGATATGGGGCATATAACGGCGTCCTTGCCGCTGTTCCATCTTCCGCAGGCGCCGCTTACGCTGGATACGCTGCTCATTATATTGCCGTATTCCCTGTCGCTTGCAGTCGTAGGGCTGCTTGAATCGCTGATGACAGCCACGCTTATAGACGATATCACCAGTACCGGGAGCGACAAGAACCGGGAAGCCAAGGGTCAGGGCCTGGCGAATATCGTGACTGGCTTCTTCGGAGGAATGGCGGGCTGCGCCATGATCGGCCAGTCGATGGTCAATATGAAATCCGGCGGCCGCACGCGGCTGTCCACCTTTGTGTCGGGCATCTTTTTGCTCTTCCTGATTCTGGTGCTTGGGGATGTGGTCAAGCAGATCCCGATGGCCGCGCTGGTCGGTGTCATGATCATGGTGTCGGTGAGCACCTTTGAGTGGGGCTCGCTGAAATCACTTGTCCGCGTTCCGCTGAGCGATGCGCTCGTCATGCTCGTTACCGTCATATCGGTTGTGGCTACGCATAATCTGTCCATCGGCGTGCTTCTCGGCGTGCTGTTGAGCGCTCTGACTTTTGCCTGGAAGATGGCTTCCATCCGCATGATGGTAGGAACGGATAACGGCACGAGGACATACACCGTATCGGGTCAGCTGTTCTTCGGCACGATGAGTCATTTTATCAATGAATTCGGTTATGAGACCGATCCGGACAACATTGTCATCGATTTCTCGCATTCGCATATTTGGGATCAATCGGCGGTGAACGCCATCGCAAGGACCATGGAGAAGTATGAACAGCACGGTAAAAAAGTAATGATCGTAGGCATGAACGAAGAAAGCTCCAGGCTCGTAAGCCGGGTAGGATTACGGATGACTGGCGGCCACTAACGTTAGTTGTACCAACGACGTCCCTTTATAGGGGCGTTTTTTTAATTTTGTCATACACAGAATGCGACCTTTTACTCATCCCAGTCGTATACTTGGTTATAGCGGAAGGCCGGCAGAACCGGGCAGAGTGACTTTGGACGCCGAAACAGCATCCCGCTTCGGGGCTTCCCGCAAAACATTAGGGGGAATGTTTGTGAATATGGCAACCAATCCAAAGCTGCGATCGTTTCGTTCCGGAAGAATCATCGGCGCTGTCGCGGCCGGGCTTATCGTGCTGCTGATCGGGGGGAATGCATTTTCCTCGGTCGAATACGGGCATGTAGGGCTGTACAAGACGTTCGGGAAGCTGAACGACAATGTTTTATCACCGGGGATTCATTTCAAGCTTCCGTTTATCCAGACCATCATCCAGGTCAACACGCAGGTAACCAAGGCGGAAACCGACACCTCGGCTTCGTCGAAGGATCTTCAGCCCGTATCAACGCATGTAGCGGTGAACTATTCGGTGAACAAGGAGTCGGCGTACAATCTGATGAACAATATCGGCGGCAACTTCGATTCGGTGATCATCAATCCGGCCATTCAGGAAATCGTCAAGGAAGTTACGGCCAGGTATCCTGCGGAGGACCTTATTACCCGCCGCGACGTGGTTGCCGGCGAGATTAGCGATCATTTGAAGAACCGGCTGGCAAAATACGATTTGATTGTGAACGACATCAACATTGTCAATTTCAAATTCTCCGAAGCGTTTAACGATTCGATTGAAGCAAAACAGGTGGCCCAGCAGCAGGCGCTGAAAGCGGAGAACGATCTGAAGCGGATCGAAATCGAGGCCAAGCAAAAAATCGCCCAGGCTCAGGCCGAAGCCCAGTCGCTTAAACTGAAGAAGCAGGAAGTGACGCCCGAGCTGGTACAGCTGAAGCAGATCGAGGTCCAGGAAAAAGCGCTCGATAAATGGGACGGGAAACTGCCGTCCGTTACCGGAGGCGCGACTCCGTTTATTGACCTCAATTCTCTGGCCGGAAAATAATCCGGTATAAGTCCGGTGCGTTATTCCCCCGGCTTTGACCCTAAACAAAGAACCTCCGATAACGGCTAGACGCCGCCGGAGGTTCTTTGTTAATAGTTGTAGAAGGCCATTTAATATTGAAAAAGAACGGTCGGAAGCTGCCAGCCGGCTCCCACCGACCAGAAGAAAATGTAATCGCCCCGTTTGATGCTCCCGTGTTCAATGCCCCGCTGCAGCGCAATAAAAGGGCTGCTTGTCCCCGTATAGCCAAACTCGTCTCCCACATAGATGAATTTATCCATATCGGCGCCCAGCTTTTCGCAGATCAGCTCGATATTTTTCAGCGAGAACTGCGACAGGCAGAAGGCTGCAATGTCGTCCAGAGTCAGCCCGTTGCGCCGCATCACTTCCTCGATATCGGCCGCTGCCGGTTCAACCACGCAGGTGCCGTCAAACGGCTTCCAGGAAATCCGTATTTGCTCAGGTGTCATTTCGGGGTTATAGATATTGGACAGGCCGCATGCCGGGAACATGATATTCTCGCAGTCATCGGAATCGGTATAGTACAAGGAGTCAATGAAGCCCGGTCCTTCGGCGCGGCGCTCCAAAATGACGGCTGCCGCGGCATCTCCGAAATTGGGTAATGTGATTTCATCTTCGGGGTTGCAGTTCACCGAGCTGAGGTCGCTTCCTACGACCAGAGCATAGCGAACATGGGGGTTCGACTGCATATAACGGCTAGCCTGTTCTACCGCAGCCACCATGCCAGCGCAGTTCGCGTTGGAGTCGAGTGTAATCGTGCGGGATTTGCCGCGAAGCATATGATGCAGCAGCAGCGCGTTGGTAGGATATGTATATTCCGGCGTCTGAGACGAGAAGACAATCATATCAAGGTCCTCGCTTGCAATTCCGGCATCCGAAAGCACCTTCCTCGCAGCCTGATACCCCATGGTCAGCGCGTTCTCTCCTTCGGCGGCGATATATCTCTGCTCCCTGCCCATCACTTGCAAAAAGCGGGCAATATCCTTGCCTCTGCTTTTAAAATGATTCAAATAATAATCGTTGTGCACGACTTTTTCCGGGTGATAATAGGCGGCCTGGCGAATCGCAATATGCTCCAGAGGAAACACCTCCCTAGACCTCTCTGATCTCGTAATTCGCAAGGTTAGTCGTACGCGCTATACGGCCAAGCTGCATTTTGAGAACAGGATTTTTGGCAATCGTAAAGACGACGTTCTTGAAGCCCGATTCCTTGTACATCAAGTAGCACTGTTCCAGCATGGGGACGACCCCGGGAGCGGTGACGTTCAGCGTCGTGCAATCCAGCACGATATCGTAATCTTTAGGATTGAACTTGCTTACGGAATCGTTGTAGGCAGCAACGAAACGTGCGGCATCTTCCTGTGAGAAAGAACCTTCCACGACAACATTCAGCGCGCGCGAAGCCGGACTGGTTTCGAATTTAAAGCTTCCCATTTGATGTGACAATCTCCTCTCTCTATTAAAAATAGAATTAAAAATTGAAATATATCGAAAATTTGAGGACACTTGCTACATTATACCTATATTTTCTAATTCGGAAAAGACAACAATTAACAAAAAATTCATTTCAGTCGAAATTTTGCTAATTTCTCTGGGCCGTTTTATCCATCGGTTTTGATAATCCGGGATAAAGTGCCTGGCGAGCTGTCCTTCAAAGCCGTCTGCTTTGCAAAAAGGAGCCTAGTTGGTATGATTACAGGGAGTGAGCAAATCACTATCTACGTTATGGAGGAAATTGTATATGAGTGTAACCAACCTGACTCGGATGATCGATCATACGCTGCTTAAAGCGGATGCCCGTAAAGAAGATATTGTAAAACTGGCCGAGGAAGCCAAAAGCTACAAGTTCGCCTCCGTATGCGTCAATCCGGCCTGGGTTTCCGTCGCCCATGAAGTGCTCAAGGATACGCCGGAGGTGAAGGTATGCACCGTAATCGGCTTTCCGCTGGGAGCTTCGACGCCGGAGACCAAGGCTTATGAAACGGCGAACGCTATCGCTAACGGAGCGGAAGAGGTCGATATGGTCATCAATATCGGCGCACTTAAAGACGGTGACGACGAGCTGGTGAAGCGCGATATCGCCGCCGTGGTGGAAGCCGCCCGCGGAAAGGCGCTGACCAAGGTCATTATCGAGACCAGTCTGCTTACGGAAGAAGAGAAGGTCCGCGCCTGCAAGCTGTCGGTGGCAGCCGGAGCTGATTATGTGAAGACATCGACCGGCTTCTCCACCGGCGGCGCGACCAAGGAGGATATTGCGCTCATGCGCAGAACCGTTGGGCCGGACATCGGGGTCAAGGCCTCCGGCGGAGTTCGCAGCGCGGAAGACGCCCTGGCGATGGTCGGAGCGGGAGCCAGCCGGATCGGAACGAGCGGCGGCGTCGCGATTGCCAAAGGCGAGCAGAATATTGCCGGATATTGATCGTTTTACGCGCTGGACAAGCTGCGGCTATAAGAGGAAAAGCCTCTTTGGCCGCGGCTTTTTTTATAATTTGTAACTTTTCTTATAATTCTCAGCGGGATAATAAGAATAAGTCTTTTCAAACGGAATTCTTTGTGAGAGAATAGGGAAAAAAAGGGAGGAATCGAATATGCCAGAACAAAACAGCCTTTCATTTGAAACCCTAGCCGTCCATGCCGGACAGCAAATCGACCCGACTACATTTTCCCGCGCCGTTCCGCTGTATCAAACCACCTCTTACGGCTTCCGCGATGCGGAGCATGCCGCCAATCTGTTCGGGCTTCAGGAATTCGGTAACATTTATACGCGCCTGATGAATCCGACGACCGATGTGTTCGAGCAGCGGATTGCGGCGCTGGAAGGCGGCGCGGCGGCTCTTGCGACCGCTTCGGGTGCTGCTGCGATTTCCTTCTCTATTCTGAACATCGCCGGAGCCGGAGACGAAATCGTATCCTCTTCAAGCCTGTACGGGGGGACCTACAACCTGTTCTCCACGACGCTTCCGAAGCTTGGCATCAATGTCCATTTCGTCGATTCGGCTAACCCGGACAATTTCCGCAGCGCCATCACCGAGAATACCAAAGCGCTATATGCGGAAACGATCGGCAACCCGCGGGGCGATGTGCTGGATATCGAAGCGGTGGCAGCCATCGCGCATGAGCACGGCATACCGCTCATCGTCGACAATACGTTCCCAAGCCCGTATCTGCTTCGGCCGATCGAGCACGGAGCCGATATTGTCGTTCATTCGGCAACGAAGTTCATCGGCGGCCACGGTACCTCCATCGGCGGCGTAATCGTGGACGGAGGCAAATTCGACTGGAAAGCCAGCGGCAAATTTCCAGGTCTGACGGAGCCCGACCCCAGCTACCACGGACTGGTCTATACCGATGCCCTGGGCCCCATCGCCTATATCATCAAGGCGCGCGTCCAACTGCTTCGCGATATCGGCGCTTCGATCTCGCCATTTAATTCCTGGCTGCTGCTGCAAGGCCTCGAGACGCTGCATCTGCGGCTGGAGCGCCACAGCCAGAACGCCCTGCAGGTGGCCAAATTCCTGGAAGCCCACGAGGATGTGGAATGGGTAAGCTATCCGGGGCTGCCGAGCCATCCTTCCTATGAGCTTGCGCAGAAGTATTTGCCCAAAGGCCAGGGAGCGATCCTGACCTTCGGCATCAAGGGAGGAAGCGAAGCGGGCCGCAGAGTGATCGAGAATGTGAAGCTGTTCTCGCACCTGGCGAATGTCGGCGATTCCAAGTCGCTGATCATTCACCCCTCGAGTACAACCCATCAGCAGCTTTCCAGCGAAGAACAGCTGTCGGCGGGCGTGACCCCCGAGCTGATCCGCCTGTCGATCGGCACGGAAGCGATTGAAGACATTTTAGGCGATTTGCAGCAGGCGATTGCAGCCAGCCGGGGAGTAATCGCCGGATAAGATAGACGCCTGCCGGCCGGATGTTAAATCACCCTTAAAGGGAAGACCCGTACTTGCATATTTCATGCTCCGTCTCCGTATTCATGTAGAGAGACCGCAAGAAGGATAACAGCCGGATGGCCGCTTAGGCGGCGTCCGGCTACAAACCATAACCGATAAGGTAGGTGCAAAGATGGGGGATAAACAACGGCAGGATAGTGTACGAAAAGGCGTGGAATACCCGTATTCATCCGGAACGGCTGCGGAAATGCCGGCTGGCACGGAAGACCCGTATCTGCCGCCTTTTTTACGTGGAGCCCGTCCGGCTTTCCTTGTACTCCCGGAGGGCCGGGAGGATCGGCCGTTAACCCGCGAACCGGGCTCGGCTCCTGCAGGGCCCTGCCTGATCCGAAGCGAGGACTGGCTGACGCCTTTATCTTCATTGTTTGGCGATTGGCTGGCCGGCGGGGCCGGACCGGAAGCGGATCTGGCGCTTCGCCGGGTCCATTACCTGCTGCGCGACGAAGCCGCCTCGCTGCTGGGATCGGCGGACGGGGAATGGGTGGCGGTAAGCCTGCCCGTCGTCCCGGAGCTTGACTCCCGCCCGGACCGGCTCGCCGCGCTTCAGGACACACTGTTGGAAGCGCTTTTCACGGCGCTGGAGGACCGGCAGCGCGAGGGCGGCGACTGCCGCCTGGATCTGCTGGCGCCGTATCCCGCCAGCCCGGCCGAATTCGCCGCTGCGCGCGAATTCATGGAGTCGGTGGCCGAGCAGACCCTCGGCCACCGATTCGCGGCGGCGTGCCGCATCGGGGCGCTGATCGCCCCGGATGTCCATCCCGCCGCCGCGGCGGAAATCGGGCGCATCGCCGATTTCCTCGTGCTGGACGGCGCGGTGGACCGGTCCGCGCCGGAGGAGAGCGCCGCGGGCTTCGCTCCCGCGGCGGAGCGCATCCTCGCCGCCGTGCGGAGCATCAAGCCGGCGGCGGTTGTGCTCGCCGCGGGCGGTCCGGCGGCGGCGGAGCTGGCCGATCTGTACCGGATCGGGCTGAACGGGATTTTTTGCGGCGCCGCCCATCGGACCGAGGCGCTGCTTCGGGCGGCTTGCCTGGTCTGGATGGACCGGCATGAGAGCACGGATGCGGCCGCCGGCAGGCTGTAACAAGCGGTGCCCGGAACCGCGGTGATCATATTTTCCTTCTGCGTAAATTTCAAAGGGCAGGGGCTGTCCCCAACGTCATTTTTGGAGGATTGGCCCCACGCTTTAAACGAGAATTTTGGCTGTCTAAAAGGGCCTCAGCCTCCACATGATTGTGGAGGCTTGAGGTCATTTTTGCGTTCTTCCATCGGGCCAGAACATCTACTTCCGGGACCGCCAGAGGGGAGTGTTCAAGCAAAGTTTAAGCGCTTTTAGCTAAGGCAGCCGCCGCATTGTAAACGCCTCCCGGAAGCGCGTTGTTCGGGAGGCTCCGCAAAATTCGGGCTTGTACACCGGTTTACATTTTCCAGGGCGGGGTATATGATAACTATAAAGTTGCATCAAGGAAAACATTTTGTGCTGAAGAAACAATGATTATCATTCTCATTCACCATGCTGTCCCGGCGGAGCCGGGGCAGCATGTGTCATTATAAGGGCTGTAAGAATGGCTTTCATTATCATTAGCCCTAAAGTCCAATATCCAAATCAATTCATAAGGAAGGTGTCTGCGATGCAAGAAGCTACGAAATCCATGCCGCGCATCTCGTCGTACGACGAGCAGTTCAAGAAACCGGGAGCGCCCAAAGGAAGAAAATTCGATCCGAAGGCGATGCTTCAAAATACAGAAATGCAGGCTGCGCTGGGAAGCGGGCTGCTTATGCTTCTGGCCTGGATCCTTAGCGGCTGGTCGCCGGCGCTGTCCGTCTGCCTGTATGTCGTCTCCTATACGATAGGCGGCTGGATCAAAGCCAAGGAGGGAGTGAAGACCCTCGTCAAGGAACATGATCTCGACGTTAACCTGCTGATGATCGCGGCGGCGCTTGGGGCGGCGTCGATCGGATATTGGAACGAAGGGGCGATGCTGATCTTTATCTTTGCCCTTAGCGGTGCTCTGGAGAGCTATACGATGGACCGCAGCCGTAAGGACATCTCTTCGCTGATGGCGCTCAAGCCGGCGACAGCGCTGCGCATTGAGCAGGGAGCTATGAACGAAGTGGCGATAGACGACTTGGTCATCGGCGATCTGCTGCTGGTGCGCCCGGGCGAGCTGATTCCCGCCGACGGTACCGTGTACCGGGGCGAATCGTCGGTCGACCAGGCGTCGATTACAGGCGAATCGGTGCCTGTTGAGAAGTATTACGGGGATGAGGTATTTGCGGGTACGCTGAACGGCGAAGGCGCGCTGTATATCGAAGTCACGAAATCAGCAGAGCATACGCTGTTTGCCAAAATCGTCAAAATGGTGGAGGACGCTGAGTCCGAGGTTCCGGAGAGCCAGCGTTTCATCAAGAAGTTCGAGGCGATTTACGCCCGGATCGTAGTCGCGCTGACGCTTGCACTTATTTTCCTGCCTCCTTTTGTCCTGAACTGGTCCTGGAGCGACACGTTCTATAAAGCGATGGTCTTCCTCGTTGTCGCCTCGCCGTGCGCGCTGGTATCGTCCATTATGCCCGCGATGCTGTCCGCGATTTCTCGGAGCGCGCGCAAAGGCATTCTGTTCAAGGGCGGAGCGCATCTGGAAAATATGGCGCGCACCGCTGTCGTCGCTTTTGACAAAACGGGGACGTTGACGGAGGGCAAACCGGAAGTTACCGATTTTATCGTCGGTGAAGGATACCACCGGCTGGAGCTGCTGAGAGTGAGCGCCTCCATCGAGAGCATGTCCCGCCATCCTCTGGCCGAAGCGATTGTACGCGAAGCCGAGAATGAATGCCTGGAGATGTGGAGCGTACAGGATTCCCGCTCTCTGACCGGGTGGGGGGTCGAAGGCGTCGTTGCCGGAAAGCTGTGGAAGGTCGGCAAATCCAATATCCTGGATGAAGCGGGCACGGAGGACGGTAAGCCTGCGCTGCGGGCAGAAGATCTGGCATTCTGGAGAGAGCAGCGTGCGACCCTCGAGAAAGACGGCAAGACCGTATCCGTTATTCTGGACGGAGACCAAATTGCCGGCATGGTCGCGCTTATGGATACGATGCGCCCGCAGGCGGAGGAAGCGGTTCGTAAGCTGCAGGAGCTGGGCATCAAGGTGGCGATGCTGACCGGCGACCGGGCGGCCACGGCTCAGGCCATCGGTGTGAAGACGGGCGTTGATCTCGTCTTTGCCGATCTGCTGCCGGAAGACAAGGTGAAGCATATCGCCGCGCTGCGTGAGCAGTACGGCCATACGGTCATGGTCGGCGACGGGGTTAACGACGCACCGGCACTCGCGCAGGCGACAGTAGGCATGGGGATGGGCATGAAGGGCAGCGGCGCGGCGCTTGAAGTCGCGGATGTGGTGCTGATGAACGACAATATTGAAGAGATTGCGTCGACCATTTCGCTCGCCCGCCGCTCCCAGCGGATCGTGAAGCAGAATATGACCTTTGCCATCAGCGTCATCGCACTGCTGATTATCAGCAACTTTACCGAGGGAATCGCGCTTCCTTTCGGCGTCGTCGGTCATGAGGGCAGCACCATTCTCGTCATTTTGAACGGACTGCGGCTGCTGCGGTAATGAATCGATGGAGCAAAAGTTTTTAAAAATTAAATTGTTCACAAAATAGTTCCCGGATGACAAGTCTGGCATATTGACAATTTCACCCGTATCAATCATAATTGGTTCTACATTATAATAATTCTAAATAAGAGGAACACCCTGCCGTCCTTTGTACTCAAGCTTCCGAAGCCGGCGATCCCGCATCGCCTTCAGGCGTTCTTTTCCTGTAGAAATATAAGGCCAAGGGTAAGCGCGCAGCTTATAGATTGTACTATTTTACGAGCTCGCACTTCTATCGTTCCATAATTAAGGAGGATGTACTCATGTATAAATCCATTATTGTTGGTACCGGCCCTGCCGGACTGACTGCCGCTATCTACTTGGCACGCGCCAATCTGAATCCGCTGGTTATCGAAGGACCGCAGCCGGGAGGCCAGCTTACCACGACGACGGAGATCGAGAATTTTCCGGGATTTACGGATGGAATTCTGGGTTCGGAACTGATGGACAACATGCGGGCTCAGGCTGAGCGTTTCGGAGCGAAATTTGTCAGCGGCTGGGTCAACAGCGTGGAGTTGGGCGAGCGTCCCTTCAAGCTGAACGTTGAAGAAATGGGTACGCTTGAGACCGATACGCTGATCATCTCCACCGGTGCTACAGCGAAATACCTGGGCATTCCCGGTGAGCAGGACAATGTGGGCCGGGGCGTCAGCACCTGCGCGACCTGCGACGGCTTCTTTTTTCGGGGCAAGGAGATTATTGTGGTGGGCGGCGGCGACTCCGCGCTGGAGGAAGCCGGCTTCCTGACCCGTTTCGCCTCCAAAGTAACGCTGGTGCACCGCCGGAACGAACTCCGCGCATCCAAGATTATGCAGGACCGCGTCCGCGACAACGAGAAAGTGGAATGGGGTCTGAACCGCACACCGCTTGAAGTTCTGGCGGGAGATACCGGCGTAACCGGGCTGAAGGTGTTGAACAACGAAACCGGCGAAGAAGAGATCATTCCGGCAAGCGGCGTGTTCGTGGCGATCGGCCATCATCCGAATACGGCTTTCCTCGGAGGACAGATTACTACGGACGCGAACGGTTATATCGTGACGACACCAGGCACTTCCGAAACGAACATTCCGGGCGTATTCGCCTGCGGCGACGTGCAGGATACCCGGTACAGACAGGCCATTACGGCTGCTGGCAGCGGCTGCAAGGCGGCTATGGACGCTGAGAAATACATTGAGAGTCTTGAGCACAGCGCGGTAATGCTCTAATTTTCATCGGAGCGCGTCAGGTGTTATAATAACAACAAAAAAGAGATATTTGGGAGGTAACCTACTATGGAAAAAGTTGTGGTGTACACATCCACGAATTGTCCGCACTGCCGTCAGGTGAAGAGCTTTTTGAGCGAGAAGGGCATCTCTTACGAGGAGCGCAACATTGAGCAGAACGACGAATATGCGCAGCAGGTATGGGATATGGGCATGCGCGCCGTGCCTGTAACGGTGATCGGCGAACACAAAATCGTAGGCATGAACAAAACGCAGTTTGACAAGGTCCTTGCGGCTGCGCAATAATACAGCGATGCATGGCAAGAGGCGTCTTTCGGTTAACGAGAGGTGCCTTTTTTGCGTTTTTTGGGTGAAGATTTCAGCAAAGACATGCGTAAACCGGACTTGAAATCAAAATCCCGCCCGCCCTAGAAGCCTAAGTAATAGGGGCAATCGAGAGCTGGCAGATGCTTCGGGAAGAAATGCTACTGCTTGGCATTTGAAGGAGCCGGATAAAGCGGAATTCTTCCCTTCTATTCCTCAAAATGAAGTCCATTGGCGTGCCTGAGCTGGAAATTCTCCCTCATATATCGGTGTTTCAAAGGGAAACGAAGGAGTATCGGGAAATAAGCTGGAGTAATTCCGGTTCATTCGTGAAATCGGCGCTTTTTTCATAAATAAAAGGGAGGTTTTCCCGTTCAGGTTCGTGTCGGCTGCAAGGGGTATTCTCGTTCGTGTTAGTGGCAGCTTATGGGGGGGCTCTCGTGTGTTAGTGTAAGCTAAAAGGGGGATCTCCCGTTCATGTTCGTGGCTGCTACCAATGGAGGTTCTCCCTTCCATGTTCTTGACAGCAACCGAGGGAGGCTTCCCCCTCTTGTGTGGAAGTGGTAGCTGTAAAGGAGAGCCTGTCGTATAGTAGCTGCAAAAAAGGAGAGCTTGTCGTGCTAGTGGCAGCTAAAAGGGGGACCGGTCGTGGTTGTAATAGCTGCCATTGAGGTTGTCCCGCTCAGTTAAGCGGCAGGATTAAGGTTCAAATCGTTCCTTCGTTTTGCCCCGACCGGGCACTAGGCCGCAAGAAGCGACATTACGATCTGAAACAACGCATACACGGCGATGCCGCCTCCGATCAGCAGGAGTCCCGCTCTTCTTCTGGACTGAAAGAGACGCAGCACTCCGAGGCTGATCATAGGGGCGATGACGACCAGAAACAGCAGGACGGTGATGAACATCCGGATCGAAATGTCGGACGTATCGACATAGGTCATGAGCGTTCGCTCCCATTCGCTTGCAGGCTGCGCTCCCGGCTTGTATAAATTTTCAGCTGCTCCACCAGGGCTTCAACCGTCAGCCGATGAGTGGATAATGGCGTGCCATCGCACGCCGCCCCGAATACGCCGTAAGGAGTGGGAGAGGAGGGGATCAGCGCATTACGGTTGATCGGGTCTGCTATATCTTTGCTGATTTGATGGAGCGCGGAGGCGGCTTTGTCGACATTCTCGGTAATACTTTGAACATAGGGGCATTGGAACGCGCGCAGAAGAGTCAGCTGCTTGTAACGGTTTAACTGCTCCTCCCAGTCACAGGGGAAAAAAGGGTCATACGCGTTCGAATGAAGCTTGAGCGCTAGAAGCTCGTAGCCGCCCGGCACCTTGTCCACCGCTTTGAAGCCGTTGTTCAGGAAGATATCCTTGTAGGCTGTCCACGAATCTCCCGAATGGACAACCACGGCGATTCCTTGCTTGCCGAGTCTCTCCGATTCCTCCAGACAATAGCGGATCAGCCGGCTGTCGTACCCGTCACCGGGGCAGGCCCATAAACAATGGATCATCATATATAAATCGGCATGGACCATTCTTGAAAAATAGTAGGACTCCGCAAATTCGATAAATCCGCGCAGCCTTCCGTCACCCGTTACTTTTGCATAGCTTATATACTTTTCCAATTCGGGGCTTAACCAGTTGTTTTTCCGCTGGCAGCTTTCGGAATTGGGATTGTTTTGATAGCAGTAGCTTCCTTCCTTCTCGAGCTTCTCTCGTGATAAGGGTACAAGCTGTATCATGTCCGGTTCCGTCTCCTTTCCCATCCCAGGAAAACTTCCTCCTTTTATTATCGACAAAAAACTCCAAATTTGGAATGGCAAATCTGTGCATGTTTTTCAAACATTCTGAAGCGATTCGTTCACACCAGGCGCCGCAGGGGGCACCCGGATACTTCGTCTGCCGCCCCGGCCCTTATGAAGGAAGCCGTCATCGCCGATAATAGAGTAACGATACGCAAGTTTTTTTGTGAATTTTGGAGCTTAAGTAGCATTGGAAACGGGCCTGCCCGCATGTAATATATGGAAGAGCGCTTTGGGTATGATTTGGAGCGACGGAAAAATTCAGGCATCAGGGGGCTGAAGGAAGATGGGCAAATTGACTAAAACGGTGCTGCTGTGCATGCTCGCAGCCGCTGCCGTGCCGCCGGCCGTGTATTGGGGGATGGATTACGCCTATGCTGCAGCAAGCGGAAACGTAGTGCGTTCCGTCGGCGATATGACCCAGCGTCTGAGCGGAGCGATGAACAGCCGCAAGGAGAGTGTCACGTTTACATATGAGGGCAAGACCTCAAGCCTGAAGTCGCAAATTCAAACGGCGCTGGATCGGGCGATGTCGGGCGACCCCTATTTGAATTACATCGTGGATAGCTACAGCTATTCCTACCGGGGCGGGGCACGCTCTGCGGCCGTAAGCATCCGGCTTTCCTACCGCGAATCGCTTCAGCAGACCGCTTACGTCAACGGGCGGGTGAAGGCGATTTTGAGTAAGATTATCACTCCGGGAATGACAGGGGATGAGAAAGTCAAAGCGATCCACGACTGGGTGGTACTGAATCTGAAGTATGATACCACTTTCACCAAATTCACGGCGTATGAAGGGCTGAAAAGCGGCAGCGCTGTATGCCAGGGCTATTCGCTGCTGACCTACAAGCTCCTGAAGGGAGCCGGAATTGCGAATAAAATCGTCGAAGGCACCGCCTGGCAGGGGGGGACGGGCCAATCGCACGCCTGGAACCTGGTTCAATTAAACGGACGCTGGTACCACCTGGATACGACCTGGGATGATCCCACACCTGACCGGAAGGGGGCTGTCAGCACGGCTTACTATTTGCGCACCGACAATCAGATGCGCCGCGACCATACCTGGACGCGCGCCTATCCGGCGGCGGCTGTAGAATACTCACGCACGCTTAATGAATTGGCGCAAGCCGGGGGAGAGAAGCGGGCGGTCTATCAGAAGCTGCAGCGGGAGCTGCGGTACGATTTATATGAGGAGAGCGCCGTTGTCGATACTGCGGCTGAACTGACCCGTCTGGCGCAGCAGGCGCGGAGCGCGGGAGAAGCTTCGCTGCTGCTGCGTTACGGCGGAAGCGAGAACAGGCTGGTGAGCGATCTGCGGCAGCTGTACAAGGCAGGCTTCACAAGCTTGAGCTACAAGGCCTCCTCATTCGAAGATACAGGAGATTTGAAGGTTGAGCTCTTCTGGCAATAGTCCGGAAAATAAAAAAAGATCGCCCTTCCATCCGTCCTTAAAGGACGCCCGGAAGGGCGATTTTTCATTTAAGCAGGGCAGGGGTTGCCCGTTGCCCGGAGCAGCTCATCTGCGTCCGCGTTCCGCCATCTGCTGCCAGACGGTTCCGGCCGCTTCCTCGCCGGATTCGATGCGTTCCAGCGCCATGCGCGCCTGGAGCCCGACTTCGAACTCGGGATCGCTAACCGCCGCTTCCAGCGCCTCGCGCGCTTCGGACGTGCCGACTTCGTACAGGAAGCGGGCGGCGCGCCAGCGGACGATTTTGCTGTCGTCCTTCAGCGCGCCGATCATGACCGGCGTGGCCGCTGGATCGCCGATGTCGGAGAGGGTGTCGCCGGCGGTACGCCGAACGGCCGGAGCCTTATCCCGCATCGCCTCGTACAGCAGCTCCAACGCTTCGGGTGTGCGCAGATCGCCGAGGTAAACGACGGCCAGCCGGCGGATCTGCAGCTTCGGATCGCGCAGGGCCGCGGCGATGTGCGGCAGCAGCTCCGGCGAAGGCGTCAAATCCTCCAGCGCCGCGTAGCGCACGCGCCAGTCTTCGCTCGCCAGGTCTTGCAGCAGTTCGTCCTGCCCGCGCTTTCGGCGCTGCTCGACGAACTCGCCGCCCGCGGCCCCATGCTCGATCGCCTGCTTCACGAGCGAATCAAGACGCTCCTGCGGATAAGCGGCCTCGAGCTCCTGCTCGACCTCGCGGGCAATGTCCTTCGGATCGCCGTAGCGGACGCCGTAATCGCTAAGCTTGCGCTCCTTGATGAGGACGGCGCTCGCGACATCCGTCACCGCCTTGGTGAACCGCGGCGACAGCGCGATGCGCTCCTCGCTTGCTCCGGTCTTGACCCGGATCTGCATCGGGATGGCGCGGAACATCTGGACGAATACCTGCGCCTCCCCGAAGTGCGCACCTGCATTCTCATCCGTCAGGCTCCAGTCAGTCTCCCCGGATGCTTCACCGCCGAAGCGGGACTGCACCTCGCGGAGGATCGCCGCCCAATCCGCAGATGGCTTGCGCTCAATCGCCGCGAAATCGGCGGTATGAAAGACGCTCGTCACGCCCGGAATGGACAGCATCTCCCGCGCCCAGTTTGGCGCCGAGCGCAGGGTCTCCGGCGTATAGGTTCGGCGTACCCCATGCTCGAGACTTTCATCCAGATGAAGCTTCATCGTATGAGGACTCGGCGTCGGTTCAATAAATGTGATCTTCATTCGGGTAAAACCTCCTTAAAGGCGGCAGCGCCGCAAAAGATATACGAAAGGTTGTATCCGCATTTTACATCAAATTTGAATGAAAACACAAAGCAGGGCGGAGGAGGAAACGGAAGGGGCAAATCTGGTAAAATTGAAGCATCCGTGTTTTAAGACGTTCAAGGAGAGAAACCGCCATGCCCAAAATCCACTATAGCAATATGGATAATATCAGCGTCGTCAAAACGTTCAAGGAAATCCGCCAGTGGCGCGAAGAGCGGCGGCGAAAGGTTAAAGACCTCTCGTTCGTCGTTCCCAGTGTACCTCCGCAGCTGGCCTATCTGGGTGCAAACCGGCAGGATACCACGATAACCTGGATCGGCCATTCGACGTTTTTTATTCAATATGAAGGAATGAACATCATCACCGACCCGGTTTGGGCCCAAAGATTGGGTCTGGAAAAACGGCTGGTGCCGCCGGGAATGGCGATTGGTGATGTGCCGCCCGTTGACCTGATCCTCATCTCCCACTCCCACTATGACCACATGCATGTGGCGTCGATCCGGAGGTTGTACCATGCGAAGACGACCGTGGTCGTACCCGCGGGGCTTGGACGGAAAATGCAGCGCAAAGGCTTCCGGAACTGCGTGGAAATGCAGTGGTGGGAAAGCCTGAATTTCGGCGGCATCAAGCTGTCCTTCGTACCGACCCAGCACTGGACGCGGCGGACGCCTTTTGATACGAATACCTCGCACTGGGGCGGCTTCGTTCTGGAGCCCGCGCGGCCGGAGCGGCTTGCCGAGGCAGGGGAGCAGGGAGGCGAGGGCGGGCATAAGCTGCCGCCCAATCTGTATTTTGCCGGGGACAGCGGTTATTTCCCGGGATTCAAGGAGATTGGAAGGCGCTTCAAGGTGCATATCGCCATGATGCCGATCGGCGCGTACGAGCCGGAATGGTTCATGGCCTCGCAGCATGTAAATCCGGAGGAGGCGGTGCAGGCGTTTCTCGATGTGGGCGCGGAGACGATGATTCCGATGCATTACGGCGCGTTCCGGCTCGCCGACGATACGGCGCGCGAAGCGCTGGGCCGGATGGAAGCGGCACACAAGGAGCGCGGCCTCGCCGGGGAGCGGATTCGGACGCTCGGAAATGGCGAGACGCTCGTAATTCATCCCGAGGAGCGCTAAAGCCGGAGCGGGAATGGGAGCCATGACCCGAAATCCCTCCACTTTATGGCCCAATTTTGCTCTTTTCGCGGTAAATCAAGGAGTTTACGGGCTTTTCGGTGCGTTTTTGTGCTATAATATGCCGGAAACCTATGTGTAAAGGATGGTATGAGCAAATGATCAGCACAAGCGGCGTGACTCTCCGTTACGGAAAACGCGCACTTTTTGAAGATGTAAATATAAAGTTCACTCCAGGGAACTGCTACGGCCTGATCGGAGCCAACGGCGCCGGCAAATCGACGTTTCTGAAAATTCTGTCCGGTGAAATCGAAGCCAACTCCGGCGAAGTTCATATCACGCCAGGCGAACGCATGGCCATATTGAAGCAGAACCACTTCGAATATGACGAAAACCAAGTGCTGGAAACGGTCATTATGGGCCACGCGCGCCTGTATGACATTATGAAGGAGAAGGACGCGCTCTACGCGAAGTCCGACTTCTCCGAAGCCGACGGTCTGCGCGCCGGCGAGCTGGAAGGCGAATTCGCCGAGCTGAACGGCTGGGACGCTGAACCGGATGCCGCCGCGCTCCTGATCGGCCTCGGTATTCCGCGCGACCTGCATGACAAGAAAATGGCGGAGCTCAGCGGCAACGAGAAGGTACGGGTGCTGCTGGCCCAGGCGCTGTTCGGCCGTCCGAACAACCTGCTCCTTGACGAACCTACCAACCACTTGGATCTCGAATCGATTGGCTGGCTGGAGAACTTCCTCATGGACTATGAAGGCACCGTTATTGTCGTATCCCATGACCGTCACTTCCTGAACAAAGTATGTACGCATATCGCGGACATCGACTTCGGCAAAATCCAGATGTATGTCGGCAACTACGACTTCTGGTACGAGTCCAGCCAGTTGGCCCTCCAACTGCAGCGGGAATCCAACAAGAAGAAGGAAGAGAAGATCAAGGAGCTGCAGGCGTTTATTCAGCGCTTCTCGGCCAATGCCTCGAAATCGAAGCAGGCGACGTCGCGGAAGAAGCAGCTCGATAAGATCACGCTGGACGACATCCGTCCGTCCAACCGGAAATATCCGTTCCTGAACTTCAAGCCGGAGCGCGAAGCGGGCAAGCAGCTGCTTACCGTCACCAGCCTGACGAAGTCGATCGAAGGCGAGAAGGTGCTGGACGAAGTCGGCTTTGTCGTCAACAAAGGCGACAAGATTGCCCTCGTCGGCCCGAACGGGCTGCCGAAATCGACGCTGTTCGATGTTATCATGGGCGAAACGGAGGCGGAGTCGGGCGAATACACCTGGGGCGTCACGACCTCCCAGGCCTATTTCCCGAAAGACAACTCCAAATATTTTGACGGTGTGGAGCTGAACCTCGTGGAATGGCTGCGCCAATACTCGAAGGACCAGGACGAGACGTTCCTGCGCGGCTTCCTGGGCCGTATGCTGTTCTCCGGCGAAGAAGCTCTGAAGAAGGCAAGCGTATTGTCCGGGGGCGAGAAGGTGCGCTGCATGCTGGCGAAGATGATGCTGAACGGCGCGAACGTGCTTGTCTTCGACGAGCCGACGAACCACTTGGACCTCGAATCCATCACAGCGCTGAACAACGGGCTGATCGACTTCGACGGCACGATTCTGTTCACTTCGCATGACCATCAGTTTATCCAGACGATCGCCAACCGGATTATCGAAATTACGCCGAACGGCATTATCGACCGCGTGATGAGCTACGACGAGTACCTGGAAAGCGACGAGATCAAAGAACTCCGCCAGCGGATGTATCCGGTGGAAGTGTAAGCGCGCGGATGCGCATAAACAAGGAAGCTCCCAAAGCCTTTCGGCTGCGGGAGCTTCCTTGTTTTTGATATTGAGCACAGGGGGATACATGTTAAAGAGACGATGCCACGTATTTTGGCATGCGCGCTTGTAAGCCGCCCCGGCTTCTTGCTTACGAGATCGTACGGGCGATGACCCGGGCAATCGAGGAATCGGCATCGATATTGAGCGGGAGGGCAATGATTTCAAAACGCGGTATCCCGCGAAGCAGATGGAGATTGGCCAGATTTTCGATAATCGGGATTTTATGCCTGAACAGCAGCCGATGGATGTCAAACGGATATTGTTCGACCGAAGGGGTGTCGACCCCGATCATTTTAACCTTGCTGCGGATCAGCATTTCCGCGAATTCAAGCGTAAGCACCGGGTGGTCCGTGTAGTAATCAGGCTCTCCGAAATGTGCTCCGTGGCCGGTATGGACGAGAACAATTTGCCCTTCGGAGACGGCCTGCTCATACTCCGGTTTGTTCCCGATCCTTCCGTTGCCGCACGCATCCAGCAGACAGCCTTCGCCGATAAAGACATCCAGCGGATATTCATTGATGTACTCCGTGCAGTCCGTCATATGCATATGTCCGTCGATATGGGTTCCCGAGTGCATGCCGATGGTCAGCAAATAGTTGTTGTAGCCGTCCCGGCGATATTCGGCGGACCTGGCAAGCCTGGTTTCAGGATCGCCCGGATAGGCCGGTAGCCCGTCCCGAATAGGCTGGGTCAGATCAATGATCATCGTCAGTCTGTCCGGTCAGGACCCGCCGGTGCGGCGGCGCTGGTTATTCGGTTTTTTGTTGTTCTGGGTTTTAAACGTCTTGGCTGCGCCGGCTTGAAAACCGCCCGGTTTGGAGTTGTTCTGCTGCTTCTTCTGCTCGAGCTTTTGCCGGATGGCATCGGCGAGATTGATTTTGGGCTTGTCGCTGCTCTCGGTCATTTGCGTTAATCCTCCTTGAAGCTTGTAATGAGAATATTTTAATGGTTTTTGAAAACGCCGACAAGGGCAAGAATAGTTATAGCGTCTTTGATTGAAGCTTCTCTATGCGAGGCGAGCTTTGCGGCAGGGCAACACTGTTGCTCTGGACCCACTGGGATGCGCTTTGCTAGGATAGAGTGGCACTGGAAAATGTATACTTTGTTATATTTTAAAAAGGAGTGGCGGCATTGGTTGATATTTATGAGGATATACGCAAAGGTGAGCGGGGTGCGATGATCAGTATAGCGGCCTATCTGATCCTGTCGACCTTCAAGCTGATCTGCGGATATCTGTTCGCTTCCAGCGCGCTGCTCGCGGACGGCTTCAATAACCTGACCGATATTGTCGCTTCCGTGGCCGTGCTGATCGGCCTGCGCATATCGCGCAAGCCTCCCGATTCGGATCATGCTTATGGACATTTTCGGGCGGAGACAGTAGCCGCGCTGGTAGCTTCTTTCATCATGGCGATGGTCGGCATTCAGGTCATCATAGAAGCGGTGCGCACCCTGTTCGAAAGAAAGGAGACCGCTCCGGAATTGTGGTCCGCCGGGGTTGCGGTGGTGAGTGCCTTGGCGATGCTCGGAGTGTATTATTACAACCGCCGGCTTGCCCTCAAGATTAACAACAACGCGCTCATGGCGGCGGCCAAGGACAATTTTTCGGATGCCATCGTCAGTATTGGAGCGGCCGTCGGCATTGTCGGCGCCCAGTTCGGGCTTCCCTGGATGGACCCGGTTGCGGCTTTCGCGGTCGGCCTGCTGATCTGCAGAACGGCCTGGGAGATTTTTCGCGACTCCACCTACCATCTGACGGACGGATTTGACGAGAACCGGCTGCTGGATTTGCGCAGCACAATTGAACGGATTCCGGGCGTGGAGGGCATCAAGGATGTGAAAGCGCGGATTCACGGAAATCAGGTGCTGGTGGATGTCGTCGTGGAAGTCGATGCCGATTTAACTGTAATGGAAGGTCATGAAATCAGTGACTCCATTGAGGAGCGCATGCACAGGAAGCACAATATCATGAGTGTGCATGTCCATGTCGAACCCAAAAGCTGACAGTGTGAATTTTCCTAATTAGCTGTAATTTCCACCAAATATAAGTAGGATTCAAGACTATAGACCCGCTAATTACCATGAATTGGCATGGCTATTTGTGAAATTTGGTGCATGTTCCCATATCCTTGTGAGCCTATAATGAGTGCAGAAAACAATAACGGCGGCGCCACCCTTGTTGATTTCTCATCATAGCCATTCGGGGGAACGGTATGAACAAATTAACCAAGCAGCTTGTTGCCGCGTTATTTTTATCGACCGCATTTTACGCTTCTTCTGGAGAGTTTGGCGTCCAGACCGCCCGCGCATCCGAGGTTCTGTCGGCTTCGGCGGCGCAGACGGCCGTTATCCAGTCCACAGTCCGGCTTCGCACCGCGCCATCGGTAAGCAGCAGCGTGCTTTCCTATTTGAAAGAAGGGGAGACGGTAACGGTTCTGGAGAAGACGAACGCCTATTTCTACAAGGTCCGCACCGCGGATGGGGAAATCGGCTATTGCAGTTCCCAGGGCAGATATATCGCAATGACTGGAGCGGGCGCTACCCCTCAGCCTTCGCCGGTTGCTCCCGTGCTTGCGCCTGCGCCAATCCCAGTGACGTCGCAGACCATTGAAGCCGTCATTGCAAAAGGGATGGCCTATCTCGGCACGCCTTATGAATTCGGATCAAGCCGCAGCGACACATCCACCTTCGACTGTTCGGATTTTATCCGCCAGATTTATCTGGAAGGGATGAATATCAAGCTTCCGGCCGACTCCAGGCAGCAGGGCGGCTGGGTGAAGCAGAACAGCTCGGCTGTAACGGATATATCGAACCTAAAGCGCGGCGATCTGATGTTTTTTATGAGCTACAGAGGAAGCTCGCCGGCGGCGTATGCCGGAATCGACAAGTCGGCGCAGAGGATTACGCATGTCGCTCTCTACTTGGGGGACGGGCAGATTCTGCATACGTATTCCATATCTTCCGGGGGCGTCAGAGTGGATAAATTAAGCGCTTCTTGGACCAGCCGTTTTCTCTTCGGAGGCTCGGTCGTCCACTGATTATACAGCCTGATTCAAGGCGAAGCGACAGCAGTATGTATGTGACGGGTACAGCACACAAGAAGAAAGGGGTGCCTTCGGCGATGCGAATATCGCTTTGAAGGCGCCCCTTTCTCGTGGACAAATAAGGTTCATAGATAGAATGATTTCCTTTTGCAATATGTATATTTTGAATGACGGTATCCCGATTGACAGGGCCGTAAGGTGAATATCATCCAGCACTGATGAGTGAAGGCTGTGAAATGCCGGCCGGAATGATATCACTGCATTTGCGTTCGAAGGTGATCTTAAGGCATGATTACATAAGCGGTATTGGGAACCTTGATCCAGGCCAGGCCCAGCCAGGTATAGACCTCTCTCCATTCATTGCCGAGAGCATCGGTTATCATTTGTCCGGTCGTATCGACCGCCTGCGGACTAAGCATGCCGGCTGGCTTCATGACGGAACCGTTAGAGAAATAGAACGGGGTAACACGGGTCAGGATGATCAACGGCGTAGACGGTTTGAGATCCTCCGGTGTAATTACCGGTTCAATCACCGTATTGCTGCCGTATGTGCTTGAGGTAGCGGTACCGCTGTAGGTTGCCGTGGTAACGGTGCTGCCGTAGGTGCTTGAGGTGGCGGTGGCCAGCGAGGCCGTTCCCGTTACTTGGTCAGCTGAAGCGGTGGCGGCGATGGAAGCCGTTAAACCGATAGCTGCTGCAATAGTGGTGATCTTTTTCATATTCAATTCCTCCCTTAGATGTTGTTCTCACCGGAATTATCCGGTAGTCGGTGCGTCAATATCCTAGTAAACAAATGCGGACCTCATGAACCAGCATAAGAATCGGAGCATAAGGAAGGGGGGATGCGTTATGCCTCCTCGTTCGAGTAACACTAGAACACCGCGCAGAATTTGGCTTCGGCTGTTTGCCGGCTTCGCGCTCGTCCTGCTGCTTGCGGGAGCGGCCACCGTCTGGTACGTCAAGCCGGAGGAGAAGCTGGATTTGTCCTACGACCGTCTGGACCTTGAGCCGCAGCTGCTTCAGATGGCGAAGGAGAGAAGACCCGTTCTGACGCTGACCGAAGACGAACTGAACAATCTGTTCAAAAAAGGGCTGAATGACTATCTCGCCGAACATCCTTCAACCTTTGTCCGGATTACCGGGGCGAAATTCCGGCAGAGCGGGGACCGCCTGACCGCGGATATTAACGGGATGGCCGGCCCTGTGCCGTTCGGCGCAGAATTCGGCATGACGATGGAGGTTTCAACGGGGGCGGGGGGAATGATTACGCTGCACAATGACTATACTTCGATCCGCGGCCGGAAGCTGCCGGAAGGCGCATTGCCGATTCCGCAGATTACGGTTCCTCTGAGGGAGCATATGCCGTTTATGGTCGAGGTGGAAAGAATCGAGCTGCTGGGCAGCGGCATGCGCATCTCGTTTGCCGTTAACTGGAATGATCTGCTTCAACTGCTGCTGAAATGGAAATAAGTCCGGGACTTCTCTCTCGTGTGGGGGAGATATCCCGGACTTATTTTTTGCTCAGGGGGCGGTTATGCCCTTTTTTCAAATTGGGCGCATACACATACATTGACCGGCCACTTCGCCCTGTGAAGAGAAAAAGGATGAATCATGGTGTGGCAGTCAAATGTTAAAAGCCGGGCAGGGGGCGTTGAAACACCGCGAAAACCGGGAATGGGAAAGCCCGAAGGCGAGCGGCCGAACGGTTGTTTCGCCCATGAAACCTAGGGGTAACTATGCAATATTAAGGCAGGCTGAAGCTGCAACCATTTCGAACCGGAAGGAGCTTGTACTCATGATAATTAGCCTAAGCGTAGCGCTTATTGCCGTCGCATTCGCAGTTCTCGTCTTCTTTTTAATCAAAACTTTGAATTCCGCCAAGGACTCTCTCGATAAAGTGAGCCAGACGCTTCAGGAGGTCCAGAAGACGGTTGATGAACTGACATATGAAGTGAAGACAACCGTGAGGCATGCCAACGATATTACGGCGGATGTGCAGAGCAAAATCGGGAAGATCGATCCCATCATGGATTCGGTGCAAAATCTGGGAGAGGTGCTGAGCGAGCTGACGCTGACCGCCAAGCAGGTCTCGGTAACGGTGATTGAGAAATTCCGCAAAAACCGGGAGCTGAGAGAAAAATCGGAGCTTGTGTCAATCGACAGCGCGCCGATGACCCCGGCCGAAGAACGCACGGTGAATTCCTATAAAGCGGCAAACAGCAAGAAAGGAAGAGTCCAGGCTATCCTGAAGGGTGTCGACGTGGCGGCGGGCCTTTGGCAAAAATACCGCAAATGATTTCGGCCGGCAGATAAGAGCAGCCGAAATGCAGACTGGAAAGGCGGGGCAATCATATGAATGTATGGATTCTTCTGTTCGGTCTTCTTTCCCCTCTTTTTGCTGCGGATTCGTCTGCCCCGAATGCGCCAATGAACACTGACGGTTTCGGATTCGGGTACCAGGCGGTGCTGGCAGCCCATAACGCAGCACAAGAAACCGGGGATAGCGAGGATAAGTTCTTCCGCAGCTTTGACTCGCTGGCCGGAGTGTCGCTGTATTCCTCGGAGGAAGAGCTAACGGCGCGTAAAGGCCAGCCGCTGAGTATCGTTCCCGATCCTTGGCAGGACAGCCTGGAGTATCGCTATGCGGATATGTCGGCCGGCGTCTCGGACGGGGTTGTGGTGTATGTGCATGTCAGCCCGCAGCAGGCCCGGGATTACGGGCTGCGGCTTAACGGGATCGGGATCGATCCCGTTCACGATACGCTGCAGGAGACGCTCGGCTCTCCGGATTTCGTGGCGGAAGATGGCGACGTGTACATGAGGGGAAGCACGGCCCTTAAAATCTACCGGAGCCAGAAGACCGGGGAATGGGATGGAATTGATTTGTTTGACGAATATTCGTCGTGAGCCGTTTCAACCGGAAACGACAGGTTTATTAAGATATAGTTGTCTTTGCCGTTACTGCCTTGTAAGAAATGATGAATTTCGCGCTAAGGAGAGTGAGATCATGGATTCTGTCGGTGCACATGCCTATGCTAAGGTGTTGGAGAATGGTGTACAGGCCATTGAAGAAGTGAACCGGTTGCGGGACAGCGGGTATATGAAGGAAGATTTGTACGTTATTAGCCATGACCGGGACCGGGAAGAACGGATCGCGGAGGCTGCGGACAGCAATGAAGTCGGGCTTAGTGAAGAGGGATTGTTCGGTACGTTGGCGAATATGTTCCGCTCGCGCGGCGACGAGCTTCGCTCCAAGATTACCTCGCTCGGGTTTAGCGAAGCGGAGGCTGACTTTTTCGAGAGAGAGCTTGATTTGGGCAAAGTGCTCGTTGTCGCCAAAAAAACATCCGCATGAGCGCCGAACTCTGATCGGTAACGATTCATAGTCCAATAACGTAACCTCCAGTCCCACTTTAGCCAGTGGAGCTGGAGGTTACTTTGTTGAAGAAATGTTCTTTAATTTTCCTGACTTAGGAAAGAAAAGGCCGCCTCAACAAATCTTGCGGATGGAAAATATCAGGCTAAGTGTCGTAAGATAGAATTATGCGCTTTTTGGCATTTTCGGTCGAAACATGAAACTGTGCGAGGTGAAGTGATGAAGATTTTAATCGTAGACGATAATCCCACCAATATTATCATTATCCGCGAAATTCTGAAAAAAGAGGGGTACCGCAATCTGGTTACGGCTTCTTCCGCTATAGAAATGCTGGAGATGATCGGGATCAGCCGTGAGAATAACAGTGAGCTCAGACCCAAGCACTCCGACGTTGATTTGATTCTGCTGGACATGATGATGCCGGAGATGGATGGCATCGAGGCCTGTCGGATCGTGCAGCGGTACGAGCATTTGAAGGATATACCCATTATTATGGTAACCGCCGTGGGCGACTCCAAAAAGCTGGCCGAGGCCCTGGACGCCGGCGCGGTCGATTATGTGACCAAGCCGATCAACAAGGTCGAGCTCATGGCGAGAATCCGGTTGGCGCTGAGACTCAAAGCCGAGAAGGACTGGCACAAGGAGCGGGACCAGCGGATACAGGATGAACTGAAGCTGGCGGCGCTTGTGCAAAATGCGGTGCTCAGCCTGCCGCTGGTAAAAGAAGAGCTTGAGGTGCATGCCATTTACCAGCCTTCCTTCGAGCTGGCCGGAGATTTATACGCCTGGTATGACCTGGGCGAAGGGCGGTACGCCGTCATCCTGCTGGATATGATGGGGCACGGCATTTCTTCTTCGCTGTTCTGCATGTTCATTGCCTCTGTACTCAAGGATACGGTGACGACTTACGTCGAGCCGGAGAAGGTCGTACAGGAGCTGAATCGGCGCTTCAACCAGCTTTATATTGAGAAGCAGCTTGTACAATACTATTTTACGGCTATATATATGGTAATCGATACCAGACTGCGGCGTATTGACTATATCAATGCGGGTCATCCGCCGGCCCTGTTCTTCGAAGGCGATGCCCGGGAACCGCTCATGCTCGAGACCAACTGCCATCCTGTAGGCTTGTTCGACCGGATTGAAGCCACGCCGCAGAGCGTCAGCTATGAGCGGGAAGGCCACCTGGCGCTCTATACCGACGGGCTCCTGGAAATGGTCGACGGAGACCACGAGGAGCAGCTGGAATATCTGATCCGTCAACTGGACGGGGGGCATGAGTGGCGGGAACAGCCGATGCGGGCCGCTTTCTTCGATGGGGCGCCTCCGGGTGAGCGCGACGACGATAAATGCCTTGTGTGGATTTCACTCAAGAAGGGAAAAGAATAACCGATGAAGATCAAAGCCAAGCTGCTGATCGGCTTCAGCGCGCTTATGGTCATCATGCTAACGCTGGCGCTGGTTGGATATGACCGGCTTCATTATACGAATAAACAGCTTGACAGCATTTATCAGGACCGCTACAAGAAAATTCAAGCCTCGGCCGGCATGCGCGGCGAAGTCAATGACATGGCCCGTATTCTGGCGACCATTTTGCTGAATCCCGATGTGGATATGGATGTTCAGCGCAATGAGATCGGACGGAGCAAAGCCAGATCCGCGGGATATACGGCCCTGATGAATGCAGCGAACAAAACCGCGGAAGAGCAGCAGATGTTCGCGCGCATTGAAAAGTCGACCGAGGCCTATTTTTCATACCAGGAAAGCGTGCTGACGCTGTTGGCCAAAGGGGATAGGGAGGGGGCGACCGCCTACCGCAACGCGTTCGGAACGAGTATTCAGAACGAGGTGCTGGCGAGCCTGAACAATCTGGCCGATTATGAGAATTTCAAGATCAATGAGGAAATCAATAATGCCAAGAGCAGCTATCAGAGCTCCACTCAAATCGTTGCGATGGAGATAGCCGCAGGTCTGCTGCTTGGACTTGGCGTCATCTTGTGGGTGCTTCCCAGCATCACAAGGGGACTGGCTACCGTCTCCATGATGATCCGAAGCGTCGGCGGCGGGAATATGCAAGAAATCCGCAAGATAAAAGTGACCTCGAAGGATGAGTTCGGCGGGGTCTCCCGTGCTTTTCAGGTTATGGCGAAAGAGATCGAGGAGAAGCAGGACAGGGAAGCCCGCTATATCCAGGAACAACAGGAGCACGCCTGGCTTAACGCCAATGTGGCGCGGACTACCGAGCTCCTGCGCGGTGTGAACTCGCTGGCCGAGATTTCGCAGACCTTCGTGAGCGAGTTCGCACCCGTTGTCGGAGCGCAGTTCAGCGCGGTGTATCTGAGAGAGAAGAACCATCCGGACAGGCTCGGGATCTACGGGGCATATGCTTTTGACGAGAGCAAGCCCAGGGACGGCTTCGACCTTGGAAGCGGCCTTGTCGGCCAATGCGCGCTGGACCGAAAGCCGATCCGGCTGGAAAGCGCACCCGAAGATTATCTCAAGGTTGCTTCAGGCTTTGGAAGCTCGGCTCCGGGCAATATTGCGATTTACCCGCTTCTATTCAACGAGGAACTGCTGGGCGTTATGGAATTTGCCTCGTTCAAGCCGTTTTCGGAGCTGCATTACGAGCTGCTGGAGCAGCTTGCCGTGAATTTGGCGGCAATCGTTAATAATACGACGCATCGTCTGGTGGTTGAGGAGCTGCTGCGGGAATCGCAGGCTCTCACGGAAGAGCTGCAGTGCCAATCCGAAGAGCTGCAGTCCCAGCAGGAGGAGCTTAGACGTTCCAATGAGAACCTGGAAGAGCAGACGGAGGCTCTCAAGCGTTCCGAAGAGCTGCTGCAGCGCCAGCAGGAAGAGCTGGAGCATTACAACAGCGAATTGGTAGCCAAGACGCGCTCGCTGGAGGAACAGGTTGGGCTCATTGAGGAGCAAAAGGATGAGATTGAGAGCGCCCGGGTCCAATTGGAGAGGCAGGCCATGCAGTTGACCGTTACGAGCAGGTACAAATCCGAGTTCATGGCCAATATGTCCCACGAGCTGCGGACTCCGCTGAACAGCCTGCTTATCCTGTCCCAGCTTCTGATGGAGAACAAGGAAGGCAATCTGACGGATAAGCAGGTGGAATTCTCCCAGACCATCTACACGTCGGGATCAGATCTGCTGAAGATGATTGATGAAATTCTCGATTTATCGAAGGCGGACGCGGGCAAGATGGAGCTGAACCGCGAGAAAGTCGCCCTCACGGATCTGAAAACGTTCGTGAAGCAGAACTTTGCCCCTGTGGCCCAGAAGAAGGGCCTTTCTCTGCGTTTATCCTTCAACGAGCCGCTGCCGGATCATATTGTAACCGACGGTTACAGGCTGAAGCAGGTGCTCCGCAATCTTCTGTCCAATGCCTTCAAGTTTACGAATAAAGGCTTTGTGGAGTTCTCGGTCAGCCGCGCAAGCGAGAAGTCTCTGCCGGTGTATCTGCCGCTGGACCGGGAATACATGGCTATAAGCGTCAAGGACAGCGGCATCGGCATACCGGAGGACAAAAAGGATTTGGTATTCGAGGCGTTTCAGCAGGCGGATGGAACGACCAGCCGCAAATACGGCGGCACCGGTCTTGGCCTGTCCATCAGCCGCGAGCTGTCGCGCTTAATGGGCGGAGGCATTGTGCTGGAGTCCCGGGAGGGCGAAGGCAGCGAATTTACACTGTACCTGCCTGTTGTCATCAATTACACTCTGCTGCCGGGAGCGCAGCAAGCGGCGGCCGGTGAAGCCCGCGTGCCAAGCCCTGCGATCGGCTATCTGCCCTCTGCCGCCGAATCCGAGTCCAGGCCGATTAGGGAACCGGAAACGCCGGAAATGCGGGGAGCACCGTTTGCCGATGACCGCGAGGATCTGTCTTCCAGCGACAAGGTGCTACTGATTATTGAGGACGATGACAAGTTCGCCCATATTCTGGTCGATATGGCCCGAAGCCGCGGCTTCAAGACGCTGGTCGCGCTGCGGGGGGACACCGGGCTGCAAATGGCCCGTTCTTATTTGCCCGATGCGATTATTCTTGACATACAGCTTCCCGTAATGGACGGCTGGTCGATTCTCAGGGAGCTGAAGAATGAAGCCAAGACCCGGCATATTCCGGTGCATGTGATTTCAGTGGGCGATGAAATCAAGCAGGGGCTGATGATGGGCGCAATCGCCTATTTGAGAAAGCCCTCCACCCGGGAAGCGCTGGAACGGGCGTTTACGCAGATCGAATCGTACACGGAGAGCAGTCTCAAGCATCTCCTGATCGTAGAAGACGACGAAATCCAGCGGCGCTCCATTATAGAGCTGATCGGCCACGATGATGTGGCCATTACCGCCGTCTCAACCGGAGGGGAAGCTCTGGATGAGCTGCGCAAGCGGAAATACGACTGCATGGTTCTCGACCTCGTGCTGGGTGATATGGACGGCTTCGAGCTGCTGGATCATATCCGCGACGACGAGGAGCTGAATGACCTGCCGATCATCATCTATACCGGCAAGGATCTGGACAGCAAGGAGGAGACCCGGCTGCGCAAATATGCGGAGTCCATCATCATCAAGGACGTTCGCTCGCCGGAACGGCTGCTTGACGAAACGACGCTGTTCCTGCACCGGGTCGAAGCGAATCTGCCGGAGGACAAGCGCAAGATTTTGCAGAGGCTTCATAATAAAGAAGAACTGTTCGAAGGCAAAAAGATACTGCTCGTCGACGACGATATCCGCAATGTCTTTGCGCTCTCCAGCATGCTGGAAGGGTACCAGATGGAAGTGAAGTTCGCGGAGAACGGCAGGGAAGCGCTGGAAATGCTCAAGAACCAGCCGGAATTCGATCTCGTGCTGATGGATATGATGATGCCGGAGATGGATGGATACGAAGCCATGCGGCGGATTCGGGATATCCCGCAGTTCGCCAAGCTGCCGATCATTGCGCTTACCGCCAAAGCGATGAAAGAAGACCGGGCCAAATGCATTGAGGCGGGCGCTTCGGATTACCTGAAGAAACCGATCGATACGGATCAGCTTCTTTCGCTAATGAGGGTATGGTTGTATTCGTAATTCCTGATTTGGGGTAATACTCTTACAGACATAATTACAGCCGTTCCCACAAGGGCGGCGATCGCAAGGGAGCCGGGATAACTATGGCAGCAACAGAACAAGGAAGCGACGAACTGTCCCTTGCAGGGCCTAACAAGAATGAGTTGGAAAGTATTGAAATCGAGCTTCTGCTCACTGGCATCCACCGCCTGTATGGATATGATTTCAGGAATTACGCACTGCCTTCTATCAAGAGGCGTATCTGGCATCATGTTCATGCGGAGAACCTTCCCAGCATCTCCGCGCTGCAGGAGAAGGTGCTTCATGACCGGACCTGCTTTGAGCGGCTCATCTACAGCCTGTCCATACCGGTTACGGAAATGTTTCGGGACCCCGGCCTGTTTCTGACGTTTCGCCAGAAGGTCGTTCCTCTCCTGAGGACCTACCCGTATATCCGTATCTGGCATGCCGGCTGCTCCACGGGTGAAGAGGTCTACTCCATGGCGATCCTGCTCCAGGAGGAGGGCCTGTACGAGAAGGCGCGCATTTACGCCACGGATATGAATAATCGTTCGCTTCAACAGGCCAAGGAAGGCGTCTACGAAATCAGCAAGATGAAGCAGTATACCAAAAATTACCTGGAAGCGGGCGGGAAGCATGCCTTCTCCAAGTATTATACGGCGAAATACAATTCGGTCATCTTTCAGCCTGACTTGCGCAAAAATATTATTTTTGCCGAGCATAACCTGGCGACCGATACTTCATTCAATGAATTTAATGTCATATTTTGTCGAAATGTAATGATTTACTTTAACGATGAGCTTCGGGATCACGTCCACGGATTATTCTGCGAGAGCCTCAGCCGGTTCGGTGTGCTGGTCCTCGGAGCGAAGGAATCCATTCATTTTACCAGGTACAGCGATTGCTACGAACCCCTGGACCGAGTGGAGAAAATCTATCGTAAAGTCAAATGACGTCTTTAGGAGGGGCTTATGGGGGTTCAAGAACCGATTCATATCCTGCTGGTAGACGACCGTCCGGAAAACTTGCTGGCGCTTGAGGCGGTCCTTGAAAGCCAGCAATACAAACTGGTTAAGGCAAACTCCGGGGAAGAGGCGCTCAGATGCCTGCTGAGGCATGAATTCGCCGTTATCGTTCTTGATGTTCAGATGCCGGGAATGGACGGGATTGAGACCGCGAAGCTGATCAAATCAAGGGACAAGACGAAGGAGATTCCGATTATTTTTATTTCGGCCAACAGCAAGGAAGCGGAGCATCTGTTCGCCGGATATTCCGCCGGGGCCATTGACTATATGGTTAAACCGTTTATCCCGCAAATTCTGAAATCGAAGATCGAAGCCTTTGTAGACATGTTCCTGACGACCAAGAAGCACCAGACCCAGTCGATGCTGCTGCAGCAGAAGACGCAGGAATTGGAGCGGATCAACCAGGAGCTAATCAAGGCGAAGGAAGAGGCGGAAAGCGCCGCGAGGGCAAAGACCGAATTTTTGGCCATGATGAGCCATGAAATACGAACACCGATGAACGGGGTCGTAGGGATGATCGACCTGCTGATGGAAACTCCGCTTACGAAGGAGCAGCAGGAGTACGCGGAAATCATCCGCAGGAGCGCGGACACGCTCGTCACCGTCATTAACGATATTCTGGATTTCACCAAGATGGAATCCGGCAAAATGGAAATGGAAGTCCAGCTGTTTGAGCTGCGGACCTGCATTCAGGAGGTCTTCAGCCTGTTCTCGGCTGAAGCGGGTAAGAAGAATCTGGAGCTGGCCTATTTTATCGACCACACGCTGCCGGAGGTGCTGTACGGGGATATGGCCCGCCTTCGCCAGGTGCTCATGAATCTGGTGTCGAATGCGGTTAAGTTCACCAATCAGGGCGGGGTTTATTTAGTCGTTTCCGGCACAAAGAGAGGAAATAACGAGATTGTTGTCGAATTTACGGTCAAGGATACCGGTATCGGTATCTCGCCGGATAAGCGCGACCGTCTGTTTCAGCCCTTCTCCCAGCTTGATTCATCGATGACCCGGAAGTATGGAGGCACCGGCCTTGGCCTTGCCATCTGCAAATCGCTGGTAGGCATGATGGGAGGCGAAATCCGGGTGGAATACATGGAAGAGAAAGGGGCCGCCTTCGTGTTCACGATTGTGGCGGGACTCCCGGAGGATGACCCGGGCGGAGGCGGCCAGCCGGAGAAGAAAGAGACCGAAGTCCCGCTTCGCAAGGAAAGCAAAGGCGAAGGGGAAGGCAAAGTGCTTATCGTCGAAGATCATCCCATCAATCAGAAGCTGATGATCAGCATGCTGGAGAAACTGGGCGTGAAGGCGGACGTAGCCGAGGACGGCCGTCAAGCGGCGGACATGGCGCTGTCCCGTCCGTACCATCTGATATTTATGGACCTCCAGATGCCCAGAATGGACGGACTTGCGGCTACGCGGGAGATTCGCCGCAGACACAAGCGGGAATTCGGATCTCCCGTTATTATCGCCATGACGGCCAATGTCATGGACGGCATTCAGAGCCGCTGCCTGGCCGCCGGCATGAACGATTATATCAGCAAGCCGCTCAAGCTGAGCAGTATCAAACAGATTTTATCCCGCTATTCCGGCGAGGAGAGCCTGGATCACGACCGGGATACCACGTATAATCCCGCCTGATCCAGCGGTTACCAGGGAATGAAGACCGATTTTTTTGTTTCAACACCATGCCTTAAGGGTTATTGGTAAAGAAAACATTTATCAGGAGAGAATGTCTATGAATACAAATAAGAGTGAGAAGTTTCATGCTACGACCAAGACCGAAGGCAGTGTCTGCACTGTCTACTTAAGCGGAGAGCTGGATTTGTCGGTTGCTCCCGATTTCCGGCTGATTATGGAGCCGCTGGTGGGAGATACAGCGCTTGATCTTTCCATTAATATGAAAGAATTGAAGTATATTGACAGTACGGGAATCGGAATTCTCTTGTCGATCCTCAAGGCAAGACACGGGATGGATGTCAAATTCACCGTGGAGGAAGTGCCGCCGCAAATTCAGAAGCTGTTTGATATGACAGGGATCGCCAAATTTTTTGCCTCCCAAGAGAATTCCCACTAGGAAAGGACCGAACGTAGAATGAGTGATGATATACAGAAAGTGATACTTCAATTGCCGGCCAGCGCGGATTATGTCGATATTGTCAGACTCAACTTGTACGGAATCGCTTCGAAGATGGGTTTTTCGTACGAGGATATTGAAGATATGAAGGTAGCCGTTTCCGAGGCTTGCAACAATTCCGTTCTTTACGCCTATGATCAGGAGGATGGATTTGTCGATGTGATCTTTGAAGTAGGCGCGGACGCTTTGTCCATTACTGTCAAAGATGAGGGGGAGAGCTTTGACAATGTGGCATCCAGAGAACGCATCACCCTGCATGACAAGGAACTGAGCGATGTTCAGGTCGGGGGTCTGGGCTTCTATCTGATGCAGGCGCTTATGGATGAGGTAAACGTAATAAGCGAGTCGGGGAAGGGGACAGTCGTAACTTTGACCAAAAGAATACATCTCAGCGAGGAGAGAGTATGAATGATAAAGTGACTCCCCCAGAGTCCATGGACGAATCCGTTTCTCTCATTTGGGAATATCAGCAGACCAAGGATAATGATATTGCCACCGCATTAATCCATAAATATGAACCTATGGTCAAAATGGCTGCAGGCAAGATCGCCCGCAACCGCCCCGACTTGTATGAAGACCTGTATCAGGTCGGCCAGATGGCTCTCATCCGCCTTCTGCAGCAGTACGATATCAGTCTGGGTATTCCTTTCGAGCCGTATGCCATGAAGAGCATGATCGGGCATATGAAGAATTTTCTCCGCGATAAATCCTGGTACATACAGGTTCCGAGACGCATCAAGGAAAAAGGTGCATTGGTTCAGCAGGCGATTGATGAGCTGACCGTCAAGCTGGAGCGTTCTCCGGACGTGGGCGAAATCGCCAACTACCTGGATCTGTCGGTGGAGGAAACGGTCGAAGTGCTCGCAGGCAGGGAATGCTACCATTACGTTTCTCTCGATTCTCCGCTGTCTCAAGAGGAGACTGGCGCTACGCTGGGCGAATTGATCAGCTCGGATGCGAACGACTACGACACCGTAGAGCGCCGCATGGACCTTCAGCAGGCGCTTGGACAGCTGAAGGAGCAGGAGCAGAAGGTGCTGCTGCTGGCCTTCCAGGAAGGACAGTCCCAGCGGGCAATCGCTCAGAAGCTGGGTGTATCGCAGATGAGCGTTTCGCGTATTCAGAAGCGCGCGACCGAGAAGCTGAAGCAGATTATGTCCAATTCTTCTTACTGATATGAATGGACAAGCTGATAACCTCACTAATTAAGGGTATGTGTTTCTCCCAAGAAGGAGGCACATACCCTTTATTAGTGTGGGGGAAGCCTCAGGCGGGCTGAGTATGCGGCATGGACGCTTTAGCTGTTGGCGTCAATGTACTTCTTAATCTCGGCCAGATACTCGCCGATGACCGGCACATTGACGAACAGGCTAATAATGTAGCCCAGAATACCGAGAATGATGAAAGTGCCGAGCGACAGCCCCAGACCGCGGGAAATGCCGGCCATGAGGTTCGTAATGATCCGCTTTTTGGGATCGGTATAATTCTCCAGAATATCCTTGAATTCCGATTTCTCGAGCGAATCGGCGATTTTGTCCAGCCTGGCATTCAGCCGCTTCACTTCATGGCGGAGTTCAAACGGGTGGTCATCCACTTCGTAGGTTTTCGTTCTTCCAGTCAGATTTCCCATAAAGTCCCCTGCTTTCTTCCAGCCGTACTGGCTTTATTTGAATTGGAAGCCGTCGCTTCCGGTTCATGAAATGAGGCGCCATACATGCCAACAGCCAGCTGATCGCAGCTGGCTGTTGGCGGAGTAAAGATAAAGTGAAAAGCTTGAAGCAGGCCGCGCCTTTAAATGGTCAAACTATTAAAATGCGCGCATTTCTTAATAAGAGGTCGATTAATAGGAAGCTTTGACCTCATTCGAGGCGTCCTTTGCTTCCTTCGAGACATCCTCGGAAGCGTCTTTGGCCTGATCGGCTACATCCTTGGAAGCCTCCTTGACATCTTCGCTTACCTCTGCGGAAGCGGAGCTGATGGTATCGGCTACATCCTTACTGGTTTCCTGCAAGGTTGCGGCAATTTGCTTCTTGCTGTCGCTGACGCTTGACAGGATATCGGAAGCTTTGGACGAGACGGTGCTGGCCAGATCCGACGCCTTTCCGCCAACCGTTGCAGCAATGGATTTGGTCTTGTCGCTGACCTTGCCCGAAAGCTCTTTCGTTTTATCAGTCGCCAGGCTCAGCTTATCGGACAAATCACTCCGTATTTCGCGTCCCGGCTTGGGCGCAAAGAGGAGAGCCGCCGCCGCACCGAGCAGGCCGCCGATTAAGATGCCTTTTGCAAAGGTCCCGCCGCTCTGTACCGGATATTCTGTTTCTGCTTTATTCATCACAATCACTCCTCATTAGAATAATGTAAATCTAAAATCAGGCGGCGCGTCGCAGTAGTCTGGAAATCAAACCCAGCAGGAATATAAACAGCGCCGTACCGATAATTGCCGGAATGACGGCAAAATTACCGACCACGGGGCCAAAACTGCCGAATAAGTATGCTCCCACCCAAGCGCCGATAAATCCGGCAATCATCGAACCGATGATCCCGCCGGGCATATCGCCTCCGGCGATAGCGTCACCGATAATGCCGATAACGATTGCCATTATGATACTGATGATGATCCCCCACATACGATCGCCTCCTTTACCCTGGAAATCGGTAGTACGATGAGTTCATCTTACTTCGTATATAAACTTGGGTGTATGCGCTGAAACAGCGGCGGCGTACGGGAAAGATTGGAGAAGGATAACGGAGGAAACGGAGTGAATAGGCGTTAATATATAGAGTAAACCGTCCTTTTTGAACCTTTACAAACGGCGTCTTTTCGATGCTAGATTATATAGTTCTTTCAAAATGATGCATTCATAAACGCTCAATTCGATTCACTAATAATAGGAAACCATATAGAGAAAGAGGAGAGACCTGCATGGAGACGGTTTTGGTAAAAGAGTATCGGGCCAATCTGATGGAATGCGCCCACAGCGGGCATATTGCAATGGTGGGGGAGAACGGGGTGCTAAAAGGCTACTCGGGGGACCCCGGCTTTGTGTCCTTCACCCGTTCTTCGGCGAAGCCGCTGCAGGCGATCCCGGGCATCCGCGGCGGAATTGCCGGCAAGTACGGTCTGAGCGCGGCCGAAATCGCCCTGATGACCGCTTCGCACCGCGGCGAGGATTACCATCTTCAGGCGCTCGAGAGCATCTCGGCCAAGACAGGCATCACGGAAAGCTGCATGATCTGCGCTTCCAGCTACCCGCTTGACGAGGGCAGCCGCGAGGAAGCCATCCGCAGCGCGGGCAAGCGGAAGCTGTACCATAACTGCTCCGGCAAGCACCTGGGCCTGCTGTCTTACAGCAAATCCAAGGCGCTGCCGCTGGAAGGCTATGCGCAGCCGGACCATCCGGTTCAGCAGGAGGTTCTCCAGACGGTCGCCTATATGGCGGGCCTGTCCCCCAAAGACATCAGCCTTGGAACGGACGGCTGCGGACTGCCGGTGTTCGCGCTGCCTCTGACCGCGCTGGCCCATGCTTATTTAAAGCTCTCCTGCCCCGAGCTGATCGAAGATATCGCGACGAGAGAAGCCGTTAAGCGGATTACCTCGTCCATGCATGCCCATCCGGAGATGGTTGCCGGTTACGGGCGGCTCGATTCCCTGCTGCTGGAGGACGACAATATTGTAGCCAAGGGCGGATTCAAGGGCGTGTACTGCTTCGGACTGCGGAACGAGCGTCTCGGATTTGCTTTTAAAATTCTGGACGGCTCCGAGGAAGAGTGGGGGCTCATTGTTCGCAGCATTCTGGAGCAGATCGGGTACAGCAACCGGGCGACGATCAGCAAGCTGGAGGCCGCTTTCCCAAATGAAATTGTGAATGACGAGGGCATGCATGTGGGCCGCGCGGAAACGGTGTTCAAGCTTGAGCTTATCTAAAGGGAAGCGTGATTGAGCCTGACGCGGAAAGGGTAAAAAATACATAATTAAAGCGCCTGTTTACTGAAGTCAAAGGTTTGCCCCGGCCGAAAGCCGAGGGGAGCTTCTTACATCTTTGGAGGTGCGTAATTATGATTAAAGTGGTGACTTCCGCGGAAAGGCATACTTCGAATAGAGAGTGGATACACAGCGAGTTCAGCTTTTCTTTTGCCGATTATGACGACCCAAGCAACGCCCATTTCGGCTGTTTGCTGGCCCATAACGATAATGAGCTTAAGCCGGGGAAAGGCATGCACAGGCATCCCCATCATGATCTGGAAATTATTACGTATGTCGTATCGGGGACGCTGCGGCATGAGGATAACCTTGGCAACAAAGCCGATCTTCAGGCGGGCTCGGTTCAGGTGATGAGCGCGGGAACGGGAATCAGCCATTCGGAGACGAATCCGTCCGGGACGGAGAATGTCCGTTTCCTGCAGATTTGGCTGCTGCCGAATCGGGCGGGGCTTCCGCCCAAGTGGGGCGCCAAGTATTTTCCGCCGGATTCAAGACTTAACACCCTCCTTCCGGTAGTTGCCGGGAATGGAGCCGAAGGCGCACTGACCATACATGAGAATGCCGTCGTCTATTTGGCCACACTTGAGACCGGCAGAGAGATCATCCATCCGCAGAAGGAGGAACGGCGGACCTATGTGTTCCTGATTGATGGACATGCGGAAATCTGCTGCTCCGACGGCCGTTTCCAATTGCGGCCCGGCGATGCGGCCCGTATCCGCAAATGCTGCGAGCTGAGGATTAAGGGAATGAGCACCGGCGGCGCGGAGCTTATTTTAATCGATTTGCCTTGACAACAGGTCCGAAATATTTAAGGTTGACACGTAAAAAACAGGCCCCCTGTCATCGAACCCCGTTTGCACGGATCGATCACAGGGGGCCTGTTCCCTAATCAAAGGCTCCTACTTCCGCAGGCGTCCGAGCTCGGAGACGAGAGCCTCCACCTGGGCGATGCTGAGCCGTTCGCTGTCCATAACGACTTCGTAGATGTCCCGGATATCTTCATATTTGTCCAGCGAGAAGGCGGAAGACTGCATCGCGGCGGCGCTGGCCATTTTCAGCTTGGTCTTGATGCCTTCGATCATATATTCAATATTGCCCTCTGTCGGCTTCGTCAAATCCATGATGTTCGCGTTCATCCTTTCTTTTGCATTAATCTATGTATTTTACCACGATTGGCGCCGCAGACACTATATTTTGTCCCCGAAATTAATTTCATGTAAAATGGATGGAACCAAAGTTCAAGAACAAGGGGGAATGCAGGGCATGGCAATCAGGGAACAAGGGCCCGGGGGCGGAAAAAGAAAGATGGCTGCCGACGGCCTGACGGCTTTTTTTCGTGAAATCCGCGAACGGCATACACCGGGCGAAGTGACCTTCCTGTGCGTCGGTACCGACCGGTCCACCGGAGATTCGCTCGGTCCTCTTACGGGAAGCCGGCTGCTCGAATACGGATTTCCCCATGTGATCGGCACGCTGCCGTCTCCCTGTGATGCGAATAACCTGACGGAGAGAATTGCTGAAATTCCCTTGGAGCATGTCGTTATTGCCATTGACGCCTGCCTTGGTCCGCTCGCGGCCGTCGGCCATTATTTCGTTTCGATGGAACCGCTGCATCCGGCCAAATCGGTAGGAGGGCTTCTCCCGGCGGTAGGTCATTACAGCTTGGCCGCCGTCGTGGACGCGAACGGACCGAAGCCGTACCGGACGCTTCAGACAACGCCGCTGCATCGGGTGATGGGCATGGCCGGAACGATTGCCGCGGCTGCCGCCGAGGGCTTCGGAATCTCCCGTTGAAGGCGTTTCAATCCTGCCCGTTTAGCTTAAATAAAGATTACCGGTCAGGTACATATAAGAAGAAAGAAGGATGCTGTCATGGAAACGGTGCGTTGTGAAGGAATTCCTATTTGTTACAGCGATCAAGGGCAGGGTGAAGTCCTTGTTCTGCTTCACGGTTTCTGCGGCAGCTCGGAATATTGGGAGAAGGTCATTCCGATTTTGCAGGGAAGCTACCGCGTTATTGCCCCCGATCTCCGCGGGCACGGTTCTTCCGATGCGCCGCTTGGCGCCTATACCATTGAACAAATGGCAGATGACGTTCTAACTCTGCTGGATGCGCTGGACATCCCCAAAGTTACGCTGCTGGGCCATTCGCTTGGCGGTTATGTCACCCTTTCGTTCGCGCAGCGATATGCGTCGCGCCTCAATGCCTTCGGCCTGATCCACTCCACGGGCTATCCGGACAGCGATGAAGCGAAGGAGAAGCGGCTCCAGGCTGTTGCTGTCATCCAGTCGAAAGGCATTACGGACTTTGTGGACGGGTTCGTGCCTGGACTGTTCGCGCCCGAGACGGTGAAGTCCTCGCCGGCGCTGCTGCAGCGGGCCCGGGAAATCGGCTATAAGACGCCGCCTCAGGGCGCGGTGGGAGCCGCTTTAGCCATGCGGAAACGTCCCGACCGGCGCGATGTAATCTCGGCAAGCGGGCTGCCGGTGCTGCTTGTGGGAGGAGAGAAGGACGGCCTTGTCCCGCTGGAGAAGACTTTTACGGCAGATACACCGAACGTAACGAAGGCGGTCATTGTCCGGGCCGGCCATATGAGCCTGTTCGAGGAACCCGAGCAGCTTGCCGATGTGATCAAGGATTTTGCCGCCGTATTGGTAAAATAATTAATAAAAGAGGGCGCATGCCCTCTTTTTCGTGTACCCGCTAATTAGTTCAACGCATGATTTGCTCCCAATCCCGCCCGGGTCATTATGCGATACACCGAATCCCCGTATCCGCCCCGGATAACCGCTCCCCTGTCACTGGAACCGCCGGATGGAAGGAATGCACAGCACCAGAAGAATGGCGGCTATGCCAAGGCCAGAGAAGATGGCGATGGTCGGAATGCCTCCGATCCAATCGGCCGTCCAGCCTACCACAATAAAGCCGACCGGCAGCAGCGCGAAGGAGCCCATCATATCCAGACTCGCTACGCGTCCGAACGCCTCCTGGGGCACTAGATCCTGCAGGCTGATTTCCCAGATCATCGAAAAGAGCATGATGCCGAAGCCCTCTAGGGCGAACAGCGCGATGGCGGCTCCGGGAGTCTTTGCAAAGCTGAGCGAGAGCAGCGCGAGTCCGCTGATCAGGGCGCCGCCGTAAGCGATAAGCCCCCGATGGTTCCACTGGCTTCTCATGCCGAGCAGCAGGCCCGCAATAATGGCGCCCACCCCCGAAAAGGTTACGGCAAGCCCGTACAGATATGGCTCCCAGCCGTGATGCACCTTGAACAGCCAGGGAATCAGCACGCTTGTTACCCCGGTGAAGCAGATGTTGATAAAACAAAAAGCCAGAATCGTGATCCACAGCCACGGATGACCGCGCAAAATCGCGAGTCCTTCCTTGAAATCCTCCTTCCAGTGATTGGAGCGGCGGATCGCCGTTTCGCCAAGCCGGGACCGGCCCCCGAGCGCCTTCCGCAAATACAGCATACAGACCATAGAGATCAGGTAGGTGAAAGCGTCGATGCCGAAGCCAAAGCCCGCCGACCAATGCGTAATAAGCAGACCGCCCAGTGCGGGGCCGATCAGACGGGCCGCCTGAGTCGTCACTTGGGACAAGGAGTTGGCGGCGATACGGATGTCCGGCGTGAACACAGAAGCGCGGACGGCGGCATAGGCGGGCTGGAACAGGCCGTCCAGCAATCCGTAGCCACCCACCAGCACAAGAAGAAGGGGAATGCTCAGCAGATGCATAAGCGCCAGAACGGCTGTGGCGGCCATAATCAGAAAACGCAGAATATCCGCGAGCAGCATGATTTTGACCCGGTCAACCCGATCGACAATATGTCCGGCGAAAGGGAGCATCAGCACATTGGGCAGCATATACACGGCCATGACAATGCCCATGGTGGCCGAGGATCCTGTCAGCGAATAAACAAGCACCGGCAGAATGACCATCGTAATCGAGCTGCCCAGGAATGAAATCAGATGGCCGAGCCATAAAAAAGGAAATGCCCGCGACTGCGAAAAAGGCGCCGCAAACCTCTGCAGCGGACTGGATGCAGAAGGTTTGGCTTTATCCGATTCAAGAGGCATCATGGCTGGTCACCTCCGTTTCCATTCCCGTCACCGGATGGGTGAAGGAGCTGACCGATAATCATTTCAACCCCGTACTCCTCGCCATGAGTCGCTTTGGCCTCCCACTGACCGATGAGCCGCATGACCTCCTGCCGGAAAAGAGCCAACTCCTCCTCGGACAAGCTGAGTCTTGTTGTGAAGTGCTCTACGGTATCCTCCTTGCGGAACCCGAATCCGCTGAAGCTCGGGGAGCGGAACCAGGTTGCCTTGGAGCGGTAGAACTTCTGCATAATACCGCCTGCGGCTTCTGTCCGCACAAGCTCCAGCAGGCCGCCTTCGAACAGCTTCTGAATATGGTAGTGAATATTGCCGGGCGTCTTGCCCAATTTCTCGGCCACCTGCTTCGAGGTCAGGGGATCGCCTGCGAGCGCGTGCATGATCTTAATGCGAAGCGCGCTCTGCAGCAGCTTCTCCTGTTCGCCGGAGATGGGCAGGGCAGATTCCGGCTTGCCGGGTACCAAGTTATCGCGCATAGGTTGAGCCTCCTGACCATTTTGATCTGATTAACAGTACGATCTGGAATCCAGATCGATCTTGATTACAGATTAATGGAAGCTGGACCGTAATGTCAATCACCGGATTGGAAAGGAATGGTTATGCGTTCATTTGCAGCGTCCGGCACCGGGACTATCGCCACTAGCTGGGCAGGGCGGTGGAATTACGCAGGGGAATGGTTTAAGATAGGGCGTGAACCTATGCTACGGAGGAGGCGAAAGAGATGTTCCGTAGGGATTACATCGTCCGGATGATTGAAGATATGACGGGGATGATCGCCAAAGTATTCACTCTGAAACAGGAGCGCAAGACTACTGAAGCGTTATGGGAAGTAGACGAGCTGCTGAACAAGCATTTCCGGTTGAACTCCCGGCTGCTGAATTCGCTGTCCGTGGAGGATATTATCGAGATATTCCGCCTTGGCGGAGGAATAGAGGCCGACAAACTTCAGGGGATGGCCCGCTTGCTGTATGAAGAAGGAAGCATATACGCATCTGCTGGCAATCTTCCCGAAACGCTGCCCCGGCTGATGAAGGCGCTGCACCTGTACCTGTACGCCGCGCTTCACGGCGCCGACCGCGAGCTGCTGGGCTTGCCGAAGGAGATTGACGATTGCTTGCGGGATGTGGAGGCTTACCGTCTTCCGGCAAAGACCGAGCGGCTGCTTATGTCCTATATGGAATCTATCGGGCGTTACGGCAAGGCTGAGGATTCGCTGTACCGTCTGCTGGAGGAGGGGAAGGTGACCGCGAAGGAAGGCGAGGAGCTGTATGACCGTCTGCTTAAGCAAGATCCCGGCGAGCTGGAACGGGGCAATCTTCCTCTGGACGAAGTTAGACAGGGCCGGCAGGAATGGCTCGAATTAAACCGGCAGACAAAGGAGACGGGTGTATAATGAGTGTTCCCATTTATATCGTCGATGCTTTTACCGAGCATGCTTTTGGAGGCAATCCGGCCGCGGTCTGTCTGCTGGAACAGCCGGCTTCGGAAGAGTTCATGGCGCGGACGGCTGCTGAAATGAATCTGTCGGAAACGGCGTTTCTGTGGCCGGAGAACGGAGGGTATCGGCTGCGCTGGTTTACCCCGGCGGCCGAGGTGAAGCTGTGCGGGCATGCCACGCTCGCAAGCGCCCATACCCTCTGGGAGACCGGACGTCTTCCGCGCGAGAAGCGGGCGGAATTTCATACGCTGAGCGGGCTGCTTACAGCGGAGCAGAGCGAAGGCGGAATTACGCTTTGCTTTCCCGCATACGAGCTGATCCCGGCGGAGACGATACCGGGGCTGGGCGCCGCGCTGGGAACGGAAGAGGGAGATATTAAGGAAGTATTTTTCTATGCCGATAACGCGCTGGTCCGCCTCCGGGACGAATCTGCCGTAAGAAGCCTTAGCCCGGATTTTGCCGCGCTGAAGAGCCTGCCGCCCCGCGCCGTTGCGGTAACCGCCGAAGGAGGCGGGGAGGGCATTGACTTTGTCTCCCGTTTCTTTGCCCCGGGCATCGGCGTGAACGAGGACCCGGTAACCGGCTCCGCGCATACGGCTCTGACCCCTTTCTGGGCGGAGAGGCTGAAGCGCTTGGAGCTGACCGCTTATCAGGCCTCCCGCCGCGGCGGTATCCTCAAGCTGAAACTAAGCGAAGACAAGGTCTTTCTGACCGGGCAAGCGGTGACGGTGGTTAGCGGATTGTTCCATGCCCGTCCCTAGCGGAATCCATGGAGGAATCAAGTATCTGCCGCCAGACGACTTGGCTCCATTTTATTATTTGAAAGCGGGTTATGATTGTGGAATCCCTGAATACTCTGATTGAACGCATAATTGAAGACCGTACCCTGATTACGGGAACCTTGAGCCAGCTGCGCAAAAAGGAAGGCGCCACGTATACCAAAGTAGGCGTCAAGCCCGTGCAGCTCAAAAACGGACTGCATTACCAGTTTGCTTACTATACCGGCACTCAGGTGGAGCATAGAAATATTTCTGCTGATTCAGCGGCGGAAGAGCTGGAATCGCTGCTGGGCGATACTTTCCGGCAGGGACTGCTCTGTACGGCGGAAGCGGATTACCAGGTGCTGATCAGCAAAAAGCAAAAAGCGACAGTCCTAACCAAACCTCCGACGAAAAAAGCGGCCGCCGACCTCTCCCATAACCGGCGCAAGCAGTATGTGCTGGAGGAGGGCGAGCCGGTGCCGTTTCTGATCGAGCTTGGCATTATGAACGACAGCGGCAAAGTGCTCGCCAAGAAATACGACAAGTTCCGCCAGATCAACCGGTTTCTTGAGATGGTCGAGGACGTGCTGACTTCCCTGCCGCAGGGCAGGCCGCTGACGATCGTCGATTTCGGCTGCGGCAAATCGTATCTGACGTTTGCGCTGTATCACTATTTGGCCATCCGGGAAAAACGGGAGCTGAGCATTGTCGGGCTTGATCTCAAAGCCGATGTCATTGCGCACTGCAGCGCTCTTGCGGACAAGCTGGGCTATGACAAGCTTCGTTTTCTTGTCGGTGACATTGCCGATTACAACGAGCTGGACCGGGTTGATATGGTCGTCACGCTGCATGCCTGCGATACCGCGACCGATGCGGCGCTGGAAAAAGCGGTCCGCTGGGGCGCCTCGGTCATCCTGTCGGTTCCCTGCTGCCAGCATGAGCTGTTCGCCCAGATTGACAATGAAATCATGGAGCCGCTGCTGTCGCACGGTATTCTCAAGGAGCGCTTCTCGGCGCTTGCGACCGACGCGATCCGGGCGAAGCTGCTGGACCTGATGGGCTACCGCACCCAACTGCTCGAATTTATCGACATGGAGCATACGCCCAAAAATATTTTGATTCGCGCGGTCAAAAGCGGCGGCGGAGACAGCGGCACCAAATGGCGCGAGTATGCGGCGTTCCGGGACTTTTTGGGCGCGAAGCCTTATCTGGAGCGCGCATGCGCCGATCTGCTTCCGGGGGAAACGTCAAAGAGCAATTGAAACCGGCGAAGAATCATATCCTCCGATCAGCCAATAACCGGTTATGAAACGGGCAGTCTTCCGAATAGGAGGGCTCCCGTTTTTTCTGTGGCCAGCGACTCCCTATCAACGATTGCAAGAGTTCTTGCAGAAAAAAAGGCTATGCGGCTGCAATTACATGGCTCCATTACTTGGCGCAATCTGAAGCGGAAGCTTGGACTGTCTTTTTCGTCCCAATGATTAATAGCGTCTATGGGAAATACGGCGTTCTTGGGAATTAAAAGGGAAAAGCTCCCCTTCAATTTCAACAAATCAGTTCTTTTCCGGGGATGAAATGGAATTTCTCCCGTTTATTCCGGAGGAAATGGGGATGGAGGAGGTATTAGTCCAAATAAAAGGGAGGAATTCCCGTTTATCTCTGAAATATAGGTTTTCCCCTTGAATAAGATGGAGTTTTTCCTGTTTATTTTCTGGCGTAGGGCCTGCACCGGATCAAAAGGTTTCCCTCCAGGAAAAACCGGCAAGAATGATGCTAATTAATCATTTGGGAGACAGGGCGATGCGAAAAAGCGGCGGGTACAATGGGCGCGCTGTGAAGTTAGAGTTGAGAGACCTTTGCGCGGTGATGGTGGCTGGGCTTGTTGCAGCCGCCTGTCTGAAGCGGGGACTGTTTTTCTCCGGGGATGGGTATCCTGTTCTAACCATATGGTTCTTGCTGTGCGGAGCCGCCGCGGCCAGCCTGCTTTATGGGGGAGATACGCGGCGGAGTGGATTCCGGCATACCGGCGGGTTGCGGCGGGCGGAGCCGAACATTCCGGGCAGTCCCTCAAAGGAACGAGGAAGCGGGCGGACAAGGAAAGAGCTTTGGGCCACGGCTGCAATGCTGGGCGGCCCCGCCGCGATGATCATTCTGTACGCGGCCGCCTGGATCAGAGGCCCTTTATCCGCGCAGGGCACGATGAACGAGCTGCTGCGCTGGAGCGGCAGCGCCAGCTTCGCTATCCTGGTATGGACGGCCGCATCCAGTGTCAGCGCAGGCCGTCTCCTCTGGGCGGCATGGCATGCGGCGGGCATGGTGTTATGCTGGAGCGGACTACTGGCCTTCTTCGGGGCGCTGCCGATCCCGTACGCGGTATTATACAGCGCTTCGCCCGAAGTCAGCGCCTCGGGCGCAAGGCTTGGCGGGCTGCTGCAGTATCCGAACGCCTTCGGCGCGGCGATGGCGGTATTTTTGCTGGAGCGCCTGTTCGCGGCTGCCCAGAGCTCTGCCAGTGAGCCGCTCGGACGGAAGAACGAAGCCGGAGGCGCTGCGCTTTCTAGCCGGAGAGGCGGGGGGCTTGCCCGGAAGGCACGGGACGGGGAAGGCCTCCCTTCGGGTCGGACCAGTAGTGGCCGCCCGGGCTTCAGCGGGCGGGGCGGAGAGACGCTGCCGACCCATCTGGCGCCTGTTGGCCGCGGCACCCCGGCCGCAAGGCCACTTCGCGGCGAGCTGCTTCGCCTGGCGCCGCTGTTCCCGTACGCCGCCGCGCTGCTCCTCAGCGAGTCGCGCGGCGCGTGGCTGGCGGCGGCCTGCGCTGCGGCCGCCGCCCTGCCCCTGCAGCGGCGGCTCGCCCTGCCGCTGCTGGCCGCCGGCGCCGCCCCCCTTGCGGCGGCGGCGCTGCTCTGCCGCGGGCTGGCCGCCCTGCCCGCGGCTCCCTGGCCCGGCCTGCCGCTGCTGGCCGGGCTCTGGGCCGGCGCGCTGGCCGCCGGCCTGTGGCTGGGCCGCCGCGCGCAGCATGCGGCCGGCCGGGGGCGCGCCGCCGCGCTCATGCTGGCGGCGCTGGGCTGGACGGCGTGCGGAGCCGCCGTCCTTGCGCTCGTGCGCGCGCGGGGAACGGGACCGTCCTCGACGGTCGCCGCGCGCGAGCTGATGTACCGCGACGCTGTGCGGTTCGCGGCGGAGGCGCCCTGGCTGGGCAGGGGCGGGGAGACCTGGCGCAGCGCCTGGCTCGCTGTCCAGTCCCGCCCCTATGTGGGCAGCCAGGTGCACAGCGGATACCTCGATCTCCTCCTGAACACCGGAGTCATCGGGACGGCGGCCGCCGCCGTCAGTCTTGCGGCGGCGGGCTGGCTGATCAGCGCCCATTCCCGGCGGCTCTTGTCTCCGTTTCTGGTTATCGTCCTGCATGGCGCCGTTGATTTCGACTGGAGCTACAGCCTGTTTGGGCTGCTGCTGTTCTGGCTGCCCGCGCTGGCCCGGGCTGAAGCTGTCACCGCCTACGGTCTTTCCGGCCGGCGTCCATCCGCATTAACTCGGTCGGCAGCGGTTTTTCCGGCAAAGCTGTACCCCGCAAAGCTTCTCCATGCCGGTCGCCGGTCCACAACGCCTTCAACCGCGAACCCTAAGCCTGCGAATCATTTACGAGGTAAATCTTTAACCCCAAAGCCTTTGCCAATGAAATATTTACCGGGCCGCCATAACCTGTACATGCTTGTCCGAAAGCTGGCGGCCACCGGAATCTGCGTCCTGCTGCTTGCGCTTTGTCTCCTCTCTTTCCGCGCATACCGGGGCGAAGCGCTGTACCGCGCGGCGGTATCGGCGCGCCATACGCCGGAGGTGGTTTCACTGCTGGAACGGTCGCTCGCCTGGAGCCCGTTGTCTCCGAAGAGCGCCTTGGCCCTGTCTGCTTTTGTTGAGCCGGAGTCGAGGGAGGAGATATTAGCGGCAGGCCTGCGCTATTCGCCGATAAACCCTGCATTAACCTGGGCCAAGGCCGTAGCCGTCGCGGAGAAAGGGACTCCGGAAGAAGCCTTGTATTGGCTGAACCGGGGACTGCGGCTGGATGTGTTTAATTCCCTTAAACGAACGGAAGCTGCAAGCTTAATGTTGGCGAAGGGTGAGCGTTATCTGGCTGAGGGAGACGCGAAAGAAGCGCTGCGCTGCGCGGAAATGGGAGAAGAACTGCTGGAGCAGTATGTTTGGCTTGCGGGTGAAACAGCGGGAGACGCCGGGCATAATGACCGGAATTTCCATTTTACAGCCGGGGCCCGCGCCCTTTACGAACGAAAGGAAGCCCTGAAGCGGGAAGCCTCAGGGCTGAAGGAGGAACACAGTGGGTCTGACGCCTATGCCTTTAGTCGGCGGTAATCCGCCCACGAGTATATACACGGGATCACGACGGCAATCAACAGCGCGGAGATCATGGTATAGGTGAACCATTTTCCCGGAAGAAATGCGCTGATAATGATAACGATGCCCGCCACAGCCCAGAGCGCACCTGCGAGACGATGGGTCCTGCGCCACACTTCCGGACTGGCCAGCGTCCAGGGCGTCTTCACGCCGAGGAAGTAATTGTCCTTAACCTGCGGCATATAATTGCCGATGACGAGCAGCGCCGCTCCGAGCACAATAATGGCGACTCTGGAGCCTTGCAGGGATATGCCAAGCCCGTATAAGACGGAAACCGCCAGCACGGAGTCAAAGATCAGGGATACAGCCAGGCGGATCATTGCATGGGCATTCTCGAATTTGGTGTAGCGCTCTTTTTTCGGATCAAGGGAACGCGTAATTTGCATCAATACCGGCAGCAGCACCCCAAGCCCGCCAAACAGCAGAATAACCGAACTCTTTTTCCAAAATTCATCGAACTCTCCCGATGCACCGATATGCGCCGGAAGCTGCGCGGGCAGCCGGTGATAGTTGACCAGCGCGAAGCCGACCGTAAGCAGACCCACCGCAACGGCCAAAGTGTCCTGCCATTTCCATTTGAAATTTTCCATTGTTACCCCTCCGATTTGGTTACTTCCCTTTTTTGTCCCGGGCGCCGTCCGTCAGCTCCAGCAGCCAGCTCAGCACCTCATCCAGAACGGTGGTATTCAGCGTGTAGCGGATAAACTGGCCCTGCCTCTCGTCCTGCACGAGTCCCGCAGTTTTAAGCGCGTTCAGATGATGGGAAATGCTCGGTTTGGACATGTTGAAAAATTCCGCGATTTCCCCTGCGGTCCGGTCTTTGTCGCGCAGCAGACGGATGATTTGCCGGCGGGTAGGGTCGGCCAGCGCTTTGAAGGATTCATTCATGTTATCGGCGACCTTTCGATATTTAGATAATTGTTTAAATGTATAATAGTTGAGGACTACCCGCTTTGTCAATGATCGAAGTTCCGTTCCCGGCCTAACTAGAAGTTGCAAGCTTCCCTATGCTAGAATGTCTAATAGAAACCTACTGCATAGACAAGAATGCGGGCAAGGGTCCAGGGTTGTACATAGGGCGTACTGACGGCATTCGTAAAAACGGGAGGAGGAACAAAAGTTGCACGTCATTTCAGATGTGGTCTCGCAGCTGTTTGAATGGATTCAGAGTTTGGGATACATCGGCATTATGATTGGGCTTATGATTGAAGTCATACCGAGCGAGATCGTCCTGGCCTACGGTGGTTATCTGGTTCATTTGGGAGAAATTAATTTTTTCGGGGCCGTTCTCTTCGGTACGATTGGCGGGGTAGTAGCCCAGATTTTCGTGTATTGGATTGGCCGTTACGGCGGCAGGCCGGTGCTGGAGCGGTACGGCAAATACATTTTAATCAAAAAGCACCACATCGACCACGCGGAAGCCTGGTTTGAGAAGTACGGCACCGGCGTTATTTTTACGGCCCGGTTTATTCCGGTCGTACGTCACGCCATTTCCGTTCCGGCGGGGATTTCGCGTATGCCGATCTGGCGGTTTATTGTGCTGACGACGCTGGCCGTTATTCCATGGAGCGTTTTGTTTGTTTATCTCGGCATGACTCTGGGTGAAAATTGGGAGAATATTGATGAAACAGCCGCCGCGTATACGCATGAGATCATCATCGGCGCGATCGCGCTGATCGTGGTTTATTTTCTGTTCAAGTGGCTTCAATCCAAAAAGAAAAGAGGTAATGCGGCATGAAGCGAAATCTCGCTTCCAAATTCGGACAGGGACTGACGCCCCGTCAATTTGTGGAGGGCATGACCAAGAACCAGCAGGCGTTTGAATCCTGGTATGAGGCTTTCTCCTGGCAGGACGAGAGCGACCGGGAGTTTTTTGAAAGCCTTAACCACCGCGACGATCTGCGCTCGCTTATCCTGGCCGCCGACTGGTGTGGCGATGTTGTTCGCAATGTGCCTGCCGTATTCCACATCCTGGAGACTGCTGGCATCCGGACGGAAGTGCTCATTCTTGAGGAAAATCAGGATGTGATGGACGATTATCTGACCATGGGCGGACGTGCGGTGCCGATCGTCATTATTGCGGATACGGGCGGACATGTGCTTGGACACTGGGGTCCGCGGCCGCAGCATGTGCAGTCGCTGATGAATGATTTCAAGAGAGAGAATCCGGACCGCGAGGCTCCGGACTATGAGGCCAAAATCGCGGAGGTCCGCAAGGCGATGGGCCAGGCTTACGGGGAGGGAACGGAATATCAGGCCGTGATCGCGAAGGAACTGCGCGAACTGATTTCCGGATTTTAAGCCATGCTGAACATTCGAAGTTTTAATCTCGGTCCTTTGCAGACCAACGCCTATTTGCTGACGGGAGCGGACCCCGCCAAAGGCATTATAATTGACCCGGGCATGAACCCGGCCCCGCTGGTGCGGTCCATTCAGGACATCGAAATCGAAGCGATTCTGTTGACGCATGCTCATTTTGACCATATCGGCGGCGTCGACGAGATTCGCAAGCTGAAGAATTGCCCTGTTTACCTCCATGCCCTGGAGAGCGATTGGCTGACAAGCGCCAAGCTGAACGGCTCGCTTCTATGGCCGAACGTATCGCCTCCGATGACGACGGACCCCGCCGAGTTCGATCTGGACGAGGGCCAGACCCTTGAGCTGATAGGGAATACGTTCCGCGTCTTCCACACGCCGGGGCATTCTCCGGGAAGTGTAAGCTTTTTGTGCGGAAACGACTTGTTCGCCGGCGATGTGCTGTTCCGGTTGAGCGTTGGACGGACGGATCTGCCTGGCGGAAAAGAGCGCGATCTGCTGGATTCCATTCAGAACAAGCTGTTCAAGCTGGACGACGATGTGACTGTGCACCCGGGTCACGGTCCGAAGACGAGAATCGGCTTTGAGCGTGCGAACAATCCTTATGTATCTTGACGGATTGCGTCGGCAATCGACAAAAAGCGAGAAACAGGCTGGACAAAAGACTACAAACTTGCTACAATGATGTTAATTGAATGTAACATTTACCTTGCGAAGCACGCAGACTGTGGAATCATCCCGGTTTGCGTTCTTTTTTTTGTCTTGAATGGGGGATAAAGGGTGAACGGAGGAGCTTTTGTTGAAGAGCAGGATGCGCTATCTTTTGGACTCTGGGTACCATGATAATCGAATCGAAGCTGCCGGAGAGAAGAATGGGCCGGACCGCCAACGGGTTGGCTCCCGGGATGAAGAGGCGGAGATAATTGGACGATGCCATATCCGGGAGGATGCTGCCCGATATTACGGCGCCGCGGAGCGCTTACCTCAAGAGATGCTCAAGAACGAATCGGCTTCGCCTCCGAGGGCCGTTCCTTTATTCTGGAGTTTCCCGAAGGGAAGGGGAGCGAAACAGCCGTGGAGACGCAGGCTGTGGGAGCACAGGAGAGATGAACTGTAAATTTTTTTCGCATGCCTTTGAACGATCTTTTCGGGCCAAACGTATTACATATGAATAAAAATAACGGCGGGAGAACCGATGAGCGACGAGGAACTTGGATTGATCCGCCAGGCGCAGCATGGTGACCGTTTTGCGCTGGCGCAGCTGTTTCAGAATCACTATTCCTTTCTGTACAAATATTTGCTGAAGGCGACAATGGACCCTCAGGTGGCAGAAGACATCACTCAGGATACGATTGTCAGATGCATGGAGAAGATGGCTTCCTACAACGGTTCGTCCTCGTTCTCCTCCTGGATGATTACGATTGCTACCCGGCTGTATATCGACAGGATGAGGCGGCGCAGCCGTGAGAGAGAATGGATTCGGCGCGAGCAGGGCATTCGGTCCATCCGCTGGCAGTTTGAAACCCAGGGCGAAGAGTGGAGCGATGTGCTGGACTCCTTGTCCCGGGTCCCTTCGCCCCAGCGGATCGCCCTGCTGCTCAAGCATTATTACGGCTACAGCTATGCGGAGATCGGCCGCATTCTCGGCATCCCCGAGGGGACGGCGAAGTCGCGCGCGGCGTACGGTCTACGGCAGCTGAGAGAGGAGATGATTGAGGATGACTAACGAGGGAAGGCCCGACTCAGCGGAAATGGCGGTAACGGAGCTTATCGCGGGTCTGGATCGGCTGGACCGGGCTTACGACAATAAAGCAGCGCCGCCTTCGCTCGGCGTGCTGCAAGCCCGGCTGATTGCCGCATCCGAAAGGCATCGCCGCCGGGTACTGAGGGAATGGCTGCTGTTCTGGCTGGTCTCCTTAGTTATACTTGGGTTCTCTCTGCTCGCGATTACTTCGGCGCCGCCGGTGTATTGGACGATTCAGGGGCTTGTTCCTGTCGCCGGAATCATCGCGGCGGCGATACGTTCCGGACGGAAAGGGCGCGGTGAGCGGAGATGAAAGAACAACATAGTCTGCCGCTATGGGCCTGGGCTTTACTTGCGGTACTGCTGATGACCCAAGGCGCGCTGTTATTCCGCGACGCCCGCGCCCGGGGAAGGTGGCACTGGTTCTGGGGGCTGTGGGGAATGACAACGTTCCCGCTGCCTACGGTTCTCTACCTAATGTTTGTTATATTTCCCGAACACCGCCGGAGACGGAAGGAGAACAAGGTATGAAGTCCATCGATTTATCATTGTTATGGCCTCTCATTGCGCTGCAGGGGCTGCTGGCCGTCATTGGGCTGGTTTCCCTGGTCAAAGCGCAAAGTGTGCGCGGTCCGAAGTGGATGTGGGCAATCATTATCCTGCTTGGGAATCTGCTCGGCAGCCTTGCCTATTTTACGATAGGGAGGAAAGAATGATGCCGCCGCTGCTAGAAGTTTCGGAGCTTTACAAGGCTTTTCAGGGCCGGACTTCCGTAAATGGAATCAGCTTCAGCATGGAGCAGGGGCGCTGCGTTGCCCTGCTCGGTCCGAACGGCGCCGGCAAGACGACGACGCTGCGCATGCTTGCCGGCCTGTTAAATCCCGGCCGGGGCACGATTTTATTCGGCGGCAAGCCGATTGGGCAGGATTACCGGAGGCAGATTGGGTATCTCCCTCAATCACCGGCTTTTTACAACTGGATGACCGGGGAAGAGTACCTGATCTTTGCCTCAAGAATTAGCGGCATGGGCAGGAAAGAGGCTGTGGGCCGCGCTGCCGCCATTCTTGAGCAGATGGGACTTGCGGAAGCTGCCAAGCGGCGGATCGGCGGTTACTCCGGCGGCATGAAACAGCGCCTGGGGCTTGCTCAGGCGCTTGTCCACGCCCCGCGGCTCCTGCTGCTGGATGAGCCGGTATCGGCGCTTGATCCGATCGGCCGCCGCGAGATCATGGAACTCCTGCGGGAAATCGGCAGGGAGACCAGCGTTCTTTTTTCCACGCATGTCCTGCATGATGCCGAAGAGGTCTGTGACGACATTATTCTGATGAACCACGGGGACATCGCCGAGCAGGGAACATTGTCTTCGCTGCGGGCCAAGTACAACCGTCCGGTTATCGCCCTGCGCGTGGAGCAGCGGGAGGAAGCCTTGCAGTGGCTGGAAACGCTGAACAACCGCTCGTATATCCTTGAGAGCCGCGTGGAAGGAGAAGGCTCAGTACTTCTGAAGGTCAAGGATATGGAGGCGGCCAGGTCCGCGATTCTCCGGGAAGCATCCGAACGCGGAATTCCGTTGGCCCGCTTCGAAGCGGGTTCCCTGTCTCTGGAAGATGTATTTATGGAGGCGGTGGGAGAATGAGAAACGCTTTGATTTTTTACCGGAAAGAAATGCTGGAGGCGGTTCGCAGCTATAAGCTGCTATGGATACCGGTCGTGTTTATCATCCTCGGGATGATGCAGCCGATATCGGCCTATTATATGCCTGAGATTTTGCGAATGTCGGGCGATGTACCCGCCGGAATGCTGGAGTTATACAAGATGCCGGGGGCAGGGGAGGTCATGGCCAATTCGATCGGGCAGTACGGAACGGTAGGCCTGCTCGTGCTCGCCCTCTCTGCAATGAACAGCTTTGCGGGCGAACGGGAGGGAGGGGCCGCGGAACTGGTGCTGGCGAGGCCGCTGACTCCATTTGCGGCCGCTTCCGCCAAGTGGCTGGCGCAGCTGTCGCTGCTCGCGCTGTCGCTGGGGCTCGGCGCCGCATGTGCAGGCTACTATACCGTCCGGTTAATCGGCAGCCTGCCTTGGAGCGGGGTTCTGGCAGCATCGGCGCTGTACGGGTTATGGCTGATGTGCGCCGTCTCGCTTACGCTCCTGTTCAGCGCCTGCCTTCGGGCCCCGGCGGCGGCCTTTCTGTCGCTCGCGGCCGCAGCGGCTCTGGTGCTGCTGCACTCTTTGCTGCCCCGGCAGCTGAACTGGTCGCCCGCCGCGCTGCCGCAGCTGTCCGCTCAGGCGCTCACGCAGCAGTCCGTCTCGCCTGCCGATTGGACTTTTCCGGTACTGTCGGGAATTGCGCTGATTGTTCTTTGCTTTTTGGGCGCCTCGGTATTATTTGGACGCCATAAACTGCCGCGCTTTTAGTCCTTGCTGAAAATGTAACAACTTTTTTTCAATTTCATGTTTTTGCGTTTATTTTCAAAATTGCGCCGTTTCTTCCTGTAGACAGGTCTATCTTTTTTTAGTAGACTGTGAAAAAGCACAACAAGAAAGATATTGGCTCAGGAGGTAGGGCGATGCTGCGTTTAGGAGAAAAGGTTGTCATTGTCGCGGACGCTTTCGAGCAGAGCCTTCCTATCGGGGATTACGGATACGTGATCGCTTACGACCGCAATCCTGATAATGCGTTTGATTATGTCATTCGCATCCCTCAGGCGAACCGGAACTTCTATGTCACGGCGGATGACGTTGAGACGGAAGCGGATCTGCTGACCGAGGAAGCGGAGAGAACTACGCGAGAGGCATTGGTCGATTATGCTTTGTCCACGCACAACGAGAAGCTGTTTTACCAATTGATGAACGGTGAGGCCGAGCAGGCGGAAGATATAGAGACTAGTTCCAAGGAAAACATGTCCCAGGCGGAATTCATCAAGCAGGTGAATCTCCGGGCCTGGATTTAAGAAAAACCGGCGCAAGCCGGTTTTTTTCAAAATCGCTGCAAGGGGAGAACTCGGCTTAAGAGGGATTCAGCAGCTTTTTACAAAAGCACCCGGAGGTGCTTTTCTTGTTTTCTAACACTTCGCAAGGTGCATATTCCCTGCATGCTGTGGAGCATATCCGCATTGAATTGTCTACGTATCTACAATATAATAAGTAACGTTATCCGGGCGCTTTAGCCCTTTAAACAGGAGGGATACGTAAGTATGAGCATTACCGTCAAGGATGTGCAGCATGTGGCCCGGCTGGCCCGCCTGCATCTAAGCCCGGAAGAAGAGGCTATGTTAACGGAGCAGATGAACGCCATTTTACAATATGCGGAGAAATTGAGCGGACTGGATACGGAAGGCGTCCAACCGACGACACATGTGCTGCATGTCAGCAATGTCATGCGCGAGGATGTTGTGAAGGAGAGCCTTTCCATAGAAGATGCACTGCTGAACGCGCCGGAGGAAGAGGACGGACAGTTCAAAGTACCGGCAGTCCTAGAATAATCTGAATAGGTAGGGAGATGACATTTTGAGCCTGTTTCAATATCGGTTATCCGAATTACATAATATGCTGCATGCCGTCCAAATCTCGGCCAGTGAGCTGACCGAGGAATCGCTGTCGGCCATCGCGCGGGTGGATGGCGATGTGCACGCTTTCCTGACGCTTGATGAAGAAGGCGCCAGGGCGGCGGCCCGAGGGCTGGACGACAAGCTGGCCACCGGAGCGGCCAGAGGCTTGCTGTTCGGGCTGCCTGCGGGCATCAAGGACAACATTGTGACCAAAGGGCTGCGCACGACCTGCGCCAGCCGTTTCCTGGACAATTATCAACCGATTTACGACGCGACCGTTGCTACTAAGCTGCGCCAGGCGGACGCCGTGACGATCGGCAAGCTCAATATGGACGAGTTCGCCATGGGCGGCTCGAACGAGAACTCCGCTTACGGGGCGGTCCGCAATCCTTGGGATCTGGAACGCGTTCCGGGCGGTTCCAGCGGCGGCTCTGCGGCGGCGGTGGCTGCGGGCGAGGTGTTCTTTGCGCTCGGCTCCGACACCGGCGGATCGATCCGCCAGCCCGCTTCGTACTGCGGCGTTGTCGGCCTGAAGCCGACCTACGGCCTCGTTTCCCGCTACGGCCTTGTAGCGTTTGCGTCCTCGCTTGACCAGATCGGACCGCTGACGCGGACTGTTGAGGACTCCGCCTATGTGCTGCAGGCGATAGCCGGCTATGACGCCCAGGACTCCACGTCCGCCAAGGTCGACATTCCCGACTATTTGAGCGCCCTTACCGGCGACATCAAAGGCCTTCGCATTGCCGTGCCGAAGGAATACCTCGGCGAAGGGGTCGATGCCTCCGTCCGCGAGACGGTGCTGGCCGCGCTGAAGGTGCTGGAAGACCTCGGCGCCGTCTGGGAAGAGGTTTCTCTGCCGCATACCGAATATGCGGTAGCGGCGTATTATCTGCTTGCTTCCTCGGAGGCTTCCTCCAATCTGGCCCGCTTCGACGGCGTCCGCTACGGCGTGCGTGTCGACGATGGAGGCGGGCTGGTCGATTTGTATCATAATTCGCGCAGCCGCGGTTTCGGACCGGAAGTCAAGCGCCGGATTATGCTTGGAACGTATGCGTTAAGCTCAGGCTATTACGATGCCTATTATTTGAAGGCGCAAAAAGTGCGTACGTTGATCAAGCAGGATTTTGACGAAGTCTTTAAGAAGTACGATGTGGTCATCGGACCGACTGCGCCTACAACGGCGTTCAAGCTCGGTTCCCAGACGGAGGACCCGCTTACGATGTACTTGAACGATATTTTGACCATTCCGGTCAATCTTGCCGGCATTCCGGCGGTCAGCATTCCTTGCGGTTTTGCCGAAGGACTGCCTGTGGGGCTGCAGATTATCGGCAAAGAATTCGATGAGAGCACAGTGCTGCGCGTCGCGCACGCCTATGAACAGCATACCGATCATCACAAGCAGCGTCCGCAGCTGTAAACGGTCCATAAGGAGGGAAAGAGATAATCATGTCATCATCCAAGTATGAAACAGTTATTGGACTGGAGGTTCACGTCGAGCTTCATACCAAGTCCAAAATTTTCTGCGGCTGCTCCACGGAGTTCGGCGCGCCGCCCAATACGCAAACCTGTCCCGTCTGCCTGGGACATCCCGGCGTGTTGCCCGTGCTGAACCGCCAGGCGGTAAACTATGCGATAAAAGCCGCAATGGCGCTGAACTGCACGATCAGCGATGTCAGCAAGTTTGACCGCAAGAACTATTTCTATCCCGACTTGCCGAAGGCTTACCAGATTTCGCAGTTTGACCAGCCGATCGGCCTGAACGGATGGATCGATATCGAAGTGAACGGCGAAACGAAGCGAATTGGTATTACCCGGCTCCATCTGGAAGAGGATGCCAGCAAGCTTACGCATGTAGATGGCGGATTCGGCACGCTCGTCGACTTTAACCGGGGAGGAACTCCGCTGATTGAAATCGTCTCCGAGCCGGATTTGCGCTCCCCTGAAGAAGCCCGCGCTTATCTGGAGAAGATGCGGGCGATTATACAGTACTGCGACGTATCCGACGTCAAGATGGAAGAAGGCTCCATGCGCTGCGATGCGAACATCAGCCTGCGGCCTGTGGGCCAGAAGGAATTCGGCATCCGCGCCGAGCTGAAGAACATGAACTCCTTCCGCGGCGTGCAGCGCGGTCTGGAGTATGAGGAGTTCCGCCAAGCGGATATTCTCGATGGAGGCGGCGAAGTCGTGCAGGAGACCCGCCGCTGGGATGACGCCCAGGGCAAGACTTTTTCCATGCGGGGCAAGGAAGAAGCCCATGACTACCGGTATTTTCCCGATCCGGACCTGATTGTGCTGCATATTGATGATGCTTGGAAGGAAGCCATCCGTTCTTCCATTCCCGAGCTTCCGGATGCGCGGCGGGTCCGCTATAGTGAAGAATACGGTCTGCCCGCATACGACGCAGGGGTACTCACCGCATCCAAGCCAATTGCCGATTTCTTTGAGGGAAGCTTGAATTTCACCAGCGATGCCAAAGCCGTCGCCAACTGGATTATGGGCGATCTGCTCGCCTATCTGAACGGAAATAATCTGGAGCTGTCTGAGGTGAAGATCACACCGCAGGGGCTTGGCGAAATGATCGGATTGATCGAGAAGGGCACCATCAGCAGCAAAATTGCCAAAACGGTGTTCAAAGAGATGATTGAATCCGGAAAGCTTCCGGCGAAGATTGTGGAAGAGAAGGGGCTTGTGCAGATCAGCGACGAAGGAGCGATCAAGGGGATCGTGGAAGCGGTCGTTGCGGCCAACCCGCAATCGGTCGAGGACTATAAGGCCGGCAAACAGAAAGCAATCGGCTTCCTGGTCGGACAAGTCATGAAAGAAAGCAAAGGCAAGGCCAATCCGGGGCTTGTCAACAAGCTTCTGACAGAAGTATTGAACAGCTAACATAAAATGCAATAAGTGGGTAATGAATACTGAAGGCTTGTCGGCAGCGGCAGGCCTTCGGCAATATATAAGGAGATACCCGGTATGACCAAAATCGTGAAACTGGACCTGCAGGACGAAGATACCCTGGGAAGTCTGTGGAGCCTTCAGCATAAGGCCTATCGCCTGGAGGCGGAGTTGATCGGGTTTCATTCCATACCTCCTCTGCTGGAGACAAGGGATACGTTAAGAAGCTGCGGCGAGGATTTTTACGGCTGCGTCAGTGAAGACGGCGAATTGTCCGGTGCCGTGGCCACGGAAGAAGAACACCCCGAGAGCCTGACGATTACACGGATGATGGTGAGTCCGGATCATTTCCGCCAAGGAATTGCCGGGCGGCTGCTCGAGCATGTATTCGCTCTTTACCCGGATAAGGAGCGTTTTATCGTGTCTACGGGCAAAAAGAATACGCCAGCCGTTTCTTTATACACCAAGCATGGCTTTGTTCCCGTTTCTTCCGCGGAAGTGGCTCCCGGCGTCGAACTGATCGAATTTAACCGGAGCGGTAAACGTTGATTCCGGCAATTACACGGGGAAGGAGAGACGGTCCAGATGAAAAATGATTCGCGTACAGCGTTGTCGATGAATGAACGGGAGCCTTTACCTATAACGGAACGGGGCGGCAAGCGGTCTGGGCTGGAGGAAGAGAGCGGCGGAGCGGAAGTCATTCCTCCCCGGACAAAGCGGCAGCCAGCCAAGCGCAAATTCATAGCCGGCCTGCTGTCGGCTGTAATTCCCGGGGCCGGTCATTTCTATTTGGGCCTTCTCCGGAAAGGGATATCCTTACTGTTTGTGATTGCCCTGGACATTGCGGCATTGCTGTATTTCTCTTCCATCGGCATGCAGATCAATGTGCCGCTTTTGATTTTGCTGGCCCTGTTTATTCCCGTTGTCTATTTCTATAATGTTTACGATGCCCTCCAGTCAGCGGACCGGATCGTTCGTCTCCGGAAAATGGCCGTGCCCCCGGAGTTCTATACACAATCCGTTCAGGCGCGGCGCCGGCGTTCGATCAGCGAACCGGATATTTCATTCGGCCTGCTCCTGCTGGTCGGCGGAATCCTGCTGTTCCTTTTTCGGCAAAGGCCGCCATGGCTTCGGTACTTTATTGAGCATCATGCGGGCGCGGCCATGGGCATACTCTTGATCGCCGGCGGAGTGGCTTTTGCGGCAAGGGAAATGGGCATTAAGTTCATGTCAAGGCAAGGAGACCGGAGAGAACGACGGGTAGGCCGTTTTACCGCCTCTTTCCTGCTGGCTGGAGTCGGCGTTATCCTGTTTCGGGATTGGCTGAAGGGAACCGACGATATGCTGCTGCTGCTGAAATGGTGGCCGGCCGTTCCCGTGATTTGGGGCGTGGAATATTTGCTGGGCTGCATGTTGGCCCGGCGGCCCCGAAGAGCGGGGACCGGTCCGAGATTCCGTCTGGATCTCCGCGGCCTTCTGCTTGCGATTGTGCTTGGCGCCAGCGTGTTTATTGTCTCGGAGCAGGAGCATTATCTTCATCTGTGGAACAAGGTCAGTCTCAATTTAACGGCGGCCGCCGTCGATTACGGTGAGGCCAAGGGCAGCAAGTTTCAGAAGCCCGTTGTAACGGTGCCGGTGGAGCTGCAGTCTGCCAAGCTGACCGTTGACGCCATTAACGGAGACATTGTCGTACACCGCAGTCCCATTGATGATATTGAAGTGACCGCCACCGTATGGGTCGACCAACTGGACGGAGCAAGAGCGGAAGCCGTTTCGGACCAGTCGTTCATTGAAGTTACCGAAGGAGCTGCTATCAAGCTTTCGACCAAGGGCAAGGCCTACGGTGAATCGGGTAAGCGCCAGCCGCGCATGGATTTGGATATCGCCGTTCCGGACAGCCGCCGTTTCAATCTGGACATCACGACCATGAACGGCGGCATCACGCTGCAAAATACGGAAGCGATCCAAGACATCCATCTTGAAACCGGCAACGGACCGATTATTTTGCACAAGGTTTTCGGTAATATCGTAGGGAAGACCCACAATGGGGAAGTGAGGGTCAGAGAAATCCAGGGAGATGTCGACCTGTCCACGAGCGGCGGCGATATGCAGGCTTGGGATGTTGCGGGAAGGCTGAAGCTCTCAACGGCTGTCGGCAATATCCGCGCCCAGCGCAGCGGGGCCGATATCGACGTCTCTACCAAGAACGGCAATGTCGAAGTGAATGAAGCAAGATCGGCTTTGAACGCGCAGTCTCTTAACGGAATCATCGATATCCGCTCTCCTTATGTCCAAGGGGACTGGGATATTTACAGCGCCGCTGGCGATATCCATTTATTTTTGCCGGCGGAAGGGAATTATTCCATTAAAGGTTCCAGCGGCTACGGAGATATCGTTACGGACTTCACCGAACTGGATATCGATAAAAAAACAGTCTCCGGCAAAGTTGGCACAGGCGAGTTCAAGGTGAACGTCGAGGGAAACAGCAACCTAAATGTGAGGAAAAATTGAATAAACTAATTTTTATCAAATAATAATCAGTATAATTAACTGATCGCGTTGACAATATTGAAGAACCGGTCTTACAATAAATACAATAACGTTTATTTACTCATGACTTAGATGTGAAGGCGGTGACAGGAATGGGAAGCGGTGTACAGCACGCATTGGAACAACTGAAGACAACGGGGGTCCGTATTACACCACAGCGTCATGCGATTTTAACCTACTTGATGGAAGCAATGAATCATCCTACCGCTGATGAGATTTATCGTGCGCTGGAACCGAAGTTTCCAAGCATGAGCGTTGCCACCGTGTACAATAATCTCAAGATGTTTATGGAAGCGGGAATGGTCCGCGAGCTGACATACGGCGACAACTCCAGCCGCTTCGATGCCAATGTATCCGACCATTACCACATCATATGCCAGGAGTGCGGCAAAATCGAGGATTTCAGTTATCCTTCACTGCATGAGGTTGAACTTGAGGCGGAGAAGGCTACCGGTTTCAAAGTAAACGGATTGCGCATGGAGCTGTACGGCATTTGCGGATGCTGCTCGAACAAACAGCATTGATAACTGAAACGGTAATACACAGAGTGATGCAAGACTCCGCCGCTCCTTTAAGGGCAGTGGACGCTTTGCCTGAAAAGCAATGACAACGTGCGGAGTCCGAATCTAACGCGGATGCCTCACGTTTTCTTTTTTGTAGCAGCATTTCTCTAACTTTAAATTCAGCAGGGTATGGAGGATGTATTTTGAACAAAAGACAGAAATATAGACGCGGACGCCCCGGCAGACGAGCCGGGCTTCTTCGCAGGCTCTCGGGCCTGCTTATTATTGCGGCAGCGGCATATGCGGTCATTTTTTACGTGCTTCCCAATCCCCTTCAGGTAGACCCGGAGTGGAAAGGGAAGGACAAGCCGATTTTTGTCAAGGGCAAGTATACCGGCTATTCCGCTTCCGGTTCAGGGGAGAGCCTGCTGCTGCCGCTTCCGCTTTTGCAAAAAAACGTCGACTCTTCCATTCGGTATGAAGCCGGGACGAAGTCGGTCATTCTTACGACGGACAGCGAGCTTTTATATATGCAGGCGGAGAAGAAGTCAGCCAGTCTAAACAATAAGCCGATTCAGCTTCGGCTGGCTCCCGAAGAGCGCGGCGGGATAACCTATTTGCCGGCCGAGACGCTCAAAAGCTTATACGGTCTTGATGTGCAGGAGAATGCCGATACAGGTGCGGTTCTGATTATGACAGCCGGAGAAACGGTACAGCTGGGACAAGTACAGGACAAAAAAGCCGCGCTGCGGACCAAGCCGACGATTCATGCGCCCGCCCTGGCCAAAATGAAGGCAGGAACTAAACTACGAATCTGGGGACGTCAGGAAGGATGGCTGTACGCTCAAATGGACGCCGGATATGCAGGTTATGTAAAGGCATCAGAGATAGCCGAGACCGGAACCAAAACGGTGAAAAAGAAGCCCTCCGCTCCAACCCGGGCGGAACGCCGCTGGGATGGTAAAGCCGTAAATCTTACCTGGGAAGCCGTGTATAACCGCAATCCTAATCCCGCTTCCATCGGCAAGCTGACCGGCGTAAATGTCGTAAGCCCCACCTGGTTTAAAATTGTGGACGGCGAGGGCAATGTACGAAGCCAGGCGGATCAGGCTTATGTGTCATGGGCTCACGGCCGGGGAATGGAAGTCTGGGGACTGCTGAGCAACAGCTTCGATCCTGACTTGACCACACAGGCGCTATCCACATATGACAAACGGATGAGGACGATCGTACAGCTGCTGGAATACTGCGACCTTTACAATCTCGACGGCATCAATATCGACTTTGAAAATGTATATACCAAGGACGGCGGCAGTGTCACACAATTTATCCGCGAGCTGAAGCCGATGGCCCAAGCCAAAAATCTCGTTCTTTCCATTGACGTTACCCCGAAGTCAAACAGCGAAATGTGGTCGCTCTTTCTCGACCGGCGCGCGTTGGGGGAGTTGGCCGATTTTATTATCGTTATGGCCTATGACGAGCATTGGGCATCCAGCCCTGAAGCCGGTTCGGTGGCATCCCTTTCCTGGTCACAGAACGCCGTTGAGCGGATTCTCGAAGAGGACTCGGTGCCGGCACGCAAGCTGGTTTTGGGAGTTCCCCTGTATACGCGTATTTGGACTGAACAGAAGGTTGAAGGGAAGACCAAAGTAAGCTCCAAGGCGGTCGGAATGGAGGCCGTTGCCGAAATCATTCGTTCCAAGAAGCTTAAGCCCGTTCTCTCCAAAGATACAGGCCAAAACTATGTGGAATATAAGGAAAACGGAGCTCTCCGCAAAATATGGATTGAGGACAAGGTTTCGCTTAAATCGAGAGTGGAACTGGCCAAGTCTTTGAAGCTGGGGGGAATTGCCTCCTGGAACCGAAGCTTTGCGGATGATGCCGCTTGGAATACTCTGCACGGAATACATCAATAATACGGCTGAACGGCATTTATATAATCTTCCATTAAAAAAAGAGGTCTCTCCAAGGAGAGCCTCTTTTTTTTCTGCCGGTTGCCTGTGCCGACATCCTTTTTTGCTGCGCCCGGAACTCCGATTACCGTTTAGCCTTCCCGTCTTTAAGCTGCTCAGAGGTAATGGTCGCCTGCTCAGGGTCCAGGGTAAGAATCGTATGGCAGAACATGCAGCGGTCTGTTTTGCCGAGCATTTTGGTCCGTTTGCCGCACTCTGGACATTCCACTTGAACGGCGCTTGTGGAGAGCATACCTGCCCAAAAATAAATCGCAAGACTGGCGACCATCGAAACCAGGCCGATTACAAGACCGATTCCGGCGACAATTTTACCTGCCTGACCCCAGAACACAATGCCCGCTGTCCCCAGAATCATAAGCCCCATACCGAGCATCGTCAGCAGCAGACCCCAGGTGCGAAAAGCGTTAATCTTGGCGGATTTAAACATCATGAGTATTTTCTCCCACTAAATATAGTTCGGTCGTCCAGAAGGAACTGACATCAATATGTAGAATTAATAGATTAAGATTCTAAGATAAAAGAATTATAACTGAATTGACGCAAAATCGCCAAATTTGATGGAGGACGATATGGAATTATCCAATCTGACATTATTAAATGGAGATATTTTTGACGTGAATGCTCTGGGAGCGATTGTTTTGGGGTCCCAAGGAAATGCTCTTTTTCAGAGTGCTCTGCTTCACGACTTCGATAAAGTCATATTGATTCTTCATGAGAACGGGGCAGAAAACCGGCTGATTGATCATATGGTTGCAGGCGAATTTCGGACTCAGACTCTCCGCGTCGGGCGTTCGATGCTGGAGCGTTCGATCATCACAGGAGACAATAATGAGCGGGTTACCTGCCTCCTGGAGGGTGAAATCATTTGGGATCCAAAAGGAATCCTGGAGAGGCTCCGCGAAGAAGTGATTCGCTTTGAGCAGCCGCTCAGAGAACGGGTACTGTTCGTGGAATTTGCCCGGTTTCTGCATATGCATGTGAAATCCAAACGTTACTTGCAGGCAGGCTGCTACATGGATTCGTACAATTGTATCCTGGTTGCCCTGTATCATTGGGCTCGGCTGGAGGTCAGTGAGGCTGGCCATTATCCGATGCCGGCGGTATGGGAGCAGGTGAAGAATCTCAACAACTCGGTATACAAGCTGTACGATGAATTGACGATCAGCGGCGAAACGATGGAACAAAGAATTGAGCTTGTTCAGCTTGCTTGTGAGTTCTCTCTTATGTCCAAAATGGGGGATTGCTGCAAATGGCTTCTTGATCTGTTGAGAGACCGCAAAGAGCCGTGCAGCATAGAGGAGCTTCTCGCCCTTCCGGGACTCAAAGATGTGGAAGCGGAACTGCCTTTGGTCCTTCGCAAGCTCACATCCCGCTCATTGGTAAGAGAAATGGCGTCGTGGGCCGATGCGGGCGGCAGGTATCCGATACGATATACATTATAATATATTGACCTTATGTTAAATATGAAGGATTTTGAATTGGAGAGGCTCGGCGCTCTCTTTTTTTTATTTATTTATGGTTGACTGCCCGCTCATTTATGTGATAAATTATAACTCGTCCCTCTGGAGCGGAAACCTTTTAATAAGAACCAGATAATGGATTTTGAAAAAAAGGTTGACTAAAACGGAGAAGACGTGATATATTATAAAGGTCGCTGCAAGAGACGCGGCGACGAACTGAAAGAGACTTTGAT
>NZ_JAAKGU010000013.1:0-168794 GCF_011043685.1 Paenibacillus apii | reverse complement strand
AAAGTGCAGGCATTTCTCCTCCGACCTCCCGCTTGACACCCCGCAACCTCTAAAAACTGCACAAATGTAGCCTTTCCTTCTTCCAAGCGCGCATTTAACCTGATAAACCTGCAGATTTGCAGGTAAATGCTCTGCCACCAGATTCGTGTTGCCGCTAGAGAAGGAGGCCGTAATGAAATTCAGTTTGTTACCCTACACCGTGTATACAGAATGAACAGAATTAATGAGTGGGGCGGGTTGCGAACATTCCTAACGCCTGCTGCCGTCGCACTCTCCTCCCCCCCCCATAATCGAATGCCGCACGGAGCTCCCCGAGAGAGCCCCCTGCCTGGGCGGACGCAAAATAAGTCGGTTCAAGAAGATACCGATTCAGCCAATCGCTCCCCGGGCGGGCACCCCTCCCTGGGCGGCTGCATAGACATATACCATCCTGAGAAGTACATGCGAACACCAAGGAGGATTACCGCCAGTGAACCCCATTTATCCCTATTACGGATACAAAACGGTCTGTGAAGTGCAGCCGCTTACCTTCCCCCCGCAGCACCAGAACCGCCAGCCAGGGCTCGAAAGCCTGATGCATCCCCGGCCGATCAGCGAAGACCCCGAATCCCGAGGAAGCGGGAAGCTGCAGGGAAAGGTTGCGCTCATTACCGGCGGAGACAGCGGAATCGGGAAGGCGGCCGCGATCGCTTTTGCCAAGGAGGGTGCGGATGTCGCTATCGCTTATCTGTGGGAAAGACCGGACGCCGAGGAGACGCTGCAGCGCATCGAGCAGCTGGGAAGACGCTGTCTGCTGATCGAATGCGATCTCCGGCCCAAAAGGAACTGCTTCGCCGCGGTTGATCGCACAATCCGAACATTCGGCAAGCTGGATATTCTGGTGAACAATCATGCCGTTCAATATCCGCAGAAGAGCATTTTGGATATTTCGGAGGAGCAGCTGCATCAGACGTTTTGCACGAATATTTTTCCGTTCTTCTACCTTTCCCAGGCCGCCATTCTGCATATGAAAAAAGGGTCCGCCATCATCAACACGGCTTCGATCACCGCCTACCAGGGGCATAAAGAGCTGATCGACTACTCTTCGACCAAAGGAGCCATCGTCTCCTTCACCCGCTCTCTCGCTCTTTCGCTGGTGGACCAAGGCATCCGCGTGAACAGCGTCGCGCCGGGCCCGGTATGGACACCGCTTATCCCCTCCAGCTTCTCCGCTGAAGAAGTCAGTGTCTTCGGGCTGGAGTCGCCGATGAAGCGGGCCGCACAGCCTTACGAGCTTGCCGGGGCCTACGTATATCTAGCCTGCTCCGATTCGAGCTATGTAACGGGAGCGTGCATCCATGTCAATGGAGGGGAAATGGTTACAAGCTGACGCCCTCTCTCAATCACGAACAATTCTCCAAAGGAGACAACGTTATGAAACCTGTCCCGAAAAACGTCCCGTCGGTCCGCCTGACCGCCGGCATGTACGCCTTGAGCAAGCTGTCCGCCGCCGGCCTGACCTTCACGCTGCTGGGACTGCTGTCCTTTATGTTTCCCCATACCGGCACAGGCTGGCTGTCCGCTCCGGCCTACAACGTATACGCCTACGCCCTTACCGCCTCTCTGCCGGCCGACGGCCTGCTGAAGCTGGCGGGAACCCGGTCAAAGGTTGCCGCCCTGATTATTTATGCGCTTGCCGGATTCGGCGCGGGGCTATGGCTGGCCCATGACCAGGGAAGCGCCTGGGAGTGGAGCGCGTTTCCCGGAATAGCGGCACTGCTCTTGTTCCGCTTGAGCGAGCTTGCCGGAGAACGCATACCGGCGCTGCTTCCCGTGTTCGCCCTGTTCGTTCCACTGCTCTGCCTTCAGCTGCTCTAAAGCCGCCGTGCCGGGAAGAACCGTAAGCGGCGAAGCGGCTGGATTCAGAGCGCCTCGATAATATCCGAGGCGATAACCGATGCCGGATCGTCCCGGAGGAGCGCTGCCTTTTCGCCTGCCAGGCCATGCAGATAGACCCCGAACGCCGCGGCCTGTGCGCCGTCCAGCCCCTGGGCAAGCAGACCGGCGATGATCCCTGTCAGGCAATCGCCGGCACCCCCGGTGGCCATGCCCGGGTGGCCGGTCGTATTGACGAAGACCCTGCCGTCCGGCGAGGCAATCACCGTATGCGCCCCCTTCAGCACAAGCGTTACGCCCCGCTCCCGGGCGAAGGACAGCGCCAGACCGATGCGGTCTCGCTGGACCTTCTTCGTCTGCACACCGGCCAGTCTGGCCATTTCGCCGGGATGCGGCGTCAGGATGACGGGCGCCTTCCGCTGCCGCCAGGACCCGTAATCGCACTCGGCCAGGATGTTCAATGCATCGGCGTCCACTACCAGAGGACACTCCGATCCCTCCCAGATGGCCTTCAGCCAAGCCTTGTCGTCTTCGAACCGCCCGATCCCCGGACCGATCGCGAGTACATCCCGTTGCCCGGCGAGCTTCAACACTTCTTCTGCGGCCGCGGCATTCCACGTTCCGTCCGCTTCTCCGCCGGCACCCGCCAGCATCAGCTCGGGAGCCGCGCCGACCAGAAGGGGCAGCAGCTTGCCCGGCACCGCCCAGGTCGCAAGCCCGCAGCCCGCCCGCAGCGAAGCGCGTGCTGCGAGCAGACCGGCGCCGCTCATGCGGAGACTGCCCGCGGCCACGAGCACATGGCCGTAAGTGCCCTTATGCCCGTCAGGCGCGCGGCGGCGCCGGACATCGACGCCCAGCACGCCTTCCAGCACGTCGGGCGTCAGCCAATAGGCGGACAAGCCCTCTTCCCGGGCGAGTCCGGCCGGAATGCCGATGGAGCGGACGACGACGCGGCCGGCGGCTCCCGCTCCGGGGTATTGAAGCAGGCCTCGCTTGAGGAAGGCGAGGCAGACCGTAAGCGACGCCTGAATGCACGGCTCATGCGTCTCTCCCGTGTCCGCGTTCAGCCCGCTCGGGATATCCGCGGACACAATGGGCTTGCCGCTCGCGTTCGCCGCGGCAATCAGCTCCGCGTAGACGCCGCGCGGCGCGCCCGCGGCGCCCGTGCCCAGCAGCGCATCCAGGATGCCGCTGTACCCGGCGAAGACGGGGCTGCCGCCGCCATGCACGGCGGCGGGCAGTCCCATCGCCGCAGCGGCATCGCGCTGCAGGGCGGCCTCGCCGGTCAGCGACTCCGGCGGGACCGCATACAGGAGCGAGACGGCGATGCCCGCCTCGCGAAGGTGCCGGGCGGCGACCAGGCCGTCGCCGCCGTTGTTGCCCTTGCCGACGAGCACGAGCCAATGCTCGCTCTCGGCATGGTCCGCCATCAGCGCGGCATCGCCGCTGATGGTCAGCTTCGGCGGCGATGCCGGGCCGCCGCCGGGGCCGCCGCTGCGGAGCGTCGCTCCCGCTGCGAAGGCAACGCCGCGCGCGCCGCTTCGCGCGGCGGGTTCTCCGTGGGCGCTGCCAGCCGCCCACGCTGAGGCATCGAGCGGCGCGCTGCTGTGCGCCGCGCCACCTCCCTGCCGCGGGGCGCCGGCCATCCCGGCCTTGCCCCGCCGGTTGCAGAAGGCGATAATCTCCTCAGCTATCGCGCGCCCGGCATTTTCCATCAGGGCAACAGCCGGAATGCCCAGTCGGTCAATCGTGATGCAGTCAAGACGCCGCATTTCTTCCGCCGTCACCAAATGCATTCCTGTTCTCCCCTTCCCTTGTTCTCCGAAATTCTTAATTTTTTTACCGTAATCGGCTGAGCCCCGTCAATATCCCACCGTGAACCGCGTCAGCGGCGTAATCCTTCACTCATATCTCGCTTCTTCCGTTCCGGACAGCTCCTCTTTGCTCTATCATCTGACCATTACAATTGTACTTCACCGTCTTTTCGATTACTTCCGGAATCCCACTCGGCTATTGATGTATAGTGATCCGGTAGACGTCATAAGCTGACCGTGTTTGTACAGTTACGTAAATCCATTGGCCGGACACGGCATCGCTGATTTTCAAATGCGACGGGACGATCCCGTTTCGCCTGATCATCTTTTTCTTACGGGAATCGTAAACAGATATCTCTCTGATTTGGTCGTCCCATCCGACAGGCGTTAACAGGATCGTCAATTCTCCATCCCGCTGCAGCAAGTATTTATACTTCGTTTCTCTCGATTGGCTTTGGCTATGGTCCAGTTCCATGTGCTCGATGCCGGGTTGAAGAACGATAGCAGAAGAGAAATCCAGATTCTTGTTTTGCGTCACCATCGATTTCATAATCCCCGAAGCCGCGCCAATTAACAGGATTCCGGCCAGCACGGAAATCATAACAAGGAATGTTCTCCGCCCTCTACTGTAGGTGTAAACGAGCAGCAAGTAGAGCGCAAAAAGCAACGTCCCCGCTATGGCAATTCCGATGCCGAAGGCGGTGGCCAGCCCACTGAAATCGAAAAAACCGCCGCCGCTCTTCTCTCCGCCTGCCATAAGAGATAGTATCGACAAAACCAATACTAGAATGTAAAGCAACATAGCTAAGGAATATCTCTTCTTCATGAGCGTCCCGCTTTCCATAATGTTGAACGTACAGAGGGACTTGTCTGATTAGTTTAATAACACTCCATCCAGCAGCTTGGCCGCTCCAGCCCGCGTCAGCGAAGCTTGGGGGTCAAGATCGACCAAAGGAGCCATCGTCTCGTTCACCCGCTCCCTCGCTCTTTCGCTTGTAGGCCAAGCATCCGTGTGAACAGCGTCGGGGCTGGGGCCGGTATGGACGCCGCTCATCCCCTCCACCTACGTATCAATATCCCACCGTAAACCGCGTCCCGATGAAATTCCCTTCCTCCAGTTCATCGATAACCGCGGCGGCGTAATCCTGGGTGCTGATCTCGCTTTTGCCGTTCTCGTCCACCACAAGGCGGTCCAGCCCGACACGGAACTGCCCCGTTCGCCGTCCCGGGGTAAGTATCGCCGCCGGGCTGGCATAGGTGTACTCCAAGCCGGACTGCGCATAGATTTCATACGCATCGGCATGAGCCGCCGCCAGCGGCCTGATTTCCTCCGGGAACTCCGGCGTATCCATCAGCCGCTCTCCCGAGTCCGTCTTCAGGCTCCCCGCGCCTCCAACCACAATCAGCCGGTTCACCCCGGCCGTCTTCAGGCCCTCAACCAGCGAGCGGGCGACTTCAAGAAGCTCACCCTCCGCCCCGAATTCAGGGCCATAGGCGCTGATCGCAGCCTCGTGGCCCCCAGCTGCCCGCGCCACCTCTTCCGGTCTCAGCAGATCGGCGGGCAGCGTAAGCAGCCCGTTGTGCTGAATCTCCAGCGCCTCCGGCCGCCGGACCGCCGCCGTCACCTCATGCTTCCGCTTCAGCGCTTCTTCCAGAATGGCGCGGCCAATCGTTCCCGATGCGCCGAATAATACCACTTTCATACCTTATCCCCTGCCTTCCTGATTGTATGTTCTTTCCTTTCATTGTCCATCGTTTCATTCAGCGGCGCAAAAACATCCCCTGTGACCCCGGATGCACGGACACAAACCCGAACTTGGCATACAACTTCGCCGCTTCCCCGTCTGCGATAAGACTGACATAGGAAGGGACGGGCACCGTATCCAGAAAATCGCGGATTTCTTTCATTATCGCTTTTCCAAGCCCCTGTCCCTGCCGGGAAGGCTTGACGGCAATATCCGTGACTTGAAAGAAGCATCCCCCGTCTCCAATCACCCGTCCCATACCGATAGTTTCGCCGTTTTCTACCAGAGTTACCGCAAACAACGAGCGCGGCAGGCCAATCTCGGCCCCCTCCCGGCTCACCCTAGCTTAAGCCCGCTTCCACCCTTAAGCTTAAATAGTCCTCAAGCGGCGGTATCCTGCGGCGAATCTCGATCTTGCCTACCTTGTTCATTGTCTCCCCCGTTCCTTTCCCCAAATCGCAATTTACCTAAAGCCCGTCTCTCAGGGCTCCATGACAAAAAAGCCTTTGTCTTTGCTCCATTCCACAAAAGCCAAAGCTTCTACGTCCCCGTATCCCTCGTCCCGCAGCCCTTTTTCCAGCCAGACCCGATCCTTTCCGATTTTTTTCAGATTGTCTTCCAGAATATCTCCGGCCTCTACGAGCGAATAGACAAAAGACGCCTCCACATGCGGCATCCCCAGGTCTTTCCTTTCCGGCATTTCGTAATCCGGCTTCTTGATCACGCTGAGCGAGCCGTTGTTCTCAAATATAGCATACGCCACTTCCTCCAGCGCAAAAATGTCCTTCTGCCGCAGCATCATCCGCAGCTGTCCGAAATCGAGCCGGTTCCGCTTCATTTCGTTCATGTCGATTTTGCCGTTGCAGATCAGGACGGAGGTTGATCCTTCCAGCGGGGCGCGCATCCGTTTGGCGTGCTGCGTCACTTTTTCGAAAAAATAGGACAATCCCCCCCACAGCACCAGCCCATAGACCAGTTGAAAATAACGCGCATCCTCCTGGTAAATGGTATTGCCAACAATTTCGCTAAGCATTAACGAAGAGACAAAATCGAAGGGGGTCAGCTGGGAAATCTCCTTCTTCCCGAGCAGCCGCGTCATTATCCATAAGCCGATGAAACCGGTAACCAGCTTGATCGTAATTAATTCATAATCCATATGGCGTTCCTCCTGCATGTTAATGACTCTCAACGAGTATTACCCAATTCGCCAAGCGGTTAAAATAACTCCACTCAGGAGGACGGCAAAGAACGTAACCTTGTATCACTGTACGTTCTATGGAATAGTAATAATAAGGAAAGGTTGGTGAAGGAGATGTCTCCTTGGGGAAAACTGTTTAAATGGGGCACATTCGCTTACGAGGCTTTTCTGGCGCTTCCGATCATCGGCGGCGCATTCGTACTCGCCCATGCCTGGATGCCGCTTGGAATCGCATTTCTGCTGCATGCCGTTGCCATCGTCGTTCTGTACAATGAGCGGGGGCCCGTCGTCGGCAACGTCATCGGCGTCGTCACGTCCATTGTCGCCTTTATTCCGATCGTCGGTTGGATCATGCACGCCGTAACCGCCCTGGTTCTGCTGTTCGAAGGCATTTCAGCGTCGCGGCGCACACCCCGTTATTAACAAGGCCATATAATCGCAGATAGCGGCCCGCTCCCCTATCCCGGGAGCGGGCCGCTATCTGTCGGTTCCGAAACATTCAATTCAGGTTGCCCGCCCTATGCTTTGCGGGGACTTGCTGAGCTACCCTCGTCCCCCCGCGGCGCGGGCGTCGGAACGCCGGTTTCCGGCTTCCCCGCTGTGCCGTGCCGAAGCGTTCTCGAACCGTTTGCGCTCCGTCCGCTCCATCTGCACGATCTGCCCCTCATGAACCACGATATGCAAGGAGCCGAATTCCATATTGTCCAGAAGTCCCGCAATTCTCTCCAGCCAAATTTCATCCACCTTCAGCGGTTTAGCCATTCACCGTGCCCCCTCTTCATTCGGCAGCGGATTTACCGCTCCATTCATAATTCCTTGCTTTCCAACCTATATACTAAGATTTAAGGTAGCATGCTGTCCTATTATTTGTCAATGACTGGATTTACGTTCCAGCCAACTTTTGAAGATCATTGTGACCAGCGCCAGCAGCAGAAGCAGCGAGGCCACCGCGAAGGACGCCGAGAACTGGTATTCGTTGTAGAGAATCTCCACATGCAGCGGAAGGGTATTGGTCTCCCCCCGAATATGGCCTGACACGACCGATACCGCGCCGAACTCGCCCATCGCCCGCGCGTTACACAGAATAATGCCGTACAGCAGGCCCCATTTAATATTGGGAAGTGTCACGCGAAGGAAGATTTGCCATCCCCGGGCGCCCAGTGTAAGCGCCGCTTCCTCCTCTTGTGTGCCCTGGTCCTCCATTAGCGGAATCAATTCGCGGGCCACAAACGGAAATGTGACGAACACCGTAGCCAGCACGATTCCCGGAACGGCGAAGACGATTTTGATATCATGCGCATCAAGCCACGGTCCGAACCAGCCGTGCGCGCCGAAGACGAGAATAAACACGAGACCGCCGATAACCGGCGAGACGGCAAAGGGAAGATCAATAAGCGTAATAAGTATTCCCTTGCCGCGAAATTTGAACTTCGCTACCGCCCATGCAGCCGCGATGCCGAACACCGTATTCAGCGGCACGGTAATGGCCGCCACCAGAAGAGTCATCCGCAGCGCAGAAGCGGCGTCGGGATCTTTCAGCGCTTCCCAATATACGTTCCAGCCCTGCTTAAGGGCTTCAGTCAGCACAATGACCAGCGGAAGCACGATCAGCCAGAGCAGTACCAGCCCGGCGGCGCCAATCAGAAGCCATTTGATCGCGGGCGATTCGTTCACAGCGGCCGAAGGTGCCGCTGCCTGCCGCCGTCCGGCGCGAAGCGGAACTGTTCCTGCCATCCTTATTCCTCCCTTAAATTTTCAGTGTATTAGCTTTAACGCGACGACCTCCGGGTCCAGCGCTGGAGCATATTGATTACAAGAAGCATCAGGAAGGAAATCAGCAAAAGCAGCAGCGCCACGGCTGTCGCTCCGGCATAATCATACTGTTCCAGCTTCGACATGATCAGCAGCGGGGCGATCTCCGTCCGCATCGGCATATTTCCCGAGATGAATACAACGGAGCCGTACTCGCCGATTCCCCGGGCAAAGGCCAAGGCAAAACCGGTGAGCAGAGGCGGAACGAGATCCGGCAGCAGCACCTTGCGGAAGATCCGCCAGCGTCCGGCCCCCAGAGTCGCCGCAGCCTCCTCCGTGTCCTTCTCCATATCCTCCAGAACGGGCTGAACGGTGCGAACGACGAAGGGAATCCCGATGAACATCAGCGCCAAAGTAATTCCCAGCGGCGTAAACGCCACTTTGAGGCCGAGGGGCTCAAGCAGTGAGCCGATCCAGCCGTTAGTGGAGTACAGCGCGGTGAGCGATACGCCCGCTACCGCCGTCGGCAGCGCGAACGGCAGATCGATTAGGGCATCGAATATTCTTTTGCCCGGAAACCGGTAGCGCACCAGCACCCATGCCATCAGCAGACCGAACAGAGTGTCCGCAAATGCGGCCGCCGCCGCCGTGGTCAGACTGACCCGGTAGGAAGCGAGGACCCGAGGGTCGCTCGCCACCGACCAAAACTTCGCAAAGTTCAGTCCTGTGGAATTGAACAGCAGCGCCGATAGAGGGATGAGCACTACAAGACTCAAGTATAAAATGCTGTATCCCATCGTCAGGCCGAATCCTGGCAGCACGCCACGCTGTGTTCCTTTAGCAGTGACATTCATCGATTGTTCATCCTTTCTTCGCCTTCGGCTCCGTTTGGCCGATCAGCACCGCACAGCTATTTTGCTTCAATTGATCCCTTATTTGCCCGGAACGTAGATCTTGTCGAAGACGCCGCCGTCGTTAAAGTGCTTCTCCTGAGTCTCTTTCCACGTACCGAATTTGTCGGCCAGCGTGAAGAGCTTAATGTCCGGGAACTTGTCTTTGTATTGCGCCTTAACGCTGTCAAGCGTCGGACGGTAGTAGTTCTCAGCGGCGATTTTTTGTCCTTCTTCAGTGTACAGATATTTCAGATAGGCATCGGCTACCTCGCGGGTGCCCTTCTTGTCAACCACTTTGTCAACCACGGCTACCGGAGGCTCGGCCAAAATACTCTCAGAAGGATAGACAATATCGAATTTATCCTTGCCCAGCTCGTTCACGGACAAGTAAGCTTCGTTCTCCCAAGCGAGCAGCACATCGCCGATTCCGCGTTCTACGAAGGTTGTCGTCGAACCGCGTGCTCCGGTATCCAGTACGGGTACATGCGTGTACAGGTTCTTGACGAACTCTTGAGCCTTGGCTTCGTCATTGTTGTTATGATCCAGCGCATAGCCCCAAGCGGCCAGATAATTCCAGCGGGCTCCGCCCGAGGTCTTCGGATTCGGAGTGATAACCTCTACGCCGTCCTTCAGCAGATCCGGCCAATCCTTGATGCCTTTCGGATTTCCTTTGCGAACGAGGAATACGATGGTCGAGGTGTAAGGAGAGCTGTTATGCTCATATTTGCTCTGCCAGCCTTCATTGATCAGACCCGCTGTTTGCAGCGCATCGATATCGTATCCGAGCGCCAGCGTTACGACGTCGGCTTCCAGACCGTCCTGTACGGCGCGGCTTTGCTTGCCGGAACCGCCATGTGACTGCTTGATCGTTACCTTCTGTCCGTTCTCTTTCTCCCAATAAGCGGCAAAAGCTTTGTTATAGTTCTCGTACAATTCACGCGTAGGATCGTAGGAGACGTTCAGCAGCTCCACCGGCTCCTTCGATTGGGTTGGGGCAGCCGAAGCCGCTGGTGCTGTGCTGGCCGACGCCGCTGGCGCGGCCGAAGAGGCTGCTCCGCTCTCTGCACTGTTGCTGCTTCCGCAAGCGGTCAGACCCGCCGTCAGCAGCAGTGTAAATCCTGTTAACAATCCCTTTTTCAAGCCTTTTCTCATTTTAATCCACTCCCCCATTTTGAATAGACCCTTTTTTGCATAAAAGAAAGAGGAAACCCTTCGGCGCGCAAACCGGCAAACCAGCCGCTGCATTCTATACTCTGGGTTCCTCCGTCTGTACGGTAAGAACAATATTTATTATTCCTACCTAAATAGTAGGTTATGGACTTATAATAATGGCCTCCCGTCTACTTGTCAACCATTTATTTCAATGCTGAAATTCTGCAGTTCCCCCTTGTCATACTTTAAGCAAAAAGTCTATGATGGCTACATCTTATTAGAGAATCTGCATCAGGGAGAAGCCGGGGGACACGAGAATGGATTTACAATTGGGACGCCCGCCCGTGCCGGAAAGGCCCGGACGGCTTAGAACCTTTATTCATACATTGGGACGCAGAATCCGCGAAACTTACCGTTATGACACATTAATATGGCGTACCGGCATTGCCGGGCCTTGGATGGCATGCTTCGCGGCGGTTGCGGCCGCCATGCTGGGGAGTCCGACCGGGCTTGGCAAGCCGGCGGATCTGCTGCTGGCCGCGGGAATCGCCACGGCTCTGCTGGCTGCCGCCGGCCATCTCGCCGCTGCGCTGCTCGCGCTTGCCGGTCTGCGTCTTCCGCGGCTGTTCACAGGCTGCCTGCTCGGCAGCGCGGGAATCGTCATGGTCATTCTCTGCAATGCCCATGTCGCTGCCGCCGCCTCCGCCGTCATCGCGGGAGCCGCCGCAGCACTTGGCGCGCTAGCCGGCGCCGCCGCCGGTCTTGTACGGACGGGGAGAATCGTGCCGGGACTGCTGATCCTGGCGGCATTGGCCTCCCTTCCGTTCATTCCGGCCGGCGGATTTCCGCTGCCGGGTGCAGCCGACCGGGACAGTACGGAAGCAGGCGTCCTTGCTGCAGACACCAGCGCTTCCGCAGCAGTTGTTAAGCTGGCAGAAGCCAATCCGGGAGCACCGGGCGCATATGCTTACCGGAGCTTCACTTATGCCGGCGGAAGCGACCGGCACCGCGCCGAATACGGGAAAGCGGCGGCGGTCCTTTCTTCTTCGGTAAACGCTTCTTCCTATATAAAGAAGTGGCCCCCGCTGCGCAAGCTGTTCTGGGGCTTCGGTCCGGAATCGCTGCCGCTTAATGGGCGGGTATGGATGCCCGAGGGAAACGGCCCTTTTCCGCTTGTGCTGATTGTGCACGGCAATCATATGATGGAGGACTTCTCCGACGGAGGCTATGACTATCTCGGAGAACTGCTGGCCAGCCGGGGCTTTATTGCCATTTCGCTGGACGAGAACTTTCTGAATTATTCCGTCTGGTCTGGCATACCGGAGGAGGACTACAAGCTGCGCGCCTGGATGATTCTGAAGCATCTGGAGCAGCTTGCCGGTTTCTCGGATAAGCCGGGCAACCCTTTCTACAACAAAATCGACTTTGCCGAAACGGCGCTGATCGGGCACAGCCGCGGCGGTCAGGCTGTCGCCATGGCTGCGGACGCGCAGCGCTGGTTCAAAGGCGATCCCGTATTGGAATCGGTCAGCCGTTTCCATATTTCGGCGGTGGCCGCGCTGGCTCCCACCGACCAGACGGTCGGCAGCGGGCAGGCCCGGCTTCGGGATATCAGCTATATGACCCTTCAGGGGGCACGGGACGGGGATGTGCATGATTTCTACGGAGACCGGCAGTATAACCGTTCGGTGTATTCCGGCCATACGGATGCGTTCAAGACTTCGCTGTATATCGGGGATGCGAATCACAGCCAGTTCAACAGCGACTGGGGCATGTACGATCTGGCGTTTCCGACCGGATTGTTCCTGAGCCGAAGCCGCATCATGGATGGAGAAGAGCAGCGGCAGATCGCCAAGGTGTATATCTCCGCTTTTCTGGAGGCGGCGCTGCACGGCAGGAAGGAGTATGCCGGACTGTTCCGGGATTATCGCCGCGGACTGGAGTGGCTTCCCAAGGAGACTTCGTACTTCAACCGCTATCAGGATGGCGGATTCAGGGGTATCACGGACTTCGAAGAGGACCGGGATAAGACAACGGCGGGCCAAATCGGCACCATTTCGGCGGCCGGACTGCGCTTCACCGAGGAGACGGCCAAAGACCGCGAGGGAGAAGGCAAAGGGACGTTTGGGGCATTTCTGGAACGCGGGGCGGATGACACCGGAGAAGCCTTCTACCGGATTTCGCTGAAGGCCGGACCGGCAGCGGACGCCGCGATCTACGGAGCGGATGGCCTCACCTTCTCCATGGCCAATCGCAACGCGGGTTCAGGCTCCGGCTTGGCGCCGCAGGTGGAGGTCGAACTGGCCGACCGATCGGGCAATAAGGCGCGGCTGCCGCTGACGGCGGTAATGCCGCCCCTGCCGCTGCCCAAGACGCAGTTTACCCGGACAGCCTGGCTGGAGAAGCGGATCAGCGACGGCAAGTACGGCAACCCCTCGGAAGCGGTCTTTCAGACGTATGAGCTGTCGTTCAGCCTGTTCCGGGAGAAGAATCCTTCCTTCAATCCGGCGCAGCTCGCGCAGATCGCTTTCCATCTGCTCAGCGGCAAAGACGCCGTTATGCTTGACGATATCGGTCTTTATTCGAGCGGAACTCATCCTTCCCTCATACAAACAGCCTTAATCCGAAATGAACCGGATTAAGGCTGTTTGCTAAATCCTGCAAATTAGAACGCCGCTTGCGCTTTAACGGTGTCCCAGGCTCCGAGCTGCGGTTCCTTGCCAAATCCATTTTTGTCCCCCAATGCAGCAAGCAATGCTCTGTGCTCCACTTCGCTGACTCCAGCGAGTTCAAACTGGCCGTTCTGCAAACGATGGGCTGCTGCGGGATCTTTCATCAATACTTGAATGATTTCCTTTAACATGGACAATTCCCCCAATCGATGATTTCGCTCCGGTCTATTCGGACAGAGCGATGATACGGTTCTTCCAGTGAGCGTCAATCTCAAGCTTGTCTACCAACTGCAAATAATTGTAGCAATGTGTTCTCATCCGAACAGAAGTATAGAGAAAAGTGCCCGTCCGCTCTATAGCTCTTTCGAATTCCTCCCGGCGGTGGCTGATCTCCTCCGCCTTGAGGCTTCCCTCAAAGTAGTCCGCTATCCATTGATCCTCTTCCGCGATAAACTGAAGCAGATACAGGGTGGACAGCGTCTTCTTGCGGTTCTTGAAGTCGCTTCTTTCCCAGTCCAGGAGATCACGGATATCATTCTTGATCTGATCGGCGATGCCAAGCTCTTCGGCATAATCCCTGACCCGCTCGTTCCATTCGCCGGTGGCCAGCAGCGTGCCGATCATACAGGCGGCCACCACAAATCCGGCCGACTTTTGCTTGACCATGCGGAGATAATCCTCTTCGCTCCCGATATCGTTGAGCAGATCCGTCGTTTGTCCATTAATCGCCGCAAGGGTCTGGGTGTTCAGAAATTGCACAGCCTTGTGAACCACTTCCATAGGGAAATCGCCGGTAAGCATCATCTGCTGGGAAACGAGCGTCAGCCCAAAGGCAATGTTCAGCACCATTTCCGGACTCATCCGGCTCCATGCCGTCAAGCTGTTGTCCTTGTCCTGAAGATCGTCGATGATATCCGCACTGAGGATCATCAGTTCAACTGCGGCTGCTGCCCGATAAATGGCATGCCCCGTACCGCCGAATGCATGGAAGTGAAGCACGGTCAGCTTGCTGAACGGCAGCTTCCCCCTCAGCTTCTCTTCGACACAAGCCATGGCCTGCTCGTACAAATGCGGTTCGACAAAATAGGCGCGCAGGCCTTCCCCGATTTCCTTACCCACCGATTCCGCAAAATCGTCCATCCTATCCCCCTTATTATCAGATATGGAAAGCGACAAGGATCTTGTCAGGAATACATATTCGCCCTTTCTTTTCCATATCCTTCAATATTTTTGCAGCCTGATAAAAATTTTTTTCGACATGCCGCAGCAGCCGGCAGACGGTTATTTCAGCGGCGCAATGCATACCGGCGAAGGCACTTCCAGCTCATAGCCTGTCGGAATCAGCCTGCCGTTCTCACCGTCGATTGTAAACGACGTAATGTTGCCGCTATTCTGATTGGCCGCCAGCAGCATGTCTCCGGCAATTGCGAAATTGCGCGGCACCCGCCCGCCGGTACTCTGCCAATCCATCGCCTTCGGCAACCCGGAGCTTTCATCGATATGGAACAGCACGATGCTGTCATGCCCGCGGTTGGATACGTACAGAAATCTGCCGCATGCCGAGATATGGATATCGGCCGCGGTATCGCCGCTTCCCGCGGCGTACTGCTCCGGCAGGGTGGACAGATGCCCGAGCACTTCAAGTTCCCCGGATTGCCCGCCCACGGCAAATATCGTTACGGTACAGTTTAGCTCATTCGCGCAGTACAGCCACTTGCCGCTCGGATGGAATACCAGATGCCGGGGGCCGGCGCCTTTCGGAAGCACCGCTTCATGGTGCCTTGCCAGTTCTCCATTCTCATAAAAGTAGCTCACGATCCGGTCGATACCGAGATCGCAGACCAGCACCCGCCTTCCGCTGCTCGCCGGGGTTACGGAATGCGGATGCGGCGCTTCCTGCCGGTCTTGACGGAAGCCCTTGCCGGCATGCCGCACCTGAGAGGACATTTCCCCGAGTGAACCGTCTTCCTTCACGGGGAAAGCATTGACGTTGCCTCCGGAATAATTGGAGACAAACACATAATCCCCCTCCGGACTGACGGAGACGTAGCAGGGAGCTCCGCCCTCTGTCCGCCGGCTGCCGAGCAGGGACAGCTCCTTCGTTTCGGGATCGACGGTGAAGGCGCTGACCTCTCCGTCATCTTTTTCGTTGGCAGCATACAGCACATTCTCTGCGCGGTTCAACGTTATGTATGACGGATTCTCGATTCCCGCAGTCCCGCGGATGATCCTCATTTCTCCGCTGCCGGGATTCAGCCCGCATAAGTAAACGGACGGATGCTCTGCAGAGCTGTAAGTTCCGACATAAAACAACATTTCATCTGGACGTTTCACGGCAGCATCTCCTTTTGTAGCAAGTGTGGATTCAGCATGATCCGAAAGCTCTAAGGGAGCGGATCTCCACCCTTTATTACCCTTTCGCAAGGGAAAATTACCCGGTTTTCCGGACATTTTTTTCCGCTTCCACTATTGGCCATGACGGCCTTCCTTCCTGCAATTCGTCAAAATATGACACCTGATTTAAACCTTCCGCACAAGGTTAATAGTTAGCATCCAAGACAATAACCTTAAAGGAGCTGAAGCAAAATGAGTTTCATTTGGATGCTTATTGTCGGCGGTATCATCGGTTGGCTGGCAGGTCTGATTATGGGCAGAGATATTCCGGGAGGCATTATCGGTAACATTATTGCGGGTATCCTCGGTTCTTGGCTGGGCGGTTTCCTTGGCGATTGGGGCCCTAAAGTCAGCGACTTCTATGTTCTGCCGTCCCTGATCGGAGCCATCGTTCTGATTGCGATTGTCAGTCTGGTCATGCGTTCCATGGGCGGACGAACCCGCTCCTGATCCTTTACCTTTGAAGCAGCGCGTTTGACGCGAAGCTTATAACGTCTTAACAGCCGCTCGGCTTGCCGCCGGGCGGTTTTTTGCCATACATACTCCTGCTTCGGCGCTCTCTCGCCTAAGGGCGGGCGTTTAGGCGGCCCGGAGCATTTCTGTTATAATATGTGCATAACGCGCACAATCTACTATTTTTTTTAGAGAGGAACGTGAATCATGGGCAGCATCAATCCGTCGTTTCTGCATATCGGCTCCACCGTGGGCGCGCTGCTTATGGCGCTGATGGTTATTTTTATCCGATTAAAGGCGAGCGACCGCCCCGTTACCATCCGCAAAATCCTCATTCCGCCGCTGGGCATGTCAACCGGCTTCTTCATGTTCGTCGTTCCCGAGGTCAGATTTCCCCTGTGGTGGGCCCTTGCCGCTTTTCTTGCGGGATGGTTCATATTCGCTTATCCGCTGATAAAGACAACCACCTTTCATGAAAAAGAAGGGCTGATTTACGCCAAACGCTCCAAAAGCTTCATCCTTGTTCTGCTTGGACTGCTTCTGGTGCGCACGCTGCTGCATGAATTCATCGACCGCTACATCTCGATTCCGCAGTCGGGCGGGCTGTTCTTCATTCTGGCGTTTGGCATGATCGTACATTGGAGAGTGTTCATGCTCAGGAGGTACCGTTCGCTCGTTCCGCAGTAAGCGCGGGTTCCGCAGTAACATCTCCCGGTCTGCCGAGGAATTTCGGCCCCGCCTTTTATCCAGGCCGCGACCCTCTGAGGAGAGCCGCTGCCGCCCTATATACATTCATCGTCCGCATGCTGGCCATGCGGTTTTTTTGCATCTTTTTTCCTAGGGAAGGTTAAAAAAGCAAACGGCGAAAGGATGCATGTACCTTTTTTCACCCATGTCAGGTAACTTCCCCCCGGATGAGGTAAAATAAAGACACGGACCGAGTCTTTTGACATTGAAGACTTTGCGCACTTTAAGGAGAGAGCGAGGATGGGCTAATGAAAAGCAAATCAAGAAAAGTGGCGATCGTCGGTTCCGGGAATGTCGGCTCCAGCTGCGCCTATTCCATGGTCAATCAGGCGATTTGCGACGAAATTATGATGGTGGACCGCACCTATGACCGCGCGATGGCGCAGGCGCTGGATCTTTCGCATTGTGTGGATTTTATGGGTACCCGAACTAAAGTATACGCCGGGACGGCAAGCGACTGCGCCGGCATGGATATCGTAATCTTGACGGCGGGGGCCAATCCGAAGCCCGGACAGACACGGCTGGACGTGCTTGACGACGCAGCGACCATCACCCGAAGCATTGTAACTCCGATCGTGGAGAGCGGGTTCGACGGCATTTTTGTCATCGCGGCCAACCCCGTCGATATCGTGACTTATCTCGTCTGGCAAATATCCGGATTTCCGCGCCACCGGGTGATCGGGACGGGAACGTCCATCGATTCTTCACGGCTGAAGACGCTGCTGTCCGAGGTGTTCTCCATCGATCCCCGCAGCGTGAACGGCTACGCGCTCGGCGAGCACGGCGAATCGCAGTTTGTGGCATGGTCGCATGTGACGATTGGCGGCAAGCCGATTCTGCACATTCTGGAGCAGCACCGCGAGCGGTTCAAGCATCTGGACCTCAGCGATATCGCCCGCAAGACGAAGGATGCCGGCTGGGAGATCTTCACCCGCAAGGGCTCGACCCATTTCGGGATCGGCAGCGCGCTGGCGTATATCGCCCGGTCGATTCTGAACGACGAGCATAAAATCATTGCCGTTTCCGCCATCCTGGACGGAGAGTACGGGCAGAAGGGCACCTGCACGGGCGTGCCCGCCATCATTGCCGGCGACGGCATTCAGGAGCTGCTGGAGCTGAACCTGAATGAGGAGGAGTCCGCCAAATTCACCAATTCCTGCGACATTATCCGCCGCGGCATCGAGAGTGTGAGCCTGAACTAAAAAGCTTCGGCGCGCGACTGGGCCGAGCCGGGGAAAGCCCCGCAAACATACCGAGTGTCCCAAAGTCCTGAAGGGGTGCTTCGTACGCCTAGGCTGGCTGGACCGGAATGAACCAAACGGTATGCGCTAAATAGGAAACCGCCTGATATGGATTGTGATATCCGTATCAGGCGGTTTGTTCTTTCGCGGCTCTTATCCCCGCGCTCCATCTGCGGAAGCCGGCGCGCGAAGGGCCCGCATGCTGTTAAGCACCGCAAGCACCGTCACGCCGACATCGGAGAAGACCGCTTCCCACATCGTCGCGATGCCGAACGCTCCAAGCAGCAGAAAGACCGCTTTGATTCCGAGCGCGAACCAAATATTCTGCCAGACGATCGTCCGGGTGCGGCGGGCGATGCCGATGGCCGCTGCAATCTTGGACGGCTCGTCGGTCATAATGACGATGTCCGCCGCCTCGATGGCGGCATCCGACCCCAGCCCGCCCATGGCAATCCCGACATCCGCCCTGGCCAGCACGGGCGTATCGTTGATGCCGTCGCCTACAAAGGCGATTTTCTCCCGGCCCGTCTTCTCCGACTCCAGCCGCTCGATTCTTTCCACCTTGTCCTGGGGCAGCAGCTCGGCGTGGATTTCGCCGACGCCCAGCCGCTTGCCCACATCCTCGGCCACCGCCGAAGCGTCGCCGGTGAGCATCACCGTCTTCCGGACGCCGATTTGGCGAAGAGCGGCCAGCGCCCGGGCGGCATCCTCCTTGATTTCATCGGCGATGACAAGGCTTCCGGCATATTGGCCGTCCACGGCCAAATGCACGATGGTGCCCGCCCCGTCCGGCTGGCGGAAGGCGATGCCTTCCCGCTCCATCAGCCGGGCGTTCCCGGCGAGCACGGTCCGGCCTTCGACGGCCGCCCGAATGCCGTGGCCGGAAATTTCACGGTAGTCAGAGACGGCGTTCCCGGCAATGCTTCCGCCGTAGGCCGCAACGATCGATTCGGCAATCGGATGACCGGAATGACTCTCCGCATAGGCGGCCAGCCGCAGCAGTTCGTCCGCCGTCATGCCCTCCGCCGGATAAATTCCCGTAACTTTGAACTGCCCTTTGGTCAGCGTGCCCGTTTTGTCGAACACGACGGTCTTGACGTCGTTCAGCGCCTCCAGGTAATTGCTTCCTTTGACCAGGATGCCGCTTCGCGAAGCCGCCCCGATGCCGCCGAAGAAGCCGAGCGGAATCGACACAACGAGCGCACAAGGACAAGAGATGACGAGGAAGACCAGCGCCCGGTAAATCCAGTCGGAGAAGGTCGCTCCGGGGACCAGCAAGGGAGGAACCACGGCCAGCAGCGCGGCCGTAATGACGACAACGGGTGTATACCCGCGGGCAAACCGGGTAATGAAGTTCTCGGTCTTGGCCTTGTTGTTCGACGCATTCTGCACCAGCTCCAGAATTTTGGAGACCGCGGATTCCGCAAACGTCTGGGTGACTCTTACGACGACGACGCCGTTCTTGTTAATAAACCCGCTCAGCACCGCGCTTCCCGGCTCGGCTGAACGCGGCACCGATTCGCCCGTCAGCGCCGAGGTGTCCATCATCGCGCTTCCCTCGATCACCGTGCCGTCGAGCGGAACCTTCTCGCCCGGTTGGACGACGATAATCTCCCCGATCTTTACCTGCCCGGGAGGAACGATCTTCGTCTCATCTCCGATCCGCAGGCGCGCCGTTTCCGGCCGGATGTCCATCAGCGCCGTGATGGAGCGACGGGAACGGTTCACCGCCAGCCCCTGGAACAGCTCGCCGACCTGGTAGAACAGCATGACGGCAACGCCTTCCGGGTACTGGCCGATCGCGAACGCCCCAATGGTCGCCAGCGCCATCAGGAAGTTCTCGTCGAAGACCTGTCCCCGTACGATATTTCTCGCGGCCTGCCAGACTACATTTCCGCCCGCCGCCAGGTAAGCAAGCAGGAAGAGGCCAAGCTCCGAGTAACCGCCGGCAGGAATCAGATATGCGGCAGCAGCCAGCGCCGCGCCGATCCCGAGGCGCAGCAGCGTCCGCCGCGTCTCACCCTCGCCATGGCTGTGCGAATGCCCGTGCGCGAGGCCTTCCGACCGAGCATGCCCTTGTTCATACGGAGCGGCATGGTTAGGGTCCCGCTCGGATTCACGGGCCCCTGCGTCATGCGCATGGGGGCGGGAAACCGCCGCTGCGCCGCCGGCGTTTTTTTCCAGCAGCCGCACATGAGGTTCCAGTGAAATCACGGTCCGCTCGACCTGCGCGATGCCGGTATCCGGAAAGCGGCCGTCCGTTTCCATCGTCAGCGTCTTCGTCGCAAAATTGACCGAACAGGAGGCGACTCCTTCCATCTTGCTCACCTTGTTCTCAATTTTCATCGCACAGTTAGCGCAGTCCAGTCCTTCCAATATCCATTGGCGTTTGACCGTCGGCTCTATCGTACTCAAACTCTCCAGCCCCTTCCGTAACGTTTACGATTAATATATGAGCAACTGTTCATATGTTCTTACCGCCATTATATTCCTCATCTTCTCCGGATGTCAATCGGTAATGGACACTTGACGGCGACGAAATTTTGGGTAGAATAAATGTATCAAACAGATATATCAAAACGATATAAAGAGGTGCGATATGCTCGAATATGTTCTCTTGGGAATGCTGATGGAAGGCCAAATGAGCGGCTATGATTTGAAGAAGACGATCGACCACACGGTCGGCCATTTCTATGCGGCCAGCTTCGGCAGCCTTTACCCCGCTTTGAAGCGGCTGGCAGACAAAGGGTTTGTATCCGTGTTTGAAACCGCAGACAGCAAGAACAAGAAGCTGTACTCCCTGCTGCCCGAAGGGAAAGAAGTGTTTCTCAAATGGCTGGAAGAACCGCAGGCGGCAAGCCGCGAGCAGCTTATCCGGATTTTCTTTTTCGATTATTTGGATAAGGATGTCCGGTTGCGGCGTCTGCAGGAGTACCTGTATACCGCCGAGCATGAGCTTCGCGCGCTGGAAGCCGTGCAGTCCATAGTGGCAGAAGAGCTGGCCGGGATGGAGCATCCGGAAGACTATTATTACCGTGTGTCCGTGCTGGGATATGGACTTAACCATGCGCGAATGCAGAAGCAGTGGATCAAGGATATTATGGAGAGGAAGGATTTAGGACATGTCAAACCAGAAAGTTAAACGGACCTTTTCACAGAAACACCCCGTGCTCGCCGTCGTGATTATTGAAGCGCTGCTGTTCCTTGCCGTATTTGCGGCCGGAGCTTACGCAACGATCAGGCAGCTCAGCGGAACCGCGCCGGTGCTGATCTCCTTCATTCCTATTGCGGTGGTACTTGCCATTTATTTTTCCGTAAAAAAGAAATGGGGGTTCTACGGGTTTCGCAGTCTGCGCAGCATTCCTAAACCGGATCTGGTATATTATGCGCCGCTGCTGGTTGTGCTCGCCATAATCGCCCTGAAGGGCTTCCGGCCGATTTCCGTCTCCGAGGTGCTGTTCTATCTCCTGTTCACCCTGCTAGTGGGGTTCGTCGAGGAGAGTATTTACCGCGGCTTGATTCTGAACATTCTGCTGCCCAAGGGAGTCAAAACGGCCGTTCTCACTTCATCCATCCTGTTCGCCGTCACCCATATTCTGCGGGTTCTTTCCGGGCAGAGCGCACTTCAGACCGTCCTCCTAATCGTCTATGCCCTGCTGATCGGCTGCGCTCTGGCGCTTCTGATGGTTCGGGGCCGCAATATTTGGCCGCTCATCCTGTTTCACTTTCTACATAACTTCATCCAGTTTGTCGGCAACGACAACAGCGACTCCTATCTGGGCTACGACCTGGCGATTCTCGCACTGCTTGCGTTGTACTGCGCCCTGCTGGCGCTCAGCTTGAAGAAGACGGCAACCCCTTCGCAAGCGGAACACAGCTTCAACTAAACAGGCGCACAGGAAGAAGCGGCTTCGATAAACGCTCAGATTATACATGCAAGAAGAAACGCCTGACGGCGTCTTTTTAAGACGCAAGTACGTTTCTCGTAGAAATAGAAGTCAAAATGATAAGTCCCCAGATTATACAGTCTTATATTTCGAAAAAACGGCAGGAGACGAAAAAGTCTCCTGCCGTTTGGCTTAGGGGTGTGCCATCTATTCATGTCGGATATGCTCGTGCGTCTGCAGGAAAATCTGTTCGACATGCGCGTCATTCAGCGAATAATATACGGTCTTGCCTTCCTTCCGCCGCTTCACGATCCGCAAATTCCGCAAATAGCGAAGCTGGTGGGACACCGCCGACTGGCCCATGTCCAAAATAGTCGACAAGTCATGCACGCACAGCTCCTGACGGGACAATGCGTAAATCAGCCTGACCCTTGTCGGATCGCCGAGCGCCTTGAACAGCTCCGCCATCTTGTCGGTCGTCGTCCTTTCCGGCAGGGTTAACCGGATATGCTCGAGCGAAGTCTCCGAGCCGTTACAGGTATTGTCGCATTCTTCGATAGCCGCCGGTTTCATCTGCTTCGCCTCCTTGCGGCAAGGTCCTTGTCGTGTCGCTTCCGGCTGCCGCATTCTTAGACCATTATAAGAAAAAAAGAGGGCAAATGTCCATCGGCCGGACCTGACGGGCTGTGACCGAAGGCCTGTTCTGCAGCCGGGTGAAACGGCGGAGACAGCAAAAGGACAGGCTCAAGGCCGCCATCCAAGCGGGTTGTGCTTTACCGGCCTAAACCTGCGGGTCACACCGCTTTGCGCCGGAAAGACAGCAGGCCCGCTGCAAGAAACAGGGCGAAGCTGCCCAGCACGACGATCAGCAGACTGTTAAGCGGAAGATTGAACGCTCCGTACCCCGCCTGCCCATGCGGAATCATGGCCAGCATCGGCTGTACCCACGGGTAATACGGGCCATAGGTCGCCGAGTTCGCGATCAAAATATTGGGCACCGTGAAGCTGACGTTCAGCGCGAGCGGCGCGGCGAAGCTGCTCCACGCCTGGGAAACGGCCAGCTGGAGCGCGGCCAGCGGCAGACAGGCCGTCCAGCTTGCCGCGCAGGCTCCCAGGATCATCTCCCAGGGAACGGAAGTCCCGATCCCCCGGAACAGCCCCGTTCCGATCACCGCAGCTGCGAAGATGATCTGGGTAGCCGCCAGCAGAACAGCCGCCATCGTGAACTTGGCTAAGTATACGGCGGTCCGTGAAACCGGCAGCGCCAGCAGCGCCTTCCAGCCGCCGTCCAGATGCTCGTGGCGGCACAGCATGGCGGTGTACAGGCCGGACAGAATCGGCAGAAACAAGGCGGCGTGAAGCATCGACATGACGGAGAGCAGAACGGTCCAGTCCGGCTTTCCTCCGGCCGGGGAGGAGGCGAACAGCCCGATCAGAACCGCCGCAGCGGGGCTCGCCGGGACAAGCAGCCAAATATAGGAACCGGACAGCTTCAGCCTTTCGGCCGACCATATTCTCAGGAACATCTTCATGCCGTCAGTTCACATCCTTCCTTGCGAAATGCGCAGCTCCCGGCAGCAGCACCAGCAGGCCCAGCGTAAGCCCCGCGGCCGCAAAATAAAGGCGATGTGGACCTGTCCACGCCATGTACGGCCAGTTGATCGGCAGCCACTCCGAAAGGGTCGTCGTAAAAGGCGACACAATGGCGCAGATGACGCCGATCGAAACCGGCAGCGCCTGATTTCGGAAGGCCAGCGACAGCCAGAGCTGAAGGGCGGTAAAGGGCATCACGGCGGCGAAGGACAGAAAGCCGATGCGCAGAATGCCATAGACCGGTATCGCGGAAGCTCCGAACCCGAAGCTCAGCCCAAGCGCCGTCACGAACCCGGAGAGCAGCAGGCAGGATACGGCCAGCAGCAGCAGGCAAAGCAGCAGCTTGGAGGCAAATACCGTTATGCGGGAAACCGGCAGCGCCAGAAGCTGCTTCCACGCACTCGTCTGATGCTCGATATTGGCCATCAGGGAACAGACCAGCGTTCCTCCGAGAAAAAGGGCCATCGGGACGAACAGCGCGGTATTGTCCAGCAGCCCGCCCCATAAGTCGCCGGCGTATCTCTTCTTCATATAGTCGAAGCGGAGTCCGAAATTGAGCGCCTGCATGGCCGTAAGGCCAAGCGGGCCTGCAAGGATCAGAAGCCAGAGACCCTTGCCCCGGATTTTCAGCCAATCGGCCGCAATTACCTTGCCCATTACTGTCCCTCCCCTTCGACAACCTGAAGGAAAAGCTCCTCAAGAGACTGCCGCCGTTCCTCTACCCGGTAGATGGCGTGCCCCCGCTCTACCAGCGCCTTGACCAGCAGCGCTACCCGCGCGTCGTCCATTCCCGAGAAGCGAAGCTCGCCTGTTCGCAGCATTCCGTCGCAGCCTCTTCGGGAGGCTTCCTCCAGGGCAGCCTCGGGCTCCGACACGACGAGCCGCATCTCTCCCGCCGAGCGCTGCCGGAGCTGGGCGATGGTATTCTGGTAGACCATCCGGCCCTGCCGGATGATGCCGACCGTCCCCGCCATCTGCTCGATCTCGCTCAGCAGGTGGCTGGACACGAGCACGGTAATGCCGTGCTCCTTCGGCAGCGACATGATCAGGCTGCGCATCTCCTGAATGCCGGCCGGGTCCAGCCCGTTCGTCGGCTCGTCCAGAATGAGCAGCTCGGGGCTGCCGAGCAGCGCGGCGGCGATGCCGAGCCGCTGCTTCATGCCAAGCGAGAAGCCCTTGACCGGACGCTTCTCCTCCCCGGTCAGCGAGACGATATCCAGCACCTCGGCGATCCGCCGCTTCGGCGCGCCGAGGATGCGGCGGATCGCCTCCAGATTGTCCACGGCCGACAGATGGCCGTAGTAGGACGGCGATTCGACCAGCGAGCCGATTCGCCGCAGGATATCCAGCCTATCCTTCCGGAGATCCTTGCCGAAGACCCGCACCTGCCCCTCCGACGGGGCAATCAGGCCGAGCAGCATGCGGATGGTCGTCGTCTTGCCCGCGCCGTTGGGCCCGAGAAATCCGTAAATATCCCCTTGATTAATGCTCAAATTCAGATGGTCGACCGCGTTTCGGCCGCGGTACCTCTTCACCAAATCGGTTGTTTGTATAATGGTTTCCATTTCTTCTCTTCACCTCGGTTACCAGCTTAACGCTCCAAGGTTAAAGAAGACGGCCCGTGAAGTTTAAGTTTTGTTTAAAATCAGACGACGGTCGTCGTTCTCCTTCGGATAGATGAAGACCGAGGTGCCTTCCGGGGTACTGTCCGCCGCCCAGGCAAGCCCCATGCGGGAGAGCAGCATGTCTACGATGGCCAGCCCGATCCCCGCCCCTTTGGCCGGAGAAGCTTCGCCTATGCCCATTCCCCGGTCGCGGATGACGACGCTGCGGACACCGCCGCGCTCTTCGGCGAATATCCCCACATAACCGCCGCTCTTGGCATGACGCACGACATTCTGGTACAGATTGTCCAGCACGCGCCGGAACCAGATTTCATCGACCTCCCAGACGAGCGGCTCGCCCTCAAGCCCGATGTCCACCTCCATGCCCTCTCTGGTCCATATCGGGTACCAGGCGGCGGCGCTTTCCCGCAGCAGCCGCAGCACATCCCTGCTCTCCGGCGACAGCTTCACTCTGCCGCTGGACAGCAGGTTATAATTCAGCAGGTTGTCGATCAGCACGCCAAGGTCGGCAATACGCTCGTCCATCAGGTTGAGCGATTCCTTGCCCTGCGGGGACAGCGGCTCCTTGCCGACCTGAAACAGGTGGCTCCGCACGACTGTAAGCGGTGTGCGCAGGTCGTGGGACAGGTCAGCGATCAGCCGCTTGCGCAGTTCTTCCTCCTCCCGTTCCCGCCGCCTGCTGTCCTTAAGCTCAGCAACCATCGTGTTGAAAGCCTCTTCCAGCATGCCGATCTCATCGGGGCTGCCCTTCGGAATCGTAGCCGGAAGGCCGTCCCGCCCGTCCAGCGTCATCGCGGTCTGAAGCCGGAGCAGCCGGCCGCGTATCCGGGCGAAGAACAGCCAGGATACCGCCGCGAACGCGAGCAGAACGAGCAGCATCACGCCGTACATTCCAAGCGGGACGCTGCCTGTGTTCGAAGGCAGGACGGACTTCGGAACGCGCATCGCCATGAACCCTTCACCCGCATCCGCCCGGTCGCCAATAAAGGCGACGATGGTCAGCGGGTCGGCGCCCACGCTCTCCTTCATAAAAGCGATTGCCTGAGGCGCCGTCCACCGCTCCGGTACAGCCGCCTCAACATCCGCTGCTCCCTTATCTGCGCCGTCTTCGGAATTGGCCCTCTTCTGCGGAGGAAGCGCAAGCCGGGTCACTCCTTCCCTGTCTGCCCAGAACAGAGAAGCATACTGGTAGCGGTCTCCCAGCTCCTTGAGGCGAGCCCCGATTTCCCCGCTGGACTTGCCGGCCAGCAGGCGCGCTTCATTGTGCCACATTCGTTCCATTTCGGTCACACTGGCATACGGTCTTGAAGACTCCTTCATCTCGCCCGCCTTATTTCCTGTCGCCCAATGGTCCGATAACGTATAGATGATCAGACTGAGCGGAAAGAGCACGGGCAAGAACAGCACGGCAATGACGATAATCAGCAAATACCGCGAGAGCAGCGACCGCCGGAACCCCGGAATCCGCCCCCGCATCCTGTGGTTCCTTATCATGCCTTGATCCTGTAACCGATGCCCCGGACGGTCTCGATAATTTCCGGCGCGGCGGGGTCCTTCTCCAGCTTTTCACGCAAATAACGGATATGCACCATCAGCGTCTTGTCCCCTTCCATATAAGGCTCGCCCCAGACCGCTTCATATATCTGCTCCTTGGTCATGATCTGGCCGAGATGACGCAGCAGATAAAAGAAAATCTGAAACTGCTTGCCGGTAAGCAGTATCTCTTCTCCGCTCTCCGACCCTACAATCCGGTTCTCCTCCTCAAAGACGGTCAGATGCTTCAGCGCGAGCGGCGCTCCGGAAACACTGCCCGACCGGCGCAGCAGAACCCCGATCCGGGCGGCGAGCTCGTCGGGATGAAATGGCTTGGTCAAATAGTCGTCGGCGAACTCCAGGCCCTGAAGCTTGTCGTCGATCGACGTTCTCGCCGAGAGCATCAGAATGGGAACGCCCGGATAACACTTCTTCAGCCGCTGTCCGACGGTAAATCCGTCGAGCCCGGGCAGCATGACATCCAGAATAGCCAGCTGACAGCCCTCCGCTTCTTCCACAGCCCGCTCTCCGCTCTGGAGCCAGCGGACCGCATAACCGCGGTCCCGCAGGTCCCTGGCGACAGGGCCGGCGATTTGGGGATCATCTTCGATATACAGTAAAGTACCGCTCATAACGACAGTTCCTCCTTCATTTCACGTTTGTGGCACCCAAGACAAGAAGAAACGGCTGCGCCCTCCGATCCAGAAATGGCAACCGTTTCTTTTAAACGTACCCTATGTACATGTATGACGCCAAAAAAGCTGGATTCCAAAAAGCTTAACTCTCGAAAAACCTCGCCGGAGGCTCAAGCTCGGGCCTGCCAAAAAGGTATCCTTGAGCCAGTTCGATCCCATTATCCAGGCAAAATTCGAACTCCTCGCGCCGCTCAATGCCCTCGGCCAGGACTTTGCCTCCGAAACGGCCGGCCTTTTCCACAACTTCCCTGATGAGGGCTTGTTTATGGGAGGCCTGATCGCACATGCTGATCATCCCGCGGTCAATTTTCACATAATCCGGCTGAAGGCGCGACATGACCTCCAGTGTAGCATAGCCTGAGCCGACATCATCCATCGCAACATGCACGCCGTGCTCGCGGTATTCTGAAAAAATCCTGGCGAGATGATCGATATCACGGATTTTTTCTGTCTCCACGACCTCAAACACGAAGTCCTCCGGGCGAAGACCCTGCTCCTCAATCGTCTGAAACGTATGCGTGAGACAATATTTGGGATTATAAATGGAGGAGGGGAGAAAGTTGACAAACCGTTTGATTCCGTCTGGCAAATGCCGGGCGCTGGACTCGATGGCCGACCTCCGGGCCGCCCGGTCCAGATAGGTGTGAAACCCGCTGCGCCTCGCCACTTCAAACAGGGTATGAGGCTGAAATTCGAGTCCGTGCGGAAGCGGGCGCAGCAGAAATTCAAATCCGATAATCTGTTCGACGGAGTCTACGATCGGCTGCATGTAGCTGCAGAACTCTTGATTGGAAATGATATCGACCATCGTTTGATTGAAGACGCGGGCCTTTAGCTGTTCGAGGGATACCCAACGCTCAAAAAAACCCGAAACCCCCGTCCCGGTCACGCATACGGCAACCCGCTCTGTTACGGGCGAATCTTCCAGCAGTTTCATGACGGCCATGAACTGCTCGCGGGAAGCATACGGAATTTCATAGCCTGTATTATTCAGATCATTAAGTGTATATCCGGCCGCTTGAATGACGGAGGCAAGCACTGGCGGTGCGCGCCGGATTTTCACAGTTCCTATATCTTCAATGGGAGTAATAGGGAAGCAATCGCTGCACTGCATGGACATCCTCCTTATGACCTGCAATCATACCAATACTTGTGGTTATTATAGCATTTTTTCCTCTGAAAAAGGCAGCCTATGGAAAAAAGCGTTCCCTTCCGGGAACGCTTGCTCCATCCATTTATGGCACCACATGACTTCGGGTTTGATAATCAGGGCAAGCTTACTTGCCCGCGGACGCCGTCTGTTTTTCCCAAACCTCGTGATTTCCGTCTATTCCGGTATATTCGATGCGCGTCGGCGAAAGCTCCAGAATGACGTAATCCGGATCCTCCGGTCCCTTGAACCAGCGCTCCAGATCTTTGTTCCATATTTTCTGGCGCAGACTGCCGTCTTTGGTGACAGACGCCCCTGCTTCGATCCCAAGAATATCCTTGCTGCCTCCCGCTTCATAGCCCAGCAACAGAAACACGTTCGGGTTGGTCTGCAATTCTTCTACTTTATGCGTCTTGCGGTCAGTGGCCAAATAGAGGTTCAGCCCTTCATGAAAGACGGCCATATAACGGACCTTCGGCTTGGCGCCCGCTTCGATGGTACCGAAAGAACCGAATTTATTGTCGTCCAGCGCCTTGATTATACGTTGTTCCAATTCGTTATTGTCCATGAATATCCCAATCTCCTTTCTTTTCAAGCCAAGAGATACGTAAGCTTAAGCGGGTCGATACAATATAATGTGCCCTGATGGGCAGAATGAATCCTGAATGGAAAAGATTTACTCGGGGGCCTGAGCTCCTTTTTCAACGGTATGCGGACGGTGTAAATACTATTGACGACTACCCGCAAATTCAGGAGGACTGCCACCCATGAATCAAATCTTGGACGATCCCATTCTGCATACCGCCCTCCTTCAGTTTATTTTCCCCTTCTCGATTAAGCAGACCCAGGGACAGGAGCTGGAGGCACAGCTGAAGCGGGACGGGTTTACCCCGTTTTTTCTGAATAATAAAGAACTGCAGGACGATTATTACGGAGATGGCTACTGTGTCTCGCACGAGAGCATGGAGCGTTCCTATATGCCGTTCGCCGCGCATGTGCTGTTTCCGTACCGGGAGGACAAAGATTCATTCCGCCGCTTTTCCCGGGTGAATGGCCTGAGCTGCCGGATGGAAATGCCGCAGGGCTCGGTACCCTTCCAGGTGCTCTCGACGGATGTGTTCATTTGTCCGTTCCAGCTCGGCTTTCTGACCATACGGACGATGATCGACGACAAGAGGTTTCCGCTCAGCTTCGCTCTGGAGTTCGCCGACCGGTTCCGCTCGCTGGAAAATGTAAAGGAAGCGGACGAGGCATCCCGCATCTTCTGCGGAGAACGGATGTTTAACCAAATGGAGGATTTTATCTTCAAAAATCTGGTGAACGGTCTGGGAGAGTTCCTCGACCAGTCGGAGCTGGACGGGGCTTACTTCGAGACGCTGCCTTTTTTCGTGGATGAGCGGATGATGGTTCAGGCCTTTTACGGATTCGAGGAAGGGGAGAACATCAGCCGCGAAACATGCTACCGGGCTTCCCAGCTTGACGGGATGAAAGCGGACGGACGGCCCTATACGAGCGCGAGCAGCGAAGAATATATCGGGGAATACTGCCGGAAGCACCGGTACGGACGCTGGGGTCCGGATACCTACTACATGACGAACGAACAGACCTTCTGCTGCCTGAGCCGCAGTGATTCCGAAACCGCAGTGAAGCTGGCCAATCAAATGTATGGCGAATATTATTACGGCCTGCTGCTTAGCCTTTTTCACAAGATCGTGCTGCTGAAGCTGTCCAATGTGCACTCGCGGCTGCGGATCGAGCATGATTACGAGGAAATCGAGGATTTGATCTACTATATTAACAAGTTCTCCGCCAAATTTTATTTCCTTGAGCTGATCTCACAGACGCAGGGCCGTGAAATCTTCTTTCAGCTGCGCAAAGTGTACGGCAATGACGCACTGTTCGAGGAAGTGAAGCAGACGCTGGCCGATCTGTTCCAGTATCAGGAGACGTTCCAGGCCAAGCGCCGCGACAACCTGCTGATGATTCTGACGGTATTCACGGTCGTTAGCGGCATTTACGGGATGAATCAGGTCATCGAGGACTTAAAGGGAAACATCGACTGGGGCAAAATGCTTCAGTATTCCGTATTCGAATACATCGCACTGCTCTTGACCTTCTGCGGCATCATCGTCAGCGGCGTTCTGACGCTGCGCGAGCTGCGGAGCGGGATCAAAAGCCGCCGCCGGAAGAAGCTAGAATAGCCGTCAGGCTGGACAATCCCGGAACCTTGCGTCTATAATTACACCGTAAGCAGTAAGAAATACCCGCAAACTTCATACCGCCTTGGGGTGCTGGAATTACGGCCGGCTGAGAGTGTATCCCGCAAGATACTGACCCTTATACCTGATCTGGATAATGCCAGCGTAGGAAAGTCCAAAAGCGTGTGGTCCCGATAGACCGCCGCCGTTATGCACTCCGCAGCGTCCCGAATATTCAGGGACGCTTTTTTGGCTTTGTTTCTTGGCACCAAGGAGAGAACGCAAATTTCCGGGTCCGCCGGCCGGTCCCGCAATTTGCGGATCAGTTATCATGAAGACGGGAATACCCGCCGCTTCGGGCTTCGCCGCCCGGGATGGCAATACAAAGGAGAGACGATATAATGGGAGTCAAAAAATGGTTAACACTGTCCCTGGCCAGCTTGCTCATCCTGACGGCAGCAGGCTGCGGCGGCAATAATTCGGGAGGAAACGCCGGCGGCGCTCAGGGAACCCCTGCTTCTGCATCGCCGGAGGCATCGGCTTCCGCCGAAAGCTCGCCCAAAGCGGCGACGCCGGTAAAGGTCGCGCTCGACTGGACGCCGAACACGAACCACACCGGGCTGTATGTTGCCAAAGAGCTCGGCTACTACGCGGAAGAAGGCCTTGACGTTGAGATTGTGCAGCCGGGAGCGGCGGGCGCGGATACGATGGTCACCTCGGGAGAAGCCGCCTTTGGCGTCGGCGCGCAGGACAGTCTGACGCTGGCCCGCATTCAGGGCGTTCCGCTCGTATCTATCGCGGCGATTATCCAGCATAACACGTCGGGCTTTGCGGCTCCGGTTGACCGGGGCATCAAGTCGCCGAAGAATTTTGAAGGCAAAACCTACGGCGGCTGGGGATCGCCGGTCGAAGAAGCTTCCATGAAGGCGATTATGGACCCGGTTGGCGGCGATGTGAAGAAGGTCAAGCAGGTCACGATCGGCGAGGCCGATTATTTTACGGCCGTTAAGCGCGACATTGACTTTGCCTGGATCTTCTACGCCTGGACCGGTATTGAGGCGAAGCTGCGCGGTGAGCCGCTCGATATGCTCTATTTGAAGGATTACGCGCCACAGCTCGATTACTACACGCCGGTGCTGACGACAAGCGAGAAAGAAATCGCCGAGAATCCCGAGGTGGTTAAAGCCTTTTTGAAGGCGACATCCAAGGGGTATCAATACGCAATCGACCATCCGAAAGAGGCTGCCGATATTCTGATCAAGGCGGTTCCCGATCTGGACCCTAAGCTTGTTCAGGCCAGCCAGGAATGGCTCAGCCCGAAATACAAGGACGATGCTGCCCGGTGGGGCGAGCAGAAAGCCTCTGTATGGAAAGATTACGCCGATTGGATGTACGGGCTGAAGCTGCTGGAGAAGCCGCTTGAGGCCGACAAGGCGTTCACGAACGATTTTTTGCCGGACGGGCAGTAAGCTTAATAGAGTTAAAATCTTGATTCACGGGGTTCACCATTAACGGTATGAAAGTATTAAGGTCATGAAAATATCAACGTCATGAAAGGATGATAGGCAATGGCAAGCACGCTGCTGAGCATTCAGGTAATTCCGAAGACGCCGGGAGGCGAGGATGTAATTCCTTATGTGGACAAGGCGATTGAGGTCATTCAGCGCTCCGGTGTGAAGCATCAGGTGAACGCACTGGAGACGACGATGGAAGGCGAGCTCGCCGACCTGCTCGAAATTGTCCGGGAGATGCAGGAGGCGCTGATCGAAGCAGGCTGCCCCAGCGTGATCTCGCAAGTGAAGATCGCCCATAACCCGGGCGGAATCAGCATGGACAAGCTGACGGAGAAATACCGCCCGTGAGCTCCCGTTGGAGACAAATCTGGCCGCCCTTTGTGGCGGTCCTCTTGTTTTTGGCGGTCTGGCAGGTGTCGGTCTCCTGGTTCCATGTGGAAAAATGGATGCTGCCCGCTCCCTCCGACATTTGGCGGGAAGGCATGGCCAGCGCTTCTTCCCTTAAAGGGCATACGCTTGCGACGCTGCGGCTCACGCTGATCGGCTTTCCGCTCGGGGTAGCGGCGGGGCTGATCTGCGCCGTGCTGCTGCATATTGTGCCTTGGACGGCCCGCGCGCTGTACCCGCTGCTGATCCTGAGCCAGAACGTGCCGGTGATCGCGCTGGGTCCGCTGCTGGTCATCTGGTTCGGCTTCGGGCAGCTGCCTAAGATTATTCTCATCGTTCTGGTGTGCTTCTTCCCCGTGGCGGTCGCGGGCCTGAGCGGGCTGGCCCAGACCGACCGCATGATGCTTCAATTCATGAAGATGGCGGGCGCCGCGAGGCGGCATATCTTCACCAAGCTGGAGCTGCCCCATGCGCTGCCCTCGCTGTTCTCCGGCATCAAAATATCCGCCGCCTACGCCGTAACGGGCGCTGTGGTCGCGGAGCTAATCGGCGGGAATCAGGGGCTCGGCTACTATATGCAGATCCAGAAATCGGCGTACCGCACGGACCGGATGTTCGTCGCCATTATTCTAAGCGTGCTGCTGAGCCTGCTGCTGTTCGCCGCCGTTGTCCTGCTGGAGAGATGGCTCGTCCGCTGGAAGCCTCGGCGGGATGCCTAGACAGGGTCGCATAGAACGTGTGTAGAAAAGCTGCATGGAAAAGAGGTATAGAAGGAGGCTGCTGAAGTTGACGCGTAAGATCATTTCGTCTTCAGAGGGAAACTGGGAGGAAGGGCCGTCCCCTGGAGGCGGACATCCCCCTGTTTCCGGCGCGCCATCACCGGGCCCGGGTACCGAAGCTCCCGCGCTGGAGGTCTCCGGCATTTCCAAATCATTCGCCCGGCGCAGAGAAAGCATCAAGGTGCTGGAGGAGGTGTCGCTGACGGTGAAGCGGCAGGAGTTCGTGTCCATTATCGGGCCGTCGGGCTGCGGCAAGAGCACGCTATTCCACATCATCGGCGGGCTGGTCAAGCCGGATGCGGGCGCCGTCCGTATTAACGGCGCTCCCGTTACCGGGCAGCGCGGCAGCGTAAGCTACATGCCGCAGCAGCCGGCGCTGTTTCCTTGGCGCAGCATCGAGGAAAACGTGATTCTTGCCCGCGAGCTGAAGGGCGCGGCGCGGGGCGAAGCCCGCGAGGAGGCCCGGCGCTGGCTCGCGAAGGTTGGCCTTGGCGGATTCGAGAAGGCGTATCCGCATATGCTGTCCGGCGGCATGCAGCAGCGCGCCGCCTTCCTGCGCGCGCTGCTGGCGCCCCAGGAGCTGATGCTCCTGGACGAGCCGTTCAGCGCGCTGGACGCCCTTACCCGCAGCGAGATGCAGCGCTGGCTGCTGGAGCTGTGGGAGGAGAACCGCCGCTCCGTGCTGTTCATCACGCACAACATTGAGGAGGCGCTGCTGCTGTCCAGCCGCATCTATGTGTTCTCGGGACGGCCGGGCACGCTGCTGCACACGGTCGAAGTCCCTTTCCCCCGGCCGCGCCGAGAGGAAATGACCGAGCACCCTGAGTTTCTGCGGCTGAAACGGCAGCTGTCGGGATGGATGCGGGAGGAACAGGCCAAGAGCAGGGCACTGCGCTGACCGTGCTGATCCTCCCCTTAGGCCCCGCCAAATCAAGGAACTGCTTCGAGTGGAATCCTTGATAGGCGGGGCTGTTTATATCCAACCCTTCTCCTCGGCCAGCCGCACCGCTTCAATCCGGCTCTTGACCTCGACCTAACCCGTAAGACAGCAAAAAGGGTACGGACCCCGGCAATCCCCTGCCGAAGCCCGTACCCTTCTTATTGAAATCCCACACGCCCCCTGCGGACTACACCCTATTACACCTTATCTTCGCAAAAAGCCTTTGCCCTGAAGGAAATCCTTCATATGGAGCCGGATCGGCTCCGCCAGACGATCGGCCATGATCGCCGACCAAGGCGTATCCTTCGCCCCTCCGGTCCGCTTGCGCAAATACTCGGACATTGTAGCGTCGTAGGCCTTGACCTGACGAACCGTTTCACCGGCATCGTAGCGGTCACGATGCAGCACTGCCGGCAGCGGCAGGCGCGGGCGCAGAGCCGGGGACTGATCGGGATAGCCGAGGCACATGCCGAACAGCGGATAGACCAGCTCGGGCAGTCCGAGCCGCTCCGCTACCTCGGCGATCTTGTTCCGTAAGCCGCCGATATAGACGATGCCCAGCCCCAGCGACTCCGCCGCCACGGCGGCGTTCTGCGCAGCCAGCGCGGTGTCGACGGTGGCGATGATGAAATTCTCCGCCGAATCCTCGTAGGTCGCCGCGCCGCCCAGATGCGGCTTGGCCGCCTCCCGCAGCCGGTACAGATCGGCGCACCAGACCAGAAAGACCGGGCACTCCGCCACATAAGCCTGGTTCCCGGCAAGCGCCGCAAGCTCCGATTTCAGCGCCGGATCGGTCACCGCGATTACGCTGTACGCCTGCACGTTGCTGGAGGTGGAGGCCATCTGCGCCGCCTGGATAATGGCCTCAAGCTGTTCTTCGCTCACCGGGTCCGGCCGGAACTTGCGGACGGAGACATGTCTGCCCAGCAGGGACAGCACTTCGTTATCAAGGGACGCCGCCTCGGACTCCCGGAGATCCTTGCTCATTGCTACCACTTCCTTTCAAGCTATTTCACTTATGCGTTATAACTTTACCCGCTGCAGCCGCAGCGCATTCAGTACGACCGAAACCGAGCTGAACGCCATCGCCGCGCCAGCCAGCCACGGCGCGAGGAATCCCAGCGCGGCCACCGGAATCCCGACCGTATTGTAGCCGAGCGCCCAGAACAGATTCTGCTTGATGTTGCCCATCGTCTTGCGGCTCATCTTGATCGCGTCCGCGATGGCCTTCAGATCGCCGCGCATCAGCGTAATATCCGCCGCTTCCATCGCCACGTCGGTCCCGGTGCCGACCGCCATGCCGATATCGGCGGTCGCCAGCGCCGGCGCGTCGTTGATGCCGTCGCCGACCATCGCCACCTTCACGCCGCCTGCCTGAAGCTTCCGCACCGCCTCGGCCTTGCCTTCGGGGAGCACTTCGGCCATCACCCGGTCAATGCCGGCTTCGGCCGCGATCGCCCGGGCCGTCCGCTCGTTATCGCCGGTGATCATCACGACGTCGATCCCCATGCCCCGCAGAGCCGCCACGGCTTCGCGCGAGGTCGGCTTGATCGTATCCGCTACGGCCACAATGCCTTCGCAGATTCCGTCCACCGCGACCAGCATCGCCGTCTTGCCCTGCTGCTCCAGTTCATTCATGGCGTCAAGCCAGCGCTGCCCATTGACGCCGCTCTCCTCCATCATCCGGCGGGTGCCGACGATGATCTCCCTGCCCTGGACGGCGGCCTTGATACCCCGCCCGGGTACATTGACGAAGCTTCCGGCTTCGGTCAGCTCCAGCCCCTTCTCCGCCGCGCCTGCGGCCACCGCCTCGGCCAGCGGATGCTCCGACAGCTTCTCGGCCGCTGCCGCAAGCGCCAGCAAGCCGTCTTCCGGAGCCAGCTCCGGCGCGCCTTTGAAGCCGGGCGATACCAGTACGTCCGTGAGTACCGGCTTGCCGGCCGTCACGGTGCCCGTCTTGTCGAGCACGACGAGCTGAATGCCCTGCGCAGCTTCCAGATGCTCGCCGCCCTTGAACAGAATGCCCAGCTCCGCGGCCCTGCCGGAACCGGCCATAATCGAGGTCGGCGTAGCTAAGCCCAGCGCGCAGGGGCAGGCGATAACGAGCACGGCGATTCCTTTCTCCAGCGCTTCAGCGAACTGTCCCGGGGCCGCCCACAGGTACCAGATGAAGAAGGTCAGCGCCGCGATGGCCACCACAATCGGCACGAAGATGCCGGAGATAACGTCGGCTACCCGCTGGATCGGCGCCTTGGAGCCCTGCGCTTCCTCGACCACGCGGATAATCTGCGCAAGCGCCGTATCGCGGCCCACCTTGCGGGCTTTGATCTTCAGCACGCCGTTCTTGTTCACCGTTGCTCCGATCACAGGGTCGCCCGGCTTCTTCTCCACCGGAATGCTCTCGCCCGTCAGCATCGATTCATCCACGGAGGACAGGCCTTCGGTTACTTCGCCGTCGACGGGAATCTTCGTGCCCGGCTTCACGAGCACGATATCCCCGATGACGACTTCCTCTACAGGAACGCTGATCTCCGTTCCTTCCCGGATGACAAGCGCCGTCTTGGCTTGCAGGCCCATCAGGCTGCGGATGGCGTCGGAGGAGCGGCCCTTCGCCAGCGCCTCGAACCATTTGCCGACCAGAATGAGCGTGATCAGCACAGCTCCGGTCTCATAGTACATTTCGACCGTATGATTCATGCCGTCCATCCGCAAGGAATCAATTGTAAGGTACAGGCTGTAGAAATAAGCGGCCGACGTGCCCAGCGCGACCAGCACATCCATATTGGCGCTGCCGTTCCGCAGCGCCTTGTAGGCGCCGACATAGAACTGCCAGCCGATAATGAACTGTACCGGGGTCGCCAGAACAAGCTGGAACCACGGATTCATGAACAGCTCAGGGACGGGAATCCAGGAAGTGAACGAGAAATGCCCGACCATCGCCCACAACAGCGGCAGGGACAACAGCGCCGAAATCATCCACTTTATGCGTTTGCGGCTGATTTCAAGCTCCCGCCGGTCAGCGGTCTCCTTCCGGTCTTCCTTGAGCGAGGCTTTATAGCCGATCGAGTCGACCTTGGCGATGATGTCCTGAGGAGTAATCATCCCCGGGGTATATTCCACATGCGCCGTTTCAAGCGCAAGGTTAACATTGACTCCGGCAATGCCCGGCATCTTGCCGAGCACCTTCTCGATCCGGGCCGAGCAGGCGGCGCAGGTCATGCCCGAAATATCGAAGTCCGCCGCTTCCTTCACCGTGTCATACCCGAGCGAGCGGATCTTCTCCTCGATTTTCGGCACGCTGACAACCTTGGGATCGAAGCCCACAGACGCCTGCTCGAGCGCAAGATTGACATTCGCCCGGGAAACGCCCTCCATGCGGGATATCCCTTTCTCAATTCGCGCCGCGCAGGCGGAGCAGGTCATGCCCGTAATCTGTAAGGTCGCCTGTTCCTCCGCCGGCGCAGCTGCTGCGTTATCCATACGATCACTCCCTTTTTAGTACCCATAGGGGGTATACAAACATTAAAAAAGAGAAGGCCTGGATTGGCTCGGGGAACTTTCTTCCTCTGCCGTTCCACGCCTTTCCTTTCGGCTGTCTTACCTGTTATTAAACCACGTCGTAGCCTTGGTCCTCAATCGCTTCCTTGATGGCATCCACACTAAGCTTCCTGTCGTCATAATCGACCGCAACCGTCTTGGATGCCAAATCCGCTTTGGCCGACGCTCCCAAATTGCCCACTGCCTTCTCTACCGAGCTGACGCAATGCCCGCAGGACATTCCCTCCACATTTAATACAACGTTTGCCATGATTAATCCTCTCCTTATTTCATTAATCTGCCGACCGTAATCAGCAGTTCGTCAATAACCTCGTGTTCGCCGGCTTCGATTCGCTCGACAATACAGCTTTTCATATGGCCCTCGAGGAGCAGCTTTCCGACGCTGCCTAGCGCCGACTGGACCGCCGCAAGCTGGGTGAGAACATCGTCGCAGTAGGTGTCACGGTCGATCATGCCTTTGATGCCCCGAATTTGCCCTTCTATGCGGTTAAGCCGGGCCGTGAGCCCGTTCTTGAATTCCTGAGTATGATGACTTTTACGTACTTCGGAAGAATGGCAGTCGCCGCCGCAGGACTCTTGGTCAAGCGTCTCCTCTCGTTTTTCATGTGCCGTCATGCATCAACCTCCTCACCCATACTTTAATATACCCCCATAGGGTATGTCAAGTGAAATAAACATATTTTTCCTTACCGCTATTTTTTGTCACATTTCTTCGGAAAATTTTGTTATACGCAGGAGGATTTCCATAATTAGGGGCGAATATTCCCTCTTATCAAGGCTTTCCATAGTTCTAAATACATAGATTTAGGAGCTAACAACATGGTCTACGATGGCATTGTGCTCGGTCTGGTGGCGGGTCTGCTTCGCGGCGGCTTCCGTTATGGTCTGACGCAATTCGGCAACCTTCGCATCAGGGGCGGACTCTGGTTCCCTCTCCTGCTGCTGCTGCAGTTCGCCGTGTTTGAACTGAATGATCGGTCGTCTGCCTTTGCTTCGGTCAGCGGAATTATTTTTATCGCTGTATACGCAGCCGGGCTTTATCTCCTGTGGTTGAACCGGAGCACTCCGGGCTTCCTGTTTATTTTCGCCGGCGTCTTTCTGAACTTTCTCGTCATGGCCGTCAACGGCGGCAAGATGCCTGTATCGCTGGATGCGGCCAAGGTTCTGGACCCCTATTACGTGCATTTGCTGGAGTCGGGAACCGTCGCCACGAAGCATTATCTGATGGATTCGGCGACACGGCTGTCGTTTCTGGGGGACATTATTCCGCTGTCCAAGCCTTATCCGCGCACCCAGGTGATCAGCATCGGCGATATTGTGATGAACGCGGGGATTTTCCTCTACCTTCAGTACATTCTGGTTCCGGACAAACGGCAAATAAAGCAGGAGATGGAAGCCAAGCAGTCTTGACGATCCATTACCGAAAGGGGTGAGTAATTGTGAAAAAGAAACTGGACGGCGTGTTCTATTCGCGCATCATTATCAATACGGTTATCGTTGCTTCCGTGGTTATGGCTTTGACTTCCGGCTTCAGACTCATCGGCGGCGGTCGTTAATTCAAAGCAAGCAGAGGGGCAGGCTGATGTTCAGCCTGCTTTTTTAACATATTTATTAAAAGTTGAGCTATTTCAGGCGATATACATATGCAGGGAACAAATGCCGTTTGCGGGAAAAGAAGCCGGTTTCTGATGCGCTGAATTAACCTGCCGGAAATCTATGAAATTTGTATGTAATCCTTTAAAATAAGTGGAGCAACACGACATTTGCGAGAGGAGGATCACCATTGTCAAAGCAGGACACAGCCACGCCCAAGCTGAACCTGAGTCATCTATATGCAGCTGCCATTTGTCTTACGGGAATCGGCCTGTTCGCCTTATTTAATCGGGCCGTTTTCATCCATTACACTACTTCAACCTGGGTATGGGTATATGCGCTGGCGGGAGCGGCAGTGGTGCTGACGATCTTTACTTTCCAGCTTCCTCCTCAGGGCAACGGATTATCTCTGGACTCCTCCGTTTATCTGGCCTGTATTTTCGTCTTCGGACCCTCGTTCAGTCTAACCGTCCTTTTGGTTGCGTCCGCGGTGATTTTCCTGATAGAACGAAAGACCGTCTGGTGGAAGCATCTGATCAACTTTGCCGTCTATTCGATCATAAATGCCTCGGCGTCCTATACCTTTGCGGCGCTGGGCGGCGTACGGGGACCTCTTATGGACAACCATCTGGCGGCATATGCCGGCGGCATGGCGATCTATTTTATCATGAACACGCTGCTGATCGTCCTGTACTATTATGTCTTCCATAATGAAAATCTGTACGAGACGTTAAAGGGAATGCTCAAGGATACGATCATCGCCTACCTTAGCACGCTCGTGCTGTCGCTTGTGCTGACCATTCTTTTGTACCATAATCATATTTTCGGGCTGGCGCTGTTTCTTTGTCTCAGCATTTTGCTGTCCTATTCCTTCAAGCAAATGTTTACGATGTACCGCGACATTGAAGAACGGGCGAACCGCGATCCGCGTACCGGCCTGTTCAACCACAGCTACTTCGAGGTGGTGCTGGAGGAGGAAATGCGCAAATCCCGGAGCACCGGCTCCTCTCTGTCGCTGGCCATGATCGATATCGACGATTTCAAGAAATACAACGACCACTTCGGCCATCTCAAGGGCGACGGTCTGATTGTTTTTCTGGCGGAGTTGCTGAAAAAAGAATGCGGCGGCGCCGAAATGGTCGTCTCCCGCTACGGCGGAGAAGAATTCACGCTTCTGATGCCCTCTTACGATACCGACCAGGCTAAAGATTTTCTCGACCGCCTGCGCAAAACGCTGAACAACTCCCCCTTCGACGGCACGGAGATCTTTCCGCAGGGCTGTCTGTCCTTCTCGGCGGGCATCGCGGGCTACCGATCGGACATTCATGACAAATCGGAGCTCGTCGAACATGCCGATCAGGCGCTGTACTATGCCAAGAAGCAGGGCAAGAATATGGTGCATATTTACGGCCACCAATCGCTGCTTGAGCAGGATATCGATTTCAGCCAGGACGTACGGGATATCGAGCAGCAGCTCAACCTGTTCATGTACAAGGACATGGAGACCTTCAAGCATTCCAAGCGGGTATTCCGCTACGCCATGGACATCAGCGAGCTGTTGAAGCTCGACAGCCTGACGAAACGCCAGTTTACGCTGGGCGCCCTGATTCACGATATCGGCAAGCTGGAAATTCCCTGGGGCATTCTGAACAAGAAGGAGAAGCTCACGCCCGAGGAATGGGAAATGGTAAAATGGCATGTAACTTGGGGCAAGCAGATGGCGATGACCAATGACAAGTTCAAAGACCTCGCCGCCTACATCGAGCTGCACCATGAAAGGTATGACGGCAGAGGCTACCCCCACGGCTTCAAGGGGGAGGAAATCCCGAAGCTGTGCCGGATGCTGACCATTATCGATTCGTTTGACGCCATGACGACGGAGCGGCCCTACCAGCCGACCAAATCCGTGGAGGAGGCGATTGTCGAGCTGAGAGCCTGCGCGGGCAGCCAGTTCGATCCGGAGCTTACGGAGTTTTTTATCAGTTACATTGAGTCCAGGCATCTTCGCACCAAGGAGGCTGCGGTATAGCGCGCGGGATGTGCGCATTACCGCAGTTTCCCGCTCGGCGAGTGAAACGATAGATCAACCTTGAAAATCTTTGAAAATAAGCATTGCCCTCCTAGTGAACTCTCCCCCACTTAGCTTACGCATGAAGTGGGGGCTTCTGTTGGCATCGATACAGGGTTGCACACGCTTGCGAGCTTCATGTTTGAAGACTCAATGCCTGTTGCACCCTAATGAGGGAAGCCAACGTCCAATACGTTCGTTTTGCCAATGAAGGGTCTTTGGCCTCCAAAGACAACCACACCTTTTCAGATGTGGCTTTGTGTATACTGCGTAACACGTACCGTGCGCCGATGTTATACGAGGCATTAAGGTCCGCGTGATACGTTTTGCCTGTTGCGAATACAGCAACATCACGCTTCGTGTTGCGTTGCACCCATCCACTGCCGTCAAAAGCAAGCGCGCTTGTATTCGCAGGGCTAACCATGGAAACCCGCATCCCCAGGAAATGCGCCATTTCGGTCACTTTCGTTTGGATGCGCCGCTTGGCCCAAAACTGGAGTTTGGCACGAAGCCGCTTGGCTCCCCATGTTCCTTTAGGCAGACGCATCTTCCCTAAATACTCCATGACAATGACATCTGCGCTGTGCTTTTGGGCAAAGGCGAGGATTTGATGCGCGGTATCGTGGACGATATGCGTCTGTAAGCCGTTCATCCGCCGCCAGAAATTCGGTTTTGCCCCTAGACCGGATTGACGCTGGGCTTGTTTTAGTTTGCCTGTGATTTGCCGCATCCGATCTTTTTCTTTGGCTTGGTTAATAAAGGTCCTCGCCAAGACAGTGCCGCTTGCGTCCATCACGGAACAAACTGCGGAATTCGTTAATCCTAAATCAACGGCACACACCCGCTGTTTGGAATGTTCCGCCTGAGTCAACTTCACATCACCTTCATAGGCGATATGAAGAGCATAGCGTTTTCCTTTTCGAACCAATGTGGGGCTGCATTCTTTCATGCTCCACACGTTACGTTTAAATAGGTCCTGGCCTTTAAAGGTAATGGGGAACCATACCCAATCGCCTTGATGAAATACTTTGATGTTGGCTGTCGTATGAGATGTTCGTATGAACATGTTGCCTTTGTACAAGCATGGGAACGCCTGATGCTGAGCTTGGAGTGTCGGCGGTTTTTTCGAAAAGCGTTTCCCTTCTTGCTGGGCGTGTTTCCGCTCGGCTTGCCAAAGCTGAACCCGGGAATGATGACTTTTCACAATGCCAAACGCTTCGGCAATGGCACTTCTGCGGAAGTACGAAGGAAACTTATAAAAGCGTTGATCGAATTCGGTGTAGAACGGATTCGGATTGTGCCTGGTACGGTGAGTCAACCGTTCTACCGCCGTCACCACCGATTGGGTGGATAACGATGCCAAGGCCATAAACTGCTCTTGAATGACCGTAATCAAAAAGGACAGCGCCTCTTGATACACATGGAGAGTCGCATCCAACATGCGGTGGTGAGATATAATCGGATGTTTAAGTGTTTTGACCACCTTCATGAGATACGCCTCCATCGCAAGTTTGATGAGTCTAGTATAATACAGGAACGTATGTTTGGTAAAGCGAATGTATCTAACCCCCACCTTCGCTGTTGACTTGGAGGTGGAGGACTGCGACACTAAATCTATTCAAACTTGAATATAATTAATTTCATCAACTTACAAAAAAGGAGTTTATACCCATGCATTCGAAAGAAAGCAATTTGAAGCTGGTCGTGGTCGGCCTGCTGCTTGGCATTTTGATGACCGCCATGGACAACACGATCGTCGCCGCGGCCATGGGCACCATTGTCGCCGAACTTGGCGGCCTGGACAAGATTGTCTGGGTAACCTCCGCCTATATGGTCATGGTTATGGCGGGCACCCCCATATTCGGCAAGCTGTCCGATATGTACGGCCGCAAACGCTTTTTCATGCTCGGCCTAGTGCTGTTTCTGATCGGCTCGGCCCTGTGCGGTACGGCAAGCAGCATTACCCAGCTGAGCATTTACCGCGCCATTCAAGGCGTAGGCGGGGGCGCTGTGATGCCGATCGCATTCACCATCGTCTTTGATATCTTCCCGCCGGAGAAGCGCGGCCGGATGACCGGACTGTTCGGCGCCGTCTTCGGCATCTCCAGCGTGCTCGGCCCGCTTCTCGGAGCCTACATTACCGACTACGTCGGCTGGCAGTGGGTCTTCTATATCAATCTTCCCCTTGGCGTAATCGCCTTTGTTATGATCGCCATGTTCTACAAGGAGTCGGTCACCCACTCCAGACAGCGGATCGACTGGGGCGGTGCCCTTACGCTGGTCGGATCGGTTATCTGCCTCATGTTCGCCCTGGAGCTGGGCGGTCAGGAATATGCCTGGAGCTCCGTCAATATCATCGGCCTGTTCTCCGGATTTGCGGTTCTGCTGATCGCCTTCCTGCTGATTGAGCGCCGCGCGGCCGAACCCGTCATCACCTTCAGCATGTTTCAAAAAAGGCTGTTCGCTACAAGCGCCCTGGCCGGGTTCTTTTACGGTTCGGCCTTCATCGTGGCGACCGTCTACATCCCGATCTTCGTGCAGGGCGTATTCGGCGGGTCCGCGACCAATTCCGGCCTCATCCTGATGCCGATGATGGTCGGTTCTGTTGCCGGCGCCCAGATTGGCGGACAGCTCACGGCCCGAACGAGCTTCCGCAATATTATGCTGCTGTCTGCCGTCTGCTTCGTCACCGGCGTTGCCCTGCTCGGCACCCTGTCGCCGGACATTTCCCGCCTTCTGGTCAATATCTATATGGCCTTGACCGGTTTCGGCGTCGGATTCTCCTTCTCGGTGCTCAATATGTCCTCGGTCCATCATTTCGATGTCCGTCAGCGCGGCTCGGCCACGTCGGCCATTACCTTCATGCGCTCGCTCGGCATGACGCTCGGTATTACGATCTTCGGTATCATCCAGCGCAATATGTTTACGGACAAGCTGAGTAGTGCGTTCGGGGGAGCTGCCCAGTCCTCGGCCTTCGGCGATCCGCGGTCCGCGCTGACGCCTGAAGCCAGAGCGAAGATCCCAGCGCCGGTGCTGGAGAAAATTTCGGCTGCGCTGTCCTCCTCCATCGCGCATACGTTCCTGTGGGCGCTTATTCCGGCGGCGCTTGGACTCGGAGCCGTGCTGCTGATGCCGCATGACCGCCTGTTCAACCGCCAGAAAGCCCCGCAGCCGGTCCTCGACAAGGAGTAATCCCCATGTCGATGAAGCTGGCCATTCTCGGACTGCTGCTGGAGCGGGACATGCATCCCTATGAAATGATGCTGGTGATGAGAGACCGCGCTATGGACCGGATTACGAAGCTGCAGATGGGCTCCCTGTATTACGCCGTTGATCAATTGGCCAAGAGCGGTCAGATCGAGCAAGTTGAAATTATCCGCAGTATCGACCGGCCGGACAAAACGATATACAGGATTACGGGTTCGGGCAAATCGCTGTTCGAACAGCTGCTGCTGCAGCAGTTCCGCAAAAACGATGCGATATTTCACCCGATGTATATCGCCCTGGCCTTCTCCCGGCATGTCGATCCGGACAAGATCGCGAAGCTGCTTGAGGAACGCATCCGGGAGGCCGAGCACCAGGTCAATCTTGCCTATCAGGTCTACGAGGAGCATATTCCTTCCGTCTCCCGGGCGGCGCTGCATCTGATGTACGGCAAGTACGAGCACAGCATGACCGAACTGAAATGGTTGAAGCGCCTGTACAGCGATGTACGGGCGCACAGGCTCGGTGATGTCGGGGAACCGCTCGATCTGAACGTACAATAGCTTGCCGGGTACCCGCCCAGGATTAGAAATTGGGCATTTAAAGTTGTACAATAGCCTTGTTGTCATCAATCACATGTCGGAGGGATTGTATTGAAAACGTTACCGCTGAACAAACGCGGAATCCCCGCAAGCCGGCTGGTCCTGGGCTGCATGGGCCTTGGCGGAGGCTGGGACCGCGAGCCGGTTACCGAAGAGCACATCAAGGAAGGACATGAAGCTGTGGAAGCGGCGCTCTCGGTCGGCATCAATATGTTCGACCATGCCGATATCTATACACGCGGCAAAGCGGAGAAGGTATTCGGCGCCGTTCTTAAAGAACGCCCTGAGCTGCGCGAAAGCATCATTCTTCAGTCGAAGTGCGGCATCAAGCTGGCAGAGCCGGGCGAAAGCTCCAATATGTTCGATTTCTCCAAGAGCCATATCCTGAGCAGCGTGGACGGCATTCTGTCGCGCCTCGGCGCCGAATACCTCGATATTTTGCTGCTGCACCGGCCCGATCCCCTGATGGACCCGGAAGAGGTCGGCGAAGCGCTCCGCCTGCTGAAGGAGTCCGGCAAAGTCCGGAACTTCGGCGTTTCCAACATGAGCGCAGGACAGATCAAGCTGCTTCAGGCTTACAGTGACGAGCCGATTATCGTCAATCAGCTGGAAATGAGCCTGGAGAAAATCTTCTGGATCGATTCGGTCGTGAGCGTGAACCAGGAAGCCTGGAAGGACCACGGCCTGCCCGAAGGGACGATCGAGCATTGCAGGCTGGAGAATATCCAGCTTCAGGCCTGGGGACCGCTTGCCCAAGGCAAATACAGCGGACGGCCGCTGGGAGACGAGGAACCGGAAGCGGTCCGCAGCACCGCTCGCCTGGTTCAAAAGCTGGCGGAAGAAAAAGGGACAACTCCGGAGGCTGTCGTCCTCTCCTGGCTGATGACGCATCCCGCCGCGATTCAGCCTGTCATCGGAACGGTAAACCCGAAGCGCATCGCGGCTTGCAAAGACGCAGACAAGCTGGAGCTTACCCGCAAAGAATGGTATGACCTGTATGTCAGTTCGCGGGGCGTACGCTTGCCCTGACCCTTCATTCGGCGCAGCGCCGCCGGGAAGGCCATATGTCCGCTCATAAAGCTGCATTGCCGGCACCTTTCGGATTTCTCGGGCAAATCTGGAAAATGCCGGTTTTGCCATGTCTGCGGACGTTTGCTATACTAGTACAAAAAAGCAAGGAGGGGGGCGTAACTAGTCGTGCCAGATAACATAGGGCAGCACATTCAGCAGCTCCGCCTGGAGAAGGGATTATCCTTATCCGAGCTGGCGGGCAAGGCCGATGTGGCCAAATCCTACTTAAGCAATGTTGAACGCAACATCCAATCCAACCCCTCTATCCAATTCATCGAGAAAATTGCCGAAGCTCTGGACGTACCCGTTCACGTTCTTCTCTACGGAGAGCTTTCCGATTCGCAGGAGGAACCGCTCGATTCCGAATGGTTCAAGCTGGTTCAGGAGGCCATGGCCTCAGGTGTAAGCAAACGCGAGTTCAAGGAGTTTCTGGATTACCAGAAATGGCGGCTTGAACAAAAGGATCAATAATGCGTTGTCCGCGGGCAATATAAGAAGGTGCGGACATGCAGCTTGCAGATTCTTATACCGACATAAAGAGGCCATGGCGCCGCGCCGCCATGGCCTCTGTCATTATGAATTTGATTATCTTGTCAGACCCTTTCCACTACATAGCCTTCAGCGTCCTGTCATTGAAGAACCGACGAATTTCATCCGCATGAATCCCTTGCTTCTTCGCCTTCAGAAGCAAATATACCCATTCCATATCAAGCTCTACCGTCTGCAGTTCTTCGATTTTCCCCTGGTTGGACTTATCCAAAAAATCTCCTCCTAAGATTTTTGTCCCCAGGCAGTCCGGCCGTCGTAGTTTCTAAAGATCACCTTAGACCCGAGACTTTGTGCCCCAGCTTTTCAGCAGGTTTACCTTTTACTGGACCCTTGTTTAAGGATCTGGTTACGATCATCATTGTTACTAGGTTGCAAAGGTTATTATACAAAAGACTTGGCCGAAAGTGTGTCGAATGATGGAAACCATATAATTTGCGCGGAAGGGAAGATCAAATCAGGATGAAATGATAATCCCTATATAGCAATCGCTTTCAATTATGTATCTTCTTAGTAGTCTGTAGTATATAAGGACTATAAATTACAACTACCCCTTTTTCAAGTCCCCTAATCATATTTTTTGAACGTAAAAAATTATTTATCTAGTCATATAGGCCCGATAATTAGAGTTTATCACCTCTCCCGATGCGGTCTATAAGGTGCTGGTCGGCCAAGGGAAGACCGCCGTGATTACTCATGCCTTTTTTCGAACGGATTGGACGAAAGGTTGAATTGATTACCTATATTGAAAGTAGCACAATAGGATGGAAGCCATACCTTTATAATCGGTTATTTTTATAATAGAATGTAAACGTAATCATTGCAGCTCCTGTACAGACCGCCCTTCGGCGCCTGCCTGGAGTTTATCCGTTAGGAGGATGTTTTTTATGTCAGCCAATGAGTCCTATAGCGAATCCGTTTGGAGCAAGTATTACGGTCCTAATCTGGGCTACATCCAGGAAAAATACGAGCAGTTCACTGAAGATCCGTCTTCCGTCGAAGCCCGCTACCGCGAACTTTTCACCATCTACGGCCCTCCACCGCTGACATCCGAGGCCGCCAAAGCTCCCGGACCCTCGCTGTCTGGCGACACTGACTGGCTCCGGAAAGCGGTGAGAGCCTCCAAGCTGATCGCGAACATTCGCATCTTTGGCCATCTGGCGGCCGATATCGACCCGCTGGAACATGTTCAGGATTCCATGGCCAAATGGCTGAACCCCGAGACTTACGAACTGACGCGCGAGGATTTGCTTGCCCTGCCGGCCTCGCTTATCTGGGAGAACGCTCCGCCGGATGTGCAGACAGGCTGGGACGCTTATCACCGGATGCGCCAGACTTATACAAAGACGATCGCCTATGAATTCGGCCATGTCCACGACGAATCCGAGCTCCGCTGGCTGAACAACCAGGCCGAATCGGCCACCTCTCCCGCCCCGCTGACGCCGTCCGAGCGCAAAGCTCTGCTGAATCGGCTGATCGAGGTCGAGCATTTCGAAACCTTCCTGCACAAGACGTTCGTCGGCCAGAAGCGTTTCAGTCTGGAAGGCACCGACGTGCTGGTTCCGATGCTGGACGAGATCGTCCGGGCCGCCGCGCATGACGGTGCGGAGCATATTCTGATGGGTATGGCCCACCGGGGGCGTTTGAATGTGCTTGCCCATATTTTGGGCAAACCTTACGAAATCATTTTCTCCGAGTTCCACCACTCTCCGAACAAGGAGCTGTTCCCGTCTGAAGGCTCCATGGGCATCAACTACGGCTGGACCGGAGATGTCAAATACCATCTGGGTGCTGACCGCGCGGTGCATGAAGGCGAAACCGTGCGCGCCCGCCTGACGCTCGCCAACAATCCGAGCCATCTGGAGTTCGTCAACCCGGTGGTGGAAGGCTTTACCCGCGCCGCCCAGGAAGACCGGAGCGCACCGGGGCTGCCTGGGCTGGACACGAACAAGGCCATGGCCGTCCTGATGCATGGAGACGCCGCCTTCCCCGGAGAGGGCATTGTGGCAGAGACGCTGAATATCGGCCAGCTTAAGGGGTACCAGAATGGCGGAACGATTCATATCATCGTCAACAACCGCATCGGCTTTACAACGGAGAGCGAAGATTCCCGCTCCACGCACTACGCGAGCGATCTCGCCAAGGGCTATGAAATTCCGATCGTCCACGTCAACGCCGACGACCCGGAAGCCTGCATCGCCGCCGTCCGTCTGGCCAGCGCTTACCGCAGTCTGTTCAAAAAAGATTTTCTCATCGATCTTGTCGGCTACCGCAGACACGGCCATAATGAAATGGATGACCCGGAAATGACCCAGCCGATCGTATACGGCAAGGTGAAGAACCACCCTACCGTTTACAGGATTTATGCGCAGCGGCTGGAACGCGAGAAGCTCGTAACTCCTGAAGAGGTGGCGGCGATGAGCCGCGGTACCGAGCATGTGCTCCAGCAGGCCTACGAGCGGATAAAGGAAGGCAAGCAGAAGAACGGTGAAGTCAAGACGTCGGTCCCCGTTCAGACCGCGGAAAGCCGGACGGCCTCAACCGCCGTGCCGCTGACCCGGCTGCAGAGCATTAACCGCCAGCTTCTGTCCGTTCCGGACCAGTTCAAGGTGTACCCGAAGCTGCAGCGCATCCTGCAGCGGCGCAAGGACCTGCTAAACGATGGGGAGAAGGTGGACTGGGCGCTGGCCGAAACGCTTGCTTTTGCCACGATCCTGCAGGACGGGACGCCGATCCGGCTGAGCGGCCAGGATGCGCAGCGCGGCACCTTCTCCCAGCGGCATCTCGTGCTTCACGACAGCGACAGCGGAGCGCTCTTCGCCCCGCTTCACCAGCTTGAGGACGCCCGCGCATCCTTCGGGGTCTATAACAGCCCGCTGTCGGAGGCTTCGGTGCTCGGCTACGAGTACGGCTACAATGTGTTCGCGCCGGAGACCTTCGTGCTGTGGGAAGCGCAGTACGGCGACTTCGCCAATGCCGCGCAGGTCATTATCGACCAGTTCATCTCCGCCGGACGGGCCAAATGGACGCAGCGCAGCAATTTGACCATTCTGCTGCCCCACGGCTATGAGGGCCAGGGGCCAGAGCATTCCAGCGGCAGAATCGAGCGCTATTTGCAGCTGTCGGCCGAAGAGAACTGGACGGTTGCCAACCTGACCACCGCGGCGCAATACTTCCACCTGCTCCGCCGTCAGGCTTCGATGTGCGGCAAGGCGGACGCCAGACCGCTCGTCATTATGACGCCGAAGAGCCTGATCCGCAACCCGCGCAGCGCTTCCTCCGGCATGGAGCTGGCGTCCGGGCGGTTCGAGGCGGTGTTCCCCGAACCGCTGCTTGGACAAAAGCCGGGCGAAGTCAAACGGCTCGTGGTCTGCAGCGGCAAAATTGCCATCGATCTGGAGGCCGAGCTGGAAGCGTCCCAGGGCAGAGACTGGTCCTGGCTGCATATCTTGCGTCTGGAACAGCTGTATCCGTTCCCCGAGCGTGAGCTTGCCGCCCATCTTGCCTCCTTCGGCTCCCTTCAGGAAATTGTCTGGGTGCAGGAAGAGCCGAAGAATATGGGCGCCTGGAGCTTCGCGGAGCCCCGGCTGCGCGCCATTGCGCCGGCCCATGCCGGCATCCGGTATATCGGCCGTCCGGAACGCTCCAGTCCGGCGAGCGGATACGCGGATGTCCACAGCTTCGAGCAGCGCAGAATCGTCACGGAGGCCCTGAATTTGAACTCGCAAGCAAAAGCGGCTGTGCCGTCTCCTTCCGGGACGGTGTCACGATAGCAGAAATCCACACTTTGGGGAGGTAGCGGCCTGTGTCCGAAATTAAAGTGCCCGATTTGGGCGAATCCATTACCGAAGGCACGATTTTTAAGTGGCATGTAAAAGAAGGAGATTCCGTCGGCCAGGGAGACGTGCTGGCCGAGCTGGAAACGGATAAAGTCAATTTGGAAATCAGCGCCGAAGAGAGCGGCGTCATTTCCGCAATTCTGCGGGGAGCCGGAGAGAATGTCGCCGTCGGCGAAGTGATCGGCCGGATCGGCGACGGCGGTAGCGGCGGGAACGGCAAGGCTTCGGCGGACAACGGCAAGCCTGCCTCACCGGAAGCGCCGGTCGTGCCTGCCGCTCCGGCAGCGCCTGCGGCGCAGCAGCCGGCGGCGCCATCCGCCGGTGCAGGGACCCTGGCGGCCCCCGAAGGACCGGCCGCCGAAAGCGGCGCCGCGTACCTGGCTTCGCCGGGTGCGCGCAAGCTCGCGCGCGAGCGCGGCATCGACCTCGGCGAGGTCGGTGCGCGCGATCCCATCGGCCGGATTGGCCAGGCCGATGTGGAGACCTTCGGCGCAGCAGCGGCGCCCGCTGCGCCGAAGCCGGCCCCGGCCGCGCCCACGCAGGGCGCGCCCGACGGCAGCCCGCTGCCTGGGACCAAGGCGGCGGACGGGAAAGAGACGGAGCGCAAGCGCATGTCGCGCAGACGGCTGACGATTGCCAGCCGCCTGGTGGAGGCGCAGCGCACGGCGGCCATGCTGACCACCTTCAACGAGGTGGACATGACTGCGATCCTTGATATCCGCAAGCGGCGCAAGGATAACTTCAAGGAGAAGCATGACATCGGCCTCGGCTTCATGTCCTTCTTCACCAAAGCGGTGGTCGGCGCGCTCAAGGCGTACCCGCTGCTCAATGCCGAGATTGACGGCGATGACCTCATTATCAAGAAATTTTACGATATCGGCATCGCCGTGTCTGCCAAGGAAGGATTGGTCGTGCCGGTGGTCCGGGAAGCCGATCGGCTCAGCTTCCCGCAGATCGAGCGGCAGATCGCCGAGCTTGCCGCCAAAGCCCGAGCCAACACGCTCGCCCTCTCCGATCTTCAAGGCGGCACCTTCACGATTACCAACGGCGGCGTATTCGGTTCCCTGCTGTCGACGCCGATCCTGAACGCGCCGCAGGTCGGCATTCTGGGCATGCACAAGATCCAGCTCCGCCCAATCGCCATCGACGAAGAAACGACGGTCAACCGGCCGATGATGTACATCGCCCTGTCCTACGATCACCGGATCGTCGACGGCGCCGAGGCGGTTAGCTTCCTCGTCAAAGTCAAAGAGCTGCTGGAAGACCCGGAAGCGCTGCTTCTGGAGGGCTAAAGAAGGCCAACAGGAAGCCTTAACCCTCCTTTAAAGCTATCCCAAAAGTTATTTCGGGAAGCTGGGTCCCCACTTTAAACGGAATGTTATTACCCTAAATGACCTCATCTTCCACATGCCTGTGGAGCTTGAGGTCATTTTTGAGTCGTCCCCGTCTAATTCGAACCCTATTGGCACAGTCCCGCTCGCTCCCCGCTCCACACAACGCAACTCAGTGGTCCAGGATTCGCTCACCGCCGGACGGATGGGATGAAAGTCAGCATAGTGCGAAGCTCCTTAGAGCGCGGTGTTTGGCGTCAAATGACGGTGGTCAACCACATCGAACCTGCTAATCGTGAGCTGGAACGGAATTCCTCCCTCTTATTTTCCAACTGGAGGGCTTCTACCCAAACTGAAAGGGAATACCTCCCTCTTAATCAGGCGTTTTTGCAGAAATATAAGAAACCCCGGCCAATAAGCCGGAGCTTTTCCCGTTTATGTCCGTATAACGTCCCTTTTACCCTAAATAAAGGGGATATTTTCCAGTTCATACATGCGTCGGCTTAAACTCAAGCACCATCCTCGTTGGCCGCAGACGCGGATATTATTATGCTCGATAACATGTCCCTTGAATTAATGACGGAGGCGGTGCGCAGAATCGCCACTCAGTTCCCTGTTCGCCCTCCCGCAAAAAAAGATCGTCTGTCAATTAGACCTCCATAGCCCGCCATTCTTCCATATCCTCCGTTCGATGCTATCCGCTGCAAGAAGGGGCCAGGTAAGGCACCAGCGCCTGCATGCTCTGCGTTCCCTCAAAGCTCTTTGCCGGTTTACCTATTCCCCTTCTCTTCCCACCCTGTCCAGCCATTCCTGCACCAAGGCGTTGAACAGCTCCGGCTGCTCGATTTGCAGGTTATGACCCGCCCGGTCCAGCACCGCAAATGAAGTCCGGGTATACTGCTTAAGAATGGAAAAAGCATCGATGTAGCCCGTCACGGCATCCTGCCTTCCCGTAATAAAGAGTCCCGGTTTATGAAATTCCTCCTGATCCACCGGAAAGGAGAAGCCGTACCGGACTTTGATGTCAGCTAGAAAATCTTCGTCGGCCAACCGGATGCCGGATAATATCTCTTCGTTGTAGCGATTCCATGTATATTCGTCAAGGACGACTCCGATTGAACTGAAATCATCCCGCTGTTCCTTTGTAAGCTTCTCCACAAAATTGGCGTCTGTATAAACAGCGGATTGTGCAGGAAGCTTCCTGTCCTCTTTTTCCGGTATAATCATCGGGCAAATCAAAGCCGCGCCATCCACTTGCTCCGGACGCCCGGCAATGATTCCCCTGACGATATAACCGCCGTAAGATTCCCCAGCGAGACAATAGGTCTCACCCGGAAGCATGATATCCAGAAAAGACAGCACCGCTTCCAGCATCTCGTCCGAACTGCGGATATCCTGATAATAGCGTGACTTTCCCATTCCCGGCAGATCGATGTACAGCCGTCTCCAGCCTTTTCTCTCCCTGAATACAGGTTCCATACAGCCGCTCATCAGCCGATGGTCGGGACTGAACCCGTGGATCATCACTATAGGTCTGCCTTCGCCCCAATCTTCATAATATAGCTCCACTTTCCCGGTTTGACAGTATGGCATCTATTGTTCCCTCTCCTTTCCAGACCCTATTATTTTACCACTATATCCCTAGTATCGAAAGCGTGTTCGCATATAAAAAGAAACGGCTACCCCGTACCAATGGAGGAGGGCAACCGTTTCTATATAAAATGAACTTGAGATTTTTCCATTTGGGCATCGTTCGTAACTTCGAGGAATGTTTGGACTTCCGGCCGCTGCCCATCTCCAGATTTCTTGATTATACCGCTCTTCACGGATGAAATCCGGAGACAAAGGCGATCGCTGTCGCTCCTACAGTTCCAAACTTCCCCTTCGTTACTCCTTACCATGTTGTCATTTTTTCAAGTTCGTTTTATGTAGCGATGAACTTTTATTTTCTCCAATTGTTAAAAGACGGCTCCCATTAGGCCTATGCTGACCCGGGGAACCGTCTTTAACGTTTTGCCGCCCTTTTTTATAATTTATTTAGGAGGAATAAACCATTTGCGGTTGGGCGGTCTTGCAGTTTCCGACATCACTCGAAACTCTTGCTTAAAGCCTTGCTTGAAGCTATATGAAGTCACGCCTTGCAGGCCGAAGCCTGAGGTGGCGGCTGCTTCCTTAAGAGATCTTTCCGTATGCGGTGCGTCCGGGCATCTCCGGATTCCGCTTCCGTTCCTTGCGGACCTGAACCGGTGGCTTCAGCATCACAGCGATCAGGCAGGAAATCAGGCACAGCGCCCCGATCGTGATGAAGGTCGGTTTGAATCCGCCCAGGAAGGCGGCGATGATCGAACCGGACAATGCGCCGAGGCCGAACCCTTGATAGACAATGCCATAGTTCTTGTTATGATTCTTCAACCCGAAGAAGTCGCTGACGATGGCCGGGAAGACGGTGATGTTGCCGCCGAAGCAGAAGGCGATCGCTGCCACGGAAGCGAAGAACAGTCCGAAGTTCAGCTTCGCGAAGCTGAGCGTCAGCGCGGCTACAGCCGTGATGGCCATGGTGAAGCCGATCAGCTTCAAACGGCTCATTTTGTCGGACAGTGCGCCGAGAATCAGGCGTCCGGCCGTATTGAAGATGGCGATCATCGCCACCGCATTGGCCGCGGTCTGCACGTCAAGTCCAGCCAGCTTCACGCCGATGTCTTTTACAATGCCGATCAGATAGAGGCCGCTCATGCAGGCGGTGAAGAAGATCGTGAACAGCAGGTAGGCTTGCTTCGTGCGCAGCATTTCGCCCACGGTGTAATCCTTTTTCTCCAGCGGGGCGAGCAGCGATGATGCTTTAGCCGTTCCAGCCGGCGCCACGGAGGCTTCTCTTACAAGCAGCGAACCGATGACAACCATGGCCATGACGATCATGCCCCAGTACAGGAACGTGCGGGAGACTCCAACCGATCCGATCAGATGGGCGTTCACATACTTAAAGATCAAGCTGCCTGTTCCGTACGCGCCAACCGATACTCCCGAGATCAGACCCTTGCGGTTCGGGAACCATTTGATCAGATTCGACAGCGAGGTAATATAAGCCGTTCCGTCGGCGTATCCGGCAACGCCCCCTGCCAGCAGATACAGCATCGGCAGCGTGGTTGCATGCGAGCTGTACATCAGACCGAGGCCCAGCATAACACCCGCCACGGCAGTCAGGCGGCGAAGCCCGATTTTATCCTGAAGCTTGCCTGCAAAAAGTGTCGCGAATGCCAGCGCAAAGCTTGTGATCGAAAAGGTTGTAGATACGGAGCCGAGCTCCCAGCCATATTTTGTTACGAGCGGCTGGTTGAACAAGCTCCAGGTATAAATGGTTCCAAGGCCCATCTGCATAATAATGGTTCCCAGTACGATTAGAAAACGGTTGTTTGCTTTAGTCCCTACCGACATGGTTCTTTCCTTCTTTCCTTCGGTTATGGCCGCGTTCATGAGCGCCTCTTGCATCTTTATTGTAGCTTGCTTGCAAAAATGCGGATGAAATACGGAACGAAATGACAGAAAGAAGGAATGAACGGCCACTACAGGCGCATAATCTGCCTGAATTCCTTGACCTTGCTGCGGCTGACCGGCACTTCAAAGTCCAGATCGCGCAGCCTTAGCAGGTAGGTGTTGTTAAACCAGGGGATGATTTCTTTGATTTTGGACAGGTTGACGATAAAAGAACGGTGGCAACGGAAAAAGCGATCCTGCGGCAGACGTCCGTGAAACTCGGTGATGCTGACCCCCATGGAGTACTCTTCGTTTCGCGTAAAGACGCTCGTCGTCTTCTCCTGGGCCGAGGCGTAGTAAATGTCGTCGGCATCGACGACGATGATTTTTTCATTTTTCCACAGATTGATCTTGTTGCTGACCGGATTGCGTTCCTCTTCCCCTCCGGGCCGGCGTGTAAAGGCCGCTTCCAGCTTGCCCAGCATCCCCTTGATCCGCGTCTCGTTATACGGCTTCAGGATGTAATCGAAGGCCTCAATCTCGAACGCTTCGGCAGCATGCTCCTTATACGCGGTGATGAACACAATATGGGGCTTCACGGAAAATTTGCTGATATTCTGGGCCAGAAACACACCGTCCACGGAAGGGATATTGATGTCGAGAAACAGCACATCCACCTGATTGGCCTGCAAATATTTCAGCGCGTCCAGCCCGTCGTCGAACTCGGCCGCAATCTCTATGCCGCTGTTCGCCCGAATCAGGTAGGCCAGCTCCTGCCTGGCCAGCTCTTCATCCTCTACGATTATCGCTCTCATCGGTTCTCCTTTTTCACATCAAAAGTTATATCCGTCCCTTTATCCAGCCTGGTAATCGTCAGTCCCTCGCCGTAAATCAGCTTCACCCGCTGATGCACGTTAAACAGCCCGATCTTGTTCTCTGGCATGCTGCCTTCGTACACCTTCCGGATCGTTTCCTCGCTGATGCCGACCCCGGTGTCGCGGATGCCGATCCGCACGCTGTCGCCCCGGTCCTTAACCGAAATCGTCACCGTTCCTACACCCCGCCCTTTCAGTATGCCGTGTACAATCGCATTTTCCACCAAGGGCTGGATGATGAGGCTTGGGATGCGGACTTCCGTCTCGTCATCGATATCGTAGAGAACCGTAAGGCGTCTTCCAAAGCGCGCTTTCTCGATTTCGACGTAATGTCGAACCTGCTGAAGCTCCTTGCGGATGTCAATAAAATCGTCGGTAAGCTCCAGATTGTACCTCATATAGCCGGACAGATTGATAATCAACTCCCTGGCCTTGTCGGGGTCGATCCGGATGGAGGAAACGATGGCGTTCAGCGCGTTGAACAGAAAATGGGGATTGATCCGGGTCTGCAGCGCCTTCAGCTCCGCCTTGTTCGCCATCTGCTTGATGTCTTCGACACGCGAGACCTCCATCAGTGTGGAAATAATCTGGGACAGGCCAACAGCCATCGCCTGGAGGGAATAGGTGATTTTGTGGGCTTTGGTGTAATAAATTTTGAGTGCGCCGGTGACTTCGCCCTTTTCCTTCAGCGGAATGATGATCAGCGACTTGATATGATGATGGTTGAATTCCGTATCGTTGTTGCGGATCGTGATTTCCCCGCTGGACAGCGTGATTTTCGTTGCGTCGCTGATAATCTCGTTCTTCTCCTCGTAATACTCTTCCCCGATGCCGACATAAGCGCGAATACACCGGGTATCCGTAATCGCGACCGCGTCCGCGCCGATATCCTCTTTGATGGTCGTGCATATTTTGCGAAGAGACTGCGGATTGATGCTGCGAAAATAGGGGAGCGTCTTATTCGCGATATCGAGGGCCAGCTTGGACTGCCTTGCGGCGATCCGCTCCTTCTCCCCTTCCACACTCTGGACAAGCATGACGATGAGTCCGACACTGACCTGGCTCATAATCATCGGAAAGGCAATCTTCGATACGATTTCGACGCCGAGCGACGACGGATGGGCCATGACGAGAATCAGCAGCATCGTCAGCGCTTCGCAGCCCATTCCCGCCAGAATCCCGGCCTGCCAGCGGCGCTCGGCGGACGTGTGACGGTAGATAATCCCCGAAACGACACCGGTCGCGATGCTGGTAATCAGACAGGGCACCGAGGTGATGCCGCCGATATCGATCAGAAACCGGTGAACGCCGGAAATAATACCGGTAATCAGCCCCACCCAGGGACCGAACAGAATGCCGCCGGCCATGATGGCTACAATCCGCACATTGACGAGGGAGCCTTCCACCTTAATACCGCTATACGTGCTGAATATGGCGAACAGGCTGAAAATGACGGTGGCGATGAACAGCTCCTGCGGCGCATAAGCCCCTTTTTGAAAAATCTCCTTGAACCGCGGCACCCGGGTTAATACAAACAGTGTCATAAGCAGCAGTGCGGCACGCTCCAGCAGCTGCAGCAGAATGACGAACGTATACTGCATCGTGTTCTTGCCCCCATAGTAAAATATATCGGTCATTATAGGCTGATGTCCCGTGATTTGTCCAACCTAAAACTATTCCCGGATTTCAAAAAAAAGGCGCCCGGAGATGAAACCCGATAGCGCCCGCCGTATTCATCATGATTCAACTTCTTCGGGCTTTAAGCCCTCTCTGCCGCTTAGATCGCCAAATCGATGCCGATCACGCCAACCGTCTCTCCCCGGTCATTCGTTACGGCCCTCGACAGTGTCACGCAGGAACGCTTCGTTATGGCCGACACATAAGGCTTCGAGACAAAAGCGCCGACGCTCATCGCTCCGCTCCACCAGTCGCGCCGCTTCGCATTAAGCAGGCCCGCCGCAGGCTCGGAGAAAATAAAGGTGCCGTCCGTCCGGTTCGACCAGATGGCCTGCAAATCCGGCGTCTCCGCAAGACAGGAAGCCAATACCTTTTTGTGAACATCCGGGTCGGGGACATACAATTCCTCCTTGGCCGCAATGTGCGTAAGCAGCGATTGCATAACCTCCAGCTTCTCGGCGTAACGGCTTTCCTCAATCTCCTCCATGCCGGCGATCTGGCTTACCGACTGCCGCAGCGCCTGTGACTCCGCCAGCAGGCTGGCGCTGACCTCGTTCAGCTCCCCGATCTGCGTCCGCTGCCGGTTCACCTGCTCCAGCATCAGATCGACGCTCGCAATCGTCTCGTTCAGCAAGGCTACCGCGCTGCGCAGCTCCGGCAAAGCGCCGCCGATCAGCTCGTCCTGACGGCTGGCCGCCTTCACCGTGTCGGATACCGCCGTATCCACCGTCTTGACTGTGGCCGCAATTTCAGCGAGGCGCGCCTTCACGGCCCCTACCTCGCCTACGCCGCGCTCCACGGAAGCCCGCTCTTTATCCACGGAGTCAAGCACCTGCTCCACTCCCTTGTTAAGATCCAGCAGCAGCGCGGAGGAGCGGTCCACCGAGGTGCGGCTCTGCTCCGCCAGCTTGCGGATGCGGTCGGCTACCACGGCAAAGCCCCTGCCCTGCTCTCCAGCCCTTGCCGCTTCGATGGAAGCGTTAAGCGCCAGCAGCGAGGTCTCCTCCACTACGCCCACGATCACTTCGTTGATGCCTTCCACCATCGCGATAAGCTTGCTCAATGAGGCGAACTCTTCGTACATCTGGCTGCTCTGCCCCTTAAGCTCTTCCATCACGGCGTCGGTGCTCTTGAGAGAATCGAGCATTTCCGCCACTTCCTGGTTGGCTTCCCGCATGCTTATCCCCAGCTTGTCCGTCAGTCCCTGAATACGTTCCGCCGCTTCTGCTACCCCGTCCATTGTCGCGGAGGCCGACTCCATATTCGCTCTCGCTTCATAGCTCCGGCCCTTCAGCTCCAGCTCGGATTGATGGGAGTAATCGGCTGTCTGCTGCAGTTCCCCCGTATGCCGGCTGATTTCCGCGAGCGCTCCATGCATCCGGTCCGAGGTCACCACCATTTCATTGCCGAGCCTGTGAACCTGTTCGTTTGCTTGCCTCAGCAGCGCCTGCTCCCGGATACGAGACCGGTAAGCGGTCAGCGCAAGTAGAGCGAAGGAGACAACAACCAACATCAGCACGAGCTTATGAATCCACAACATTTCAATCCACAACACATACAGTCCGGCCAGCAGCGAGAGAGTGACAGTAAAAGCTAAGACTTGACGGTTGTTATGCAACGACATTCCACTCCACTTCTTCATGTTATGTATGTTGACATTATAACAGGTAAAATTCCCCAAGGATATGCATATTATATGAATATTCTGCTTGCTTCGACAGGATTCATAGGTAAAGCAGCGAGGTTTATAAATCGTTTCGTTTAAAAAAAGAAAGCCCCGTCTCCCCGAAAGGTAAACGGTTGGCTTTCCTTCAAGCTTGCAGCTTTCGCTTATGCTCCGCTTCAGGCCTGGTCCAGCATGCCCCGGGCGATCCAGACGCCCGCCGCGCCCGCCTGGGCCAGTCCTCGCGTGATCCCCGCGCCATCCCCGCCGCAGTAGAGACCGGAAATCTCCGTCTCGAACGACTCCGTCAGCTTCGGACGGGCCGAATAGAACTTGGCCTCCACGCCGTAAAAGAGCGTATGCTCGGAGGCAATGCCCGGCGTTACTTTCTCCAGCGCCTCCACCATTTCGATGAGACTCTTCATCGTATTGTAGGGAAGCACCAGTCCGAGGTCGCCCGGGACCGCCTCTTTGAGCGTCGGCTCAACGAAGCCTTCGGCGATTCTTGTCACGGTCGAGCGGCGGCCCCGCAAAATATCGCCGTATTTCTGCACGATCACTCCGCCGCTCGACAGATCGTTCGCCCGCTTGCAAATTTCCCGCGCATATTCATTGGGTTTGTCGAACGGCTCGGTAAATTTATGGGAGACGAGCAGCGCAAAGTTCGTGTTGGGGGAACCGAGCGCCGGATCTTTGTACGAGTGCCCGTTCGCCGCCATGACCCCGCTGTGGTTCTCCACGACGACATGTCCGGAAGGATTGCTGCAGAACGTGCGGACCCGGGTGCCGACCGAAGTGTTAAAAATAAACTTGCCTTCATAAAGATGCTCGTTGATCTCCTGCATAACGACATCCGAGGTTTCTACCCGGACGCCGACGTCCACCTGATTGTTGTACATTTTGAGCCGGTGTCTTTTCAGCACATCCGTGAGCCAGGCGGAACCGTCGCGTCCCGGAGCGACCATAGCCAGCTTCGTCTCGTAAGTCTCCCCGTTCTTCAGGGTAACGCCCGTTACCCGGTGAGTGCCATTCTCACTGACCGTCTCGATGTCCTGCACCTCCGTCTTGAACATCATGTCAATGCGGGTGCTCAAATATTCGTAAATCGACTTCAGGATTTCCAGATTCTGCTCGGTCCCCAGATGGCGAACCTGCGCCCGCAGCAGCTTTAGCCCGGCCGCATAGCCGCGCTGCTCGATACGCCGGATCGGATCGGTCGTCGGATCGGTAATCATCTCCGTCGCTCCATGCTCGAGGTTGATGGAATCGACGTAGCGGATCAGCTCAAGCACCTTTGAGGGCGCCAAATAATCCGTCATCCATCCCCCGAATTCGGTTGTAATATTGAATTTCCCGTCGCTGTATGCTCCGGCGCCTCCAAAGCCCGCGGTAATCGAGCAGGCCGGCAGACATCCGGCGAACTCCTTGCGTCCCGCAGCCGGCGGACAGAACTGAATCTTCTCCTCCAGGATCGGGCATCGCCGCTTATAAATATCATGTCCTTTGTCGATCAGCAGCACTTTCCAGTGCGGGGCCTTCCGGGTCAGCTCATAACAGGCAAAAATACCCGCAGGTCCGGCACCAACGACGATTACATCATATTTGCTCATCTGTTCCTCCAGAAAACGAATTTATAATGCCAAGCAAGTGCGGCACGGAAAAAAACCCGGCCAGTTTCAGGGTAAGCCAAAGGCACCCATCCGTAGCCAGGAATTTACGGTTCCCTGTAGAGACCCCCAAACCTTATCTTTAGGGATATACGAACAGCAAGTACGCGTTCACGCGTGCAGTATGATTTTACGTCAGCTATAAGAAATATTTCCAAGCCACTAGCATCTTAACGAAAATAGACGAATATGTCAATGAAGATATACATTATTATACGTGTTTTTTGAGCAGGAACGAATATTTTGTAGTGATTGTTCGTTAATTTTGTACAAAATCCGAACATTGTAACCCTGCCATCAAGAGGGAGGAAAAAAGGGGATTCTTGTCGAATACATACACATCGCTACTGGAAATGAGGAACACCTTATGCTTAATCCATCGCATACTCCTCGCCAATTGAATTGGAACCGTGTGCTGCTGAATGCCTTCTGGATTGCGCTGCTGGTCCATACCTCAAGCCGGATGCTTCATTCCCGCGTCCTTTTTCCCGATGTGATCATTTTAGGAATCATTATCCTTCTGGAGTGCATTCACAAATGGAGGCCGAAGCTGGGCGAAGTCTCTATTATGGCAGGGAGCTATGTCATCTCCTTATTTGTCACCGTCCTTACCGCTTCGGATATCCTGGTATCGCCGCTTATTATGCTGCTCCCGCTGCTCATTTCCATGATCTATCTGAAAAAATCCTATCTGATCGCCTCGACGGGCTTCGGATTATTGTATATGATCACGCAGCTTGGACTGTCATCGGTTCATCGGTCTATCCAGCGGTCCGAGATTATTCTAGTCTCCATCGTTTTCGCGGCAACTGCGCTGACGGGCTTTGCAGTTATCCGCCGGGGTCAGGATTTGATCCGCTCGCTGGCCAACTCGGAGAAATCGGAGCAGGATTTGCGCATCCAGAATATCATCATGGACCGCCTGTCCAAAATCGACGCGCTGACCGATCTGTACAACCATAAGACCTTTCACGAATATTTCGGCTGGCTGATCGATCATCAACAGAGTAATCCGTTCCCGATGCAGCTGGCCATCCTCGATATCGACAATTTCAAGAAGGTAAACGATACCTACGGGCATGGGGTCGGGGATATTGCACTCAGACAGGTGGCGGCGACAATGCTGGAGCATATCGGCGCGGACGATTTTGCCGCGCGCTATGGCGGCGAGGAATTTGTTATTATTCTTACCTCCAAACCGCTGGAGGCGTCCTATGAAATAATGGAGCGGATAAGAACAGGTATCGCCAACCTGCCGATACCCGAGATGGACGGGAATTCGGTAACGGTGAGCATCGGCATGCATGATGTTCAGAATGCCGATTCCAAAAACCATGTGTTCCAGAAAGCGGACGACGCGCTCTACGAAGCCAAGAAGACGGGCAAGAATAAAATTGTTGTTTTATAGATACGGGATGAAAGACCGAAAAGGGATGCCCTTCAGCCGGAAGCTGAAGGGCATCCCTTTTTTGATAATATCAGAAAGTATAAACTTCAATGACCAGACTTCCTGATATTGCAAAGAAAAACAACCGCTAAAGAGGGATTCGGCAACGTCTTCGAGAGGCTCCGATAGGAGTTTTTCTTATGTAAGGCATCGGTTGACAGCTTGTGAAGCCTGCTCGCGGCACCCGATGAATGGCCGTGTGCTTAAAGCTTGCGGGACCATTTCTCAAGAAGCTCCCGCGTATTCCTCTCCGGCAGCGGCCTGCTGATCAAATAACCCTGAACCTTGTCGCATCCCGTCATCTTGAGAAACGCCAGCTGGCTGTGGTCCTCTACGCCTTCCGCCACGACTTCCAGCCCCATCTCATGGCCGAGCGATACCATCGTCTTGATAAACGACTGGCTGTATGAATTGTCCGACAGCGGATCGATAAAGGCCTTGTCGATCTTCAGGGTTGAGATCGGCAGCTGCTGGAGATAGCTAAGCGAGGAATAGCCTGTTCCGAAATCGTCCAGCGCGATTCGAATCCCTTGCGATTGCAAATACTCCAGCTTGTCGACAATTCGTTCGAACGACTCCATGAAGACCGACTCCGTAATCTCCAGCTCCAGACATCTCGGCGCGATTCCGCTTTCGGACAGGATACCCAGCACGGTAGGAATGAAATTGTCCTGCAGCAGCTGTATGACGGAAATATTAACCGCAATTCTGAAATGGTTATACTGCTTCCGGGACATATCCGCCATAAAATGACAGGCCTTTCGAAGGACCCATTCGCCCAGGGGAATAATCAGCCGGGAATCCTCGGCGATCCTGATGAACGACAGCGGCGAGACAAACCCGAGATCCGGGCTGTTCCAGCGAATCAGCGCCTCGAAGCCGGAGATATCTCCGGTCAGAAGGTCGACCTGCGGCTGGTAGAACAGCTCGAACTCCTCATTATCCAGCGCGCTGCGCAAATGCTTCTCGATCGTCATGCGTTCTTTGAACTCGGTATGCATCGATTTGTCGTACAGGGCATACACGCCTTTTCCCGCTTCCTTGGCGCGGTACATGGCCACGTCTGCACTCTTGAGAATCTCCTCCGTCGTGTTACCGTCGGCCGGGTAGAAGGAAACTCCAATACTGACTGAAATATAGACGCTGCTCTCGCCGATCTGGAACGGATTCTCAAACTCCTTGAGAAGTCTCTCTGCCAGCTCGATGACTTCCTTGCGTTCTTTCACATCTTTGATAAAGACGACAAATTCGTCTCCGCCAAGTCTGGCGAGCATACTGCCTTCACGGACAACGGATGACTGCAATTTTTCGCTAACCTGCCGGATCAGTATATCGCCAAACTTATGGCCCATCGTGTCATTAATGTATTTAAAATTGTCCGTATCGATGAACAACAGCGCGGCGCTCCCGCCGGGAATCTGGAAGTATTCTTCCATCGTCTCCAGCAGACACAGACGGTTGGGCAAATGGCTCAAGGAATCATAATAGGCAAGATGGTGCATTTTTTTCTGATTCTCCAGCAGGGTGGCGTACTGCTCCACAAGCTCCTGCTGTGTCGCCGTAAGCTGCTCATAGGTCGCTTCAAGCTCCTGATAGCTGCTGCTGAGCTTAAGCTCCATTTGTTTCCGGTTGGAGATGTCGATCAAAGAGCCCAGAAACATCTTCATTTCCCGCCGCCGGTCGAAAGTGGCCTTGCCTCTGACCTCGAACCAGTAATACCGCCCTTCCTTGGTTCGCATCCGGTATTCACTTTCATACACCGGCTTCAGGCCGGCCAAATGCTCGTCACGCGCCTTTCTTGAACGCTCCCGGTCATCGGGATGGATCAGATCGATCACCGTATTAACGGACAGATCGAGCTCCCCCGGTTGATAGCCCATGACTTCATACCAGCGGTCCGACACCCAGTGGCTCTTTTTCTCGTAATCGTATTCCCACAGCAAAGCGCCGGAGGCTTCAACAGCCAGGCGGAACCGCTTCTCGCTGAAGCTCAGCTTCTCGTTCTGATCCTGCAATTCCTCTTTGGCCGCCGCCAGCTCCAGATGGGTCGCTTCCAGCTTCCAAAAGCTCGACTCAAGCTTCCGCTCGTTCCGTTTCAGCTCGTCGATATCAATGCCGATCAATACAAAAGCGTCGGAGGCCCCTCTGCCGAGGCCCTTGATCAACATCGTCCGGAACGTGAAGTACCGCCCCTCGGCGGCTCCGCTCGGAATCTGAAACTCCTCATGGCCGGCAAAATCGTAGCCGATCGCCCGGTAGAGCAGCTCCTTCAGCCTGGTTCCCCCCGCTACCTTCAGCTCCACATCATCCAGACTCTGGCCGACAATCTCCTGTTCTCTCAGACCGGTGACCCGCTCGCCGTACTTGTTCAGGCGCAGCACCGTCTTGTCCTTCTGCACCGCCCAGACCAGAATGCCCGTATGCTCGATCACATCCTCGAAAAACTGCTGTTCGGCGCGAATAATCCGGCGCAAATGGCTAATATACATTCTAAGAAAAAAGGCGGCTGCGGCCAGCAGAGCAAGGCCGATGACCAGGCCGGCAACCGTCCTAAGGCGCATCCTTTTTCCATAATCCTCCGAATGATTGAAAAAATACTGACGATACAGCTCCTCAAACGCCCCGCTCTGCTTCAGCCGCTTCAGACGTTCATTGATATAAGGCACAAGCTCCGGTGAAGTTTTGCTGATTCCGTAGGCGAAATCCACCGGATAAAGATTGTTCATTTTATGTATAATCCGGCCCGTCAATCCTTCTTCGACTATCAGGTAATCGACAACCTCCTGATTCTCGAACAAGAGATCGATATCGCCCCTGCTCAAGGCGGTCAGAGCCTCCGCGACCGTCGGATAAGCCCTGTAGCCGGACACCCCCAGTTCATTCAATAGGATGCTCTCGGTATACTGTCCCTGCCCGACGCCGATCTTGTAACCGTTCAGATTGTCCAGAGTTACTCTGGACTTGAAATTCTGCCTTGCGTATATGGAGGTGCGAATCTTCATGACAGGGTTGGAAAAAAGAATTTCACGCTTCCGCTCTTCGGTTACGGCCATCAGCCCAGCCGTGTCGATATCGCCGCCGACCAGCTGCCGGTACACCCTGTTCCATATGTCGCTGCCGTATTGAACCAGGTAGTCCTGCCTCTCAAAAATCATATTGGTCAGATCAATATCAAATCCGGTCAAATATCCGTTATGTATGTATTTATAGGGGGGATAATCCAGTTCCGCTTTATAGGCGACTTCTTTTCTTGCGGCGTGAGCGGCATCCGGCGCAAGCAGGAGCAGAACAGATAATAACAGGACGATGACTTTGCACCGCTTCATCGCTAATTTCTCCTTTGATTTATTTTCCAAAAAATAACAGTATGCGAAGTATGCACTAGCTTGGTTCGACAATTATTGGGATAATTCCTGCTCAGCCCGGTAAAAAAATACAACTTTCATGTGTAATTATGTCTTTCAGTCCCTTTCTTTCATTGCAAAACATCTCTTCCCTTGTCAATTTGCTTAAAATTGTAACATTTAAAAGTGAGATATTTCACTTTTCATATTGATTTTTAGACGTAGAATATGGATAATAACAATATCGGTTTTGGTGATAATGATTATCATTATTAAAACAGATGAAAAATGGATTTAAAGGAGACTGAACGCTTATGAACACAGCCACTACCCGGACGTCGCTGATGGTTGATGATTACCTGGATCTGCTTAGTCTTGCCGTCAAGGTTGGAGATTTGAAATGGCAAAAAGAAATTAAAGGCCGCCTGCAGTTCATAGCCAGCAGAAATTGCAAGAGCTGCTGACTTTCACATACGGCATTAATAATAGCCGCCTTCCGGTTTGCCGGAATGGCGGCTTTTTCACTTTATCAGGAGCGCTTCCACGGGTCGCCTCCCCAGCCTCTGGACCGGCCTATTCCTGCCGCGCAGAGCCTTCTATTTTCACGTCATCCGCCCCGCGCATCATTTCGATAAACCGCTCGAATGAGGCGGACAGCCAGCGGTCTTTGCGGTAGATCAGCTGAATTTGGAAGCCCCAGCCGCCGCCCTCCGCCACCGGAATCGCCTTCAGCTCTTCCCGCTCCAATTCTTCCAGGACCGTGTAGCCAGGCAGAAAAGCGATCCCCCATTCATGCTTTACGGCCTGCTTGATCCCCTCCAGATTGCCGAATTCCAGCTCCACTCTCGGCGCAATCCCGAGGCCTCTCATTTCCTGCAGCAGATGATTCCGGTATGTGCATGTATCCTCTGTCAGAACGAGCGGCTCCGCGGCAAGCAAGGATATCTGTACCGATTTGAAGTCAGCCAGCGGGTGCCCCGGGTGCACGATGATAAACAGTTCTTCCTGCCTTAGCGGCAGGACCTGCAGATCCTCCGAGACGTAGGGCTTATCAAAAATCAGTCCGAAATCGGACGATTTGTTCCGCACACCGGCGATAATGTCACTCTCGGAACCGGGCAGCACCCGCAGCCGGATGTCCGGGTACTGCTTGCGGAAACGGTGCAGCCGGTCCGGCAGAAAATAGGCGGCAAGCGTCTCGATGCAACCGACCGTCAGCTCCCCTGCCTGTCCTTCGGAGATAATCGCCTTCGCCTCCTCGCTCAGCGCCAGCATTTGGCGGGCGTACCCGAGCAGCGTTTTGCCAGCAAATGTCGGCGCCATTCCGTGCCCCGAACGTTCCAGCAGCTTCGCCCCGTACATCTCCTCCAGCTTTGCGATCTGGGCCGTCACACTGGATTGCGCATACCCCAGCTGTTCCGCCGCCCGGGTATAGCTGCCGCTCTTGATAACCTCGCAAAACGTACGCAGATAGGTCAGTTCCATCCCGCTCTCCTCCGGATATTATTATCATTCATTTCGATAGTTGTTATCTAATACTATAGATATCACTAATGATCTGTTCAAGCTAAAATGTAGGAAGAAGTCATAATTAGTCTGAAAGGAAGGATGTATGCCATGAAAATCCAGCCAAAATCGCAGGTGCTGTCCGTGCAGCCCGCTTATCCGGCTGAGGCCGCTGCTTATTTCAACACAAGAGGAGTATTCGAGACCGATGTAGCCGATGTCGCCCACGATCTGCGCGAAGGATTGCTGGGCTTTACTCTGGTCGATGTCCGGGATGCCCGTTCCTATGAGGAGGCGCATCTGCCCGGCGCCGTCTCTCTGCCCTCGGGCTATCCGGGCCGCAGCGGCGCTCCGGCGCTGCCGCAGGACCGCCCGCTCGTTGTGTACTGCTGGGGCCCCGCCTGCAACGGAGCGACCAAAGCCGCCGCCCGGCTGGCCGCCCAGGGCTACCAGGTCAAAGAAATGCTCGGCGGCATCGAATACTGGCGGCGGGAAGGCGGTCCGCTGGAAGGAACGCTTCGGGAGGAGGCCCCGCTCTTCTGGCAAATGCCGCCGATATCAAACATATAATTTCTTATTTTGAAAAAAGACCTCCGGTTCTGCCCTTGGGGACTCCCCCCTGAGCAGAATGGAGGTCTTCCATTTCGCTGCAAATGATATGGGACGTTAAACCGCCCCGCCGCCAGTTAATGATCTTCCTGATCCAAAAAAGGCTTATTCACATAATAGTACATGACACCCATCAAGACCGCGCCGCCGATCAAATTGCCCAAGGTAACCGGAATGAGGTTATGGACAACGCCGCCCCACGAGATCGTTCCGGGATGGTTCAGCACAAGCGCGATGGCGAAGGTGCACATATTAGCAATGCTATGCTCATAGCCCGAAATAAAGAAGCAGAATACGAACAGCACCATGCAGAAGAGCTTGGCGCCGTCGGCCTTGAGCGACATCGGCACGAAAAATGCCAGACAGACGAGCCAGTTACAAAGAATCGCCCGCCAGAACAGCTGCACAGCCGGGGCTGTCATTTTATGTTCAACGACATTCAGCAAAAAGCCATTCACATTCGGATCATAGAATAATCCGGTCAAATAAATAAGCAGGGCGAACGCAGTCGCGCCCAAAATATTGCCGACATAGCTCCACACCCACATCCGGCCGACATCCGTCCACTGCATTTTCTTGCGCAAGGCCGCATAGGTGTAATAGAATGTGTCCCCGGTGAACAGGTCGCCGCCGCCGTAGGAAATGAGGATGATAGCTGCACCGAAAGTAATGGCGGCCATCGGATAAGTGAGCGGAGAATGCTCCATGTAAAAAAAGTTGCCGGTCTTGAAGGCCACAATGACGCCGAAGCCGATAAACATACTGGCCAGCATGGCGCGGGCAATGTAGCGAAAAATACTGTTGTGGTACACCTTCTGCTTCTTCAGCGCCAATTGCTCGACTTTCAATAGTGCTTCGTTTTCCATAGATCCTCCGTGGGTTGTTGTATTTTCAGCAGCCTCGGATACGAGTTGTGGCTTATTATACCCAATAAACCGCAACAAAACGCTTGAAACAACAACCCTCGTCAGATGGCCGGAATTATCCCTTGGATGAGGGATCATCGTCTATCAGTTCAGCAATCCCCTCCGCCTTCTCGCTGCTGGCCGCCACAAGAAGCACGAGAATAAGGCAGCCAAGAATCACGTCATCCCCTCCTCCCCGCATTGCCGCGCCTTGACGCAATCTATGTGCCGGAGGGAAGGATTATACCTTGCAGCCAAGCCAGGTCATTCCATTTATATTCTCTTATTCCGTGCGCTTAATGATGCACCTCGTTCTTCGCTTCCCTTCTTCTGCGGCCGGTACTATACAGAATCGTGCCGACAAAGACGGAGATAATAACGACAAAGAAGATAACATGGGACATTTCGTACCCAAAAGCGCCCGCCATCATTTTACCGGCAATAACGGCAATCAGCAGGAAAGCCGCCTGCTCCAGCTCGGGGAACTTCTCGATCAGCTTCAGGAAAATCTGCGCGACCCCGCGCATCATCAGAACGCCGAGAATACCGCCCATGAACAGTACCCATACTTCGCTGCTAACCCCGAAGGCGGCGATAATGCTGTCGATACTGAAAGCAATATCCATCAGTTCGACCAGCAGCACCGTTTTCCAGAAGGAAGCCCCCTTATTTTCGACGGCATCGCTGCCGCCGCCCTTGAAGATGCCTTTATAGGCAATGTAGAAGAGATACAGGGCGCCGAGCACCTTGACCAGTGTGAATCCGATCAGAAACGATCCGAGCCCGATCGCCGCAAAACGAAACAAGTACGCACCCAGAATTCCGTAAAAGAGCGCCTTTCGCTGCTGTTCCTTCGGTAAATGCTTGACCATGACCGCAAGAACAAGCGCGTTATCCGCAGAGAGCAGACCTTCAAGGAGGACCAAGCTTGCGATTATGCCCCAGCTCACAGGGTCCGATAACGTTGCCGCCACATCATGCCACGAGAAAAAATGGCCGTAATTGTCGTTTATGCTCCTAAAAAAATCTGACAGCCAATCCATTGTCACTTGCCTCCGGTATATTTATTATGATCTGCCGGCGATCGAACGTTAATCCCGGCAGCAGCCGTTACGTTATATAAACCGCTCTGCCAACTGATGAATATGCGCTGCATGGCTTCCTCCGCCGATCGCTGCGAATTTCCATTCCGGTCCGTGGCGGTACAGCTCCCCGCAGATCAGGGCAGTAAAGCCGGAGTAGTTGTCCGACAGGTTATACCTGACCAGCTCGGCGCCGCCCGAGGCATTCATGACCCGGATATAGGCTGACTTGATCATGCCAAAATCCTGATTGCGGTTCTCGGCGTCATAAATATTGACAACGACCAGCACCCGGTCCACATCAGCAGGGACTGCGCTTAGGTTGACTCTGATCTGCTCGTCATCCCCGTCTCCTTCGCCAGTCAGATTGTCGCCGGTATGAACGACCGAATGGCAGGCGCTATGCTTGTTGTGGAAGCAGACCAGGTTGCTCTTCTTCATGAGCTTTCCATCCGCGTTCAGCAGCAGGGCCGAGGCGTCGCAGTCGACATTGCCCTCCTTCCCCAAACCAAGCGGCTCCTGGGATTCGACAGGGTCCCAGCCGAGACCGACAATCACATTCGACAGGCCGGCATTGCCTTTGGTCAAATCTATGTTTTGGCCTTTTACGAGATTAATTCCAGCCAAGCGTTAACCCTCCATTTCGAACAATCGCTAGGTTCTCGCCGGAATCCCGGCAAATGGAACATACAAGGTGATACGCGGAGGAAACGAATTTGTTTCAGTGAATGTCCGCTCTTATGTTGCAAAAAAAGAGGCGGGGGAATCCCCGCCGCTTACAGCACCTTCGATAAAAATTCCCGGGTCCGCATGTGCTGCGGATTTCCAAACAGAATCTCCGGCGGCCCTTCTTCCACAATGGCCCCCTGTTCCATGAACAGCACCCGGTCCCCTACCTCGCGCGCAAAGCCCATCTCATGCGTGACGACCACCATCGTCATCCCTTCACGGGCCAGATCCTTCATAACGGCAAGCACCTCGCCAACCATCTCAGGGTCAAGTGCCGATGTAGGCTCGTCGAACAGCATAATCTTCGGCTCCATGGCGAGCGCCCGGGCGATCGCCACCCGCTGGGCTTGTCCGCCGGACAGGGAGGCGGGGTATGCCTCGGCCTTTTCAGCAAGCCCGACCTTGTGAAGAAGCTCCAGCCCTTTTTGGCGGGCCCGTTCCTCCGGCCATTTGCGCACCTGAACCGGCGCGAGCATAATGTTCTCAATAACTTTCTTGTGCGGGAACAGGTTGAACTGCTGGAACACCATGCCAACCTCGGTCCGCACCTCGTTGATCCGCGTTTTTTTGTCCATCAGATTGACGCCTTCGATGATGATATCGCCCCCCTGCGGCTGCTCCAGCAGGTTCAGGCAGCGCAGAAATGTCGATTTGCCGGAGCCCGAAGGCCCGATCACGACGACAACCTCCCGGCTGTTAATGTCAATGCTGATATCGTTCAGCACGGTATGACTTCCAAAGGCTTTGATCAGATGTCTGACGGAAATGATCGGTTCCATGGGGTTATATCCTCCGTTCGATATAGGACAGCAGCTTGCTGAGTGAATAGGTCAGCACAAAATAAATCACCGCCGCCGTCAAATAAGGCTCCCAAATCCGCATGTACTGGCCTTTCATCGTATTGCCCCAGTACATGATTTCGGGGGCGGCGACGAGCGCCAGCAGCGACGAGTCCTTCACGAGCACGATGAACTCGTTGCCAAATGCCGGCACCATCCGTTTGATGGCCTGCGGCAGCACCACAAACCGCATCGACTGCCTTCCTGTCATCCCAAGCGACAGTGCCGCCTCCCGCTGGCCGGGATCGACCGACTGGATGCCTGCCCGAAAAATCTCCGCTGTGTAGGCCGCCGAGTTGAGCGACAGCGCAACGACACCGGAAATCAGCGCATTGGTGCTGCCATAAAAGGCGGGAACGAGCCCGAAATGGACAATCAGGATCTGGACATACAGCGGTGTGCCCCGGAAGAAATTAATGTAGGCCAGGAAGGGCCAGCGCCAGAGCGGACTTTTGACCATTCTGCCAAAGCCGATGCCCAGCCCGAATATGGAACCAAGGATGATTGAAGCGATCGAGAAGCCGACCGTATACAAGGTTCCCCGCAAGAATAAAGGCAAATATCCTCCAATGATGTCGAAATTGAAATCCATCTTTCTCTTCCCTTCTCTTCACAATAGGCCGGATACAAGCCGTCCCAGTAAATCTTTCTCTCTCTCCTGAAAAAAACAAAGCACGCGCAATAGTATTCATTACGCATGCTTGCTTTGCTTACCTTGCTTACTGTGCGTTCTTCAAGTTCGTCAGGTCCGGAGCTTCGCCGAACCATTTCTTGTAGATTTCCTCGTACTTGCCGTTTTCAATAACCTTCTGGATCGCTGGGTCCAGCTTCGCCTTAAGCTCACTGCCCTTCGGATACAGAATGCCGTAATATTCGGAGCCGAAATTCGGCGTATCCGTGATGCCGACCAGCTTCATGTTCGGGTTGTTCTTGATGTACTCCCGAACGATCGCGATATCGGCCACCACTGCGTCCGCCCCGCCGTTGTCAAGCTCCATCATCGCCACCGCATTGCTGTCGAAGCGTTTCAGCTTCGTGTTGCCCACGCCCATGATCTTGCTCATCAGCTCATCGGCGGTCGTTGCCGTCTGCACAGCCACGGTCTTGTCCTTCAGATCCAGCGCGCTCTTGATGTCGCTGCCTTCCTTGACCATAATCATGTTAGTCGATTCAAAGTAAGGAACGGAGAAATCATATGTCTGCTTGCGGTCGGCGGTAATGGATACCGCGGACAAGCCGGCCTGGTATTCCGTACCCTGCTTGACGCTCTCAAGCATCGTGTCCCAGCCGGTATTGACCACTTCGTATTTCATTCCCGCTTCTTTCATGACCGCATCGATAAAATCAATGTCGAAGCCCTTGATCGTATCCTTATCCATATATTCCATAGGTGCGTAGGTAGCGTCGCTCGCGAACTTCACCACGGTCTCTTCGCCGCCGGTGCCGGAACTTGCGCTGTTATCCGATCCGCATCCGGCGATGACCACGACCAGCATCGCGATCAAAGCTGACATGACCCATTTATTTCTGCTTTTCATCTCTCAATCCCCCTGCGAAAATTGTCAATAGCATAAAGAGATTTTAACAGATTAAAGCGTAGATGACAATTATCTTTTCTTCCATATGTTATGTTATATCACATAATTATCGGAAGTTTGTAACAACTTGAATCCCGGCACTTATAGCCTCGCGGAAGCGTTGTTCCGAATCCGGGCTGCGGAATCCGAAGCTTTTGTAAAAAAGAGCACTGCCAGGATCTCGTCCCTTTGGTCAGTGCTCATATTATGCAATATCTCAGCTCTCGTTAAAAGGTTAGCTCCCCGTCGTAGGAAGCGATCAGACGATACAGCTCCGGACGGCGGTCGCGGAAAATGCCCCACTCGATCCGCCCCGTCTCCAGCTCGTCCAGATCGAATTCGCCGACCAGCACCGCCTCTTCGCCCCGTCCGGCCTCGGCAACCTTGTTGCCTTGGGGACCGGCGATAAACGAAGAACCGTAAAAGTTGATGCTTGACTCCTCATCCTCTTCACGCCCGATCCGGTTGGACGCTACCACAGGAATCAGGTTGGCTGCGGCGTGGCCAAGCATGCACATCTGCCAGTGATCCTTCGAATCGATGGCGCTGTCCTGCGGCTCCGAGCCGATGGCCGTCGGATAGAACAGAATCTCCGCTCCCATCAGCGTCATGACGCGCGCCGCCTCCGGGTACCACTGATCCCAGCATACGCCCACCCCGATTTTGGCGTAGCGGGTGTTCCACACCTTGAATCCGGTGTCTCCGGGATTGAAGTAGAACTTCTCCTCGTAGCCGGGGCCGTCCGGTATGTGGCTCTTGCGGTATTTTCCCAGAATGGTTCCGTCGGCGTCGATCACGGCCAGGGAGTTGTAGCGCGCATAGTTCTTCTTCTCGTAGAAGCTGATCGGAAGCACAACCTTAAGCTCTTTGGCCACCTCTTTGAAATGGTTGACGGCTTTGTTCTGCTCCAGTTCGGTCGCATATTCATAGTAATCCGATTTTTCCTTTTGGCAGAAATACGGCGTCTCGAACAGCTCCTGCAGCAAAATAATCTGCGCTCCCTGAGCGGCCGCTTCCCGAACCAGCTTATCGGCTTTGGCGATATTTTCTTCAATGTTGCCGGAGCAGCTCATCTGCGTCGCGGCTACTTTTACTTTTCTCAAGCCTGTGTCCTCCTTGTTGCCTTATTGAAATGCTCTGGCCGGCATTTGCTGCGTGGTGCAGTGCACGTTACCGCCCTCGCGGATAACCGCCATGCCGTTCACGGTGCGGATTCTCCGGTCCGGAAAAAGACGCGACAGGGCCTGCTCTGCAAGCGCATCCGTCTCGGGCGCGCCAAAGACCGGCAGAATAATTCCGCCGTTGACAAAATAGAAATTCAGGTAGCTGAGCGTCAGCCGGCTGCCCTCATGCTCGGCGCGCGGCGGCTGCTGGATTTTGACGATTTCAAGCCTTCTGCCCTTGGCGTCCGTTGCGCTCTCCAGAATACGCAGATTCTCTTCGGTAATCGCATAATTCTCATCCTGCGGGTCCTCGCATACCTGAATGATGACCTTGCCCGGTGACGCGAAGCAGGCGATATTGTCCACATGCCCGTCGGTCTCATCGCCGCTAAGCCCGCGCTTCAGCCAGATGATCTTCTCCGCGCCGGTATATTGGCGAAGATACTCTTCAATATCTCCCCGTCCGAGACCCGGATTGCGGTTCGGGTTAAGCAGACATTCCTCGGTTGTAATCAGCGTGCCCTCTCCGTCGGTATGAAAGGAGCCTCCTTCCATCACGATCGGCGCATCGAACCGTGTAACCTTCACATGCTCCAGGATTTGCGGTGCAACCTTGTCGTCGAGATCCCAGGGAGAATATTTGCCGCCCCAGGCGTTAAATTTCCAGTTCACTCCGGCAAGCTGACCGCTGCCGTCCACCACGAAGGTTGGCCCGTTATCCCGCAGCCAGGCGTCGCTGTGCTCGATCGGCAGAAACGTGATGCCCGTCCCGAATACGAGGCGCATGACGGCCTCCTGCTCGTCCGGATTCACAACAACCGTCACCGGCTCGAATTCGGCGATCGCCCGGATAATATCCGCATATCCCCGGCACACGGATTCATGATCGTCCGGAAAGCACATGGACGCCTGCACCGGCCAGGAAATAAACGTGCGCTCATGCTTCGCCCATTCGGGCGGCATGCTATAGTTGAAATCTTTAGGATTCATCATCTTAGCCCGCTTTACAATAGTTTAAGGAACACATCTCTTCTGCATTCCTTACCCATAATACAATAATATCAACCCCGGCTCAATTCCTTCGGGAAGACGGTATTCCGGCATTTTAAGGCAGCGGATCATCCGTTTGATGCGCGAAAAAGCCGGACGCAAGCGCCCGGCTTTCAAGAAGCCCGCTGCAGCGGGCTTTTTTTGGGGAGAATCAGGAAACCCGGATCGACTTCACGATCTCTCCCGCAAAGCTTTTGACGGTAAACTCCCCGCTCTCCAGCACGGCATAGGAATTGGGGTTATTCTCTTTCGGGAGCGAGATGGAGCCCGGATTCAGCACATAAACGCCTTCTTTGACGTCAGCCACGGGAACGTGGGTATGCCCCTGAATAAAAAGATCGCCCTCATTCAGCTCGGGCAGGTTCTCGATACTGAAGCCATGTCCGTGCGTGACATAAATGCGTCTGCCTTCATACCAAATTTGCGTATAGTCGCCCATCATCGGAAAATCGAGCAGCATCTGGTCCACCTCGCTGTCGCAGTTGCCCCGGACGGCAGTGATATGCCGCTTGTACGCATTGAGCTCTTTCGCCACGCCCTGCGGGTCATAGCCCTCCGGCAGCGGATTCCGCGGACCGTGATACATAAAGTCTCCGAGAATAACAAGGCCGTCCGGCTGCTCCTCGGCGTATTTCTCCAGCGCTCTCTTTAACCAGTGCAGCGAGCCGTGAATATCGGAAATAAACATCAGCTTCATATCTTTCCATCCTTTCCCGTGTTGGTTATATAAAATTGCCGTTTATACCGGCAGTAAAAAAAGCCCCACAAAGTGAGGCTTTCCTTCAAAGCTGGGCGCCGGGTACTTTGCGGGACCCCGGCTTAACCGATTTCCTTAATCTTAAGGCAAATTCGAGGAGCCCATCAGATACCGGTCTACTTCCCGGGCAGCCTGACGGCCTTCGCTGATCGCCCACACGACAAGGCTCTGTCCGCGGCGCATGTCGCCTGCCGCAAAGACGCCTTCCACATTCGTCGTATGCACGCCGTACTCAGCCTTGATGTTGGAGCGTTCGTCGAGCTCCAAACTGAGCTGGCTTGCAACCGTCTCTTCCGGTCCGGTGAAGCCGAGCGCGAGCAATACGAGCTGCGCAGGGATAACTTCCTCGCTGCCCGGCACTTCTCTAGGCACCATGCGTCCTTCTTCATTCCGTACCCATTCAAGCCGCACCGTATGCAGCTCCTTCACCTGTCCGTTCTCATCCCCGGCAAAACGCTTGGTCGATACGAGGTAGCGGCGCGGATCTTCCTTATATACCGCCTTGGCTTCGACCTGACCGTAATCCACTTTAAGCACCTTCGGGAATTCCGGCCACGGGTTGTTCGGCTGGCGGGTAAGCGGCGCTTGCGGCATGATTTCCAATTGTACCACGCTTTTGCAGCCATGGCGAAGGGAGGTTGCGACGCAGTCGGTGCCGGTATCGCCGCCGCCGATAACAACGACGTCCTTGCCGGCGGCAGACAGGTATTCGCCGTCCGCATGCTCCGAGTCCAGCAGACTCTTCGTATTCAGCGTCAGGAACTCCATCGCCTGATAAATGCCGGACAGCTCCCTTCCTTCGGCCTGAAGATCACGGGCTTTAGTCGAGCCGGCGCACAGCACAACCGCGTCGTGCTTTGCTTTCAGCTCCTCGGCTGAAATATCCTTGCCGATCTCCGTGCCGGTCACGAAGGTGATTCCTTCGGCCTCAAGCAGGTCCACCCGGCGCTGCACTTTCTTCTTGTCGAGCTTCATATTCGGGATGCCGTAGGTCAGCAGGCCGCCGAGCCGGTCGGCGCGTTCATATACAGTGACCGTGTGGCCCGCTTTGTTAAGCTGCGCCGCGCACGCGAGTCCCGAAGGTCCGGAGCCGACGACGGCTACGCTCTTGCCGGTGCGCGTAAGCGGAGGCTCCGGCTTGATCCAGCCTTCTTCGAAGCCTCTGTCCACAATCGCTTTCTCGATGGTGCGGATTGTTACGGGCTGGCCGTTCATACCGACCGTACAAGCGCCTTCACAAGGTGAAGGACATACCCGGCTTGTAAATTCCGGGAAGTTATTACTCTTATGCAGCCGTTTCAGCGCGACTTCCCAGTTCCCTTTATATACCATATCGTTCCATTCCGGAATCAGATTATGCAGCGGACAGCCGGAGGCCATCCCCGACAGCAGCCGTCCCACATGGCAGAACGGCGTTCCGCAATCCATGCAGCGTGCAGCCTGCTCGCGCAGCTTCTCTTCTTCCATCGGAACCGAAAATTCGTTCCAGTTCTTGATCCGCTCAAGCGCTTCGCATTCCGATGGCGTTACGCGCGCGTATTCCAAAAATCCCGTAGATTTGCCCATACCTGTCATCCTCCGTGTTTTCTTTGATTTAACGCCGGACCGGCAGGCCGGCGATTCTAGGGTGCCGCTTACACCAAGGACTTCAGTCCCTCCGGGCGCCATTCATATGACGCTGTAAAGCAGCGAAGCGGCAGACCGCACCAAGACGATTGCCCGGCTGCATGGTTGTCCGCCACATTTAAAATTAAAAGTAATAAGTGACTACATAGTACCATTCGTTTTCCGTATCCGAACGTGAGCAATGTCACCTTTTTGGCAAATCGAGAAGATCATTTTGCCATTATCACAGAAATTTCAAATTTAAATCATTCAGACCCTGTACCATTGTGCCGAATCCGGCCGAGGAGACAAGCAACCGGTTGCAAACCCGGTCCCAATACGAAAAAGCGTACTACCGGCTCTTCTACCGGCTGCACGCCAAATGTTCGTTTCATATAAGATACAAGCTCTTTCAAGTCCGCTTACATCGGCGTGCGCCTGGTTACACCTTATTTTACCGCCAGCACTGTCATTCCGATACCCCGGGCAATAAGCTGCTCTTTGTCCAGGAGGACGATTCCTTCCCCGCCAAACAGCGGCTCCCAATCTCCCAGCTTAGGAAGCGTAAGCGGAGTTTCTTCCTTGCTCGCTTTATAGACAACATAGATGTGGCTTGCCGAATCGCCTCCGGCGTGATTCCGCAGCGTAAAAGCCACCGTGCCGCCCGGAGACTGCTCAAAGACGAGACTAGCCCGGATCTCCCCCGCGCTCCGCAGCCGAAACGCCGGATGCTGCCTCCGCAGGGCGATCAATTTTTGGATATAAGCAACATCATCCTGGCGCTCGGCGCACCGTTCCCAATCAAGCCAGTTGATCTCCACCGGGCTGTTATAGCTGTTCTCCACACCGTGCTTTGTCCGCATAAACTCCTGGCCGGCATGAAGCAGCGGAATTCCCTGACTCGTCAGCACCATGGCCGAGGCGAGCCGGTGCATGCTGCGGCGCTCCTCGTCACCCGACCCTTCCGTGGACAGAAGCAATTTGTCCCACAGCGTATGATTATCGTGGCATTCCACATAATTGACGCACTGCTGCGGCTCCTGGGCGAACTGTCCGATGCCCGGCCCGTAGGCGATGCCGCCGGCGATACCCGCCCTGACTCCGCTCTCGCTGCCGCTCCCGCCGCTGATGAAGCCTTTGCGGTCATGCAGGAAGATGCTGCCCTTGACGGCATCGCGGAAGCCGTCGTTAAATTGCCCGATTCTCGGCATACGGGAGCTGTTATGCTGGTTCGCCCGGCGCTCCGGGGCAAGCTCCGTGTCCATAACCCAGCCTTCCCCGATCGTCAGGATCGAGGGATCAAGCTCATCAAGCCGCTGACGGATCTCCGTCATAGTGCCGATATCGATCAGACCCATCAAATCGAAGCGGAAGCCGTCGATGTGATACTCCCGCGCCCAGTACAGGACGGAATCTGCAATAAAACGGGACATCATTTTGCGTTCGGTGGCGCAGTCATTGCCGCAGCCCGATCCGTTCGACAGCGTTCCGTCCGCCTTATAGCGCAGATAGTAGCCCGGAACAAGCTTGGTGAAGTTCGCCCGGTAACCATCGTAGACATGGTTGTAGACCACGTCCATAACGACCCGCAGGCCCCGGTCATGCAGCGTCTGAATCAGGCGCTTGAGTTCCTTGATTCGGACTCCGGGAACAAAAGGATCGGTCGCGTAGGAGCCGTCGGGAACATTGTAGTTCTTCGGGTCGTAGCCCCAGTTGTAATGCGGCTCGCCAAGCTTCGTCTCGTCTACGCTTTCGGTGGCGTAATCGCTGAGCGGCAGCAGCTGCACATGCGTGACGCCAAGGCCGGCGATATGATCCAGCCCGGTAGGAATCCCGCCCGGCCCCCGCGTACCGCTCTCGGCAAAGCCGGCAAATCCGCCTTTCTGCCGGATACCGCTAGCCGGATGAATCGAAACATCCCGCAGATGCAGCTCATAGATGACGGCATCCACAGGATCGTGAAGCGGCGGTTTGTCCTCCGTCCAGCGCGACGGGTCCGTCTTCCGGAGGTCGAGGATGGCGCCCCGGTCGCCGTTGACGCCAACGGCCCTCGCGTAAGGATCGACAGCTTCGTTCCACTTGTCCTCTATCCATACGCGGTAGGTGTAGAACTTGCCTTCCAGATCGCCTTTCAGCGTCAGTATCCAGGTCCCCCCGATATCGCGGGTCATCGGCATGACGGCAGAAGCTTCCCCCTGCCAGGAATCGTACAGCACCAGCTGCGCCTCCTGGGAGGTGGGGGCCCACAGCCGGAAGACGGAGCACTCCGGCGTGTAGTTCAGCCCCAAATCGTCTCCCTCGTAACTGAATAAATCGTCAAAGCCGTCAACAAAGACGGAGACACCGCCGGTGACCGCGGGATCGCCGTAATAAATCGGCTCATCCCTTTCCCTTTGTACCGACAAATCGATCAGGACTCCTTTATTCATTCTCGCCGCCCGGAAAGCTGCCTGGCTCCGTGCGGCGCAAACGTTTGTTTTTTGAAATATTTTCTAGGATTCTCCGGGATTATACAACGCGTCCGGTCTGCTGTCAAACCGGTTTTCGCCTATGTTTCTGAAAGTTCCAGAACTTGATTCAGGTCTCCTTCCGAACCGGCTTCATCGACACCATCGTAATCACCGCCCGGTTCTCCGTATAATCGATCAGCCGCTCCCGGCTTGCGGTATATCCTCCGTCCGCGCGCCTTGCGCCGTTATCCTGCACGATCAGCCGGGGACCGAGCTCCGTCAGCTCATAGCCGATCCCCACCGTCCAGTGATAATCGAAGGCATAGTTCCCCGTCCAGCGCAGGGACAACCATTTGTCGAACTTCACCGCCACCGGCCGGTCCGCGTCGATTTCCGCCTTGTATAAGGCGAAATCATTGAAGCTTCTCAGTTGGATTGTTGAGGTGTCCCCGAGCGCCGACCGGAAATACGCACCGATACCTTTCACAAGCCCCCGGGCGCTCATCCCCCAGGGCTTTCCGCCGTAACGATCATATACATGGTTGATCTGCTCCGCTTTCGAGCGGAATCGTTCCCGGCCAATCAAGGAGGACAGCCCCAAACGGCGCCCCCAGTATTCGGCGATCGCCGCCATCGTTGCCGGCCCGCAGGCGGATGCCGAAGACCGGACGCCCGGCGCCCATTGGGTGTACGGCTCCAGGTCCAGCTTTTTTCCGGTTCTGCCAATAGTCATTGCGAAGCCTCACCCCGGCGCGTGAGCTGAATCCGGTCGAATTCCGGAGAAAAAAACCGGGTGCTGACGAAATCCCTGATTCCGAGGGAAAAGTCCCGCTCACGGTCTCCTCTCCTAGCGTATGCGGCCTCCGCCACAATATACGGCGGCTGTTCCCCGGGAAGCCGATCCTTCGTCCGGGCGGTTGCCATCAGGCCGCTTGCCAGCGGCATCCGAATGCCCATATGTACCATTTCGAACCGCTCCTTTCTCTCAGGAAAATAAACGAAACACCCGTAAATCCAGGCTTCTTCCTGAATTTCGGGTGTTTCGGTAACAGCGGATATCGGCCGCCGCCCGTTCCGGCGAACAGACCGGGGGTCAGACGCCCGTCGATCCGCTCCGGGCCAGCACGCTTCTCAGCTCCCGTATGCCTCTGAGATAGCCGGTGCTCGCCTCCTTCCGCCGCTTAAAGGCGGTCTCGGCATATAAGAAAAGAGTAGTCCACAGCAGCATGGCATAGCGGAAAGGCGTTAATCTGCCGGTTCTGAGCTTCAGCAGTTCGTAGTGGTTAATCACCTTGGTATAGGCAACCAGCTCTTCCTTGTCTCTGGAAGCTGGAGAACCGTGGTGAATCAACTTGAGTCCGGGATTGATCACCATAGGCCCGTAAAGGCTGGCCAGATAGGACAGATACAGGTCTTCGCCAAGGCTGTAGCCGTTCAGCCACTCGACCGGCTCCACATCCCGCAGCGCGGACTTGCGGAAGCACATATTGCAACCGTGAAGGAATTCGGTCCGGAAGATCTTCTTCTGCCGGTTCCACAAGTTCATGGACGAGGCAAATCCGCTGTAGGACAGCTTGCCGGGAGCGAAACGGCTCCGGCCGCTGATCAGCATGAGCAGCCGCCCTTTCAGGGAACAAGAGAAGCTCTGGTCCACACCGCCGACGCCGACAGCATCGGGATAACGCTTAAACGTCTCCAGAAGGACGGCCAGATAGTCCGGCTCCAGCTCCACATCGTCATCCAGAAAGAGAAGGGTCTCCGACCTGGAGGCATGAGTCGCATAAATCCGCGATCTTAAGAGACCAGCTTCCTCCCGTTTTTTCTTGTGGTAGCTCAGTTCCATGTTTGAAGGCATTTCCTTCCTGACCTCTTCCAGCCAGGCTTCTTCCGTATCGCCGTCGTCAATAATCAGAATTTCGATCGCCGAACCGGCAATGCCCTGCTGCCCGAAGATCGATATCAGGCATTTTCGCATATCCTCATGTCTGTTCCGGGTGCAAATGGCTACTGACAATGTCAGAGAGTCGCTCAAACTCCCACCCCTTTCGAAAAAATGACTGCCTGAAGGCTGTTCTTGAAACTAACATTTACGTTGTGACGGAAATATTTCATAACTGCGCAATTTTTTTGTATTTACCCTTTATTGTGCAGGTCTAAACGCAAAATGCAACATTTTCTTAAACTTTTTTCATTTTTTCAGAAAGCGGGCGGAAGAAGTCAGCGTTTGGAGGGGGATTGCTGCGCCCGGCGGTAGGCCATCACTTTGCGGTATATCGATTTGTCCGAAAGCTGATTGAAAATGAACGGATCGGGACTGGTATTGACTTCAATGATCCAGGGCGTCAGGGAACGGTCAAGGCCGACATCGACGCCAAGCTGCTTGAACCCGGGGTAATTTTTCTTATAGAACTGCCCGATATCTTTGCCGAGCTTCTTCAGACGTTTGATTGTAGCAGCCAACTGCGCAGCGTCCGTATGGGGTGCGAGCAGCTTCTCCACAGCCGTCGGCTTTCCGCCGGCGTGGTAGTTGGTGACAATCTTTCCCTTCCCGGCCACTCTGCCGATCAGCCCTGTCGTCTCCCAGATGCCGCGCGGACCGCGCTGGACCATGACCCGGATGTCAAAACGTCGCCCTCCCGCTTTCAGCAGGTCGATTCCTTTTTGAATCAGGTAGCTCCGGCCCTTGGTCACCGGCTTCAGCGAGGCATAAAACGCCTCAAAGGTGCTGAACGTTCTTTGCTTCGCCCCGCTCTGGAACCAGTACACGGCGCCCCGTTCCCCGGCCCTGCGCTCCGCCCGGATGACACCGTTTCCGTACGTGCCGACCTCCGGCTTGATATACACCATCCCGTATTTGTCCAGCATCCGCTTGGCGTTCTCCCGGGTCAGCCTTGCCGTCTCCGGAATCAGCGCCGAAATCTCCGGACTGCGCAGCAGCACCTTCGTTTTAATCCATTTGCTGGTCAACGTGGATTTTGCCTTCATCCTTGCTTCCACTCCCGTTCGCTAATCTTCTGTCGTTACAAGGTAAGCTATGCTTGGGTGAAAGCTTTGGTATTGGATAGACGCCGCTTTCCGGCAAAGAAAGTGTCTCCCGGCAAGGCATGAGCATATAGTGCAAGGAAGAAGAACTATGCCTGACGGGGCTTTTTTGGGAGATACGCCGCCGGGACGGGGAAAGGAGCCTAACGATGAACATCTGCATGATCGCGCCGGGACGGTTCCCGCTTCCGGGCAGCGGCTCCGTCGAAATCTGCATCTGGGCGGTAGCAAGGCAGCTTGCCCGCCGGCATAACGTCACCGTCATCTGCCGGGAAACGCCCGGGCAGCCAGACCGGGAAATGCTCGAAGGCGTCCGGCTGATCCGTCTGCCAGCGGATACTCCCCGCCTGTACCTTGCCTGGGCGGTGAAGACCGTCGCTGAGGAACCGTACGAGCTGATTCAGGTCGATAACCGCCCGCATCTGATGGCCGCCGTAAAGAGGGCGGTCCCCGGCACTCCCGTTGTGCTGTTCCTGCACTCCCTGACCTTTGTTCCCGCAACCCTTAAGGTCGCCGGAAGCCTCGGTGAGGCCGATCTGATCGCCGTCAACAGTCTGTCCCTGGGCAGCAGACTGTCTGGACGCTTCCCCTCCGGCCGCCTGCCGCTTGCGGTTGTTCCGCTGGGCGCCGATTTGTCCCGGTTCGCGCCGCTTCCGGAGGAGGAGCGGCGGCAGCTCCGCCGGGAATTCGGGCTGCCTGAGCGCTTTACGGTTCTGTTCGTCGGGCGGATCATCCCGCGCAAAGGCTTGCCCGTCCTGATGCGGGCGGCAGCTGTCCTCGGAAGACGGCTGCCGGTCCATCTCGTCATCGCCGGAACGGGAAAGCCCGGCTATGTGCGCAGCCTCAAGAAGCTCGCGCAGCGCTTGCGCCTGTCCGTTTCTTTTGCCGGCGGTATTCCCCATGCGGATATCCACCGGATCTACCAAATCGCCGACTGCCTGGTCTGCCCGTCGCAGCGGCATGAATCGTTCGGGCTGGTCAACGTGGAAGCGATGGCCTCCGGTCTTCCGGTGATCGCCTCGAATAACGGCGGCATCCGCGAAATCATCGTATCTGGCCGCAACGGCTTCCTGGTAGATCGATACCGGGAGAGCACCTCGTTCGCGCGGACGATGGTGGCGCTGGCCCGGGACCCGGAGCGGGCGCTCTCCATCGGGATGAAGGGGCGGCGGGACGCCACCGAAGCGTTTGACTGGGCGCGGACGGCCGGCCGGCTCGAATCCCTGTACGCTTGGCTCTGTAAAACTTCAAGAAAAAAATAAATGACATGCAATGACATTATTCACTTTGGCGGTTCTTTATCCGTTGTATAATGTTTTTGTAAGCGTTGCCATTCCGAAATAATCATTACAGCGCCTAAGTCGGCAACACCCTGCATATTCTTTTCAATGATATAGAGAGGGTGGATTATTATGTTGATGCTCAAAATTATCGTAAGACCGCAAAAAGTAGATCAAGTGATGGAGGAGCTGCTGCTCGCCGGCTTCCCGTCCATCAGTAAAATGGATATATTGGGACGCGGCAAGCAAAAAGGGATTCAAGTGGGCGATATTCACTACGACCAGATTTCGAAAAAAATGCTGATGATGGTCATTCCTGAAGACGACAAGGAAGAAGTCATCGACATTGTGAAGCGGACGGCGAGAACCGGCGAAAAAGGCTCTTTTGGTGACGGCAAAATCTTCGTTCTCCCCGTATTGGAAGCGTATACAATCAGTAGCGGCAAAAAAGAACTGTAATTTATCCAAGAGCGAACGGCGTCGGCTTCGTATATATTCATATTTTAAAGAGAGACAGGCTCAAGAAGAAACGCCTGACAGCGTCTATTAAAGACGCGGGTACGTTTCTCGTAGAAATATAAGTCAAAATGATAAGCGCTCGGCTTATAAATACTTATATTTTCAAAAAAAGGGCGAAGGCTGGATGCTTGCTGCAAGCTCCGGCCTTCGCCCTTTGCGCGCTTCACGCTTCCATTATTATCCCAAGGAGATCCATTGGATCGCGGAAAGCACCAGACCGACGGCAAAGCCGCACACCGCGCCGTTGACGCGAATCCACTGCAGGTCTTTCCCGACCTTCTCCTCCAGCATGGCGACCAGGGTGGCATCGTCCATTTTGTCGAGATTCTCCTTCACCAGCACACCGATCCGGTAGTGGTTGGCCTCCGCAAACGCGAGTAGTGAGAGGCGGATTCTGCCCTCCAACTCCGAGACCCATTCCCTCTCCCCGGCGATGCGGCGGGCGAGCAGCGCATAAGCGGCGAACAACCCCCGCCCGCCGCGGGCGCGGTCTTGCTCCAGCAGCACAAGCGCCCTGCCGCGCATGTCCTCCAGACGGGCCAGCAGGAAAGCTCCCGCCGCTTCCCCTTCCAGTTCGGCCGCGGCCCAGTCCCTCAGCGAATTCATCCGCTCCTCGTCATTTACGAGCTGGAACAGGGCAACCCGGATCTCCCGGATGATGGTCTCGCGGTAGACGCTATCCTCATCCCGGATATCGTGAAGGGCCGACAGCAGCATATTCTGCAGCAGTTCGCCCAGCATCTCTTCATCGACGAAGCCGACAAACGCCTGAAAGGCCACTCCCTTAAATCCTCCCAGTTTTACCTCGGCAAGCTTGGAGGATGCGAGCTGGCCGAGCATGGTCTTCGTCTCCGCCCGGCCGAGCCAGACGGCCGCTTGACCGAGCCCGTAATCGAGGGCGTCCTTATCCCTCCCGTCATGCACGAGTCTCGTGACAACCGTGTCGGCGGCCTCTTTCAAATCGGCGCTGCGAACATAACCGGCGAGCGCCGATTGAAGATGCGGCAGCACCTTCTCCGCCGGAATCCGGCTCACCAGGGCAGCCAGGCGCTCCAGCATCTCCGTCCGGTTCTTCTTGCGGCTGAAGAAGCGCGTGAGCATCGAGGAGCCGATCTGGATGAAGCGGATTCCACGCAGCTTGTTCTCGATGCTCTGCTTGTTCAGCAGCTCGTTCTCCATTGCCGAAATCAGGGACCCCGCAATCTTGTCCCGGTTCTTCAGCAGCAGAGACGTATGCGGGATACGTAGTCCCAGCGGATAACGAAACAGCGCCGTAACCGCGAACCAGTCCGCAATCCCGCCGACAAGCCCCGCCTCGAAGCCTCCCCTGAGCAGCTCCACTGCCAGATTGTCCGGCAGAAATAGCGTCAGCAGGAACCCGCACGCCATGACCACAAGTGAGATTGTCGCTAAATATCTGGATTTCATCCTATGCCCCCCACATTCTCTCGAAAAGCCTGCACATCGAGAAGAAACGGCTGAGCCTTCCTCTCCCAAGGAGAGCATCCGTTTCACATCGATAGATAAAGGCCTTGAATAAGCGCACAGCTTATGTTTTCTGATATGTTTAAAAAATATTGTACCACGAATAATCCCCGTTTCGGAAATGAACAGACATAGCGCTTAAAGTAGTCCGGCCGGAATAAAAAACAGTCCCCCGGCGATCCTGACGCCGGGGGACTGCTTCAAATTATGCGGAACTGTGATTTCCGCTATTCTACATTGCTGTGCTGCTTGTACGCGGCAGCATGATCGACGCCCCGCAGCTCCGCGTAGCTCAGGCAGACGCTGTCCAGCACGAGATGGACGCACTGGTCGAACAGGGAGCCGAGCGGCTGGACGCTACGGCGTTCACCCTCGCGGCGGTGCTTGGTCGCCGCCGGAATGGTCAGCAGCCGCGAGGCGGACCGGCCCAGCGGCGAGCCGTCGTCCGTCGTCAGGGCGATCACGAACGCGCCCAGCTCCCGGGCCTTCTGCGCCGTCCAGACGACCCCGTGCGTCGTTCCCGACCCGGATACGGCGACCAGAATGTCGCCTGGGGAGATGGACGGAGTAATCGTCTCGCCGATCACGTAGACGGTCGCGCCCAAATGCATCATCCGCATGGCGAATGATTTCGCCATAAGACCCGACCGGCCCTCGCCCACAACGAAGATCCGCTGTCCTCCGGCCAGCAGCACGGCCGTTTCCGTTACAGCCGTCTCATCCACACGCTCCAGCACTTCCTTCGCTTCCGAAAGGATTTCCTTCAGCTTGCTCATCTTGGCGTCACTCCTTATCTGCTTATGAATCGCTGAATCACCATCTTGTCCCGTGGGGATGCTCCCTGTATTTGTTTCACAAATGAACGTTGTTAGCTCGGACGTCCGCTCTCCCGGCCCTCTCCGGCATATTCCCGGATAAGCTCCTGAAATCGGCGGGCCGCCTGCGCCGGATCGGGCGCCTTCGTAATCGCCGAGCCGACGATGATGACCTCGGGCTTCAGCGCCAGCAGGCCCGGCAGCGACTCCAGCGTAATGCCTCCGGCGGCGGCAAGCCTCAGGCCTGCCGCACCTTCGGCTCCTGGGCCGCTGTCTGCTCCTTCGCCGCTGCCCTCCCGGTCTCCGGCAGCGTCATGCGCCGCTGCCCGGCTGCCGCTTGAGCCTCCCGCGGCGCCATACCTTCCGTCATCGCTCTCCGCTTCCGCGCCGCCTGCGCCTTCCAGCCGGAGCCCGCCGCCTTCCTGCTGGTCCTTGCTGACATGCAGGCAGTGGATCGCTCCGGGATGCCGCGCCAGTTCCCGCTGCTGCTCCGGCGTGGTATGAAGCAGATCGATCATGACCTGCTTCTCCATCCGCCGCGCCGTCTCCACGCACAGCGCCACGGTAACCGGCGGGGCCGCGCCCATGACGGTCGCGACATCCGCCCCGGCACCAAAGCAAAGTTCGAATTCGTACTTCGCGTTATCGAACGTCTTCATGTCCGCAACGATGGTTTTATGCGGAAATTCACGCTTAAGCGCTTCCACAGACGCCATGCCGAATTCCTTGATCAGCGAGGTGCCCACCTCGATCCAGTCGATGTAGGGCTCCGTGCGCCGGACCATAGCGGCCGCCTCCTCTATACTCATCCGGTCTAGCGCCAGCTGGATCTTCACCGCGCGGACACCCCCAGCTTCGGCTCAGGCTGCTGCCCGGACACCTTGCGTGATTTGCCGACCGTCATGGTCAAAATCGCTGACAGGAGCAGCGAGCCCGCCATGAAGATATAGGAAGCGCCGAAGCCGCCGGTGGAGCCGTTCAGGTAGCCGACGATATATGAGCCGGCAAAAGATCCGAGCGCACCCATACTGTTAACGAGCGCAATCGCGCCCCCTGCCACGTTGCGGGGCAGAATTTCCGGCATGATCGCAAAGAACGGTCCGTACGGAGTGTACATGGCGCCGCCTGCGATCACGAGCAGGATAAAGGAAATCCAGAAGTGATCCGCGCCCAGCAGGTACGAAGCGTAGAAAGCGACGGCGCCGATCATCAGGAACGGCCAGACGAATATTTTCCGGTTGAGCGTCTTATCGGAGAAATAGGAAGCGGTCAGCATGCCGACAACCGCCAGTACGTAAGGAACGGACGACAGCCAGCCGGTCGTTACCATGTTCATGTCGGGGGCCGACTTGATAATTGAAGGCAGCCACATCACGAAGCCGTACACGCCGATACTCCAGAAGAAATACTGCAGGCAGAGCTTGATGACAAGCGGGGACTTGAACGCTTCGCCGTAGTTTTTCACAGGCTTGAGCCCTTTTTGTTCTTCCTGAAGAGCGCTATCAAGCGCCTTCTTCTCTTCATCGTTCAGCCATTTCGCTTCGGAAGGCTTGTCGTTCACGAGCTTCCACCAGAAGAACGCCCAGATAACCGGCGGCAGCCCTTCGATAATGAACATCCATCTCCAGCCGACGGAGGATACAAGATAGCCGGATACGATCGACATCCACAGCACGGTTACGGGATTGCCGAGGATCAGGAACGTGTTCGCGCGGGAGCGCTCTTTTTTCGTAAACCAGTGGCTTAAGAACACCAGCATCGCCGGCATAACCGCGCTCTCGACCACGCCAAGACAGAACCGGATGACGATCAGGAAATGGACGTTATGGACGACGCCGGTCGCCGCAGCCAGCAAGCCCCATAGAATGAGGGACCAGAAGACGAGCTTCTTGGCGCTCTTGTTCTCGGCATAATGCGCGCCAGGCACCTGAAAGAAGAAGTATCCGAGGAAAAAGAGTGCGCCCAGCAGCGAGGACATCGAGGCCGTAATCTGCAAATCCTTCGCCATGCCTGCCGCCGCGCCGAAGCTGTAATTCGCCCGGTCGAGGTAAGCCAGACTGTACGTAATGAACACGATGGGCATGAGCCGCAGCCAGCGCGCAGCAACGAAACCGCCGCTTTTGTTATTATTCATTATTATTTCACTCCCGTTAGTTGATATTGGAGATAGGTTTCAAGCTCAGGCTTTGTCGGATAGCCGTCATGGTCGCCTTCGGACTGCACAGCCAGCGCGCCGATCGCGTTCCCCCGCTGCACCGCCTGTGAAACCGTAAGCCCTTCCAGCATACCGCTGACGAGTCCGACGGCAAAGCCGTCTCCGGCTCCCACCGTGTCCACTACTTTTTCCACCTTGAAGCCCTGTACAGTGCCTTCGTCCGTCTTCGTGCGGAAGTATGCGCCCTCCGGCCCCAGCTTGACGACAACGAGCGACACACCCTTGCTCAGATAAAATTCGGCGATTGCGCGCGGGTCCCTGGAACCGGTCAAAATCTCGCCTTCTTCTACTCCCGGCAGCACCCAATCGGCGCGGCAGGCCAGGTCGTTGATGACCGATACCATCTCTTCGCGGGAGGACCAGAGCGAAGGCCGCAGATTCGGATCGAAAGAAATGCTGCGTCCCTCCGCCTTCATTGCGCCCAAAGCCGCATATGCGAACTCGCGGGTCTCCTTCGTCAGCGCCGGAGGGATGCCGGTCATGTGCAGATGGCGGAAGCCGGTCAAGTAGTCCGGGTCCACGTCTGCACCCGAGAGTGTGCTTGCCGCCGAGTTTTTGCGGAAGTACTGCACCTGCGGATCGCCTTCCAGCACCTTCGATTTCAGCTGAAAGGCCGTCGGATGCCGGGAGTCACTCGTTACGCCGGAGATGTCGATGTTCTCCCTTTCCAGGTATTCGCGGATATATTCCCCAAAAACGTCGTCACCCAATCGGCTGACCCATCCCGCCGAAAGCCCCAGCCGGGCAAAACCGACCGCCGTATTCACCTCCGCTCCGGCCAGACGGCGGCTGAATTTGTCGATGTCCTTCAGAGCCCCGGGCTTATCGGCGACGAACATAACCATGGCTTCTCCGAAAGTGACCACATCCTTCAGGCTCATTATGCTATCCCCTTTCCTGCTACTGCAAAATTGTTCCCGGAACCGCCGCCCCGCAGCATTCCGATATATCGTTCAAGGCATTCTGCCCCGGGAAGCGCGAACTCGATCGCCCGCGGCACATTCCCCGGCAGCCGCCCCAGCAGCTTCCGCCATAGTGCATCCTCTTCTTCCGGAAGAGGCAGCGTGATCCACATGCCGCCCGAACGGACAACATGCTTGAAGTGAATATAGGCGACAAATGGAGCAAAAATCGCCGCGGCCGCCAAAGGGTCTTCCTCGCAGTAGATCCAGTTGCCCGTATCGAACGTCATCTTCACACCGTCCAGCCCGCACCGCTTCACCGCCTGAAAAAACGCTTTCAAATTATCCGCTTTGCCTCCGTAAAACGTTTGGTCGTTCTCGATCAGCAGCGTCAGCGGCCCCGATATCTCCCGGTATTTCCGAAGGAGCCGTTCAAGCTGGATGAGCCGGCCCTGTTCGGCAAGGATCAGCTCTTCCTCCGAGGCTAACCCCGGAATGCCCGCATAGCAGCCCAGCGACACTTTCAGCATTTCGGGCTTCAGCACCGCCGCCTCTTCAAGAATGTGCAGGAGCAGTTCCTCGTTCAGCTTTCCCTCCTGATTCCACAGCTCCATCGGAACGGAGTACACGCAGCGCAGGCCGCTGCGCAGGTTCGCCTCGCGGCACTCGGCAAGTGGAAGGGCTCCCGGCAGGAACAGCTCGCGTCTGATTTCGATGCCGTCCGCACCTCCGGCGCGGATCGGCTCCGCCAGGTGCTGCTGCGCCACGCAAGCGTTTCCAAAAACAGAAGTTGGAACAAAAACCGCATTCATCATAACGTCCTCCTTCTTGTAATTTGCAGACTGTGTACGTCGGATTGTCCCGGATATAGTCGCCTTATCGCAGTATTTGTAAATCGGTTTAGTGAATCGGTTTAGTAAATCGGTTTACTGTTTATGACCAAATTATAATTCAGCCTTTCTATCTTTGCAAGCCCTTTCTTTAAAGCGCTGTCATTTTTTTTATTTACATGTTCGATAACCAGCGCAGAAGCGGAATTCCGGATATGAACAAGCCCCTAATGGAAAGTTGGCTTTACATCTCGCGAGCCGGATGTTATATTGAAAATGTAAAGTTAACTTTCCATCGAATAGAGGTGAAAGGTTGAAAAACCGTCTGGAGGAGATCCGCAAACAGCATGGAATCAAGCAGGAGGAATTGGCAGAGGCTTTGGCGGTTTCCAGACAGACGATAGGCTCGCTGGAGAATGGCCGGTACAATCCATCTATTATTTTGGCGTTCAAGATCGCTCGCTATTTCAAACTGCCGATTGAAGAGATTTTTATTTATGAGGAGGAATAAGTTGTGAAAAATGGCTCTGCTGTGCGAAATGCCGGGGCGCTTGCATTGGGAATTCTGCTGTTGGCTGCCGGTCTATTGGAAGTGGGAGACATGGCCAGGAACATTTCCGGTGTGTGCGCAGGCTTAGGCGCCGGCCTAATCGGCATGAGCATTTCCAACCTTTTCATCATCCGCTATTATGCCAAGCACCCTGCGCTCAAGAAACAGCACGAGATTGAAGCCGGGGATGAACGAAGCGTCTCGATCAATAACTTGTCGAAGGCCAAGGCCTTTGATATTACCATAAGAGCGATGATGCTGATTCCCTTTGTGCTGATACTCGCGGATTCACCCCTCTGGCTCACGCTTTCCGTGGTAGCGTTCTATGTATTCTCTTACAGCATCCGCTACTATTACATCGTCAAATACAGCAAGGTCATGTAAGAAAAAAAACTATCGAAGCCTATTTTATTAAGAAGAAAAACGCCTTCTCCGCAGGTGGAAAAGGCGTTCCCTATTCGCGTAAAAGTCACTGCCGCTTCATCTCCGACGACTGCCGCACCGCCAGCTCACACTTAAAGACGTACTCTTCCGGCGCCAGGTCTTCTTCCGAACGGATGCGGCTGATGATCCGCTCGGCGGCCCTTCTTCCCATCTCGATCGAAGGCTGGCAGATGGTTGTAAGCGTCGGCGTAAGCAGGTGGGCAAACTCGATATTGTCGAAGGCAACCAGCGCCAGATCCTCCGGCACCCGGAGCTGCCGCTCCTTCACAAAGGCCAGCGCCTCCAGCAGCACGAGGTCGTTGCCCGCGATCAGCGCCGTCGGCGGCTCCGGGCCGTCAAACAGCTCGCGGAACCTCCTCCTTAGGCTGGAGATTTCCGCATTGATGATATACCGGCTGTATTCCAGCCCGTGGTCGCTCATCGCCTGCCGGAAGCCTTCCGTCCGCTCCGTCCGGGTGCTGATTGTCAGCGGCGCCGTGGCGAGCGCGATTCTCCGGTGTCCCCGCTCCTTCAGATGAGACACCGCCTCATACACCGACTCCCGGTTGTTGACGACGATGGTATCGGCCTTGACGCTGTCCACCTTCCGGTCCATAAACAGGATAGGGTACCCGTGTCTGGCAAGCTTTTTATAGAGAGAGCCGTTCTTCCCCGTAGGAAGCAAAATCATGCCGTCCACCTGCTTCGCCTGAAGCATTTCGGCGTATTTCTTCTCCTTCTCCCCGTCTTCGTCGCTGTTGCACAGAATCACGTTGATATCCTGCTCCTGGCAGTAATCCTCGATGCCCCGGCATATTTCGGTGGAGAGCCTGTGCATGATATTCGCCACAATGACGCCCAGCGTTGACGTCCGCTTCTGCTTCAGTCCCCTTGCGAGCACATTCGGCTGGTAATCCAGCGCCTTAATGGCCTCTTCGATCTTGGCGCGGGTTTCGGCGCCCATATGCTGATATCGTTTATTCAAATATTGGGATACGGTGCTTTTGGACACGCCGGCCCTTGCGGCCACGTCCCCGATTGTCGCTCTGACCAATGTTCTCTACTCCCATCGTTACACCTATATCCATCTACTATAAAGCGCCTCGCGGCTCTTGTCTAATGACGGCGGGAGGCTGGAAGCGGCGCACTTGACGGACAGGTTTTTAAAAGGGCTCTGCTGTCATGACTTCGACGTCCGGCTATATCCTTTCCGTTTATGAAAAGAGAGCGACCGGTAGACCCGGGCGTACTTGGCGGCTGCGGCTGTGGAGAGGTTCGACCCGCTCATGCTCAGGCTTTTGTTGCGCGCCTTCTTCAGCACCATCCCTCCGGGGTTCTTCGCATAGTGATAGTTGCCGTAAGTTTCAAATTCGGAAAAAGCAAACTGCCGGGTGCGGTTCATGCTTCGCATAATGGCTGTATACCACGGAACGCCGTGTCTGGCCTCAATTTCCCGCTTCATGCGGGAGAGACGGCTGCGCTCAAACAGCATATAATGCGTCACGAACGAAGAAGGGCGGACCGCCTTGCGGCCCATCAGCTTCCGGTAGGTTGTGAAATACTCCGGCTGGCTCCAGTTCCGGCAGTAAAAGATCGTCCTGCCGGCGGTGCGGAACCGGTGCGGCGCAATCAGGACGGTATCGGCGTCGATGACCAAAAAATAATCCGCCGTGCACAGCTTGTCGCCGCCCAGCTTCAGCAGCTGCTGAAACAGCCAGCCCGAGCGCTCCCAGGTGCGTGACCGGTAGTTGATATCCTTTTTCGTGATGGGAAGCACCGTGTTTTCATCAACGAAGGTACAAGCCTTCCTGCGGCAAAAATCGAGAATCCGCTCCTTGCGGGGGGCGACGATCATCACGCTGCGGATCGGGTGCCTGACCTGCTTCCTGACAGCGTCAACCACATGCGGCAAAGTGGCCAAATCCTTCTCAATGGCCGGGATCAGCACATCGATGGCGGGTCCTTCTAACGTATGGGACATTATCGTTCATCTCCACTTAGTCAATTTGCTGTTAGAGTATGAACGTCCGCCCCAAAGGGAATGGGCCCTTTAAGATCGCCGGAAGCTTGGGCGCTTACCAGAGCAGCAGCCCCGCCGCAAGCGTCAGCAAGCCAAATGCCGCGGCATACAGGCTCACCACCGGCAGCGCGGTCGCTTTGGCCAGGCGCACCGCTCCCAGGTTGAAGCCGCTGTGCAGCGGAATCATCAGCGCCGCCGTCCAAGGCGTATGGGCGATAATCAGCGCGGCGCCGATATGAAAGGCCGACGCCCAGATCCGCTCCAGAATGCCCCACAGGGGACTTGCCTGCAGATTGCCCTGCGCCTGCAATATCTCTTTGGCCTGCATCGCCTTCTCGTCGGTCCGATTGACCAGGGACAGGATCACGAGCGTGTTAACGATGACAAACAGCACTTCAATAGCCGCCCAGCCCTGACCGAGCGACAGCGCCTGCGGGAACGAGGCGGCGAGAAGGGAGAGCAGCGCGAGCCGCACGCCTTCCTCCAGCACGCCGGAGCTGCCGCCTACGATCAGCTTGGCCCGCTCCTGCGGCAGTCCCCGGACAAGCGCCGCAAGCGGCCCGCGCAGGAACAGCGCCGCCAGCCAGCCAAGCGCCCCCAGTCCGAAAATCTTCCACTGCAAGGGATATCCCGCCGCGCTGAACAGGACTCCGTACAGCACCGGCACGAGAAGATATAGCGGCACAAACTTCAGGGTTCTTCCCGTCAATCCGGAGAATGGGTCGTTAGCCGAATTCTCCACACTAGTTTCCGTCTTCATTTGCTCTGCCAACATCGTTCTGCTCCTCCCCTTCGTCTGCGCCACCGGTCAGGCCGGAGAGCGCTCCTGGAATAACGATCGTAGAGATCATCCGCCGGCGGCGGCCCTCGCCCGATTCGTTCCCGGCGTACTTTTGCATAGGCCGTCTCATGTCCTCCAGCAGCTGCGCATACTCCTCATCGGTCAAGTACAGCTGCACCTGGCGTATGGATACGCCATCCTGTCTCATATCGTATTTCTCCTGCTGCACATAAGCGCTGAAATCGCCGATAAGCGACGAGGCGAACTTCAGAAAAAAAGCCATATGCTCGCCGGACGCCCGCTCCGTCGTATCCGCTGGCGTGGCGTCTTCGCCGCCTTGTGACAGGTAGTATACTTTTTCCACCGCGCCGCGCACCTTGTTCTCTTCGGCTACCTCAAGCACGCCCGCCTTCAGCAGCTTGTTCAGATGCCGGTACATGGTCGCCTGCGGAATATCCTCCAGCTCCTTGACCAGCTGCTGCGTCGTCCGCCGTCTGCCGTTTACCAGCGCCTGAATGATGCGCATCCGAATCGGATGCAAAATCAAATCGGCCTTGGACTGGGCCATATGCTCACCTCTTTATTATTATCATTATCGATAATGATAATAATATTTCTTATGGAAATCAACCCTTTTTAAGCTATTTCTTTTTCATCATAGTGCCCGGAAGCCGCGCGTATACATCGAATAGTCAACGATACCGAAAGGCGGGATGACTCTGTGCAGTACTATATTGAAACGGAACCGGGCGTCAAGCTGTTCGTGGAGGATATCGGCAGCGGCATACCGGTTGTGCTGTTGCATGGCTGGCCGCTCGATCACCGAATGTTCGAATACCAGGTGACGCATCTTCCGAAATACGGCTACCGCTGTATTTCGATCGATTTTCGCGGCTACGGTCAATCCGACAGCCCTTGGGAGGGTTACACGTACGACCGGATGGCCGATGATATCCGGGCGGTGCTGGATACCCTCCGGCTGACGGACGTGCGGCTGGCCGGCTTCTCCATGGGCGGCGCCGTCGCCCTGCACTATGCGGCCCGGCACCGGGGCTGCCGACTGTCGCAGCTGCTGCTTCTAGCAGCGGCGGCTCCGAAGTTCGCCCAGGGAGCGGATTACCCGTACGGAATGCCCGTACCGGCTATCAATCAGCTGCTCGCGGGCGTGTATACCGACCGGCCGCAGGCGGTCGCGTCCTTTGGGGAGAATTTTTTTGCGAAGCCGGTTTCCCCCGCCTTTCGGGCGTGGTTCCAGTCGCTCAATGTAACTCCATCGAACCACGGAACCGCCGGGGGTGTAATGATGCTGCGGGACGAGGATCTGCGCCCCGACCTTCCGCTGATTCAGGTGCCCACCGTGATTTTTCACGGGGTTCTCGATCAGATATGCCCGTTCGAATTCGCCCGGCTGATGCACCAGGGCATCCGGGGCTCGCAGCTCCTGGCCTTTGAACATAGCGGGCATGCCGTTTTCTACGATGAACTGGAGCTGTTCAATCAGCGTCTGATTCAGGTGCTTGGCGGGAGATAAGTCTTCCACGCGGTTAATAAATTTCCTTCGTGCCCCAAGGTTCCTCTCCCGCTCTGGCGCCTTTTATTAGATTTCCATTCGCGCCCCGGTTTCCTCTCCCGCCCGCGCCCCACGGGTTCCTCCATCTTGATGGTGCTTTCCAAGCCCGGCGGGTGCCTCCCTCCGGATGCAGACTCCCTGCAGAGATGGTATAGTGTAGGTTGGCAAAAATGCCATTCGAACACAGGGTATAGGTAAAGGTGAAGGTTATTATGAACAAGCTGCTGTTTCATCCGGTTCCACCAGGAGCCTCCGGAACCCGCGTGCCGCGGGCGACGGCCGCTTCGGCGAAGACGAGCCGTGAGCTGGTTCGCGGAGAGGAGCCGGACGCCGGCTATTTCCGGACGCTGGAGCAAGGCGGCATCCTGCTGAACGCCTCGCAGATCGCGGCGGTGCGGCACGGTGACGGACCGCTGCTAACGCTGGCGGGCGCCGGCTCCGGCAAGACGAGCGTGCTGGTCTGCAGGACAGGCTATTTATTGTCCGTGCGCCGCGTTTCGCCCGGACGCCTGCTGCTGCTGACGTTCTCCAGCAGGGCGGCTGCGGAAATGCGGGAGCGGATCGGCAGGCTGCCCGGTATAAGCGGAATGGGGCTTTCGGGGCTTCAGGCCCGGACGTTCCATTCTTTTTTTCTGTATGTTCTGCGGAGACAGGGGGTCATGCAGGAGATTTTCCATGACACACGCCGCCAGCATATTTTGCTTAAATCGATCATGCGCGAGCTCGGCCTGCCCAAGGACGCCTATCCGCCGGAAAGCCTGCTTTCCCTTCTGTCCGCCTGCAAAATGAACATGGGCGACGCAGGCTTTCTTCCCGATCTTACGAATGCGGACAAGGAAATCAAGGAGATTCTAAGGCGCTACGAGCAGTGGAAGCGGGACAACGGCAAAATCGATTTCGACGACGTGCTGCTGCACGCCCACCGGATGCTGCTCGAACGGCCGGAGCTGCTTGCGGAGCTGCAAAGAACTTATCAATATATTATGGTTGATGAATTTCAGGATACGAACTTGCTGCAGTACGAGCTGATCCGCATGATCGCCCGTCCGTACGGCAATCTGATGGTGGTCGGGGACGACGACCAGACGATCTATTCGTTCAACGGGGCACGGAGCGACTTCATTCTCGAATTCGAGCAGGTATACCCGGAGGCCAAGGTTATTACGCTCGACATCAACTACCGCTCCGGCCCCGCCATCATTGGTCTCGGCAACGGAATTATCCGGGGCAACACGCGGCGGAGGGCCAAGACGCTGCGCGCGGCGGCGCCGGAAGGCGTTCCGCCCCGGTACCTCCGCCCCTATACGGCGGATGAGGAAGCGGAAGCCGTCGTGGAGTACATCGCTTCCGCCGTGGAGCAGGGAGCGCGGAGCTACGGCGATTTCGCCGTGCTGTACCGGGCATCCAGCAGCAGCCGTGCCGTGCTGGAACGCCTGCTGCTCCAAGGCATCCCGTACATCGACTATGGCGAAGGCCGGCTGCTGTACGAGCACTGGCTCATCTCGCCGGTCGTCAGCCATTTGCGGCTGACGGTGAACCGGCGGGATTTCGCCGCCATCGAGGATATGCTGCCTACGCTCTATGTCGGCAGAGAGCAGGGAATGGCCCATATTCACCGGATGGAGGCGGCGCAGCCGAAGCAGGGGCCGCTGATCCACCTGCTGAGCCTACCCGGCCTGGCCGATTTCCGGCAGACCGCCATCAGGGAGCGGCTGGACATGCTCCGGCATCTGCGGGAGCTGACGCCGCTTCAGGCCATCCGGCAGATCCGCAGCCGGTTCTATGATTCCTTCGTGCTGGCGGACGAGCGCCATCAGGCGACGCTGCACCGGGAGACGCTGAAGGAAATGCTGGACGAGCTGGAGCTGTCGGCGGGACGCTTCGGGAGCATTCCCCTTTTTCTTGATTTCATCGACGATGTGATGTCCAGGAACGAGCATCACCGGCAGCCCGGCGGGACCAGGCAGGGCGACCGCGTAGCGCTGATGACGATTCACAAGTCCAAAGGGCTGGAGTTCCCCGTTGTCCTGCTGCTCGGCGCGTCCGAGGGCATCCTGCCGCACAGCTCGGCGCTGGAGGCGGGCCGCCTGAAAGACCGCCAGACCGCGGAGGGCGGCGGAGAAGCGCTGGCACTGCTGGAGGAGGAACGCCGCCTGGCGTATGTGGCGGTCACCCGCGCCAAGGAAGAGCTGCTGGTCAGCTCGCCCGCGCTGCACCGGGGCCGGAAGGCCCCGGTGTCCCGCTTCATGCTGGCGGCGTTCGGTGCCGCCGAGACTGCGGGCGCTGCGGCGGCCGGGGCGCCTAACGGCCGGCCAGGCGGCGGTGGCAGCGCCGCCGGTGCCGCGCGTGCAGGCAGCGGTTATGGCGGCGGCGCAGACCGCCATGGGCGCGCCAGCGGCGCGGCGGGTGGGGCCGGTGAACCGGCCGGCCGCACGCGCACGGTCGCGGTCTGGAGCTGCCCTTCCGCCGCCTGCCCGGGCTGGATGCGCGTCAAGACAGGCGGCGCCGAGGGCCATCTGGCGCACAAGCCCTGCCCGCTGTGCGGCACGCCGATGGAGAGGGGCACCCGGGACGTTCCGGTGTAGAAACGCCGCTAGACCGGAATTCCTCCCTTTTATTTCTGACCAAATGAAGCTTTACCGGTTACGAAAGGGATTTTCTCCACTTTATTAGCGCGTTTCCCTCTGTTTTCCGCAAAATCACAAGATTAAGAGGGAGAAATTCCAGCTTAATTAAAAAACAAGCCTCTGTCCGATGAATAACCGGGAGAAATTCCGGCTTATCCATCAGATGATATCGCAAGCAGCGCCACAGGACGCAAAAATCTCCAGCCGCCCCCCTTAAAGAGGGTACAGCTGGAGATTTTCATTTTACCCGCGGCCCTTGCTTGCCGGGTTCTCTTAACCGGGCTTATGTATGGCGGGGCCCCTTCTTCCGCTATGTGCCGTCCGGCTTTCAGCCCGCCGGATTCCTTAGGTCCAGGCCCACAAAAAACCATCCCGGTCCCAGGCAATCCGTCCTCCGTGCAGCTTGCGGAACGCCTTTTTGACTTCCTTCGACAGCGAAGCGTTGCCGTTCTCGTTCACGAAGACGAACTGCTCGCCGAAATTTCTTTTTACATAATCAATAGCATCGGCCTGGTACAAGGTTCCCGTAAACCGGATTTCCTTCACCATCCACTCCGCCACATCCTGTGCTGTCGGCTCCACTGCGGTCCTCTTTTCTTTTGGCTTATATAACATGAACTTGAGATTTTCCCATTTGGGTATCGCTGGTAACTGCAAGGAATGTTTGGACTTCCGGCCGCTGTTGTCTCCAGATTTCTTATTTACACCGCTTTTCGCAGATGAAATCCGGAGACAAAGGCGGTCGCTATCGCTCCTACAGTTCCAAAATTCCCCTTCGTTACTCCTAACCCTGATGTGATTTTTTCAAGTTCATCTTATATAGTTATGTCTATCTTATCAGATTCATCAGCCAAACAAACAGCATAATAACGGAGACGGTCGTGCCAAGCGCGACAAAAGCGTTAAAAAAATTGAGTGACGAGCCCTGACGGGACTCCTCGGCGATCCTTTCGCTTCTTTCTCGGTGCTCCTGCGGAGCATCATCACTGCGGGGAGCTTCTACCCATTCGGAATCATCTTTGGCATTCAGGTTATCGGGGAACACAAGCATACCTTCCCTTCGTTTCCTTTTTCCAAAGTATTATACCAGATTTTTACTTAATTTGTAATGCGTACTTGTCCCTAATTCTCGCTGCCGGTCTTATCGCTCCGGACTATGCATTTGCCCGGCTCCCCCTATGCCTCCGGCCTTACCCCGCCTGAAGAAGTTGTCTATTCCCGTCGAACCATCGGTCATGCTCTCCGCCGGGCTTCGTCGGAGGTTGCCACGCAGGCCGCCCCCTCCACGAACGGCAGCGCTGCTGCAACACTGACCACGGAATCGCTCCCCTTCGGCGCGGCTCCCGGCACTCTGAACTGAGCGGCATCTATAGGCTCGATGGCAATCTCCTCCGGCTTTGCAAGCTGCGGCACCCATTCATAAGGCAGTCTGTAGGAGCGGTAGACCATATTCGTGTTTCTCCGGTCGATATAGGGAGACACATACTCCCAGACGATTTCATGATCCCTCGTCACCTCGAAGAGCCGGCCGTTGGAGCCTTCCGTAATCAAGGTGTTGCCGTTCGGGAGCCGCTGCGCCGAGCTGATATACGGGCTGTAAAATTTATAGGAGTCCGTCGGGACCGAGAAGCCCGCTTCCGCCCCGGTATACTGCCACTCAATTTCCAGCGTCACGGGATTAATCTCCAGAACCCGCGAATGGTCGCGGATGGCATTCTTCTGCCCGAACGGGGATGCGGGATTCGGCAATCCGTAGCCGCCCCAGCCGCCGTTGTCGAATACAAGCAGATTACCCTCGCCCGGCAGACCCTTCGGTATAATGTGGGCGTGATGCTGGCCAATGATCCAGCCGATATGCTTCACTTCCGGCAAGGAGTAATCCGGGCCGAGACGCCACACGATGCGGCCGGTTCTGCGATCCGTGATCGCAATGATGTTCGCTTCCCGGGCGTCCCAGATCACATTGTCCGGATGAAAACGCTCGTCGCCCTCGTCATAAAACCGGTTCGGCCCGACATACGACGCCGAGTTGACATGCAGCCAATCACCCACGCCGCCGCCGAGATGGCCGAAGGACCGGGTGTTGGGGTCGCGGAACAGCACGTTGCGGGCCGATTCGTCAAAGCCCAGCTCATCGAAATGGTCGCTCGCTTTCCATTCCCACGTCACATTGCCCTCCCAGTCCACCTCAATGATGACATCGTCCAGAAGCTGCTTATCGGAAATGGCCGGATTATTCACATTTTTATGCGCGAGGATCAGCGTCGTGCCTCTGGAAACCTCGGGTTCAAGCCCCGGTGCATAATAGCCGACCGGATTGCCCTCGCGCTGATAATCGTGATGCTGCCGCGCATACCACGTCGGCTCGTATCCCGGATCTTCGATATGCTCGTAGCCGTTGTATCTCCAGACGATTTTGCCGTCCCAATCGACCTGCACGAGATCGACATTGTCCTGAATGCCGAATTTCGGATCTCTGCGGCCCGTGCTGCCCAGCACATAGCCGCCCGGAAGCGCCTTGGCGGGAAAGCCGATCAGCCCTTTCCACAAATGAACCTCTCTTCCGTTCATATCGATCAGAACGACGCCCTCGTCCCCGGCCTGATACACGGTATAGCCGCTCCATGCCTTGCTTGGGTTATAGACGGTGGCGCCGGTCGGATACACGGTTGGAAATCCCATTGTTCATCTCCCCTTCGTTATAAAATGAATGGATTTTAATAGGTCAAATAACGGGTTGGCGTCGTTACCCTGGCCGGCTTCCGTTCCGGGCTGCCCTGCGTGGGAGTCCCGGTATTCTGCTTGGCAAGATCCAGAATGGCTTCCGAGAACCCTTCGAGATTGCCGATAACTTTCTTGAACGCCTGATTCTGAGCGGCCAACTCCTCCCGTTCGAAGCCTTCGAACAGAAGCGAGATACACCTTGTTCCGACGCTGCGGTTGCGCTCGAACATCTCCCGCCCCTTATCCGTGATGCCAAGAAGCACCGTCCGGCGATCGCCGCTCTTGCGCCGCCGGACGGTATAGCCGGCCGTGTCCAGCTTGTCGCACAGCGCGGTGATCGCGCCCGAAGTAAGATCCAGCTGCTCCGCCAAATCGCTGAGCCGCTGGTCGCCCTCGCGGATGATTTTATGCAGAATCATCATTCCCGGCAGTGCGATGCCCTCCACATTGATGCGGTCCCGCTCCTTCACAAACCGTCTGACCATCTTGCGGAACAGCCAATCCGCCTCCTCCAGCACATCCCAATCCCTGTTCTCCATCGGTTCATGCTCCTCGATTCGCCGTATCGTACCAAAAAGGCCCCCGGAGCACTCAATAAAGAGGTTCACCCGGGAGCCTTTGACGGTCCAATCAGCTCGAATTGATATTTCACCGGTCAAATATTCATTGGTGAAAAGTTATGAAGAAATCATAAACCTATTAATCTTACCTGTCAAGTATGAATTATATATCTTAAGGTTATTTTAAAGCGTGCTTAAGGTGCCGGTCAGTTTCGAAGGTTACAATACATACAGCTAAAGAAACATGAAATGAGGGACTACATATGAATATCACGCGCAATATCAAACGGGTAGTGATTGTAGGCACGATGATCGTAGCCATCTCCTTCGGAGGAAATGCCTGGGCGTCCAAAAGCGTCAGCTCAAGTCCGGTGGCCAAGCTGTCGTTATCCGCCGGCGCTGCGGGGCGTGACGATTTGCTCGAAACGCTGAACCGGCCTTCCGGGGAAGAGCTGTATTACGCCCTCTTTGAGGGCAAATCGCTTGCCGATATCGCCGAAGCGAATGGCGCCGACGTACAGCAGGTCATCGACCTGCAGACCGAGCAGCTGACACGGCAGTTGGACGAACGTCTGGCATCCGGAAGCATTACCAGGGAACAATATGAGGCTTACAGTGAGGAAGTGCCGGAGATTATCAGCAGGAGCGTTGACCCGGATTAATCTGGCGGCCCGCTCCGGACAGCCTGCGAACAGCTGGCTGACATAAGCCGGATTCAGGAACACGACCGACGCCATTTTTTAATAAGAGGTCTTCACAGAAGTGCTCCTTGATATACTGCTGGCGGCGTCGATCGCATTCTCTCCGTTTCTCTTCAAAGGCTCGAACTCGAAGACTTGAGAGGCGGACGCATCGGTCATCCGGGTCACCGCCTGCGGAACGGCATTGAAATCGGAGATTAACCCCGAGTGAATCATCTGTTTTTTTGGATGCAGGATTGTAAAAGCCTCTTAAACGGCAAGGGGGCGCAGGCATTCAACCGGGGGCAACTTTCGAGTATCATAGGGGGGAGACCTTTCTTATTGGAGGGATATTTATGGTAGAAGCCTTAATGCTTTATTCAACCCCCGTACTAGCTGCTGTCTTATTTGTCATATGTGTATCCATACATAAGAGAATTGTTAAGAACAAAGATACAGAAAACTTAACGGGTGCTGGGGCCATTATTTTTGCAGTGATTGTGTTCAACCTGCTTTATTTTTCAGCAATAAAATAACAAGGCCCCTTCAAGAGCTTCTTCCCCTGGCAGCTTAAGTTACAGGGAAGCTTCTTGAAAGGGGCCTACATGCCCGAAGAAGAAGGCTGTATCGTCTTGGTTCCGGTTTTACAGCTGTTTCTTAACCCGCTTGGCCGGAAGGTCCGCGTCGGCGCTTCCGCGTTTGATCTCCAGAATATCCAGCACGAATACAAAGATCGGGATACCCAGGATGAGCCCCCACACGCCGAGGTAATGCTCGGAGAACAGCAGCACAATGAAGGTGTAGAACATCGGCAAGTTCATTTTTGAGGACATCAGCTTCGGATTCAGGAAGTAGCCTTCAATGAAGTGCAGCACGGCGATCATCGCCAGCACGTAAATGACCATCATCAGCCCGCCTATATTGTACCCGATGATGCAGAGCGGAATAAGCGAAATGAGGAAGCCCGCCACCGGAATCAGACTCAGCAGGAAAATCATCACCCCGAGCGCGAATAGGTACGGGAACCCGAGAATAATCAGGCCGATCACCGTAAAAACCGTATTGAACAACGCGATCAGAATCTGCGCTTCAATGACTTTACCGAAGGATAACGCAAATTTGTTGCCGAAATACTCCAGCTCATTATAGAACCAGGCCACCTTGCTCTGCTTCATCCGCGAAGTGAACGCGACAATCCGGTTCTTCTCCAGAATGAAGACGAAACTCAGAATTATCGACAGAACGAACGTGGTGCCCCAGTTGCCGATCGTCGTTATGTAATCGAGACCGTTCGTCATATACTTCTCATAGTTCAAACCTTTGACGGTCTTGAATAAATATTGGACAATCTCGTTCTGCGGAATATTCTCCGGAGTTAGCGCGATGAGGAAATTGGTGAGCTGCCGGACCTGAACGAATATTTTGGGCAGGTAATGCACCAGCGCTGTCACCAACGTGGAAATCATAACGACGTAGAGGATGATGATTATAACCTTGCTGTTCACCCGCACGTATCTGCCGATCCGCCTCGACAGCAGCACCTGAAAGCTATTCATAATGTAAGCAATCAAAAAGGTCAGCAGCACCAGATTGAGCATATCCCTGATACCGTACAGCAGCAAGCATACCAACAGCAAAATTCCAAACCGGCGGATCGTCAAATCCGCAAAAAAATGCTTAAACCATTCCATTGTCATTCTCCATTCGCCCGCATTTGACACTGATTATAGTCTACGTAACAAGGGCGCCGAAAGCAACCGGCGAATCGTGATCTAAAGCCGGCAAAGCTCTTGTTGAATACCTTATACGGTTCTGCAGGCTGCATGTTTCAAAAATTGTCGAATACTGCGGTTTCGGGACTACTCTTCCCCCGGACAGTCAGGGCCGTGTATAATACACTACATTAGGCTCCCCGCCCTTGCGGACGGCCGGATTACTCGTCTACGGAGGATTGAATTGGATACTCTGCCAAAAGAAACTGCCCAAACGAAAACGTTTCCGGCGTCGCCGAAGCGTATTTATATTTTGCAGCTGCTCACCGTCTTTATCGGATTTCTGATCTTCGGCTTCTCCGAGAATATTAAAGGCCCCGCCATTCCCCGCATCCAGCTGGAGATGGGCCTCGATGAAATGCGCATCGGCTTGCTGCTGTCGCTAAATTCGCTCGGCTATTTGCTGGCCTGCTCCTTCACCGCTTACCTGATCCGCAGAATCGGCATCAAGGCGGTCTGCCTGCTGTCGTTCGGTTCCATGGTGCTGTCCGGCGTACTGATCTTCCTGTCCCGCAGCTATCCGGCGCTCTCCAGCTCCTTCTTCCTGATGTACATCGGCAACGGAATGCTGGAGATCGGGCTCGCCGTGCTCGCGGCGCGAATCTTTATCCGCAACACCGGGACGATGATGAACCTCGCCCACTTCTTCTACGGGCTCAGCTCAACCGTCGCGCCGATGATCGCCTCTGGACTGATGACGCTGTCGATCGGCGGCCGGGCCATCGATTGGCGGGACGTCTATCTGCTGATCCTGCTGCTCGCTATCCTGCCGATGATTCCTGCTTTTGCGGGCAAGTTCCCAAGCAGCGGCACATCCGAGGATGAACGGCTTCCGTTAAAAGTCATCGCCGCCGATCCAGTCATCTGGATGCTGGTCGCCACCCTGTCCTTTGGCGTCATTTCCGAAATGGCCGTGGGCGGCTGGCTGGTCAATTTTCTGGAAAAAGCCTACGGCTGGGACGGTACCGCAGCAGCGGGCATGCTCTCCGTATTCTTTCTCTGCTTCACCTTCGCCCGGCTGTTCCTCGGTCCCGTCACCGATAAAATCGGCTTTACGCTGTCGCTCATCATCTTCTCCGCCCTGTCCGGCCTGCTGACCTTCGCCGCTATCGCGGCAGGCGAGCCGGGAGCGTTCCTGTTCGCCGCGGCGGGCATCGGCATCGCGCCGATCTACCCTACCGTTATGGCGCTGATCGCCAAGCGCTACGGCGAAGGCAGCGACACCGCCATCACGTTCATCGTCACCCTGATGGGCGTGTCCAGCGTCATCGGCAATTACCTGATCGGCGCCATCATCACCGGCATCAAGAACGCGGTAACGGCAAGCCGCGGCGCCGGGGAGGGCCTGCTGGCCGGACTTCAGGCGGGCTATGCTTTCATCGGTTTATGCGCCCTGCTCTGCGCCTTGTTCGCCATACCGCTGTACGTGTATTTGAAGAGGCGGGGGGAGCTGTTGTAGGGGCTGGAATCAACGTGGGAGTGTAGACAATGAGAAAATGGTTCTTATCCGGTTTTGCCAGATTGCTGGCTGCCGTTATACTAACCTCCTGTGCGGAGAACGATGTTACCGGCATACAAGAGAGCAGCGGCCCCAGCCCAAATTCTGCACCTGTCCAAAAGGAGCCTCCCGAGTTTTTTAAAGCTGGAGTATTTGTCAATGTGGAGGACAGCAGCGAACCGTTATTGAACCAGGAGATTAAAAGCTGACTGAAAACCGTGCTAACCTCCATGGCCAATAAAGATGCCGAAGCGTTCCGCAGCGTGTGCCGATGACCGATCGGGCAGCGCCCAGCTCTATTTGTTAAACCGTGACTATGCTGTGAACTCTCCCCCACTTAGCTTTATGCATGAAGTGGGGGCTTCTGTTGGCATCGATACAGGGTTGCACACGCTTGTGAGCTTCATGTTTGAAGTCTCAGTGCCTGTTGCACCCGAATGAGGGAAGCCAACGTCCAATACGTTCGTTTTGCCAATGAAGGGTCTTTTGCCTCCAAGGACAACCACGTCTTTTCAGATGTGGATTTTTGTATATTACGTAGCACGTATCGTGCGCCGATGTTATACGAGGCATTAAGGTCCGCGTGATACGTTTTGCCTGTTGCGAATACAGCAACATCTCGCTTTGTGTTGCGTTGTACAAATCCACTGCCGTCAAAAGCAAGCGCACTGGTATTCGCCGGGCTAACCATGGACACCCGCATCCCCAAGAAATGCGCCATTTCGGTCACTTTCGTTTGGATGCGCCGCTTGGCCCAAAACTGGAGTTTGGCACGAAGCCGCTTGGCTCCCCACATTCCTTTAGGGAGACGCATCTTCCCTAAATACTCCATGACAATGATATCAGCGTGGTACTTTTGGGCAAAGGCGAGGATTTGATGCGCGGTATCGTGGACGATATGCGTCTGTAAGCCGTTCATCCGCCGCCAGAAATTCGGTTTTGCACCTCTACCGGATTGACGCTGAGCTTGTTTCAGTTTGCCTGTGATTTGCCGCATCCGGTCTTTCTCTTTGGCTTGGTTGATAAAGGTCCTCGCCAAGACAGTGCCGCTTACGTCCATCACAGAACAGACTGCGGAATTCGTTAACCCCAAATCCACAGCACACACCCGCTGCTTGGAAGGTTCCGCCTGAGTCAGCTTCACATCCCCTTCATAGGCGATATGAAGGGCATAGCGTTTTCCTTTCCGAACCAATGTGGGGCTGCATTCTTTCATGCTCCACACGTTGCGTTTAAATAGGTCTTGCCCTTTAAGGGTAATGGGGAGCCAGACCCAATCGCCTTGATGAAATATCTTGATGTTGGCTGCCCTGTCGGAGGTTCGAATGAACATATTGCCTTTGTACAAGCAAGGGAACGCCTGATGCTGAGCCTGGAGTGTCGGCGGTTTCTTCGAAAAGCGTTTCCCTTCTTGCTGGGTGCGTTGCCGCTCGGCTTGCCAAAGCTGAAAACGGGAATGATGACTTTTCACAATGCCAAACGCTTCGGCAATGGCACTTCTGCGGAAGTACGAAGGAAACTTATAAAAGCGTTGATCAAACTCGGCGTAGAACGGATTCGGATTGTGCCTGGTACGATGAGTCAACCGTTCTACCGCCGTCACCACCGATTGGGTGGATAACGATCCCAAGGCCATAAACTGCTCTTGAATAACCGCAATCAAGAACGAGAGCGCCTCTTGATACACATGGAGAGTCGCATCCAACATGCGGTGGTGAGACGTAATCGGATGTTTAAGTGTTTTAACCACCTTCATGAGACACGCCTCCACCACAAGTTTGATGAGTCTAGCATAACACGAGAACACACGTTTGGTAAAGCGGGCGTGTCTAACCCCCACCTTCACTGTTGGCTTGGAGGTGGGGGTTAGGTACTAAATCGGTTCAATCAGCTTGGCACTGTTAAGCAGGATCATGCGAACCGTATAGAGGTTCAAGTTATTGGCAAAGTCATGCAGGATGCCGGGATAACCGACCAATATCTATATTTTTATTTTGTCAAGAACGCAAAAGGGCATTGGTTTCTTGGAGCCATTGATTAGCAGACCCAGCCTTTGAACCATGTACTGCCCTTATTCCGCCACTTCCGCCGACAGGTTCGCCCAGGTAACGGAAGCTGGGCCATGTCCAGGGAAGGTCGTATAGGTCAAGCCGTTCACACTAATCCGGTATGAACCGGACCGAGGTAAGGTTACGCTGCCGCTGAACGTCCCGTTTTTTACCGGAATCTCCTTTGTGGAAACCGTTGTAAAATCCTTTATGACATCCTCCGCATCCGGTACATAGCGCTGAATCGTAACCGTCAATTTACCGATGGCCAGATTAGGCGGATTGATCACTTTGCCCGAAATTGTGAAAGAGTCTCCGGATTTGAGTTTCAAGTAGCCGCTTGCTGGAGAATCTAGAGTCAAAAATTCTTTCCCATCCTCTGTAATATTCACCGGAATCACGGACGGGTCGCTCACATTGCGTCTGATCCGGATTCCTGCGGCAGCCATCCCTATGGAACTAATCTCAACCGGGTTGATGCCCGGATCCAGCGGCACGGACAGCTGGATACGGTTATAGAGCGAGCCGTCCAGATAGATGTCCTTCCCTACAATCTTCCTCGAGCTGTTCCAGGCCCCCGAACCGATTGAAGACCCGGCTCCCGGCGTATACAGCTCTTTGGCATAGAGTACGGTGAATACGGCTTCATCTTCTCCAGTTTCCCAGTAGGGCTGCAGCACCTGCGCCTTCTTCTCGCTCCATCTCCAGAAGAGCTGGCCGTTCTCCGTACCCGCCGTCAGACCGAATAAGGTCAGCGAGCGCACCGGAACATAGGCCGTGCCGCCTATTAACAGCGGCGCCGGAATCGTAAAGTTCTCCGCTGGCAGAGCCTTGCCCTGCCCGTCGTATACCCGGGTCGATCCGATGCGGAAATTCAGCTCTTCCCGCCGCGAAACGACCCGAACCTGCCGTTTCGCGGAATTCCAGGCAACAGAGGATACCGCTCCCGATTCGCCCAGCGATCGCATCGGCACATACAATCGGCCGTTTCGCTTTATGGGCGTCGCCGCCTTGACAGCCTTTCCATCCAGCGACGCTTCGCCGCCGGACAGATTAATTCTCATCTCATGCTTGATCAAGTCGAACCGGACCGCGTCCGTGGAACTCACGGCGCCGGACACCGTTAGCGCCGAAATGGCTGGCACTACGGCTTCCGCTCCAGCGGCAGAGATTTTGACATCCCGGACCGGAATGACAACCGCTTCCGCCAAGAACGCGAATAATACCAGCCACACTGCCGGTTTCGGCACTTTTTTAACCGTCATATTCTTGCCTCCCCAAATATTTTCAAAAATATCCCATCTGATTAGACGATGAACGGCGTTAAAGGTTTCTTACCCGCAACAAAACAGGGACCTCCCACTGCCTTACCGGCCTAGGGAAAACCTTGTATTTCTGCGCGAATGGCAGCGCCGAACTCCATTTCAAGAGGATGATCGCCGAACATCTTTTTTCCCACAAAGATTGTCCATCCGTTCCCTATAATATGGTAATATAGTTCGGAAACTCATCGGAGGTGCTATTTTGAATCCTATTACAATCAGAAAAGCTGAATCTGACGATGTCGCAGGACTATCCGAGTTATTCGTTGACTTTAACGGCAAAGAGTCTAATCTAACCGCAATGAAAAAACAGCTCGAAGCTATATCCGCTAACCCTGACTATTATGTGGCCGTCGCCTGTGACGGGGACAGAGTGATCGGCACTGCCATGGGAATCGCATGTTACGACCTTGTTGGCGATTGCAATTCTTTTCTGCTGATCGAAAACGTAGTCGTACTGCCTAAGTATCAGGGTCAGGGTGTAGGAAAGCGGCTCATGCAGGCGCTTGAGGGGTTCGGAGAAAGCAAAGATTGCAAATATGTCATCCTGGTATCCGAAAGCAAACGCGAATCATCGCATAAATTTTACGAATCCATTGGTTATTCCACCGACCAGAGAGGATTCAAGAAACAATTGATGAAGAAGTAGCTGCTGGTAATCCGCCCGCAAAAAAACAGGGACTTCCTTTGACCTTCAAGGTCCAGGAAAGTCCCTGTTCATCTAATCATGTCCAAGCCGGTGTTACGCTTTGCCAATTGGCGCGGCTTCCGGCTTCTCGATCGCGACCGTCAGTTCTCCGTCCGACTCGCCGACCTTCAGTACGGAGCCTTCGCCGGCCTCGCCGGAGATCAGCGCACGGGCGACCCGGGTCTCCAGACTGCGCTGGATGAACCGCTTCAGCGGCCGCGCGCCGTACACGGGATCGAAGCCCTCTTTTGCGATAAAGCGGATCGCTTCGTCCGTGAGGACAAGGCCGACCTGACGCTCGGCCAGACGCGCCCGCAGGCCGTCCACGAGCTTGCCGACGATCTGGCGGATTTCATCAATCGACAGCGGCTTGAACATGACGATGTCGTCCACCCGGTTCAGGAACTCGGGGCGGAAATGGCCGCGGAGCTCGCGCATGACGCGTTCCTTGACCGCTGGCGTCAGGTCGCCGTTGTCGTCGGTGCCCTGAATCAGATGAGGCGAGCCGATGTTCGATGTCATGATGACAATCGTATTCTTGAAATCGACGATCCGCCCTTGCGAATCGGTCAGGCGGCCGTCATCCAGCAGCTGCAGCAGGATGTTGAACACGTCCGGATGGGCCTTCTCCACTTCATCCAGCAGGACGACCGTATACGGCTGGCGCCGCACCGCTTCCGTAAGCTGGCCGCCTTCCTCGTAGCCGACATATCCCGGAGGCGCGCCGACGAGCCGGGATACGCTGTGCTTCTCCATGTACTCCGACATGTCGATGCGGATCATGCCGTCCTCGCGGTCGAACAGCGCGGCCGCCAGCGCCTTCGCCAGCTCGGTCTTGCCGACGCCCGTCGGGCCGAGGAACAAGAACGAACCGATCGGCCGGTTCGGGTCCTTGATGCCGGCTCTCGCCCGCAGCACGGCGTCCGAGACGAGCGACACCGCTTCGTCCTGGCCGACGACGCGCTCATGCAGCGTCTCTTCCAGGCGCAGCAGCTTGTCGCGTTCGCCCTCTACGAGCCGGCTGACCGGAACGCCGGTCCAGCGGGAGACGATGTCGGCGATCTCGTCCTCGGTCACCGCCTCGCGCAGCAGCCGGGAATCGCCATCCTGCTGAGCCGCTTCCTCCGCCGCCTTCACCTCCCGCTCAAGGTCCGGTATAATGCCGTAGCTCAGCTCGGCCGATTTGTTCAGGTCGTACTCTTCCTGGGCGCGCTCCAAGTCCAGGCGCGCCTGCTCCAGTTTCTTCTTCAGCTCGCGGACGCCGGAAATGGCCGACTTTTCCTTCTCCCAGCGGGCTGTCATTTCAAGGTGCTTCTCTTTGAGATCGGCCAGCTCCCGCTGGAGCGACTCCAAGCGGCGTTTACTGGCTTCGTCGGTTTCTTTTTTAAGCGCCGCTTCTTCAATCTCCATCTGCATCAGCCGCCGCGTCACTTCATCCATTTCGCCCGGCATGGAATCAATCTCCGTACGGATCATTGCGCAGGCCTCGTCGACGAGGTCAATCGCCTTGTCGGGCAGGAAGCGGTCGGTAATGTACCGATTCGATAAAACGCCCGCAGCGACCAGCGCGCTGTCGTGGATTTTGACGCCGTGGTGCACCTCGAACCGTTCCTTCAGGCCGCGCAGAATTGAGATCGTGTCCTCAACGTCCGGCTCGCTGACCATTACCTGCTGGAAGCGGCGTTCCAGCGCCGGGTCCTTCTCAATGTACTTGCGGTACTCGTCGAGCGTCGTCGCGCCGATACAGTGCAGCTCGCCTCTGGCCAGCATCGGCTTCAGCATGTTGCCCGCATCCATCGCCCCTTCGGTCTTGCCCGCGCCGACAATCGTGTGCAGCTCGTCGATGAACAGGATAATCCGGCCGTCGCTTTCCTTGATCTCCTTCAGGACGGCCTGAAGCCGCTCCTCGAACTCGCCGCGGTACTTCGCTCCGGCGACAAGCGAGCTCATATCGAGGGAGAAAATCGTCTTGTCCTTCAATCCCTCCGGTACGTCGCGCCGGACAATCCGGTGAGCCAAACCTTCCACGATCGCCGTCTTGCCGACGCCCGGCTCGCCGATCAGCACCGGATTGTTCTTCGTCTTCCGGGAAAGAATCCGGATCACCCGGCGGATCTCGCCGTCGCGGCCGATGACGGGATCAACCTTGCCCGCGCGCACCTCGGCCACGAGGTCGCGGCCGTACTTCTCCAGCACCTCGTAAGTCGCTTCCGGCTCCCGGCTCGTCACCCGCTGGTGACCGCGAATCTCCGCCAGAACCTTCAGCAGCTTCTCGCGCGTCACCCCCTGGGCTTCGAAGATCCGGCGGATGTCCGGGCTTCCGCTGCTGCCGGATACCATCGCCAGCACGGCATGCTCCACCGCCACGAAGTCATCCTGCATGGCCGCTGCTTCCTTCTCGGCCTGCTCCAGTGTGGCGATCAGCGCCTGCGAAGCGTACCGCCGCACCGTTCCGGCGCCTGAGCCGCCGACGGAAGCCTTCCGCCGCAGCAGCTCATCGGTGCGGCTCAGCAGCTCGTTTACCGGCACATTCATTTTTTGCAGCAGCCGGGGGAGCAGGCCCTCATGCTGCTCCAGCAGCGCTTTGAGCAGATGGGGGTTATCGATCTCCTGGTGCCCTGCGCCCGAGGCCAATGACTGCGCGGAAGCGACAGCTTCCTGCAGCTTTTGCGTTAATTTATTGAAGTCCATTTCTGCTTCATTCCCTTCCACTTAATCTCTTTTCATACTCAGTCGTTCCCGTTCCAGTCCTCGCTTATGGCCTTAGCCAGCGATCCTGCCCCACGCCCGCTTACCCGGCCGCAGCGCCGCGGCGCTTGCCTTCGGGGGGCCGCCTTTTGGCGCCCGCCTGAAAGCCCGAGGACTGCTCTAGCTGCCGGTACAGCTGCTTCTCGGCCTCGCTTACCTGTTCCGGCACAACCAGCTCGATGTCGAACAGCACATCTCCGTATGAGCCGTTCTCCCGCTTCAGCCCCTTGCCGGGTATTCGCAGCGTTCGGCCGCTTCGGATGCCCGCCGGTATCTTCAGCTTGACCGCGCTTCCGTCCGGCAGGGAGACTTTGGCCCCGCCGCCGAGCACGGCCTGCCAGGGGGCGATTTGCAGGGTGCCGCGAAGATCCCCGCCGTTCACTTCGTAGGTCTCGTGTGAGCGGATGTTCAGGACAATCAGCATCTCGCCGCTTTCCGGCACGGAGATTGCCGTTCCGTCACCCGACCTTGGCGGGATATTGACGGTCACCGTCCGCCCTCCGGCCTGGACGGTGACGGCGCCTCCTTTATAGGCCTGTTCCAGCGTAATGTCGAGCCGCGCTTCCATCATGCCGCCCATATTGCCCATGCCGCCCATGCTTCCGGCAAAACCGCCGGTTCCCGGCCGCCGTCCGCTCGAGAAAAAATCAAAACCCGCCCGTTTAGCCGCTCCCCCGCCGCCGAAGAACATGTTGAAAAGGTCGCCGTCCGGAATGTCCTCGCCACTGAAGGAAAAGCCTTCGCTCCATCCTCCGCCTGGCGCTTCCCAGGAGGTCCCGCCGCCCGACGGTCCGCGGCCGAAGCCGTACTTCAGAGCTTCGTCGTAGGCTTTGCGCTTCTCCTCGTTCCCGAGCGTTTCATACGCCTCGGCTATTTTTTTGAACCGTTCCTCCGCTCCGGGCGACTTGTTCACATCGGGATGCCACTGCTTGGCGAGCTTTTGGTACGCTTTTTTGATGTCCTGTCTGGATGCGTCCTTGCTGACGCCGAGCACTTCATAATATCCGGGTTCCGCCATCTGCGCGCCCCCCTTTCTTTCCTATATTATTTATTTCCCCGTAATGCCTGCGCTGTAATCGTGATAGTGCCTTAAGCCCGTATATCTTCGAAAAAAAGCGCACTATAGCCGGAAATTCATCTACAATGCGCTCTTCGTATCTATTTAATGGCCAATTTCTATCTTTTTATTTAAGAAATTCGCCTTATTGTTCGTCATCCCGGATTTCAATCCGCGTGCCCTCCGGTTTTTGCCGTTTCGGTACCTCAAGCGACAATACGCCGTTCTTCAGGGAAGCGCGGATGCCCTCTTCCTTGATGTCCTGAACGTAAAATCTGCGGACGTATTCTCCGTATCGGCGCTCCTTGCGGACGATCTGCCGGTCGCTGTTTTCCTCGGTGTTCTCTTCTTTTCGCACCGCCTTGATCGTCAGGTACGGCGCCGCGTAATCAATGACAATATCATCTTTAGTGAATCCCGGAAGCTCGGCCTCAATCAAATAGCGGTCCTCGGCTTCGCGGATATCGGTGCGGATCGACAGGGTAGAGCTCTTGAGCGGAGCGAAGAAGTCGTCCCCAAACAAATCGCCGAAGGCCTCTTCACGCCGTTTTCCAAAAGGAACCAGATCAAACATCTTGCATTCCCCTCTCATTTGACTTTGACTTTATTTGACCTTACATGTTTATTATAGCCCTCCTCCGAATAAGTCTCAAAGCCGATTACAGACGAAAAAACGCCGAATTTCGGCGTCCTGGGGCGTTTACTAAGATTTATTTTGCTGTTTTGATTAATTTGACCTTTTTTGACCTTTGTTGCAGAACTTCTTCCTGTATTCTTCTTCCAGAAGGCTCATCGTGATAATGTCATGGTATTCATGATCATAGTACAGCGCTTCCCTGCGCACGCCCTCTTTTGTAAATCCCAGACTCTCGTACACATGGAGCGCACGCTTGTTGTACGAATATGCTTCAAGCTCGATCCGGTGCAGATTCAAAATGCCAAAGCCGTATTACGACGCCGTCATTCGGTCAATAAATCGCCATTTCGGAGATGCGGCGGCACTGTCTGGCAGGAACGACGGTTTTCATCTGCTGCTTACCGTTAAGAGCGGCGGCACGGAGGAGGAGCTTGCAGCGGCGGCAAGGGAGGCCGATGTCCGGATCGCGCCGATGAGCTACACCTGGTGGAACCGACCGTCCTGGAAGGAACCATCATTTATTCTTGGCTTCGGAGGAATACCAGAGGAGCGCATTGACGACGGCATCAGGGTGCTGAAGGCAGCGTGGCTGGATTAAATAAATTCGGCCACCCATGCAGTTTGTTATGGAAGCATTTAAATCAATTTTAAATATAGGTTGTATCCGCCTCCGGAATCTGCTAAGATTACTGTATTGGAATTTTGACCTGAACTCACATATTGCAGAGGGTTATGATTTTGAGTGCATAACCTTGCGCAATATGTGATTTTTTATTTTTAAGTAAATAAGAAGGTCATGTTCAAAAAACAAGGAGGTTTTCTACAATGGAAACAGGAACAGTTAAATGGTTTAACGCGGACAAAGGCTTTGGCTTTATCGAGGTTGAAGGCGGCAGCGACGTATTCGTGCATTTCAGCGCAATCGTCAGCGAAGGCTTCAAGACTCTTGATGAAGGCCAACGCGTTGAGTTCAACATCGTTCAAGGCAACCGCGGTCCGCAAGCCGAGAACGTCGTTAAACTGTAAATCCGGAAAACACGCCCCGAACCTAGCGTTTGGGGCGTTTGTTTTTTATGACAATAACTCCGTGAGAGAAAGAAGGATGCTTCTTGTACTATTCACGAAAAAGACCTCTGGACAATATTCCGGAGGAACTCACGGCCATATGGTCCTGTACCAATGAAAGCTGCAACGGTTGGATGAGAGACAATTTTGTTTTCTTGGTCCAGCCCACCTGTTCCATATGCCAATCTCCGATGGAGAAAGGCGAAAAAATGCTCCCTGCGGTAGTTAATACAAGTCCCTCTCAATCCAAACATTAAATTAAAGCACCACAAAGGTTAACCTCAAGCTTCGGCCTTGGCCGAAGTTTATTTTTGTTTCTCCTTCGAATCCCGGATTCGTCCCAAAATCGCCATTAACCCCCAGCCTCCAGAATCTTCTCGCAGCACAGGTAAGGCGCCTTGCGCAGCGGGTGGGTGATAGCCCCAATCGGCGTATAGCCGCTGCGCCGGTACATGCTGACAGCCGTCTCGTTGGGTTCGTGTACAACCGGGCGGATGCTGGCGAAGCCCTGCTCGGCCGTCAAGCCGCGTGGTTTCCCGCTTGTTCTTGCGCTCCCCGATTCGCGCGCTTCCACAAGTACAGCGTCAGTACCGCATAAAAAACGGCAACCGCCAGACTCATGTCCCCCGTGATCACTTTGGCGGCCGGTAATCGATCCGCAAACAGCGTGGACAGGATTAGCCAGAACAGGTTATGGCTCGTGTGCAGCATGGAAGCCGCCCAGACGCTCCCCGTGCGAGGGGTCACCCCATTTTCATCGTTAAAAAATAAGGGCCGTGAGCGCGGCTCTTCTATTTGTAAGAATAATCCTTGAATCTTCGTTAATCCATACTTTTGCCAAAAAACTTCCGCCCGGCGCCGGCCCCTCAATACAGCACCCGCCACAAATAAAAGGTCGCGTAAGCCTCCCAGCCCCGCCAGCCCGCGAACAGCTCCCTCAGCTCAGGAAGCGAAGGCTTTCGGTCCATCTGAAGCACGGACTTGACGGCGTTGTGCAGGCCGACATCCCCGATGGGAAAAGACGAAGCGTCGCGCAGGCAGCGCATTCTTACATACTGGGCGGTCCAGGGACCGATTCCCTTCACCGCCGTAAGCCTCGCCTCGGCTTCCTCCGGCGAGCCGAGGGCCAGCAGCTCTTCCCGGCTTAGCGCGCCGTCGGCGATGAGACCGGCGACGGCAGTAATCGTCCGCGCCTTGCTCCGGCTCAGCTGCAGGGCGCACAGCTCCTCCTCCGGCGCGCCGAGCAGCCGCTCCGGCAGCGGGAACAGATGGTAGCGATTGCCCAACCAATGTACGGACTCGCCGTAGCCTTCGGCAAGCCTCGCCTTCAGCTTGTACGCGAAGGCGAGGTTGACCTGCTGCCCGAGAATCGCCCAGCACAGAGCCTCGAACAAGTCGGGGATGCCGACTATGCGCAGGCCGCGAAACCGTTCCGTCAGCGGGCCGAGCAGGAGATCATCCGCAGCCAGCTTATAGAACGGCCTAAGATCGCGGTCCAGATCGAACCAGTCGCGGATATACCGCGCCAGTTCTTCCAGCCCGGCATCCCCCGGCCGCTTCCCTTCCAGCAGCTCCACCCGCAGCCGCTCCTGCTCCGGCGCGGTCAGCCGGATCAGCAGCGCCCCGCTATCCGCCCGAAGCAGGCGAGTCACCCCTTCGCCGTCCGTCCTGTACAGACATTCCAGCGGCGAGCGCGCCATATAATCGAGACAGGCCTTCCAGTCGAACAGCTCCGGCAGCGGCAGCTCAAAAAGCAAATCGTTCATGTCCGGCCGCCGCCACATGGGCGATTCCCTCCAGTTCCAGCAGCTCCTGCTTGAGCCGGAGCCCTCCGGCATAGCCGGTCAGGGTGCCGTTCGCCCCGATCACCCGGTGGCAGGGAAGAAACACCGGCAGCGGGTTTCGGCCGTTCGCCGCACCCACGGCGCGCATCGCCCCCGGCCGGCCGATTCGCCCCGCCAGCTCCCCGTACGTGATGACCTCGCCATACGGAATATCGCCAAGCGCCGTCCATACCTCCCGCTGAAACGCCGTTCCCCTAAGATCGAGCGGCAGCTCCCGGAAGTCCGGCCGCCGACCGGCAAAGTAGTCCTCCAGCAGGCGAATCGCTCCCCATTCTTCAAAGGGCCGCTTATCGTCAGTTACGCTGCTGCCCGGAGCGTAGCGGTCCAGCCAAGCCTTTGCCGTCTGCTCCGTGTCATGCTGAAAGGACAGGCGGCACAGCCCGTCCGCGCCGCCCCAAAGCGTCCATGTCCGGCCCCCAAAGCTAAGGGCGTGCCGGTATATTGTCTTCTGGCTCATTGGCCGTTCCTCCTTGAATCCGTTCTCTGTATTCCGTTGGCGATGCTCCCGTGTGCCGGTGAAACCATGCGGCAAAATGGGAAGCGCCGCGAAAGCCGACAGCCCTGCCGATTTCGGACACGGGCATCCGGCCAAGCCGCAGAAGCCCGCAGGCCTTGTCCAGCCGTACCCGGTCCAGCTTGGCGGCCGGTGTAAGGCCAGTTACTTCCTTGTATACCCGGTGAAGATGGGCAGCGCTGACCTTCAGCCGGTCGGCCAGGCCACTTAGCGTCAGCCGCTCTCCGTACCCGGCGTTGATCACGGCATCGGCTTGAGCCGCCAGAACGGCGTCCGGGCGCAGCGGCCCGCCCTCGTCGGGGCGGCATCTTTTGCATGGGCGGAAGCCCGCCTGAAGCGCCTCCTCCATCGACGGATAGAACGTTACATTGCCCGGCTTGGGCGTTCTGGCCCGGCAGGATGGCCGGCATACGATGCCGGTGGTCTTGACCCCGGTATAGTAAACCCCGTCATACCGGGTGTCGCGCCGGGCGACGGCCTGATAGACAAGATCGAATAATGCCTGATCCATGAAGCATCCCTCCACACCGCCATTATACCCGATTGCCCTTCCGCGGGGCAGGCTTGACGGATAAGAGAGCAAGAATACGACAGTGTTCTCATCGAGCGCCGGGCGGAAGAACCCGTCATTCCCTTGCATTTATTCAAGAACCGGAACGTCGTCGTTCTCTCCATTCTGGTGTTCATCCTGATGCTGGGCATTATGGGCGGGATTGCCCTCTTTCCGTTCTTCTCGCAAAATGTCATGGGCTTGACGCCAACCGCTTCCGGCTATCTGTCGCTGGCGTTCATGGCTGGTGTGATCCCGGCCAGCATTGTGTTCGGTTCGCTGATCACGCGCGTCGCTTACCGGAACCTGTTTATCCTGTTCTTCACGCTGCCTATTGCCGGCTTTTTCCTGCTGTCGCGCATCAGCATCCACACGGGCGTCCTTTACATCATCGTCTGCTTTGTGATCCTGGGCGTCGGCATGGGGGCTATGTTCGGCGGGAATACGCTGATTGTTCAGGAATCGGTAGATAAAAAACACAGCGGCATCGCCTTATCCACGGTCCAGCTGTTCCAATCGCTCGGGGCGACCATCGGGCTCAGCGTGTTCGGCAGCCTGCTCTCCGGCCATATCAGCAGAGGCGTCGCACCGCTCAGCAGTCAGCTGCCTCCCGGCACATCGGAGAATCTGGCGGCGGGTGGAATCCCGGCCGGCATCTCGCCGCAGCTGCTGAACGAGGTGAAAACGGTGTTCACGCAAGCCTTCCAGAATGTGTTCTCGATTTCGCTCGTTTTTGTTATTCTGACATTTTTCATTTGCTGGTTTCTTAAAAAAGAAGTGCTCTCTCCCAAAAAAGAGGAGTCCGCTGAAACCGTCACCGGCACGATCCCTGAAACCCTGTAGTCTCCCCATATCACTGCAAAATAGAACGGCTGCGCCGCCCGAACATCGGGGATGCAGCCGTTTTGCATAAAAGCGTTCCCGGCCCCGGATTGCACAGCCAGCAAAATTCGATCCAATCCGACGCGCACCGTGATAAAAATCTCCTTTTTCTTATAATTCAACAGGATTATTATTCCATCCCATCGAATACATGCTTAAGAAAGTACAAAGGGATCCAACCTTACTGCGGGAGAGATAATTATGAAAAAAATACCATACTCGGAAATACAATCGGAGCTGCGGACGGGCGATTTGATTCTGTTCAGCGGACAATATGAAATCAGCAAGCTTGTCGAAAAACTGGAAGGCAGCCTGTGGTCTCATGTAGCCATGGTGGTGCGGATTCCCGGGATTGAGATTCCGCTGCTGTGGGAGTCTACGGCTTTGACGAATCTGCCGGACGTCTTGAAGAACGATCATCTCACGGGGCCGAAGCTGGTCGATTTGCAGAAAAGGCTGGAAACCTACGGAAGCGATGTCACCCCATATGTTCCGCCCCGGTACGCCGTAAGACCTCTCGACGTTGAGCGGAGCGAAGAGATGATTTCGAGTCTGCACACCCTGTTTACGGAGCTGCATGGCATTCCTAACCCCGGTGAATGGGAAATGATTCTGGAGGTACTTGAAGGGCGGATCTTCAAGATTCATTCCAAGCTGGACAACTATACCTGCAGCGAGCTTGTCGCCGAGTCTTACATCAAGATGGGCCTGCTTGACCCAAATGCCGTGATCAACGGATTTATGCCGAGCGATTTCTCCTCGGACGGACATCTTCAGCTGCTTAAAGGCTCATTCAGGGAAGAAATCGAAATCGACCTCGCCGGCATCAAATCGTCGACCTGACAGAAGAAGATGAAGGCCACATTAACCGCATCTTCGGCAGCTTCAAAATTCCGCAAAGGCCGGATTGGATTGCTTGTGTTCGGACTGGTGATCGTCGCTTTGCTAATGCTGCCCTGCAGCCGGACAGCAGATTCGGCCCGGCTTGAAGAGACCGCCGGACCCGGCAGCCTCCGTACAAATACGGATCTTCAGGACGAGTTGAAAATATGGGAGGACAACGACGGACAGCTCACGATCAAGGATGTTGCAAGCCCTGCAATGGATTCGTTGTTCATACCTTACAAAACCAGCGGTCTCAGCGGCTCGATTAAAGGTTCAACCTATTGGGTCAAGCTGGACCTGTTCAATGCCTCTTCCAGAACGAGAGAGCTTCTGCTCGAACTCAGTAAACCTCATCTCAGCCGGGTGACCCTGTACCAATTTGACGATGAACGCCATTTTTTGCGCCAGACCCGGACAGGTAGAAGTTTGCCCTTCAATGAGCGGACCTTCAACCATCGGAATTTTATTTTCAATCTTTCGTTCCCCCCGGAATCCGGGCAGCGGCTGTATTTTCAGATTCAAACCGACAGTTATCTGCAGCTTCCGATGAAGCTGTGGGAGACACAGAGCTTTATAGAAAGGGAACAGCGCTCGGGACTTTTGTTCGGCATGTATTACGGGATTATGTTCGCAATGGCGCTTTACAACAGCTTTCTCTTTGTGTCGATCAGGGACAGGGTTTATCTGTACTATGTACTCTTTATCGTTTCCTTTGCGGTCATGCAGGCCGTTTGGGACGGATTCGCCTACCAATATTTATGGCCGGAGCATCCCGCTTGGGAGCTGAAGTCCAATCCCGTTCTTATCGTATTGACCTGTCTGTTCACATGCGCGTTCTCGCGAACCTTTCTGTCGGTTCCTAAATATTCGCCGCGGGTGAACAAACTGATGTGCGCCTTCATAGCCGGACTTGTTCTGACGCTGCCCGGTATGATATTTATGTCACCGGGCTTATGCACCAAATTAGCCGTCTACCTTGCGTCCGCCAGCATTTTAGTCTGCCTGTCTGCGGTAGCGGCCGTGCGGTTTCGGATGCGGTCCGTCTTTTTCTATATCGCTTCATGGCTGGTTCTGTTTGCGGGCTCCACACTAAATATCTTGGCCGCTTACAAGCTGCTTCCCCTGAACTTTCTGTCGCTGTATTCCGTACGGTTCGGCTCGGTAGCCGAGACCCTTCTCCTGTCCGTAGCACTGGCGGACCGGTTCAACCTCATCAAGCAAGAAAAATTGCTTGAAGAGAAGCAGGGAATCCTGCTCAAGAACCTGCATGAAATGACGAAAAAGCTGACATCGACCCATGATTTAGACAAGCTTCTTCATTACACTCTGATCAGTCTCTCCAAGGTAACGGCCTGCGAGAACGGCTTTATTCTGTTAAAGAACGCCGAAGGGTACGTACTGAATGCCTCGGTTGGCAGCGGGCTGTGGGAAGGGCTGCACTTGACGGAGCTTGAGACTGAACCATTCTTCGGCGTTTTGATCCGTGAAAAAAGGCTCTTGCTCCACTCCGATCCGGGTGCAGCCTCCTTTCGCCTAATCCCGGGTACCAAAACCTGTATCGGAATCCCGATCCTGTACCGCGACCGTGTGCTGGGTCTGGTCGTGCTGTACAGTTATTTCTCCAAGAGCTTTGCTGAGAGCGAAAGAGTAATCCTCCGCGATTTTGCCGGACAGATCGGCATCTCTATTGAAAATGCCCGTCTGTTCTCGGAGATTAACCGTATGGCCTCTACGGACGGTTTGACAGGGGTGTATAACCGCAGCTATTTTATGAGCCTGGCCAACAGGCACTTGTCCCAATGCTGGAGCATGGACAAGCCCTTGTCGCTGATCATGGTCGATATCGACCACTTTAAGAGCATCAATGACCGGCATGGCCATTTTGCGGGCGACAAGGTTATTCAGGAAACGGCGAAACGGCTCGCCGAATTGGCTCAGCCCCGCGGCATTATCGGCCGGTACGGCGGCGAGGAATTTGTGATCCTGCTTCCCGGAATTCCCCCCAAGCAGGCGTACCGCCTGGCTGAGATCATGCGAAAAAGCATCTCCGCCTCCCCCGTCCCGCTTGAAGATTCGAACAGCATCAGATATACGATCAGCTTGGGCGTCGCGGCGGCCTCGCCGGACACAAGCGGCATTACGATGCTTATCGACCAAGCAGACCAAGCGCTGTACAAAGCGAAAAATAACGGGCGAAACTGCGTAAAGGAATATGAAACTACGGGACACTTCGCCTAGCGCAGAAGTGGTATAATGAAACAACCTTAAGCTACAGGAGACTGACCTCATGGAATCGAGACACATCCTTGATGACGCCGGCTGGGGCCGGCTCATCCAAGATGCGGCGTATTATTTTGACGACCTGGCCCTTAAACGGGGCTTTCAATATTATAAGCAGAAGCGCGTTATCGGCTTAAAGGCCGTTCCGCCCGGACTGGTCACAGCCTTCGTTGACGGTACAGAGCGGTACAGCGTCGAGATCGTCCTGGGGGCCATCTCGATCAGCAGCTGCAGCTGCCCTGTCCCGGGTCCGTGCAAGCATATGGCGGCCGTCCTGATGAACTTTGCCGAAACGCAGGGACGGCCGGTGCCGATGCTGGCCAATGCCAAATCGTCCGCCCAGGCACGGGCTGCTGTAAGTTCCGCCCGTGCCCCACAGGCGGGCGGAACTGCCGATGGCGGAGCGGGAAGCTCTCCCGGAATCGGCACCAACGTCCATGGAACGGGCCATGCTGCAAGAGCAGGCCGCCACGGCGAAGCAAATGACGGGTTTCGGTCTGGAAACCGGGAATCCCTTAACGAGCGCGGACGGCTCATCCCGGTCATGAACGTCGCCGAGTGGCATGAATGGTTCGCCCAATGTGTACCCGGTCAGGCCAAAGACACCCGGAATCCCCGTTATGCCCAGGAAGCGCTCGCTTCGATCCTCCGGATCAAGCCGCCGCTTTCCCCCGGTCTGGAGAAGCTGTTCGTTCTGCACGCCCGCCTCTTTGTTCTGAACAACATCACCCATCCTTCGGCCGGGCGCTCTGGCGCCTCTGCGCCTTCTCTCGGCTATTATACTCATATCGTCGTAACCGAACTCCAGGATGAGATCGAGCGCGCTCTGCAAACGCCGCTGCCCCTCGCCTCCGAGCCGGAGCAGCGGAACCGGATCATGGACACGCTTGGGTATCTGCGGCAGGAGCTGCTCACAGAATCAAGGGAACAAGGCTTTTATTCGGGTCTTTATTATTTGCTGTGGAGACAGTGGATCATTCCCGAAATGCCGGACTCTTCGCTTCTAAAGGAAGAACTGCGGCGGCTGGAGCAGGAAGAAGCGAATCGGACGGATACTTCGCCCCGTCCGGCCTCGCTGACCGCGCGAGCCTGGATGCATTTCCTCCAGTTGGAAGACGATCAGGCTTTAAGTCTGCTTCGGGAGGCAGCGGACCGGCCGGGCTTCCGCCCGGAACGGCTGGACATGTTCTGGGACTGCCTGTCGGAAGCCGGGGAATCGCAGCGGCTGGTGAACTGGCTGACCGGGACCGGCGAACTGCTCGCCGGGCAGCGCCGGAACGGGCTTGAGAGCTATGCCCGCTTCTGGGAGGAAGCGGTAAGGCTTCTGCCCGAAAGCGAGCCGTTAATGTGGCGGGAACTGGCAGCCATGCTTCCGCTTAGCGGAAGCATTTACGAGGAGAAGCTGCTGGAGCGCGGCCGCTGGCGGGAATGGATGGATTACCAGCTCAGCTCGGGCAAAGATCCGGCGAATTTCAGGGTGCGGGATCTGCAGCCGCTGGAGAAGCACGCGCCCGAGCTGCTGCTGCCGTTCTATCATCAGGCGGTGGAGCGGTACGTCTTGGAGAAGAACAGAAGCAGCTATAAAGCGGCGGTGAAGCTGCTTAAGCGTCTGAATAAGCTGTATAAGAAAATAAAAGCGGAGGATCGATTCGAGCGTTATCTCGAATCGTTTACTGCCCGCCACAGCCGGCTGCGGGCGCTCCAGGAAGAGCTTCGGAAAGGAAAGTTGACACCATGAACGGACGATTGCGGAATATTTCGGTCCGGTTCAGCCTCAGCGAATACGGAGATGCGCTGCTGTATGGCTTGACGGATCACGGGGATGCTCTTCCCGGCCTGACTCTAAAGCAAATGCTCTTTGCCTGGCACGAGGAATCTTGCTACGGCACCGAGCTGGCCATTCATAAAGCGGGAGAGATCGAACTTGTCGTCCTGCCCGCCGAGCAGGTACTGCCTTTCTTCGCCGCCGGGCGCCTGCTGACGCATATCGGCTGGTCGTGGGAAGGCGAAGCGGCGCCGCTTACGGCGCTGGCCCCCTCCCTGGCCTTCTGCCTGGAGAACAAACGGTACGAGCCAAGCCTGGCGGCATACCGGGAAGGACGGCTGGAGTGGACCTGGGAGGAGAGAGCTCTCCGGAAGGCGGCCGAAACGGCAGACCGGGAAGCGGCTTTGCTGCGGGAACCGGATCGGGCCGTCGCTTATGGCGCAGCGGCCCGGATAGGGGTCGCCCTTGCGGAGGGGGACAGCCGGCCTGATGATAAAATGGACGCGCGGGGCGCGCTGGCCCGGCTGAAGGAAGACGACGGTCTGACGAGAGGCGTCAGAGCGGCCTTTTCCGCCGCCGTGTTCGACCGTCACTACGGCACGGAAGAACAGGCGGCCGACCTGCGGCGGGAGTACCCGATGCTGTTCGAGCGTAAGCCTCTGGCTGCAGCCGGGATGGACGCGGAGGCCTGGCTCGTCTCCATCGGCTGGAAGGCCGATGTGTCGCCCTTTCGGCCCGCGCTCCAGCTGCTGGAGCCGTTTAAAGCCGAAGCGGCCTGGCGGCTTCGGCTCGTACTGCAGGACAAGACCGACCCGTCGTCGCTTGTCCCGGTGAAGCTTGGCGCGGACGGCGCCGCCCATGGCGCCTGGCCCGCCTCGTGGTCGCCGCATGTAGAGGGGCGCTCGGCAGGCTGGCTGGAGCGCCTGCGCGCCTGCCTGCCCCCGGAGCGCTTCGGGGGCGGCGGCGACCTGCTTGGGCGGCCGCTTGATAGCGCGGCCGCCTGGACGTTCTTGACGGCGGATAGCCGCCGTCTGCTGGATGCGGGCTGGCTCGTGCTGCTGCCGGCCTGGTGGGAGGCGGCGAGCCGCCGGAAGCCGCGCCTGCGGGCGAAGCTGCGCCCGGAGAGCGAGAACCGGAGCGGCCGCTCGCTGATGGGTCTGGACGCCATCATCGATTTTGATTGGCGCATCTCGATAGGAGACGCCGACCTCACGGAGGAGGAATTCGCGGCGCTTGTCGCGCGCGGCGAGCGCCTGGTTCGCTTCCAGGGCCGGTGGATTTCGCTTGATCCCGCGCTGCTGGCTCAAATCCGCAGAGCGATGGACGGCATGGACAAACGCCAGGGATTGTCCTTTCAGGATGTGCTGCAGCTCCATCTGCTGAATACGGCAGAGGAAGCCGGAGAAGAAGCGCCGGACCTTGATTCCGAAGAGGTAAGCCGCCTTCAGCTTGAAGTCGAACTGAACGAGCAGTTCGTTCAGCTTATGGGGCAGCTGGGCGGCAGCGAACTCCGGCCGCAGCCCGGTCCGCCCGCCGGCCTGAACGCCGAGCTGCGCCCGTATCAGCTTGAAGGCTACTCCTGGCTGGTCTTCCTGCGCCGCTTCGGGCTGGGCGCCTGCCTCGCCGACGATATGGGCCTTGGCAAGACCGTCCAGCTGATCTCTTATTTACTCCGCGTGAAGGAGGGATTCATGGAGCGGCCGGAGGGTCCAAGGCCGTCCCTTATCGTCTGCCCGACCTCGGTGCTCGGCAACTGGCAGAAGGAGCTGAACCGGTTCGCCCCTTCGCTCTCGGTCATGCTCCATTACGGGAGCAGCAGACTTGGCGGGGAAAGCTTCCAGGACGCCGCAGCCGGGTCCGACGTTGTGCTCACATCCTATGCGACGGCGTCGCTGGATCAGGAGCTGCTGGCAAGCTTCACCTGGTCGGCGTTATGCCTGGATGAAGCACAGAACATCAAGAATGCCCAGACCAAGCAGTCGCTGGCCGTCCGCAGCTTTCCGGCCCTGCACCGGGTCGCGCTCACTGGCACGCCCATTGAGAACCGGCTGGCTGAGCTGTGGTCCATCTACGATTTTATTACGCCGGGCTTTCTCGGACCGCTGCGCGCTTTTCAGGATCGCTTCATCCAGCCGATCGAGAAGGAGGGCGACCCCAAACGGGCTGCCGATCTGCGAAGGCTGGTGAAGCCGTTCATGCTTCGCCGCAAAAAGAAAGACCCCGCCATCCAGCTCGACCTGCCCGACAAGAACGAGATGAAGACCTATGTCCATCTGACCGCCGAGCAGGCCGCCCTCTACGACCAGACGGTTAACGAGTTGATGAGCAAAATGAACAAACTGGAAGGTATTCAGCGCAAAGGCGCCATCCTCTCCGCGCTGACCCGCCTCAAGCAGCTGTGCGACCATCCGCTGCTCATTACAAAGGAAGGCGCACCGGGCGAAAACGCGCCGGACACCGAGCCGATGGACACCGGCCCGTTGATCGAACGCTCCGCCAAGCTGGAGCGGCTGCTCGCCATGGTCAGGGAGCTGCGGGAGGAGGGAGAGCGCTGCCTGATTTTTACCCAATATGTCGGGATGGGCCTCATGCTTCAGCGCGTTCTGCGGGAAGAGCTTCGGGAACCCGTGCTCTATCTGAACGGAAGTACCTCCAAATCGGCGCGTGACCGCATGATCGAAGACTTTCAGGCGGGACGCGAAGCGGCGGTCTTGCCGGCCGGCACATCGGAGGCTTCCTCCCCGGAGAACAAGCAGCAGCCCTGCATTTTCATTCTGTCGCTCAAGGCCGGCGGCGTCGGCCTGAATCTGACCGCCGCCAATCACGTCTTTCATTTCGACCGCTGGTGGAACCCGGCCGTGGAGAATCAGGCTACGGACCGCGCTTACCGCATGGGCCAGACCCGGGATGTTCAGGTCCACAAGTTCATCTCCCTCGGCACGCTGGAGGAACGGATCGACGAAATGCTGGAGAGCAAGCAGCAGCTCAGCGACAGCATCATTACCAGCTCGGAAGGCTGGATTACCGAGCTTTCCACCGAGGCTCTGAAGGATTTGTTCACCTTGCGGCGCGGGTTGCCTTGAGCATAAGCTTGTAAGGCGCGTCAAACCGACAACGTTCAAAAGCCATCCTCCGCACATAAAAGCGGAAGATGGCTTCTTTATGACAAGTTTCATCGGTCAGGCGCATTGCTCCGGCATATGGATAGGCCGCGGTCTTTAAGCCGAAGCTTTCCCCTTGGCCTAATGCTTCCATACATCCTCATACTCCGGATTCCTCCTGAACTGGACACCGACATACGAGCACTGGGGAATGATCTTGGCCCCTTCCGCCCTCGCCTCCTCCGCCAGCCGTTTAAGCAGCCGCTGGGCGATATTTCCGCCCCGGTAATGCGGCGATACATACGTATGATCCGCTATCCAGGTATGCTCGTCTTTAGGCACATAGGTGATTTCTCCAACCGGCCCCTCGTCCGTTCGGATCACGAAGGCATTGCCCTCTTTATATATTACGCCGATCTCATTGGATTCTTTGCTGTCCATAATCATTCCCTCCTTGTCTCTTTCCGTGGGCACTATAATTACTTTACCCAATCGGTTCCTTTTTCTTCAGCCCTTCTTCTGGGCCTGCCCGTACGATGTTCCAATGATTCGAAATCCGTGCCAACAATTGGCCCTAAAGACCTATCAACCGACAGGATATGACAGAATACATCACGGTTCTTTTTTAAATTACACCTTTGCCTTTGAAAAAAACGCAATTAAATGACAATTAATTCCACAAATCGATGGATTATACACGTAAATATGATTTAAAGATAACACACATCTTTCTTCAACATGTTAACTTTGCCATAAAAAAAAGAATTTTATCTGGATTTTACAATTTACCGGTGGTAGAATCTTCTTAATCTTTTTTCCTACTAATCTAGGTGGAAATAAAAAAGGAAGAATAGAAAAGGAGGATTCTACATAATCGATTCACCCGAACGGTAGGAGCAAGCCAAATTAAACAGAATCTTTGGGAGGGATTTTTTTGGAGTGGGGCAAACTAACACGCAAGCTGTCCGTCGCGGCTCTGGGTTTGGCGCTGACAGCCGGAACAATTCCAGGCACGGTCTTTGCAGCCGGCAGCTTGCAAACGCAGTTATCATCGAAAATTTCTTTGACTCATACTACACCGGGAACGTACATCTCGCCTAAGATCAACATTAAATCGACTGCCGACGTCCGCGTTATCGTGCAGCTTAGCGGCCAACCGGCGGCGGTAGGAAAATATGCGGCGAAGCAGGGCAATTCCGCTTTGGCCAAATCCTCTTCTGAAGCGGCTGTCGCCAGCCAACAATCTACAGTTCTGGAGCAAGCCAAGGACGAAGGAATCGACTTAATGGTCAACTATAAGTACAACACGGTATTGAACGGCTTCGAGGTTACTGTCCCTGCCAATGAAATTCCGGAGCTGGCTCAAATCCCCGGAGTTAAATCGATTTACGAAAACAGCACCTGGTACCCGATTCCGGTTGAAGAAGCGGACGCTTCGATTCAGGGAACGCTTGAACACGGAGCAGCTCCCCTGGACCAAATCGGGGCCAATGCAGCTTGGGCTAAAAACATTACAGGAGCCGGGCTCAAAGTAGGTGTTATTGATACGGGCGTGGACTACAAGCATCCGGATATCGCCCCCGCTTATAAAGGCGGTTGGGATTCTTTCTACAATGACGACGATCCATATGAGGAAGAACCTAACGCAGATAAGAAGTTTGAAGGAACCTCTCACGGCACGCACGTTTCCGGTACGATCATCGGACGGTATGCAAATAAGACCAGCGACATCGTTCAAAAAGGCGTCGCCTATGGCGCAGATCTCTACGTGTATAAAGTGCTGGGTTACAATCCGGCCAACCCAAGCTCCGCATCCGGCTCTTCCGCTCAGGTTATCGACGGAATCGAGCGGTCCGTAAAAGACGGAATGGACGTCATCAATCTGTCGCTCGGCTCCGACGCCGAGAAGGACGTCAATTCTCCGGACGCCATCGCTATCAATAATGCGATTCTTTCCGGCGTCACGGCGGTCATTGCGAACGGCAATGCCGGACCGGGCGAATATACGCTCGGCTCTCCAGCTACTTCGCAATTGGCCATTTCGGTTGGCGCGGTAACAAGCCCAACCAAGAATTTCTCCGGGAAATTTGATGTGACCTTTGATGGAGACAGCGTAACGACCGCCACTTATGCCACTTACGGCGAGTTCAATGTCATGGCATGGGAACTGGGCAGCGAGAACTTCGCCGATCCGAGCCTGGTAGGCACGGAGCCTTTGCATGTCATTTACGCCGGTCTGGGCGCAGATGACGATTATAAAGGCTACACTGCGGATGAGATCCAAGACTCGGTCGTCTTTGTCTCTCGCGGTCTGCTCGCCTTTACCGAAAAGATTGAAAACGCCAAGGAACGCGGAGCCAAAGCGATCGTTATCTTTAACGGCAACGCAAACGCGGACGGCGAAGTCGACCTGAGCGAAAACATCAAAAACCGCAATGGCTATATCAACTCTTACCTGGGCGACACCTATGACAGCATCCCGACCTTTGATATGGAAGGCGCCAAGGGACGCACGCTGGCAAGAGCGATTCTTGCGAACCCGGATACAGAAGTCACCTTCACATTCGGAGACGATTACCACGAAGCTCAGTCCTCGGGGGATGAGCTCGCAAGCTTCACTTCCTGGGGTCCGAACGTCGACCAGAACCTGAGCATTAAACCGGATGTTGTCGCTCCGGGCGTAGGGGTCTTGTCAACCTGGCCAGCCTACCAGAAATATGACGCCTATAAAAACGCGTCTTATGACTATGCCTACAACCGCATCAGCGGAACAAGCATGGCTACGCCGCATGTTGCCGGTCTTGCCCTTCTTCTGCAGCAAGCGCACCCGAGCTGGGGGCCGTTTGAAATCCGGGCGGCACTGGCCAATACAGCCGATGTTCTTGACGAGTACAGCGTGTACCAGCAAGGAGCCGGCCGCGTAAATGTTGCGAAAGCCATTGATACGCCGGCAGTCCTTGAATCTGTTGAACCAATCACCATTCTCGACAAGAGCTTCAATCCACAAAATATTACGAACTACAATTCTTCCGCCAACTTTGGCGTTGTGGCTCCCGGAAGCTCTAAAATTGAGAATTTGCAGATTAAAAATACGGACAGCTCCAGCATAACCTACACTGCTTCCGTGAAATGGAGCGGCACTGCACCGGCCGGAATTAAAGCCGACTTAAGCCAAACGGAATTGGCGGTTGCCGGATATGAGACCAAACCGTTCTACTTGACTGCAAATGTAGACAGTGGTGTAAAATCCGGATTCTATGAAGGGCAAATTATTTTGACGGCTCCTAATCTGCCTGCACTTCATCTGCCTTTCTCTGTATATGTGGGCACTGAGCTGCCGAACAGCCCTGTGGGTATCCAGGAAATTTCACTGACTCACCCTGTCATCTATCCAAAACGCAGCACGCAGACGACAACGGATCTCAGCTTCAAATTGAGTGCCGACAATGCGAACCTGTATGAACTCGACATCTATAACCTGGATGATGAACTTATTGGATACAAGGATTATTATGATACAGTAAACGAAGCTACGTACTTTGAACCGAAGGTTTATAACGTCAAGGACCTTGATAATTCCTATTACAAGTATGATGAAGAAGGTCAGCCAGTATTCGACGGCAACCACAAACCAGTTGTTGGATATCTGACCGACGGCGTATACAAGCTCAATATCGTGTACGCTCATATTACTCCCGAAGGCAAAGCGACCGATATTTACAACGGCTTTATCTCGCTGCGTGTAGATAACTCTTTGGAAAGCAGCGGTGGCGGTGGCGGTGGTGGCGGCGCACCTGCACCAATTGCACCAACCACACCACCTGCGCCAGCGGTTTCCGATTCCGCCACAGCGCTGGTCGACCAAGGCTACAAGCAAGTGACCGTCGCTTCCGCAACGGCTGTACAGAACGGTGTAACAACCATCACCGTATCGGATAGCGACCTGAAAGCTGCTTTGGCCAATGCCACTGCGGCACAAAATGCCGTAATCATTTCAGCTCCTGCGGTCAATGGTTCTGCGGCCAAAGTCAGCCTGACTGCGGATCAAGTGAACCTGCTTGCGGGAATCTCTTCGTCCAGCAAAGTCATCGTCAGCACGAAGGATGCTGCGGTTTCCCTGCCGGTATCGCTGCTGAGCGGTTCTCCTGCCGGAGCGGCCTTCGAGCTGTCCATCAAGCCGGCTTCGGAGCAGGCAGGCAAATTTAGCGCAAGCGCAGCCGGGTCGTCCGTGATCGGGGCTCCGGTATCCTTTGAAGCAAGCTGGGCAACGGCAACCGGCAGCACATATCTGACCGTGCCAAACAATACGTTCATCAAGAGATCCTTCACCGTACCGGGAAGCATCACTCCGAATACGGCCGGTGTTCTGTTCGAAGAGAACGGCAAGATTACTCCGGTAGCTTCCGTGTTCAAGACGCAAGCTGACGGAACGACGCTGGTTACCGTAAATCGTCCGGGCTTCTCGACCTATGCCGCTGTAAGCCGTCCGGTAACGTTCACCGATATCGCGACTTCACCTGCGGCTTCGGACATCACGGCACTGGCTAACAAGCTGATCTTCAAAGGGACTTCGGCAACGACCTTCTCGCCGAAGAACAACCTGACCCGTGCCGAATTTACGGCCATCCTCGTACGCGCGCTCGGTCTGCGCTCAGACGCAGCAGCAACCTTCACCGACGTAAAGGCAACCGACTGGTATGCAGCCGATGTTGCAGCCGCAACGAAGGCCGGATTGATTCTGGGTGTTGGCGGCGGCAAGTTCGCGCCGAAAGCCAATGTCTCCCGTCAGGAAGTGGCCGTTATTCTAGATAGAGCCGTGAAGCTGGCCGGTATCGAGCTGACCCCAGCCAATCCGTCCTTCACCGCCTATAGCGATAACGCCAAGATCGCAGGCTATGCGAAGGACAGCGTACAGTTCCTGTCCGCAGCGGGCATCCTCACCGGTACCTCCGGTTCGGTATTCAATCCAACCGCACCGGCTACCCGCGAGACGATCGCCGCTACTCTTCACCAGCTGCTGGTGAAAGCCGGACTGGCTGAGTAACACGTAAACAGCAACGGGCCGATCAAGGATGATTCCTTGACCGGCCCGTTTTTTTTCACATAGCGGCACTGATTGAACTATCATTTCCCGTTAGCTTAGAACCTAAATCGAGCTGAATGCAAACATTATTTCAGCTTCACATACCAATTCATTGTTTACCGTGGCCACACCTTTTCCTTTGACGATTTGTCCCTTGATTCGAGTTACATCAAATACAAGAAGGAGTTTGTCTCCTGGTTTTACCTGTCGTTTGAAACGACAACAATCAATCCCAGTAAGTAGACCTATTTTATGTTTGCTGTCCTCAACGTTGGAAATAGCGATTCCACCGACCTGTGCCAGCGCCTCTACAATTAAGACTCCAGGCATAACGGGATAGTCGGGAAAATGACCTAGAAAATGTGGTTCATTCATTGTCACACTTTTTATTCCAACAGCTCTCTTCCCTTCATTAATCTCCAAAATTTGGTCGACCAGAAGAAATGGATTTCGATGAGGAATAACCTGTTTTATACTTTCAATATCAAGCATGGATTGCCTCCTCTAATCGGTTTTTACCATTTTATCGTTATTTGGTAAAACCGACCAGAAGATAAATCATCAAGACCCTTGTTGAACTATCCTGCCCGTCGTGCAACACCACTGCTAGTCTACGGACAACCAAATAAAAAGCTGTCCCGAGGGTCCCACAGGACCCTTAACGGAACAGCCTTCTACTATATAACCTAACGCATATGCCGCGATTCCCTTCAAATCTAAACCTTACTCCCCGCTATCTCCGAGCAACGTCAGCACTGTCTCCAGCATCACATTGACGCCTTTTTCGCAATCCTCGTACGAGGTCAGCTCTTCTTCACAGTGGCTCTTGCCCTTCACACTCGGCACGAAAATCATCGCCGAAGGCAGGTAGCTTGCGACGAACTGGGCATCGTGCCCGGCTCCGCTGGCCATTTTTTTGTGGGAATAACCGAGCGACTTCACCGAGCTTTCAATGGCCCCGCATACCCGCTCGTCGAACCAGACGGTATCGCGGCCCCACAGCTTCGACTTCGACACGGAACAGCCGGACTGCGTCTCCGGGAGTGAATTAATGATCGACACCACTTCGGCGATGACCTCTTCATTCTTATGCCGGGCCTCGACGGTGAAGATGACTTTATTCGGGATGACCGTATGGATGTTGGGATACACATTCACCCGGCCCATTGTATAGACCAGCTCGGAGTCGAGCCCGCCCAGCTTGCTCCGCAGCTCCGCCACCAGATCGGTAGCGGCAAAAAACGCGTCGTTCCGCATCCCCATCGGCGTCGTTCCGGCATGATTGGATTCCCCGGTGACTTCAATTTCATAACAGACCATGCCGACTACGCAGTCGACGAGCCCGATCGTCAAGCCTTCTTTTTCCAGTACAGGACCTTGTTCGATATGCATTTCCAGATAAGCGGTCGCTTCCTTGATGCGGTTCTCGGCAGCCCCTTCGTATCCGCTGGCCTTCAGCGCCTCCCCGAAGGTAACCCCCTCCGGATCTTTGCTCTTCAGCATAACCTCTTTATCGAACTTACCCGACAGCACGCCGGACGCCATCATCGAAGGCTCGAACCGCGCCCCTTCCTCATTCGTGAAGTTCATGACCGTCACCGGAATGCGCGGCTTGATGCCATGATCCACAAGCGTCCGCACAACCTCAAGGCCCGTGATTACGCCGAAAACACCATCGAAGCGCCCGCCTTTTACAACGGTATCGAGGTGAGAACCCATGACGATTGGAGGCTTATCCTCGATCCCTTCCAGCGTGGCGTACATACAGCCCATATCGTCCACTGTGACTGTCATTCCCAGTTCTTCGCAGCAGGAACGGAAGTAATCCCGCACCTTGATGTCCTCTTCGCTTAAACTCAGCCGGGTGACGCCGTTCGCAGGCGTACGTCCGAAATCGGCAAAAGCCTCGATCGTATCTTTAAGCCGAGCTCCGTTAACGAAAATGTTTTGCGTCTGCATTCCTATCCCTCCGTCCATGATCTGGTCGTGCCTACAACACTATGTTACGACCCGTATCCTCTCTTTTCATTGTACAGAGTGTAATAAGATTGGCGCGGGAATACCCGGTTTATGTTACATCCATGTATATATTTTCTGCCATGCCCTTTTGCTTATCCGCCATATCTTCCATCAACCTTCCGCAAACCACTGGTTCAACTGCCGGGTCTCTTCGGTCAGAATGTCCAGATAAATAGAGAAGCGGTAATGGGTATCCTTCAGATTTTTCCCCGTAATTTCAGCGATCCGGTTCAATCTGTACATCAGGGTATTGGTATGGATATGCAAAAAGGATGCCGACTCTTTCAAATTTCCGTTGAAGGTGAGATAGACGGCGACGGTTTTGACAAAATCGGTCTTGTGCACCCGGTCATGCTCCTTCAGCGGATAGAGCAAAGGGCTTCTGCGGTTGCGGCTGCGTTTCTGCTCGATAATCGCCGGTAGATGCGCCCAAAACCCCATATCCTCGTACAGCAGCAGCTCGCGGGCCTGAAAAGGCAGCAGCCGCTTGATCTCGGCAATCGACGCCGCTTCCATATAGGCGACAGCCGCAGAGAGATATTCACTGTAATGGAGGCTGCAGCCCCCGGATATCCGGCAGTCCTCGTGTTTGTTCGTCTGGTCAACCAGCAGCCGCATATAGGAAGACAGCGCCTCTGTCCCTTCAATCGGATAATGGAAAGTGAACATGATAATAATCCGGTTATGCTCCGTGGTCAGGAACACCAGCGAGACGCCGGAATAGCTTTCTGCGGTCTGCCGGAACTTCAGCAGGAAGTGATTGTCCACCGTCCGGTCGGGTTCGAATACGCCGATAAAATAACCCGAAGGCAGCTCAATCCCGTCCGCCCCTGCATCCCTCCGGATGTCCTGCTCCGTGCCGTAATGCGAGGTCAGCAGCTTCCAGAAAAAATCCTCCTGCACCTGGGTCTGCTTCGTCTTCCAGCCCCGCTGCTTCAGCAGGTACCGGGCGGCGATTTGCGCGGCCTTGCTCACGACGCTCTCCGCATATCCTTCCTTCAGGTTGCCTGCATCGACAACCCAGATGTAGCCGAGAACTTCCTTTTGATGCTTGATGCACATCGCCAGGCGGGGGCCGAGGCCCACCTCCATCACCCCCGAAATCCGGATGGGATGAGGCGTATTTTCAAGCTGGCGCATGACCCCCTTTTTGCGTAGGCCGATAATGACAGAGTCAGGCACCCGCTTGCCGATAATGGTCGAAATCCGCGCCGGATCGCTCTCGAATTGATGGGAGCTGTAGCCGATCACATGATGATTGTCGTCCTCAATGGTCACTTGAGATTGCAGCGATTCACTGATGGCATCCGCCAAGGACTCCATGCTGTCAAAAAAACGGTCAAAGGATAAGCTCGCTTCGGTCACTGTTCCCACTCCAACCTTCAGAATAGCCGCGTTTTGCACGTAACATCAGCCTTCGTACTACTAATCGGTTGTTTCATTATATTACGCTTCGTGTGCGCTGACTATAGGGCGCGGCAAAGTTATGGAAGGAAACCTTCCATCTTCCGCCAAAAGCAGCAGATCCTCTGCACAGGCCCTCCTATTTCACGCCAAAAAAGAACAGGCCCGTATGAACGGGCTCTGTCCTTTAATTGGGGTTCCTCTTCTTCATCAGGAAACGTCTGTCTGTCTTTCTATAAGCCGACTTCTTTTTCTTCTTATTCTATTTCTATAATCTTAGATCAGGGTAAACTCTTGGGACATGGCTTGGGCTACCGTGAAGTATTCTTCGCCAAGTGCGTCGGCAACGGCTTTACAGGTAATTTTACCGTTGGCGATATTGACGCCGTTCAGCAGGCCTTCATTCTCTTGCACAGCCTTCAGCGCACCTTTGCCTGCGATTTGCAGCGCGTAAGGAACGGTAACGTTCGTCAAAGCGATCGTCGATGTTTTGGCGACAGCGCCAGGCATATTGGCTACGGAATAGTGCAGAACGCCGTGTTTCTCAAATACCGGATTGTCATGGGTCGTCACTTGGTCGATCGTCTCTACAATACCGCCTTGGTCAATGGCCACATCGACGATAACGGAGCCTGGTTTCATCGTCTTCACCATTTCTTCGGTTACGAGCTTCGGAGCTTTCGCACCCGGAATGAGGACCGCACCCACCAGCACGTCCGCTTCGGCAACTGCTTTGGCGATGTTATACGGGTTGGAGATCAGCGTATTGATTTGCGCGCCGAAGATATCATCCAACTGGCGCAGTCTGTCGGCGCTCAGGTCAACGATGGTAACGTCCGCTCCAAGCCCGATAGCCATCTTCGCCGCATTCGTTCCGACAACGCCGCCGCCAATGATGCTGACCTTGCCTCTGCTTACTCCAGGAACGCCGGCAAGCAGAATGCCTTGGCCGCCGTGATTTTTTTGCAGGAATTGAGCGCCCAATTGTACGGACATGCGGCCCGCCACTTCACTCATCGGCGTCAGCAGCGGCAGCGTGCGGCCTTCGGTCACCGTCTCGTAGCCGATGGCGAATACGCCTTTGTCCTTCAGCGCCTTCGCCAGCGCAGGCTCGGGGGCCAGATGCAGGTAAGTGAACAGTACGAGACCGGCACGGAAATAGCCGTATTCGCTCTCCAGCGGTTCTTTAACCTTCATGACCATCTCGGCGCTGTTCCATACCTCGGCTGCGCTGTCGATCAATTCCGCTCCGGCTGCGGCATATTCCTCATCCAGGAATCCGCTGCCCAGGCCCGCGCCCTTTTCTACCAGAACCTTGTGACCTTCCTTGACAAAGCTGACTACACCGCCTGGGGTAATGGCTACACGATTCTCATTGTTTTTAATTTCCTTAGGTACTCCGATGATCATTCTTCACATCTCCTGTCTTGTTGACGTCTCTTATGTAAAGAATGATAACATACCCTGCGGCTTTTCCATTTGGTGAAAATTCAAAACTTTATCTGCCATGATTGTGTTTTATCACAATGAGAAGGTCAGTTTTTCATTCAGCAGGGCAAATGCCCGCTGCAGTTTATCCTTAGGTATAAGGGCATACCGGTCACCGATGCTTACCTCGAAAAAGCAGGACGATTCGCCGTTTTCCCGCAAAACATGCGTTATTCCGACGCCGGTTTCCTCATATATCTCCATCAGCACAGGCTCCAGTCTTTCCTTGGGAAGACTCACATGAACATGGAACATATTCGAGACAGGCACCTCCGGAAGGGTTGTGATTTGGTGGCATTCATTAAAAAAACCGGCCAGCTCCCTTGCCCCTTCATAGTACCTCTTCATGTTAGGAAACCTTTCTTCAAAATAAAAATCGGCCGAAAGTATGTAAGGATACAGGCTGATTAGGTCGCCGCCGTGACGTCTTTTCCACACATTGGACTGTTCCGTGAATTGGGCATCGCTCGCGAGAATCGCTCCGGCAATCCCGCCAATGCCCTTATATAAAGAGACATACACGCTGTCGAACAGCGCGCAGATTTCCTCCGGAGACTTCCGGTAGTAGGGCAGAGCCTCGAACAGTCTCGCGCCGTCCAGATGCAGGGCGATCCCCCGCTCGCGGCAGTACGCCGAGATGGCTTCAAGCTCGCCGTAATCCGGCAGCTGCCCGCCGATTTCACGCTGGGGCAGCTCAAGCAGCAGGCAGGATACGCTCTCGTCCAGGTTTTGCACATCGGCGAGTCCGATCAGCCTGTCCTTACCGCCCAGCAGCACCGGCTCGATCCCGTGAAGCTCGTGAAGCCCGCGCTGCTCGTGAATCTCCAGATGGCACAGCGGGTGGTACGCTGCTTTCTTTACACCCTTGCGATCGCACCAGATTCGCAGCGCAATCTGCTGCGCCATCGTTCCGCTCGGGAAGAAGACGGCGGCTTCTTTGCCAAGAATCCCGGCCATTTTGCTCTGAAAATCTTCGATCAGCCTGCCCGCGCCGTACATGTCGCTGTCCAATTCGCCGTCATAGGCGTCCAGCGCGTCCTTCAGCACTTGAATATTCCGTTTGCCATGGCCGATGACGGGGTAGGTTGCCCTGTTGAACGCTTCCTGAAGCGGGTTGCTCATGGTTATGCTTCTCCTTTTTAGTCTAAGACCTAGGATATCGTGATGACTTCGTACTGCGCGGAAAGCTCGATGAAGTGCCCCATGCTGGAGACCTCTCCCGCATACAGCTGATCGCCAACACCATAGTAGTTCACACAGGTCGAGCAGGCGAGCACCGGTACTCCGCGGTCGGCCAGTTCTTTTAAATGAAGGGAAGCCATCGATTTCCCCGTCAGCGCAAGCACGCCCCGGTTCACGCAGAATATGGCGGCTGGCAATTGCTCCTGCTGCTTGAGCAGTGTGAAATAGGTTTCCAGAAGCTGTTCTCCAAGCCGGCCGTCTCCGCTGCCCATACTATCCGTAGTCAGAAAAATAATTTTGCGATTCATCTTCTTCATCCTTTCTAAGTTAAAAAAAGTGTGTCTGCACTTATGTCGCTCATGATCGTGTAATTTAAGTATATATCAATAGGCATTGCGGGATGAAAAAAAAGGGTCTCTGTGCTACAATACTGGAATTGGCAGAGGGAATATTGTAGGGAGGTTTATGATTACGCCATGCTTATTATAGGTATCGCCGGCGGGACAGGCTCCGGCAAAACGACGGTGGCCCGCTCCGTCATCGAACGGCTCGGTTCGGGAAAAGTCACTTTTATCTCACAGGATAATTACTATAAGGATCATTCGCATCTCAGCCTTGAGGACCGCAGCGGGATCAATTACGATCATCCGTTTGCCTTCGACAATGCGCTGCTCATCGAGCACATCAAGTCTTTGAAGCAGGGGCAGAAAGCGCATGCCCCGGTGTACGACTTTACGGTTCATGCCCGGTCGACGACCGAGACGGTGGAGCTTCTGCCCAACCATATCGTCATCATCGAAGGGCTTCATGTGCTGTCCGACGAGAGCCTGCGCCAGCTGCTGGACATCAAGGTGTTCGTCGACACCGATCCGGACGTCCGCATTCTTCGCCGGGTTCTGCGGGATATCGAGGAGCGCGGCCGCACCATCCAGTCGATCCACCAGCAGTATTTGACGACGGTCAAGCCGATGCACGAGGCGTTCATCGAGCCTTCCAAGAAATACGCTGACATCATTATTCCCGAAGGCGGACAGAACGAGGTCGGCATTCAGCTCCTGTCCATCCTGACCGAGAAATATTTGACGGGCGAGAAATGGCCTAGAACGTAAGGATCTCCGCTCCCTGGAAGGAATAAGCTGCTGCGGTCCGATCCACGAGGAGGCTGCTGCAGGGCATAAAAAGACGATAGGAACAAACGCCAAGCCCGGTCCCCCTTTATATGGGGGCCGGGCTTGGGTCGTCTCGAGCCTTCGTTTCTGGCTGACAGGGTTCACATGGGCGGTTACCGGCTTGCCCTTTTTCGAATGGCCACATCAGCGGTACCTCATTCTTTGTCTTCTTCACGGACGGCAGCGCAGGCACAGCCAAGAAGAAACGCCTGACGGCGTCCATGGCGGACGCAAGACGTTTCTCGTAGAAATATAAGGGTTTTATAAGCGTGGAACTTATAAATTCTTATATTTGCAAAAAACCGCCCGGTTTCCCGGACGGCCTGCGCTAAAAGGCTCTTTCGCATGAAAGCGGAGCGGCCTGACTATTCTTCGGAATCCACGTTATGATAGACCTGCTGCACGTCCTCCAGATCCTCCAGAACATCAATCAGCTTCTCGAACTGTGCCTGCGATTCTTCCGGAATCGTCACGTAGTTCTGAGGAAGCATCGTCAGCTCGGCAACGGTAAACTCAGTTACGCCCGCGTTCTTTAACGCTTCCTGCACGGCATGGAACTGATCCGGCTCGGCGTAGACAATGACGGCCTCGTCTTCTTCCAGAATATCGCGCGCATCCACGTCCGCTTCCATCAGAATTTCCAGCACTTCGTCCGCACTCTTGCCGACAAGCCCGATGACCGCCGTCGAATCGAACATATAGCTGACCGATCCGCTGACGCCCAGGCTGCCGCCGTTCTTGCTGAATGCGGCGCGTACTTCGGAAGCGGTCCGGTTGACATTGTTGGTCAGCGCGTCGACGATAATCATCGATCCGTTCGGTCCGAAGCCTTCATAGCGCAGCTCATCATAAGTCTCATCCGAATTACCTCTCGCTTTCTCAAGCGCGCGGTCAATGATCGCTTTCGGAACATTGTATGTCTTGGCGCGCTCCAGCACGACCTTCAGCGCCCGGTTCGATTCCGGGTCCGGCTCGCCCTGCTTGGCCACTACATAGATTTCACGCCCGAATCTTGCATATATACGACTTGTGTTGGCATCCTTGGACGCCTTCTTTTCCTTAATATTATTCCACTTACGGCCCATACGTTATCGCTCTCTTTCAACAGTAATTAGACGCAGTCCCTTATATTATACTCCTCTCATTATATCTCTTAAAGGGGGTGCGGGACAAATAAGCAGGATGGGGCGCGGTTAAATCGAAAATTCGGTGAAAATGAAAATCTCGCAAATAACCGCACGATTTACAGCCGTACATACTTTCGGTATACGGAATCGGGTGGCAAAGCGCTCCCAAGCCTGCGCATGCAGGCGAACATTTTTCCCAGAATCTCATTTCCTCTCCAATAGCCGGGCAGCAAACACGGAGGCAGAACGGGATCGATTAACCCCATTTCACTGATCACGTTGCCTATTTCCAGAAACAGCAGAAAGGTTTCCCGGTCATCCGCCGAAGGACGCTCGGCTCTGGACAGAAAATCGGCAAGGAACCCCTCTTCCTTCTCCATGTACATTCGGTTGATCTCATCCAGCGGCCAAATCCCCCCCGTCTGCTCAGAGCTGACGATATCGGGGATTGCGCATCCCGCAGCTATGGTCAAATAAGGCTCCAATTTATTCTCGGTCACATACTGCTTTAAGTTGTCCGAGTGGTCCCAGGGGGAAATATAGACGCTGTCATACAGGCGGCCAAATCCCAAGATGCGAAGGTGCGAAACAAGCATCTGGCGGTACTTCCGCATGCTATCGGGAAATTCAAACATGACGAGCTGCCATTTCCGGTCCCATTCTTTGGCCGAAAGCTCCGGCTTCTGGTTGAACGACCGGACAAACGAATCTCCAACCTCGGTGATCCGGTAGCGGGACCGCTCCACCGATTCGATGTACCCCATTTTCTTCAATCTGGCCAGCACATTTCGGATATACTGCCCTGAACGGCCATCCGCTTCATATAATAGTACCAGTTCCTGAACCTCGATGACGGAAGCGCAGGATATCAGATATACGATCTGCTTCTCGATGGAGAGCATGGCAAACCTCCGGTCCATACACATTTGCACTCAGTATACCGGATCGGGTAACAAATGGAAATCAACCGTAAGTCGGAAAGCGGCTTAAGAAAACAGGGTCTTGGTAAAGGGGCAAGCTGCCGTAAAACGAAAAAACGGATCGGTCATAAGGGGTGTCCCTTGGCCGATCCGCATTTCAGTTATAGTCGTTTGAACTTACGTAAAAAGCCTGCGCTGAGCGTCCTGCTTAATCATCCAGCAGCAATTCTTCAGGTAATGCCCGCTATTCTACGGAAGATCTCCCGCTTATTACGGCAGCATCCGTCCGGCTCAGATCACAGGCTTCACCCGGCTTCAGCACCGTACCGGACTGGCCTTGGCTACTCAGCCGCTCCAGCCACGCCTCCGCATCCTGGCGAATCGGAGGAAACGTGTTATAGTGCATCGGGATATACAGGCCCGCCTTTAACCAGGAGGCCGCAATCAGGGAATCGTCCGGACCCATTGTGAACACATCCCCAATCGGCAGCGCCGCCGCGTCGATCCGGTTCAATTCTCCAAGAATTTTCATATCGCCGAACAAAGCGGTATCCCCCGCATGATAGAAGGTGTACGGACCCATTGTCAGCAGTATGCCCGCCGGCATCCCCCCTTCTTTGAAGCCGCCGCCCTCAAGCTCGATACCCGATCCGTGAAAAGCTTGCGTCAGCTTGACCGTTCCCCACGGAAAGGTCCGGGTGCCTCCAATGTGCATAGGCTCAACCTGAACCCCCTGCTGGGACAGATGCAGGGAGACCTCATAATTCGCAATGACCGGACAGCCGCAGCGGGCAGCAATGGCTGCCGCATCTCCGACATGATCCCCATGTCCGTGCGTGACCAGCACGGCGGAAGCCTGTATCTCCTCAGGCCGGGCCGCCGCGAGCGGATTGCCAGTTAGAAAAGGATCAATAACAACGGTATGCTCTCCATAGCGGACTAAAAAGCAGGAATGACCCAAATAGCGAATATTCATATAATCATCTCTCCTTAAATTATGATGGGAGCTGCCCGGTTACAGGATGAGCGGACGTCTTGCCCCGGCTCAGGAGCAGCGAAGCAGCGGAAACCAGGAAGAAAACGGCCGCCAAGCCGAACATCAACATACGCAGGCCGAACTCTTGCAGCACAAATCCTCCGGCAATGAGCAGCAGCGCATTCCAGAAACCGTACATCCGCTCCATGGATGAGAGAACAGCCGTACGCTCCGCCGGTCTCATTCCCGATCCGTTCAGCTGCCCCGCGGCCAGCGGTCTCGCTCCGCCGGAGGCCAGACCCATGAGGGCGATAGCCACAGCCGCACTGCCGATATGCTGAGACAGCCCGACTACAATCATGGAAAGGACCGACAGAAGCGTGGTGATGATAACCAGCCGGTTCTCCCCGATCTTCATGCCGACTCGTACGGCGTATCTCGCGGAGATGAAGCCGAGCAAAGTGAACAGGCTGAGCACAAGGCCGAAGTAGAACAGGCCGATTTCCAGTCTGCGGTACAGCAGAAACGGAATGAAACCGACGAAAGGCGCAAGGGTGAAGGCCCGAATGAGCGCATAGTACCTTTTCCAATACCGCTGTCCCGGGGTTAGCTCTAATGCGGCCGCGGGTTCTTTTTGCCCATCTCGGGATTTATCCGCCACGGAAAGCACGCCCTGCGCTGTATGACCGGTATTGCGGATGAGCAGGATAACCGACAGCGACAGCACATTAGACGCTATAGACAGGTAGAACGGAAGCTTGATATTGGACCCAAAAAACATGCTGCCCGCTATTCCGGCAAGCAGAACGGACAAAAACATGTAGCTGGCCGAAGAAGATTCCGTCTTCTGGTACCGCTTCTGATCCTGCTCACTAAAGAGCGAGCGCAGGAGACTGGAATCCGTGCCCGCAGCCAAGCTGTATCCCAGCCCGCATGCGATCTGCCCGAGCAGAAGCACACCCATATGCGTGTCCGAAACAAGCAGCAGCAGCCCGATCCCCTTTAGTCCCTCGCCGATGGCGATCACCTTCGTCTGCCTCATCAGGGCCATTAATTTAACATTCCATTTGGCGGTAAGCATAACGACCAGACCATAGACCGCAAGCAGCAGCTCGATTATTGGCAGCGAAAGGTGCTGAAGATAGAAATAAACGAACAGGATTGGCAGGTGAAAGTAAAGCCGTGATACGATTCTGTAAATGTAAAAGAAGGCGACGTTATTCATGGGAAGCTTCCTTCCGGTATTCGGTCAACTCCCTCCGCTCTTGCAGCATTTGCGGGTAAACCGCCGGGTCCTCGATTAATCCGGGGAACCTGCTTCTGATCCGGTCAAGCGGAACAATCCCGAGTCTGACCAGCACAGGCGGGTTAAAGGATAAATCGACAATGGTGTTGCCCTCAATTTCTGCCCCCGCAGATTCCGCCCCCTCTTCCGCCGGCTCCTGAAGGATCAAATCCACTTTATCCCCCAGATCGCTAAGCGCTTTATCGAGGCTGACAAGACCTGACCCGGAGCCCGACAGGTTCGCAGAGGTTACGGCAAGCGGATGGCCATAGGCTTCCGTTATTCGCTGCATCGCCGAATTCCCCTGCCAGGTTAAGCCTACAGTGGGAGCTCCGCAGGTTAAACGTTCGGGGAACGGATATTTTTTGCGGAAGATCAGGGTAAGCTCGCTCGGCCATACTTGCGAAAGAACCCCTCTGTCGAGGTTCTCAGGCATGTGAATGAATGTATCCAGCCCGCTTAACGAGGAGATCGACAGCGTAAGGGGGCCGAACTTTGTTCTTTTTTTCACTTGGAAGACCCGTTCAATGGACCGTTCATTTCTCGGGTCGCACATAATGTTATAGTTGGAGCGGGATGGTCCGATGACAAGTCCTCCTTCCCGCAGTATGGAGACGGCTTGTTCAATGGAACGGTTGCAGACAGGCATTAGCAAATCATTTCTCATAATACTACCTCCGGCATTTCAGCTTCATTTAATCCTTTATCAGCAGCACGCCCAAACCAGGCTGGCGGCCTGTGGGAATGAAGATCGCGGCTGTACACGGCCTGCGGATAAATCAGCCGGTTATGCATAGCCTGTTCCATGATATGAGCGCACCATCCGACGCTGCGGCTGACCGCAAAGGTCGGAGTAAACAGCGATTCTTTAAGTCCGATGACGCTAAGGACAACCGAAGCGTAATAATCTACATTCGTAACGAGTCTTCTGCCCGGTTTGTATTCCTCCAGAAGCCGCAGAATCGTCTCTTCGACTTCCACAGCAAGCTTCACAAGCGGGTGATCAGCTGCAAAACGAAGCGCCAGGGCCTTCAGCATTGCTGAACGCGGATCTTGCCGCTTGAAAATCCGATGTCCAAAGCCCATAATACGCCGATCGGATTCAAGTGCCCGGCGAAGCCAGGCTTCGGCTCGGTCAACGCTTTTTATCTCCCTCAGAATCTCCAGGACCTCTGACGGAGCTCCGCCGTGCAGCGGACCCTTTAACGCACCGATAGCTGCGGAAGTGGAAGAAATCAGATCAGACCGGGTAGACGCAACAACTCTGGCGGTAAAGGTAGAGGGATTGGAACCAAGCTCTTGAGTCAGCACCAAATAGGTCTCCAGCATGGTCTGCTGTAATTCAGTGGGCACTTCCCCGAACAGCATGTACAGGTAATTTGCAGTATGATTAAGATCAAGGCGAGGTTCGATCATTTCCCGGCCTTCCAGTCGGGCCTGACGGTATGCAATAATGGTCGGAATTTTGGAGACAATGCTGGACGCTTGATCCCAGGAAGGAGGCCATATACTTTCACAATCCTTCAGCGCGGAGACGGCCGTCTGCAGCACACTCATCATATCTACTTCCGCCGGCATTTGGTCCACTGTCAGTTTTACATGTTTTGGGAGAAACCGCCGTGCAGCCAGAATACGCTGAAACTCTTCCGATTTCTCAGTCATCGGAAATTTTCCATACCATAATAAATAAGCAACTTCTTCAAAACTTTTGTCGTACTGAAACGCTTCTGCCGGGTAATCGCGGTACGAAATTCGGCCTTCATCGCCGTCGATAAGGGATAATCCCGTCTCAAAAGCGGCTACTCCTTCCAGACCGTCAGCCAATACTAATCCTCTGGACACCTCTACCACTCCCAAATGACCAAATATAATTAATAATAAGTCTGCAGACTCATTTTTGATTATATTTACCGATTATTTACATGTCAATGATTTACTTTCTATATTTTCATTGTAAGCCCATTCATTTTTCTGTTTGCTTTGCTCGCTATCCGCTACACAACTCAAAAAAGGTATTTCACAGCCGTAACCGTGAAATACCCTTCAAAATTTGACCTATCATTTAGTTTATAAATTTCATCGTTTGCAGCATTCGCTTCAGCATCGCGGCCATTTCGGCCCGGGATGCTGTTCCGGCAGGCTCGAAGCGGCCCGCGGGTGTGCCCCGGAGAATACCGGCGGCTGCGTCTTCGGCAACGGCCTCCTTAGCCCAGGAGGCAACGGAGGCCTGATCTGCGAATACGGCCAGCGGTTTCATAGAAGCAGCCGTTTCCCCTCCGCGGGCATATTTCAGCGCGCTGTGAATGAGCACGGCCAGCTCCTGGCGGCTGACGGGTTCACCGGGATGGAAGCTGCCGTCTCCCTGGCCGTTCACAAGGCCGGCCTGATAGGCCGCGTTAACCGCCCCGCTGTACCAAGCGGAGGCTGCGACGTCCCGGAAGGCCGAAACGCCGGCCTTCTCTTCAAGACCAAGGCCCCGGACAATCAGGGCCACGCTTTCAGCTCGCGTGACGGAACGGGCGGGGCCATACATTCCGCTGCCGCTGCCGCCGATGATGCCTTTGGCGGCAAGCAGCTCGATGTCGCTTCTGCCCCAGTGAGCGGCAGGGACGTCCTTGAAGGAGGCGCTGCCGGTTACGATGGCATACAGGCTATTGCCGTTGCGCTTAATGATAGCGGCCATCCCGCCGTCTCTGGATTCAAATACGGCGGGAACATATACCAGCTTGCCGGATTTCTCGTCATACCGGACAGCGGCAGTGACGGCCGGACTGACCGCATCCGGCAACGGAATACTGCGGCTGACATAGGTGCTGCCAAAATCAATCGGCTGCTCCGCACCCTCGCGAACGATGCCCGCCTTAAAATCCACAGAGGCATTCAGCAGAATGAACTTCTGCTTCTGCGCGGCTGAAGAGACATCTTGCTTCTGCCGTTCCGTCGCTTTGGCTATGGTTACCCGGAGCCCCGCCGGCCCGGTAACCGCCGACTTCAGCACAGTTGCGGGCAGACTGTAGCTTCCCGGTTCAGCGGACACATCCAGGAATGCGGCGCTGCTCTGCGACAGCCACTGCCTTGCGGCTGACGGCGTCAGCTCCACCGTCACGGAATCGGCGCCCCGGGTCTGCACCGAAAGAGACAGCCGGGAAGCCCCGCCGGACAGCGCCTTGCGGATATCGTCCTCGCCGACGGTAACGGCCGCCGCCTGACGGCCACCCGCACCGGATAACACCGGCGCATAGGTCAGGCTTCCGTTACCGGCAGAGAGCGGAACGCTCGCCGCGGCTGACGGCGCAGGGCTAGCCTGTACCGGGGCTGGTGTCGGGGCCGTTCCCGGAGCCGCGCTTGGGGCCGTACTTGGCGCTGCGCTCGGCGCCGCACTCGGCTGGGCGCTCGGTCCGCCTCCGCCGCCCGCGACTTCAACTTCCGTGCTGCCGACGTCGCTGCCGGAGCCTGCGAAGACCTTAAGCTTGCCCGTTACCTGCGTCGGGACGGTAAATGCAAAAGAATAAGATCCGTCGTCACCGCTTCTGACCGCATCGAAGACAAGCACGGCGCCGCTGGCGTCAATTACCCGCAGCGACACCCATGCGGAAGGGTGATACTTGCCCGAAGCCTTCACTTCTTCGCCGGGTGCGGCCTGGGACTTATTAAGCGAAAGCGAAATAGCGGCTTGCGCAAAAGCAGGCGCCGTTTCATGGAACAAGGCGGATACGGAAGACAGCGCAATGGCGAAGGCGGCAGGGAGCAGAAGCAGCTTGTTGGATAATTTCATTAATCGGCTCCCCCTCTACTGCAATACAACAGGCTGTCTGCCGGGATCGTTGGTAAGCTCATCTACGACATAAACCTCGACCGTATCCCCCGCCTGCACGTTGAACTGAATCTGTGCCGCATAGCCGCCGTTGTCGAAATCGCCCCGCACTCCGGTCAGACCCAGCGTCTGCGAACCGCGCCGGTGCGTAAAGACGACCGTCTCCGCTCCCGAGTGCCCTAATACCGTTTGAACATTCGCAGAGAATGTCTTAAGACCCGATACGCCGTCTTTTACCGTCATAACCGGCACTCCATTATTGTCCGAGACCGAGTAGACCGCTCCGTCCTCCTGTGGCTGCACCTTGAAAGGCGCCTGGCGCTGCAGCTCCAGCACTGCCATTGTTCCCGATACCTCATTGCCCGCCAGAAGCAGCGGCTTGCCTGTCGGGGAATCGCCGGCCGGGATGAAATCAAGGCCCTCCGGGCCGAGATCGCCCTGTCCGCTGTTCACCAAATCGCGGAGATTGAAGTAGGAAGCAAGCTGCGGCTCCTGCGGATTCGACACGTTATAGACGATCACTCCGCTCTGCCGCTCAAGTCCGACAAACGCATACGTCCGGCCGAACGCTTCGCCCGTTTCCACATATTCCGGCTCCGGCCCCTTATTGTCGCTGCGGTTGTCCATTTTGTTCGCTTCATGATCGCTGTTGAACACGGACGGGTAATTCACCGCAATATACTGCTCGAAATCATCCCCGCTGTCATACACCTGCTGCTCCGGCGTTCCCAGCTTGTCCACGTCCCAGATGGAAAAAGACCGCGCCCCATAAGCGACGAGCGCATTATAATAAGTAACGCCCGTGACCGTATCCTTGTAGACGATATCCGATACGGTATTCGTGATCCGCAGGTTGCCCAGCCCCGTCTTCTCGCTCAGCGCTCCCAGATTAATGGCGTCCAGTTCATCCTGCGTCGTTCCCGGATAATATTTGGCGTCAAGCTTCACCACATTGCCGGCCTTCGGACCACCGGAGGCATAAATATCCCGGAATTTCACCTCGTCCGCCGCTCCGCCCCATTCCCGTCCATCGCCTTCATTGGCGGTGAACAGATATGTCTTGCCGCCTATGGTCCGCAGCGAGATGCCGTCCGGCATATAGGCGCCCAGTACGGGATAGTTTTGAATTTTTACCGTTTTGTCTTCGTCGGATACATCCAGCTTGTTCTGCGGAAGCATATGATTCTTGTAGCCCAGCCCGTAGACATGCGTGAATCGCTTGCTCTGCAAATCCAGCACGCCTATGGCATTGTTCTCCTGAAGAGCAACATACGCCTTGGCGCTGTCAGCCGATACGGTGATGAATTCCGGCTCCAGATCAGCCGCCCACTGCTCCGGCGTCGGATTTGCAACATGGCCGGTCTTCAACGAGGCATACCGCACATTGCCGTCGATGGCGAGGTCCGGCGAGCCAAATCCGGCTGTGGTAACGTTAAAGCTGAAGTGTCCGTCACCGGTCTTCGCAATATCGATAATGGAGACCGATCCTTCGGGATCAATATTATAATCGGCGTCGGCTGGCTCCCCTTCATTGGCTACCAGAAACCGGGAACCGTCCGGTGTAAGGGTTATCATATCCGGCAGCGCGCCTACTCTCTCATACCCGAGATATTCTCCCGTTTTGGTAAAAAAAACAACGCTTCCCGGCTCGGTCTTGACCGAATTCGGCACGGCGACGGCAATAAGATTCTCTGTCGGATGAACTGCGATACTCGTAATATCCCCGAACAACCCCGGCGAATCCGTCGGATTGAAATCCGTGATTTTAAACTTGTTTTCCGCTGCCAGCGCCTGGTTCTCTACCCCGCTCTTAAGGCCCGACAAGTCAACGATCTCGAAGCTCTTGGTATCTCCGTTAATAAGGTAGGCTTTTCGCGATGCTTTGTCGTAGTGGACAATTTCCGCACCCGACTTCGCCAGTCCCGCTCCCGTCGAGTAGCTTGCAAGCCGGACAAGTCTAAGTTCTCCCGACGCCTGAGTGTTTGCGGTCGCTCCTGCTCCCGACGCGCCCGTGATCAGAGCGGACAATCCGAATGCGGCGGCCAGCAGAGCCGCTCTCTTGTTCCATTTCACCAATTCGATGTACCTCCCAGTCTGATGGATGTTTCTTCCTTTATATCTCTATCATCGTAGCGTCAGACTGTTAAATGGATGTAATCGGAGAGTGTGATTTATGTTACGGACAGCCAGACGCTCATATCGAGCGGCTTCGCGAAGAACAGGCCGGTCGTCACCAGCACGTCGACGCCGGAAGCCGCGTAAGCCGCGGCGTTGTGCTCGTCGATGCCTCCAGCCGCCAGCAGCACCACATTCGGGTTCACGGCCCGGAGCTCCGCGCTTCCCGTAAGCAGCTCATCCGGAGACAGCTTGTCGAACTGTACACAATCCACCCCGGCGCGGCACAGACGGAGGGCATATTCCACCGAGTCCGTCTCGACAACCAGCTTTTTCTCCGGGACTCTGGATTTCAGCTCACCGATCCGCTCCAGAAACGCATCCGGCCCCCCGCAAAAGGCTGCATGCTCCTTGAAGACGAGCACGGTCTCGGACAGCCCCAGCCGGTGGGGAGCAGCTCCTCCGCACAGAATCGCCTTGACGCTCATCGCCTTGGTCCCCGGAAAGCTTTTTCTCGTGCTCGCGACGGAGACAGAAGGATTGACCGTCTTCACAATGTCTACCATCCGCCTTGTCTTGGTTGCAATACCGGAGCAGCATTCCAGCAGATTTTGCGTCACTTTCCAGGCCATCTGCAGCGACTGCACCGTCCCCGTCCCCGACAGAAATACCTGCTCCGGTTCAACGACCGCACCCGACGGAAGACTGTACACGGGCGTAACCCCCAGCTTGACCAGCATCCGCATCGCCTCTTCCGTTCCGCACAGCACCGCCTTCTCTCTGGAGAAGTACTCTATTTTCCCCCGTTGCCCGCCTATATCAAGGGCCCATGTCGTCAGATCGAGATAAGGAATATCCTCTCCGATCATCCGGTCAATCGCCTCATCGGGAATGTAGATCATTTGCTTGCCCTCCTGTTCAGAATGAAATATGGCGCTTATTGTATTCCTTATTCACGTTTCTACAAATGAAGAAATTCATAGAGCCGAAGGCCTCGCCTAAGAGTTTGTAAGCTTTCGTTACATAGTAGCGGCGGCGACAGCCTTACTTTTCCAGCTTTTTTGCCAGATTGTCAAATGATTTGCTATATTAACCTTAAAAATATTTAAAATTTTTGTGAACCCGGCTGTTTACTATCGATTGCCACTTTCGTATGACGTTTTTGTTGTCGCTAGATGATAGAGTTTGTGCTACACTTTATAGACAACTAAATAGCAAGAACAATGTCTCTACTGCTCTGTCGGAATGGACGTGCCTGCTACATGCATGGCGCTGCATCTGTCACCTGGACCTTTCACGAATCACATTATTCAAAAAGGGAGGCGGTAAGCATGACGTTCTTGGAAAAATTGTTAACGTATCGGGACAAGGAGAACGATCTCTTCTGGGAAGGCTCCTTTCTCGATTACTTGCAGCTCGTTAAAGAAAATCCGCGAATCGCCGGGACAGCGCACGAATTGGTCTACCGGATGATCGAGACGGCAGGCATAACCGAGCTGGGGGACGGACGGCGGGAGTACGCTTTTTTCAGCGGCACGCTGTTCGGACTTGAGGACGCGATTCAGCTGCTCGTGGAAGAATACTTCCGGCCGTCGGCCCAGCGGCTTGATGTCCGCAAACGTCTTCTACTGCTTATGGGTCCGGTCAGCGGCGGCAAATCGACGCTCGTTACCCTGCTGAAGAACGGGCTTGAATCTTTTACACGTACCCCGGAAGGCGCAGTGTATGCCATTAAAGGGTGCCCGATGCAAGAAGAGCCCCTCCATCTCATTCCCCGTGAACTGCGCGATGAATTCCGCAAAGAGTACGGGGTGCATATCGAAGGCGATCTCTGCCCGGTATGCCGGATGAGACTGGAGAGTGAACACGGAGGCCGAATCGAGGACATGCCCGTGGTCCGGGTACTGTTCTCGGAAAGCGACCGGACGGGAATCGGAACATTCGCACCATCAGACCCCAAATCGCAGGATATTGCCGATCTGACCGGCAGTATTGATTTTTCCACCATTACCCGCTACGGTTCCGAATCCGACCCCAGAGCCTACCGTTTTGACGGCGAACTTAACAAGGCCAACCGCGGCCTGATGGAATTTCAAGAGATTCTGAAATGCGATGAGAAGTTTCTGTGGAATTTGCTCTCTCTGACTCAGGAAGGCAATTTTAAAGCGGGACGATTTGCGCTCATATCCGCCGACGAACTGATCATAGCTCATACGAACGAAACCGAATACCGCGCATTTATCTCCAATAAGAAGAATGAAGCCCTCCACTCCCGCATGATTGTCATGCGCATTCCCTATAATCTGAAAGCCAGCCAAGAAGAACGGATTTACCGCAAGCTCGTTGACGCGTCAGGCCTGAACAACCAGGTGCATCTTGCTCCGGGAGCGCTTTGGACAGCCTCCGTCTTTACGGTCATGTCCCGCCTGAAAGAACCGAAGAAACCGGGCATCGATCTGGTCAAAAAAATGTACCTCTACGACGGCGTCGAAGTCGACGGTGTGAAAAAAGCCGATGTGGACGAGCTGCAGCGTGAGCATCACGACGAGGGCATGTCCGGCGTCGATCCCCGGTATGTCATCAACCGGATTTCCAGCGCGCTCATCAAAGGCAGCAAGTCCTGCATTAACGCACTGGATGTGCTCCGCTCCCTCAAAGAGGGGCTGGATCAGCATCCCTCGATCTCCAAAGAAGAACGCGAGCGCCTGATGAATCTGATTACGCAGGCCCGCAAGGAGTACGATCATAAAGCGAAGACCGAGGTGCAGCGCGCGTTCGTCTATTCCTTCGAGGAATCGGCGCACACGATGCTCAACAATTATCTGGATAACGTCGAAGCCTACTGCAGCGGCCACAAAATGAAAGACCCCATCACCTCCGAGGAGCATGATCCCGACGAGAAGCTGATGCGTTCCATCGAGGAGCAAATAGGCGTAACCGAGAATCAGAAACGGGCGTTCCGCGAAGAAATCCTGATCAAAATTTCGTCGTTCGCGCGCCGCGGCCGGCAGTTCGAATATACGTCGCATGAGCCGCTGAAGGACGCCATCGAGAAAAAGCTGTTCGCCGATCTGAAGGACGTCATCAAAATTACAACCTCAACGATCAATCCGGATGAGGGCCAGCTCAAGCGCATGAACGAGGTATCCAAGCGCCTGATCGAACATCACGGCTACTGCGCCACCTGCGCGAACGAGCTGATGAAATACGTCGGCAGCTTGCTGAATCGATAACCAGGGAGGATTTACCCGTTATCGCCTTCAGCTTACTGAATCATTGATCGGCAAAGGCGGGGATCGGGAATCCTCGGTTACAGCCTGCGGGCGGCGGCCATCCCGGCCGTTCGCCCTTTCCCTTTTTACTTTCGGACGGTCACGCGTTAATACTCCGCAATTCCAGGTTAGAATCCAATCATTTCCGGGAGGTGGGCGGCATGGACAAAAGATTGTTCGTGATCGCGCGCGACGACTGGTCGCTGCACCGCAAAGGAGAAATCGACCAGGAGCGTCACAAGCGCAAAGTAAAGGAAGCGATTCGTAAAAATCTCGCCGATCTTGTCAGCGAAGAGTCGATTATCATGCCCCAGGGCGATAAAGTGATCAAGGTTCCGATCCGCAGCCTGGATGAGCCGAAATTCCGCTATAACACCAAGGACAAGCCGCAGGTTGGACAGGGACAGGGCGGCACCCAGGTCGGCGATGTCATCGGCAAGGCGGGACAAGGCGATGCGAACGGCCCGGGCAAGGGACGCGAAGCGGGCGATCAGCCGGGAACCGACTATTACGAGGCGGAGCTGACGATCGATGAGCTGGCCGAGCTCGTATTCGAGGACTTGAAGCTGCCGAAGCTCAAGCCGAAGGCCGCGCCGGATATGACCGTAGAAGATGTCCGGTTCGAAGACGTCCGCAAGCAGGGCATGATCTCGAATGTCGATAAAAAGCGGACGATCTTCGAGGCGATCAAACGCCAGGCGCTGAGCAGCGGACTTCAGGGAACGCCCGGCGCGGCGGCCTGGTCGGAATCGTCTGCCGACTACGGCGGCTATGATACCGGCGGCGGGGATGCCGGAGCCGGTCCGGGCCCGGGGGCGAATCCTCTGGCCGAAACGGCGGCGCGGCTCGGACTGACGCTTGGGTACCAATCGATGGAAATCCCCGGCGTTATGCCGGATTCCGTAGGGGCGCCGGTTCTCGGCCCGATTATCGGCGAGGATCTGCGGTTCAAGACGTGGGAGGATGTCCGGAAGCCCCAGTCCTCGGCCGTCGTGCTCGCCATGATGGATACGTCGGGCTCCATGGGCAGCTTCGAGAAGTATGTGGCCCGCAGCTTCTTCTTCTGGATGGTCCGCTTCCTGCGGACTAAATACGAGAACGTGCAGATCCGGTTTCTGTCGCACTGCACGGAGGCCAAAGAGGTGGACGAGGAATCCTTCTTCCGCAAAGGCGAAAGCGGCGGCACGAAATGCTCCTCAGTATACGAACTGGCGCTTAACATTCTGGAGAAGGATTACCCTCCGGGCCAATACAACGCCTATGCTTTTCATTTCTCGGACGGCGACAACCTTGACAGCGACAACGGGACGACCGTAAAGCTGGCAGGCGACCTGCTGGACAAAGTCAATGTGCTGGGCTACGGCGAAATCCGGCAGCATATATACGGAAGCAAACGTCTCTGGGACTCGTTGTCCGGTCTGAACTCGCCCGCCTTTATCCGGTCTATCCTGAAGGAAAAAGAGGATGTGTTCAAGACGCTGAAGGCTTTCTTCGGCGACGAGGTGGAGGCGAGCTGAAGCTGGCCTGAAGCGGAACTTAGGGGTTGAAGTCATGGTGGGGTGCCTGACTGGCCCCAGCCAAAAATCGGCGGCGGCCTTTGCGGCAGCGGAAGCTGCCAAACGCAAGGCCGCCGTATAAGACAGGAGGAGCGTGCTTATGATCGATCACGATGCGGAGCAATTGGAACAAGCGGCGGAGCGCTTGACGGAGCTGGCACTTGAGAACGGGCTCGATTTCTTTCCGATGCGCTACCAGGTCTGCCCGGCGGAAGTGCTGTATTCCATCGGAGCCTATGGGATGCCGACCCGGTTCGCGCACTGGAGCTTCGGCAAAGCCTATCAGCGCATGAAGACGGAATATGATCACGGGCTGAGCAAAATCTACGAGCTGGTCATCAATTCCGACCCCTGTTATGCGTTCCTGCTCGATAGCAACACCCTGCTTCAGAACAAGCTGATTGTGGCGCATGTGCTGGGACACAGCGATTTCTTCAAAAATAACGCTATGTTCGCCGGCACAGACCGGCAGATGGTGGACCGGATGGCCGTATTCGCCGACCGCATCGAGCATTTCAGCCACGAATACGGCGCGGACGAAGTCGAGGCCTTTCTGGACGCGGGCATCGCCATTCAGGAGCACGTCGACCCGTTTGTCCGGTTCGGCCGTAAAGAGGGCTTCCGCGAAGCGGACGGAGGCGTGAAGGATGTTATCGGCTTTATCGCAGGGAACAGCCGGTATCTGGAGGAGTGGCAGCGGGAAATTTTGTACATGCTCCGCGCCGAAATGCTGTATTTCTGGCCGCAGATGGAGACGAAGATTATGAATGAGGGCTGGGCCAGCTACTGGCATCTGAAGCTCGTCCGCGAGCTGGACCTCAGCGATTCGGAGATCGTCGAGTTTGCCAAAATGAATGCCGGCGTCATCCAGCCTTCCCCGGGCAGAATCAATCCCTACTATCTCGGACTCATGATGCTCCGGCATATCGAGAAGAAGGAAGGACCCCAAGCACTGTTCGAGATCCGGGAGACGGAGTCGGACGTATCGTTCATCCGCAACTATCTGACGCAGGAGCTGGCGGAAGAGATGGATCTGTTCGTCTTCAAGCAGGAAGATCAGGTGTACAGAGTGACGGCGAAAGACGTGGAGGAAATCAAGAACAATCTGATTCGATCCCGGACCAACGGCGGCTTCCCGTACCTTACGGTCAAGGACGACGACCTGCATGGCCGGGGCGAGCTGCTGCTGGACAACCGCTTTGAGGGCCTGGAGCTAGACCGCAAATACGTCGAACGCACGCTTCCGCTCGTTCACCGGCTGTGGGGACGAAATGTGCATTTGAAGACCGTCGTCGACGGGCAGGAGAAAATATACATGTATAACGGCAAGGAGCTGGCGGGGTAAAGAGGGAACGGGCGGTAGCGAGAATCCCTCACCTGTAATCGCGATGCGCAATCCTAGTTCGTTATACGGCGGCTAAAACGGCCGGGAGGCGCTCAGGCCTGTAACACGGCCGAGCGCCTCCCGGTTGTTGCTGTTAATTAGACCGCAGCCGTCTCGCTATGGAATATCGGCAGCCGCTCATCCTCAATCTTGTAAATATCATTCCAAATTCCGTCAGCCGAGGCGCTGGAATCATACAGCTGCTCATAGGTAAACCCGGCACTGCGGAAAATATCAACGGTCTTGTACGCAACGTCCAAATGCCATTCCGGAAGCGGCGACCGGTGGCCCTCATACTCCGAACCGAGGTTCGGAATCCAGGACCCGGCGTAGGCGATAACCCCCTGGGAGGCAAGATATTTCACGCCTTCCAGCGTCGACTTCTTCGTGTCCATGCCGCCGACAAAGTTGGAACGGACACGGCCGTGCCCGAAGACGACTGCAGCCCGTTCCAGCGCTTTGACCCAATGATCCCAGCCGCCGCAGTGAATCACCTTTCCGGGGCAGACGGAATTGAAAATGTTTTTATCCCATATTTCGAGGTTCATGGCAACCGTACGGTAGCCGGCATCTTTGTAACGCTCCAGGATGCTGAGGTCCAGCGGCGCGCCGATTACGGCTGTGCCATTGAAGTCCTGAAGTCCGGTATGCTCCTGAATCGCCTCCGCCACGTCGAAGTAGTAATCAATCTCCCTCCGTTCGGGGATAAATCCTCCGCTGATGGTAATATGCTTGGCTCCTTCTTTGTAAGCAACCGCAGCCGTTTCGCCAATCTGGCGCGGATATTTCCAGCTTACGCCATGCTCTTCCCCATACGTATCATGCGTATAGTTGATATTGCAATATTTGCAGTCATGGCCGGTTTCCTTCAGGAAGCACTCGTTGCTGTAGGAGACGAAGATGGCCCCTTCTCCGTTATGAGTCGCTACCTGATTCATGTTGGCGCCGTCGGACGTTTTCAGGCTGTAATATTTGGGGCGTTTCTTCAGTGTTACCTGAAACAGCTCCTTGCGCTCATGGTACAGGATGAATTGGTTGCCCTCTCTGCGCAGCTTGTACGGAGAGCGGTCATTCCAGCGGTAAGCTACCCGCAGTCCACCCGGGGTATAGAAGCATACCGGGAGAACAACCCCTGTATGATTATGCAGATTGTAGTCGAACAGCGTCTGAATTTGTTCCTGATAGACGTCACCCAGCCCTACCCCTTCAAAAATGGCAGGGTCGGCATTGATACCTTCAACCTGACAGGCGTTCTTGACGGCAAGCTCCTCATGCAGCCGGTTTTTCAAATCGCTCATTGAAGTACATCTCCTTTTTTTTACTTAATATCGACTTTGTCCGGAAAGGCTTCCTTCAGACCATCCAGAGCCAGCTTGTCGTCAAGATTGAAATCCTGCTCGATATAGCCGTTGGCAATGCTCCATTCCTTGATCTCCTTCAGCTGGTCATAGTCCTCCTGTTTGAAGCGGACATCGAACTCCCATTGATTCTTAATTTCATTCAGGGCGTTTTCCTTGGGAATCTTCAGCTCTTTGAACGCCAGTTCGGCGGCCTCTTCCGGATGATCGATAATATACTGGGAAGCCTCAGCGAGCGACTTGTTCAGTTCCGCCGAGATTTCGGGATGATCCTTAATCAGGGAACCCTTGGCGACCAAAAATCCCTTCGTACGGATATTAATGGCGGATTGGTCGTTAAGCGCTACCGAACCCTTTATCTTCTCGGCCTTGTCGAAGAACGCGGTGCCGAACCAGGCGGCCTGAATATCTCCTCTGTCGTATGCCGCCAATATTTCAGCCGTAGATTGCAGCGGGACGAGAGTAACGGCCTTTGGGTCGATATGGAACGTTTCGAAATATTTGCCCCAAATGTACTCGTTCACAGTTCCTTTCTGTACGCCGAGCTTCTTGCCCACCAGATCCTCCGGCTTGCTGATTCCGTCTCTGGCAAAGAGCTTCGAACTGGTCGCTTTCGGCGAATTGAACAAGGACAATACCTTGAGGTCCCCTTTGGAAATCGCGCTGAGCGCCGCATAGTCCATCGCTTCTCCGACGTCCACCCGGTCGGTCAGCACCGCATTCAGCGTGTCGATCCCAAAGGAGAAGGTCGATATTTCGGCGTCAATTCCGTTCTTTTCAAAGATTCCCTGCTCCTTGGCTACCCGAAATTGCAGCGAGAATATGGCGGAATCTCCCCCAACGCGTACCTTCTGCAGAGCCGGAGCGCCCGAAGCTTCCTTATTCTCCGCCTTGGCGTCTCCGCAGCCCGACAGCGACACCAGTATTCCCGTTAACAACATGGCTCCCGCCACAGCTTTCCAAATCCGGCTCTGCTTGTTTCTCACTTTTCTTGTCCCCCCATAGGTTACTTTCAAATTTTACCTTCCAAATCTTGTTTCTTTGGCAATACCATAGCGCTTCAGCGAGGTCTTTCCCAGCCAGCGCAGCAGCTGATCCCCAGTAAAGCCCATCAGTCCGAGCAGCAGCAGTCCGACGAAAATCCAGTCCGTCTTGGAGTACAGCCGCGAAGTCCAGATGAGATAGCCGACCCCTTCGTTGGCCGCAATCATCTCCGCGCCGACAATGGCCATGAACGAATTCCCCATCGCCAGCCGGACCCCGTTAAAGAAGGCGGGAACGACGGCGGGAATAATCACATGGATCAAAATCTGCCGCTCCGAAGCTCCAAGCGACCTTGCTGAGCGAATTTTGTCATCCTCGACATTCACTACGCCGGCCGCCGTGTTCAGAATGACGATGAACAGCGTCGCATACATAATGAGAATGACCTTCGACTGCTCGCCGATCCCAAACCACAGAATGAACAAAGTGATGAAGGCCAGGGCCGGAATGAACCGAAAAAAGTTCAGATAAGGCTCGACCAGCTGCCGGAGCCATTTGAACCTGCCGATCAAGAGGCCCGCCGGAATGCCCAACAGACTGCCAAGCAGCCATCCGAGCAGCACCCGTTTAAAGCTGATAAAGACATAAGTGACCAGCGAATTGTCGGCAATCAGTTCAACCGCTCCGCGAAACGTCTGTACAGGAGTCGGAAAATAGTCCTGATTCGAGTTCATGGCGAAGATCTGCCACAGAATCAGGAACAGCAGCCAGGAAACGATCCCCATCTGCAGGCCCTTCCGAACATAACGCATGCGTTTTCCTCCTTTCTTTTTTACAAATGAAAATATAGATCGTCTTGAAAAATACCCTGCAGCTTCTTCTGTATCAGATTAAATTCCCGCGAGGTCAAATCACGGGGATACTCCAGGCGATTGTCCATGATTTCGAATACCCGCGAGTCCGGCCCAATGGACATAATCCCGATCCGGCCGCCGAGCAGCACCGCTTCCTGAATATCATGCGTGACGAAAATGATCGTCTTCTTCGTCTCCGACCAGATTCGCACCAGCTCCTCCTGCATGACTCTGCGGGTGAATGCGTCGAGCGCCCCGAGCGGTTCGTCCATCAGCAGAATGTCCGGCTCGTTGGCGAGCACTCTGGCGATCTGCACCCGCTGCTTCATGCCCCCCGACAGCTCTCGCGGAAATTTGCGCTCATGTCCCGTTAGTCCCGCCAGTTCGATGTACCGGTCGGATATCGCTTTGCGCTCCCCTTTCCTCATCCCCTGCATGCGCAGGCCAAACTCGATATTCTCTCTTACATTCAGCCAGGGGAACAAAGAGGCATCCGGGTGCTGAAACACCATCGCGCGCTCTTTTCCGGGACGGTCGACCGCCTCGCCACCTACAAGCAGCTCACCCTCGGTCTGCTTCTCAAATCCGGCAATCAGGTTAAGCAGTGTGGACTTGCCGCAGCCGCTCGGGCCCAGGAGAATAAAAAACTCCCCCTTGTTAATGCTCAGATCGACGTCTTTCAGCACCTGGTATCGAACGGCTTTCTTGCCGGCCCCGGATTGAAAAGATTTACCGAGCTGCCGTATGGATATAATAGGCGACTGAACACTTTCCTCAGGGGAACTTTCGATGATTGTGCCGGATGAGATCAAAGGATAACGGGACACCTCAATCACTCCTTTTTAATATGATATTTTCAATGCGAATACTAGGTTTTGAAGCTTCAAACGACTTGTACCTATCTCATATGACACCAGCAACATTCAAAATTCTACAAAAAAAGCCCCACATTCCCCTTAAAGAGAAAGCAAGGCCTGCGGTGATCCGCTCGGGTTAAAGATATGGATGGTGCATTCTTTCACAAGGTAGAATTGGTTAATTCCAACTTACTTGATAGGATTATATTGTTTTCACCCGTTCTACGTCAATGACCTGAATGCCTGCTTTTCATGTTTTAATGAATTTGTAACAATTTCCCCTCACCCCATCGGATGAATATAAGGTGAACTATTGTAGTATATACACTTATTCCGGTTAAGGATTAAACTAAAGCTAAAACCATTTATTATGAAAAATATAAACATACAACACTTAAATTCCGTAACGTTTTAGCTGGCGAATAACCCGAAAGAGGTGAACCAACCATTGACTGACACCAAACGATTGTCTGTTGTGATTATCACTCAGAACGAAGAGGAGAAAATCGAGCAAGCCATACTCTCCTGCCGTCCTTTTGCGGATGATATCGTCGTCGTCGACGGAGGCAGCACAGATGGAACGGTTCTTATCGCCGAGCGTCTGGGCTGCAGCGTCTACCACAATCCTTGGCCGGGGTACGCCAAGCAGCGTATATTCGGGGCCGACATGGCTCCCAGCAACTGGATCTTTTTTATTGATTCGGATGAAGAAGTCAGCGAAGAGCTACAGCAATCGCTTTTGAACTGGAAGGCGCAGCCGGAAAATGAGGTAAAGGCCTATACGGTCTACCGGATCGGCGATTTTCTCGGCAAGTGGATGCCAAGGGGCGAGCACCTCGTGAGGCTGTACAAGAAAGACGAAGTGCGGATGAAGGATGTCCTTGTTCATGAAGGCCCGGATGTCGACCCTTCCGCCGTGCCTTGTCTTGCGGGTACGCTCTGGCATCACGGGTACCGCAGCATTCAGGACCATGTACAGCGCTTCAATAAATACACCGATCTCGAGGCGAGAAAAGAATATGACAAGCAGCGGCCGTTCAGTCTGATGAGGCTTCTGTTCCGTCCGCCTGCTAAGTTCGTCTATACCCTGTTCGTCCGCAAGATGATTACGAAAGGTATTGCCGGGTTCAGCGTCGCTTTTTTCTGGATGTATTATGAGTTCCTCAAGGAAATCAAGCTGTATGAGCTGTACGGCCGGGAGAAAAAGCGCGAGAAGCCGGTCTATGTCATTGAAAGCAAGAAACGGCCTGTATAAGGAGGGGACCTTGGTGCGTATCCTTCATATTGCCAATCATGTCAAAGAGTCGGGCAACGGTATCGTCAACGTGATGATCGACCTGGCCTGCGAGCAGACTGCAAGAAATCATGAGGTAGGAATCATATCGGGAGGCGGCCAGTACGAAGAGCTTCTTGCCCGAAATCACATTCGTCACTACCGACTGGACCAGACGAGAAAGCCAGCCCAGCTCTTGCGGGCTGTTTTTAATTTCAGACGGATGGTTGCGGACTTCTCCCCTGATATCATTCATGCGCATATGATGACCGGCGCGCTGTTCGCCCGTTATCTGAGAGGCTTCCGCAAGTACAAGATCGTAACCCATGTGCATAACGAATTTCAAAAGAGCGCCGATTTCATGAGAGTCGGCGACCGGGTGATTGCCGTCAGCCAGGCGGTCTGCGATGCCATGGCAAACCGCGGCGTCAAGCGGGACAAGCTGCGCGTCATTCTGAACGGCTCGATCGGTAGCCCGCGCCAATCGGATTTAAGCCCCGAGCCTTTGGAAGGGCGGGCCATCGTTACGGTTGCCGGCATGTACGAGCGCAAAGGGATCTCCGACCTCATTGACGCGTTCAATCTCCTTGCGGGCAGCCATCCGGACGCCAGGCTGTATATCGTTGGCGACGGTCCGGACCGGGCCAAGTTCGAAGAGCGGGCCTCCGCTTCCCCGTTCTCCGGCCGCATCCGGTTCGCCGGCTTTCAGGCCGAAAGCCGCCGGTGGATGAAAGCCGCCGATGTATTCGTCCTGGCCTCCCACAAGGAGCCGTTCGGGCTTGTCCTGATTGAAGCCAGGGAATCGGGCTGCGCGATCGTCGCGACAGAGGTGGACGGCATTCCCGAGGCGCTGGATCACGGGGAATCCGGCCTGTTGGTGCCGCCCAGAAACGCCAAAGCGCTCGCGGATGCGATTGCCCGGCTCCTCTCCGACGACGTCATGCGGCGGCGCTACCGAGTCCGCTCCGGCATCGGACTCGACTTCTACCGTACCGAACGCATGGCGGAAGAGATGCTGGACGTTTATCGCGAACTGCTGCCGAAAGTGTCCACGGTGGCAGAGGTGTCCGGGACCAACCACGGAGTCTGAACCCGCAGGCTGAAAACGCTATGATTGAATCGATTGTATCGTTTCAGCAAAAAGCACAGAAGGCACAACCTCCGCTTCAGATAACATCACGAAACGGCGGAGGACTCAAACTCAAACCGTAACCATCTTCTCCTGAGCATGCTTTATTGAGATATAATCGGTGCTGAACGCAATCCCGCGCTCCTTAAGCTCCTCCGAGGCCCCCATGCCGAGCCGGCTGACAAGCACGGTGCTGCAATCGGATATAAGAGCTACAATTTGGTTCAGCAGCTCCTGGCTGTGCCTGCCGGTGAAGCCTTCACTTCCCGTTGTGCGTACTTCCACCAGCGTCCAATCACCCGCCGCGGATACATCATAAACCATAAACTGCTCACAGCTGCCAAAATGTTGGTCAATCCATTGCCCGTCGCTGCTGCCAATTGCAATCCTGTTCGGCATTCGCCTGCCTCCCCTTTATTTCGTATCATTTATACTTCAAATGCGCACCGCCGGGTGGTTCTTCTTGAGCGCCAGAGTAATTAACAAACACTATACTGCCTGCACAATCAAATACCAAGGCTGTTCAACAAAGCTTCGGAAAACACGGGAGCTAAGTTAACATTAGGTGAAGACCCTGACCATCCCACCGCCACCCGGCGCAAATCGCCCGCCAACCCCAAAAAAAGAGAGCGCCTAAAAAGGCACTCTCTCATTCCACACGCTTCGATTATTGGTTTCCCAGCGCCCTTCACGCCTCGGAAGACGAACAGGCGCTTCCCTGGTCTTTCATCTGGCACCCTGTATTGTATCCCGAGGGAACTTCACAGAGGCCGATCTCCTTCAGGTATTCCGAATCAAAGCCGGCAAAAACCTGACTGCCGGTGTCGATCAGCGGGCGCTTGATCAGAATCGGGTCGCTGCATAACAGCTCCAGCGTCTCCTCCCGGGAAAGAGCTCCCGGGACGACCCGGCCCGCTTTGACCGAAGGGGCGTTCGGGTTGAACCAGTCTTTCAGCTCAAGGCTGGCCAGATACGGCTGCAGCGTTTCAGGCGTCCATTCTGTATCAAGCAGCGACCGCTCCTCCACCGTGTGACCGTAGCTCTCCAGCAGCGCTTTTTGTCGGGCGCCCCCCATACAGCCATTTTTCGTATAGAAAATAATTTGCGCCATTTACTGTACCCCCTTTAGACGGATTGATTACATCCATCATAAGGCAGTCCCTCTATCCCGGGCAATGAATTCCCGGCCTCCAAGCGGGAGTTTAACACAATTGTTAAATAAGCCGGTGCTGATACCACTTTTTGCCGAGAAATCGCTTCAGGAAGATCCCGCCCCGTACGGCCCATTCGCAATCCATTGCGAGCCAGACGCCGAGAATGCCCAAATGGAGAACGATCCCCAAAATGTAACCGAGCACGACGCGGAACAGCCACATGGACAGCATGGAAACGATGGACGTAAATTTCGAATCCCCCGCCGCTCTGAGCGCGGAAGGCATGATAAAGCTGAGCGACCACAGCGGGATTTGGGCAAGCGTATTGATCAGCACGATCCAGAAAATATCGTCCACAATTTCGGCCGGGGGATTAAACAGCGAAACGAGCGGATTGAACAACGGCAGAATCAGCAGCCCCATGACCGCAAAGGAAAGCGAGGAAGCCATAATAAAGGATTTGGTGAATTTTCTCGCATCCCGGATATTTTCCCCACCCATACACTGACCGACTACCGTAATAATCGTCAAAGCGAGCGCATTCGCGGGGATTTGCATCACTCCGGCCAGAGCGGAGCTGATCGCGTTGGCGGCAATCGCATACGTGCCAAGACTGACGATGAAGATTTGGGTCAGGATTTTGCCTCCGTTAAAAAACATCTGCTCCGCCGCGAACGGCAGGCCGATAAACATGATTTTTCTCAGCATAGATAAATTGAACGTCAGGATATCGCGGATTCGGATATGCAGGCTGCTGTCCATCCGGAATAAATAATACAGCGCGCAAGCAGCCCCCAAATAACGGGCGACATTAATGGAGATTGTCATGCCGAGAACGCCCATCTGCAAAAGATTGATGAATACGAGATTGAGGAGTACATAAATCAGGTTCATGATCAGCGACAGCACCAGCGACGCCCGCGTTCTTCCGGTGCCCCTGAGGGCTCCGCATACCGCTTCCACGACGGCAATTCCCAGGTAGGATATACTGCTTCCGATCAAATATGTCCGGGCATTGGCCATAACATCCGGTTCAGCCGCGCCGAACAGCAGGTTAAGCAGCGGGCCATGAAACAGTATGCCGAACAGCCCGACGAACAGCGCGAGCAGAGACACCGAAGACACGGCTCCGGCAGTCGCCTTGGAGACCATCAGAAGGTTGCCGCTTCCTTTATACTGGGCCACAACAACCGTCCCGCCTGTCGCCACGGCGATCAGCACGCTGATGAGAAAAATATTAAGCGAGTCAATCATGTTGACCGCACTGACGGCCGCTACCCCCGCCGAGCTGATCATGGCCGTGTTGATCAGATTAAGGCCGACCACAAACGCCTGATCAATCAGAATCGGGATGAACAGCGAGATAATCTGCCGGTAATCAATCGCCTCGCCGGAAAAATATTTATCGAGAAATCCCTGCTTCACCTTCACGCCTGGCTGAATCATAACCTCACTTCTTTTCCAATAAAATAGACCGCCGAAAAAAAGAAAAAGGCTCTTCATAATTGAAGAGCTGCTTAAGGATTGTGCCTGCGGTTATCTATTTAGGTATGCGGTCGAGAGGACTCGAACCTCCACGGGGGGTTAGCCCACACGGACCTGAACCGTGCGCGTCTGCCAATTCCGCCACGACCGCGTATGATATAAAAATAATGCGGCACAAAAAGTAATATAGCATGAATTGGTGGAAAGGACAATAACGAATTTTTCGGCTTTTAACGAACGATCAATACCTTAACATGACCTTGCTTGCACCTCTACTCTATTAACAAGCAAATTCGATGCCAATCCGGCGAGAATAATCGGGAAATGCCTCAAATACCCCGTCACACCGGGAAAAATTTTTTTCAGACCTTTGCCAAACGCTCCATTTTACCGAAATCCTGTTAACCGTTCCTCGGCATCAATCTCAAATATGAGACTAAAGAGCGGCCCAATCGGGGCCCAAACCAAAAAACTCCGCCCGAAATGGGCGAAGTTTATGGGACTAAAGACGATTTGAAGCGGCAGACTCAAAAATGAAACGCCGTCTCAATCTTGAGACAAGCGGTACTCCTTCAGTTTCCGGTACAGCGTTGCCCGGCTTATATCCAGGATGTTCAGAATTTGATCAATGTCCCTGCTCAGTGAATATTGACTCAATACCCGGGTCAGAGCGGCCTGTTCCGTTTCGCGCACCGCATCTTTCAGCGAGTACCCGCCCATTCGGGCCACGGTCGGAGTATTCAACGCTTTAAGAATTCGCTCCGGCAAGCTGGCCAGAGTCAGTCCGGGCATGCTTTCAATGTTGCACATGTATTCAATCGTATTTTCAAGCTCCCTGATATTGCCCGGCCATGAATACGACAGGAATGTCTCCAGCAGTTCGGGATCGCATCCGAGAAAATGTTTCTGCAGCTTGCGGTTCGCTTTTTCAATAAAGTAATGGATCAAGAGCGGAATATCTTCCTTGCGCTCCCGCAGCGGCGTGACAACCATCGGAACCACATTGAGCCGGTAAAAGAGGTCCTCGCGGAATTCTCTGTTCTGCACCATCTCCTCCAGGTTCCGATGGGTTGCCGCGATAATTCGAACATCGACCGGTATGGATTTGCTTCCGCCAATCCGTTCTACCTTCCGCTCCTGCAATACCCTGAGCAGCTTGGCCTGCAAGTAAATGGGCATATCTCCAATTTCGTCGAGCAGCAGCGTGCCTTTATCCGCCAGCTCGAATTTTCCCGGCTTGCCGCCCTGTCTGGCTCCGGTGAAAGCCCCACTTTCGTAACCGAACAATTCGCTTTCAAGCAAGGGCTCGGGAATGGCGCCGCAGTTTACGGCGATGAACGGCTGATCCTTACGCGAGCCGCCTTGATGAATCGCCCGCGCCATCAGTTCCTTGCCCGTACCGCTCTCACCCGTTATCAACACGTTCGAGGGACTTTCGGACAGCTTGCCGACAAGTCGTTTCAGCTCCGCGATTTTTGTTCCCGCTCCAAGAATATCATCAAGACCCGTTTCCCCCTCATTATCCAGCCGGCTGGCAATTTTATGAAGGTCTTCGGTCAGTTGGAACGTCTCCACCGCGCCCTTGAATTCCCCGTTCATTTCTATTGGAAAAGCTCTGCTGTACAGGCCAATTTTGTTCTTGCCCTCCCGATAAACGATTTTCTGATCAGGAACCAAGGTCCGGGTCCGAACCGCCTGCGCCAGGATTGAGCCGGGGAGTATGGATGAAACGGGTTGTCCAATCACCTTATGGGGCTCCAGACTGAGATGGGCCTGCGCGAAGGCGTTCAAAAACGTAATCTTTCCCTCCGCATCGGCCACAAGAACACCTTCGTACACCGAATCCAGCACTGTATCGAGTTCGCGGGTCCGCAGTTGAAGCATATCGTGAAGGTGCTGCTTGGCAAGCTTGTCGCTGAGCAATTCCGCCATTTTGGAGATAAAATCCATTAATTGCGTCCTGTTTTCTATAATCTGCCGCTTCTTCTCCTGATCGAACGTAACCAGGCTGATGACGCCGATCGCCTCTCCCCTGTACAAGACAGGGCATAATACGCCGCTGGTGTAATCGCACTGATGCTGCAGCTTGCATCCGTAGCACAGCCGGTGAAAGCCCGGCTGCTCAATCACCGATGGCTCCCCCGTGCGCAGAACAAAACGGCTGACGTGGCCGTTTTCCTGCTTTTGTCCGATCAGCGCTTTGATTTTGCCTGTCGCGCCAACCCGGACATTGTGGGCATCCACAATCTCAACATCGATTTTCAAGGCCACCGAGATCGCCTCTGCAACCTGTTCCACCGTATCCGCAATTGTCATTAATTCTGCCATAGAAACCTCCGCTGATCATAGGAAACCGGCATTACATCTTTATTTGTTTGCGAAGCCTGGACGACAGCACGCCCATCTCTTCCCTATATTTCATGACTGTCCTGCGGGAGATCCGAATCCCCTCGGCGGCGAGCAGGTCGGTAATGCCCTGATCGGAAAGGGGGGCTCCTTTATCTTCGTCTTCAATCCATTGTCTGATTATGAACTTGATACGCTCGGATGAGGCTCCTTCTCCTTCGTATGTAGATAGTCCCGAGGAAAAGAAAAACTTTAATTCGAACAACCCATGGGGCGTTCTGACCACTTTATTCTGAACAGCGCGGGAGACGGTCGATTCATGCAGCCCCAATCGGGCGGCAACGGTCTTCAGATTCAGCGGCTTCAAGTACGCAATACCACCATCAAAAAAAGCCTGCTGTTCCTCAACAATGGAC